>NZ_JARVHQ010000001.1:4250312-4857500 GCF_040459645.1 Bacillus cereus group sp. RP43
CGGCTAATAATACAGCTACAGAAAAGAGTATAATTTCTTTCGTTCTGCTCAGTATGTTAGATTCAATACCTTTTATTGAAAACTCTACTGTTACAACACCTACTACTTGATCGTAGTCTCCGTTATGAACAATAATAGGTGCTTTCGCCATTAAAGACGGACCACTTTCACCATTTCCTTCAAGCGTATAATAGCCACCAAAAGTGAGTGCTTCATAGTTATATGGATTGTTACTCTTTGTACCAATTAACTCCGAATTAGAATGGGAATACATAACCCCAAAGCGATCTTCTATAATGACATAATCTGCGCCAGCTTGCTCACGAACTTGTTCCGCAATGGATTGAATCGTACTTTTATGCTCGTTATTTTGAAAAGCATCTTTTATAGCTGGCATAAAAGAAAGAGATTTAGCTGTTTGCAGTGCTAGCTGCTCCACTTGACGCTTCGTATCAACGGACTGAATGTAAACAAATATCCCCGCTAACAGGAGAACGACAAATAAAATTAACGCGATAATTAAGCTTACTATTTTCGTTTGTAACGACACTTTTCGTGATTTCTTCATACTTCATATCCTTTGATAAAATATTCAAAACTATCAATCTCCTTTTTCTATTATTATGACAAAACTGAAAATGAATCAACTATTAAAAACTCCATGTACATAAAGTACAAAAAGAATAAAATTGTCATAATATTGAGATTTTAATTAAAGGACAGTACAATTCAACTACGATGAACACGCTTTCATATATACCTTTTATTTATAAGCAAGAGGAGGAATTATTATGGCTCAAGCAAAATCTAACCGAGTCGCCGGCAATATTTTCAAAGGTTCTGTCGGCAATTTAATTGAATGGTATGACTGGTACGTTTACTCTGCTTTCGCTGTTTATTTTTCAGCAGAGTTCTTTCCTAAAGGAGATCCAACGAGCCAGTTACTAAACACAGCAGCTATTTTCGCAGTTGGTTTTTTAATGCGCCCTATCGGAAGTTTATTAATGGGACGCTATGCAGATCGGCACGGACGCCGGGCAGCATTAACGCTTTCGATTACGGTTATGGCCGGTGGTTCTTTAATTATCGCCTGTACACCTAGTTACGAAAGCATCGGTATTATGGCACCAATTATTTTAGTTCTTGCCCGTTTACTGCAAGGATTATCACTCGGCGGAGAGTACGGAACTTCCGCAACGTATTTATCTGAAATGGCTAGTAGTGGACGCCGCGGTTTTTATTCAAGTTTCCAATATGTAACGCTCGTTGCTGGACAGATGGTTGCGTTAGGCGTTCAAATTGTTCTTCAGCAATTACTAAGCGAACCAGATATGAAAGCTTGGGGATGGCGTATTCCATTCATTATTGGAGCAATGGGCGCAGTAGCTGTATTATGGCTTCGCCGTACGATGGATGAATCGGAGCAGTTCTCAAATATGGAATCGAAAAACCGCGAAAGCGCAGGAACCGTTCGCGCTCTTATGAAACACCCGAAAGCAGTATTAACAGTAGTCGGTCTAACACTAGGAGGCACTGTCGCATTCTATACGTACACAACATATTTACAAAAGTTCATGGTAAACACAGTCGGTCTCCCGAAAGAAGTTGTAAGCTGGATTAACTTTGTCGCACTACTTATATTCGTCGTACTTCAACCAATTGCAGGGCTACTATCCGATAAAATTGGACGCCGCCCACTATTAATGGCTTTCGGTATTCTCGGGACGTTACTAACAGCACCGATCTTCTTCTTTATGGAAAAAACGACAGAACCAATTGTTGCATTCTTACTCATGATGGTCGGTCTCATTATCGTTACTGGTTACACTTCCATTAACGCAATTGTAAAAGCAGAGCTCTTCCCAACTGAAATTCGCGCACTAGGCGTAGGTTTACCGTATGCACTAACAGTTGCGATATTTGGCGGAACAGCCGAGTTCATCGCATTATGGCTAAAGAGTATCGGGATGGAATCACTATTCTATTTCTACGTAGCTGGATGTATCGCGATAAGCTTTATTACGTATTGGCGTATGGATGAGTCATCGAAGACTTCGCAGATTGAGGCGGAGCTTAATGGTGGAGATAAACTAGCTAATAATAAATCTAGTTAAAATTATGTATTCTATGATCTTCGTTTATCTGAAAAAGCATAATTCATTAATATGCAATTCAAAAACCTCTACTTATATGTAGAGGTTTTTGTATGACGAAAAAACACGTAGTTCCATTGTTATTTTACAAACCCCAAATTCTTCTTCATCTTAAAGTGGAACAAATTTATTACTTAGAGTGTCTAATAAGTGTATTTCTAATATGAGTTGTCCAGATTGGATACAACATATCCCGTTTGACATCTATTTTTATGTATTACAAAAAAATGAAAGGACTTATTATTCCCAAAAGTAAAAAACCTGTATTGTAATACTTTCACAGGTGAACCATTACAAGTGAAAACAAAAAAGAAACAACCCAAACCGTGACTTATCAATCATATAAAGTGAAACTTTAATCAGTGGGGGTTTTGTTCATCCCCCACTGATTATCAGCCCTCACCAATCGGGCTTTTACGGGCAGCCCGCCCCCTGCCTAACTTCTTTGCTTCCGCTGAATTTTGAGGTGGGGGTCTTACTGCCCGGCAAATAGCGAGATAAACGTTTTGGATGTCCTTTAACCTGTGAAATTTTAGCTGCAGTAGTATTGTTACCCTATGCCATCTTTAATTGCATTGGTATTTAGAATACCTAGACAAAATCCATATATTCTTGAAAGAGGTTGAAAATTTATGTTCGTTTTAAACAAGTTCTTTAACATTTTACATTACAAAAAGATTGTACCTGTAGTATTACTTTCATGTGTATCACTTATAGGCTGTTCCAATAGTAACACTCAATCTGAACCACCTAAACAAACGAATCAAGCTAATCAAATTAAACAAGAAAATACAGGTAATCAATCTTTCGCTAAACTTGAAAAAGAATATGATGCTAAGCTTGGTATTTATGCACTGGACACAGGTACAAATCAAACTGTTGCTTATCATTCAGATGATCGTTTTGCATTTGCATCTACATCTAAATCATTAGCTGTGGGCGCTCTTTTACGCAAGAACTCATTAGAAGCTCTTGATCAAAGGATTACGTATACTCATGAAGATCTTTCTAATTATAATCCAATTACTGAAAAGCATGTTGATACAGGAATGACGTTAAAAGAACTTGCAGATGCTTCTGTTCGATATAGTGACAGCACAGCACATAATTTGATTCTTAAACAGTTAGGGGGCCCCTCTGAATTTGAAAAAATCTTGAGAGAAAT
This sequence comes from Bacillus cereus group sp. RP43, assembly GCF_040459645.1. Taxonomy (NCBI): domain Bacteria; kingdom Bacillati; phylum Bacillota; class Bacilli; order Caryophanales; family Bacillaceae; genus Bacillus; species Bacillus cereus group sp. RP43. Next base: position 4,253,631 of record NZ_JARVHQ010000001.1, read on the forward strand.
GGGAGATACTGTTACTACTTCAGAACGATTTGAACCTGAATTAAATGAAGTGCATCCAGGAGAAACACATGATACCAGTACACCAGAAGCGATAGCTAAGACACTTCAATCATTTACATTAGGAACTGCACTTCCAATAGAAAAACGTGAACTATTAGTAGATTGGATGAAGAGAAATACAACTGGAGATAAATTGATTCGTGCGGGCGTACCAAAAGGATGGGAAGTAGCTGATAAAACAGGCGCGGGATCTTACGGAACAAGAAATGATATCGCAATTATTTGGCCACCAAATAAAAAGCCGATTGTTCTTGCTATACTTTCTAATCATGATAAAGAAGATGCTAAATACGATGATAAACTTATTGCAGACGCAACCAAAGTCGTGTTAAATACCTTAAAAGCTACGGAATAAATGATAATAGGTTAAAAGTTTTCTATTTTAGGCGGGTGTTTTCATCAACTAAAAATTTAATAGTGTCCCAAAAACGAAATTTGGCGCTAACTTGTAATAAAAAGCTCATTTTTATTGTTTGGGGATAAATCGTTCTTTAAGCTTGATGGCGATTTGGTGCTATCCCTAAAACATCTGGACTTTAATAGCCAACTAAAAAATGCAAACAAAAAGACCTTTAATCAGTCGTTTTGTTTGCATTTCCTTTTTCTAAAACCACAGAAAAGATAAGTACTATAGTTAACAGCATAATAAACCTTACTTCACTTCCATCACTTACAAAAAATGAATACAAAGTATAAATTAAAATTAATATTCCATAAATAACTTTGTGCAATGAACTCCCCCCTTTTTGCCGTATATATTTTAGTGTAAAAATTTAATTCAAGCCCTATATCAAAATGAAAATAAAAAGCACCTGTGATATACACAAAGTGCTTTTCTCTTGTCAATTTATCTATTTTCACTATATTTATCTATTTTCTTTTTATAACTCAAATTTCTTCAAATCGTACTTTTCTAGAATTTGCTGCAATTCATTTTGTTCATATGGAATATGTTTATCTGTCTGTACATCTTCAACATTTTCTCCACCTGTTAATAATCTCCTGTACTTAAAAGAGTGCCCTGTTAATACTGTTTTAATCATTTTGTATTGCCCTCCTTTTGTTTGATTACTTGTATCATAAAACAAGTATCTGAAGTTGATATGTAGTTTATCTAGAGTGTATGTAAATTTAAAAAATCTCTAATAAAATATTTATGTTGTAACGTTACCACCAAAACTAGTGCTTCAAAGACCATGATTTGAAGAGACAGTAACCCATATTCTAGCTTGAATTCCCGCTACAGTTCTATATTGAGTAACACCAGTCGATTCCTATAATATAAAAAGAGCACCACTTTTTGGATGCTCTTCGTTATAACTATATATTATTTAATTTCCTTCTTTTGTTGGTACCATTTTTCCTTCTTGAGAGTCTGTGCCCTCTGTTCTTTCAACAGTTTTTGCATGTTCTGATTTTTCAGGGGCTCCCATTTCAAATCCAGGTTGAGAATCTGTACCTTCTTTTGTTGGTACCATTTTTCCTTCTTGAGAGTCTGTACCCTCTGTTCTTTCAACAGTTTTTGCATGTTCTGGTTTTTCAGGGGCTCCCATTTCAAATCCAGGTTGAGAATCTGTACCTTCTTTTGTTGGTACCATTTTTCCTTCTTGAGAACCTGTACCTTCTGTTCTTTCAACAGTTTTTACATCTCCTTTAGGAGTTGCTGGCACTGCATCCTTAGGTAAATCAAAGTTTTGTGAGAAAGACGTTGTTCCATCTGCACTTTGTGTAATTACTTGATTTGAACTATCTTCATTTGACTTTAAATTGTCCATTTTCGTATCATCTGCACCTACTGCACCTCCCGCTACCAATCCTGTACTTAAAAGTGCTCCTGCTAATAATGTTTTAATCATTTTTCATTACCTCCTGTTTATTTGTAATATTCATCAAAAAAGTATCTAGAGTTAATGTTTTAGTCATTATCTTTATCTACTTGCTTTTTGATTACATTTAGCATAAGACAAGAATCTATAGTTGATATGGACTGTATCTGGAGATTATGTAAAGAAAAATAGATGATCAATTGTATATCCTAATGGATGCTTAGACAAGATTGAAACTTTATATGAGTTTGAACAATTGAATTCCCCTTTGTTTTTGGGTGTGAGGTTTTTAGCTGGAGTGCAGTGAAGTGAGGGACTAACCTTTTCTAATTTGAAAGCAAACTTTTTATTATTAGTTTACATTCAAAACACTGTAAATAAAGATGTTAAAAATCCGTGAACAAAAAACCACATCTCATTGATGTCCACCCCATCAGAAGTATGGAAGGGAATTAAATATAGACTTAAATATTTTTTTGAAAGGATATTGTTTAACAAACATAAAAAAGAGCTAAGGCTGTATGAGAACCTTAGCTTTTTTTATATTTATTGTTTATTATATAAATTATTTAGCACTACAAGTCATACCAGCTGTTATATTACCAACTGAAATATCACCAGGCTCCCCCGATGTTCTCTCTCTAAAACAAATGACAAGCCACCTCATGCCCCTTCGCAATCTCCACCATCTTCGGTACTTCCTGCGCGCATTTTTCAGTAGCGAATTTGCATCTCGTCCTGAATTTGCAGCCGGATGGTGAGTTTAGTGGGCTTGGTACTTCCCCTTGCAGAATGATCCGTTCTTTGCCTGTGTTTGTTGGATCTGGTTCTGGCATGGATGAGAGTAGTGCTTGTGTGTATGGATGTGCCGGTTTTGTGTATAGGTCTTCGCTGTCGGCAATTTCTACTATGTTTCCTAAGTACATGACTCCGATTCTATCTGATATGTGTCTTACCATGGATAGGTCATGTGCGATGAATAAGTATGTGACGCCTGTTTCTTCTTGGATATCTTGCAGCATGTTTACGACTTGTGCTTGGACTGAGACATCTAGTGCTGAGATTGGTTCGTCACACAGGATGAAGTCTGGTTTTACAGATAGTGCGCGCGCGATGCTTATGCGCTGTCTTTGGCCTCCGCTAAATTCGTGCGGGTAGCGATATAGGTGTTCTTCTTTTAGTCCTACTTTTTTGAGCAGGTCTAAAATGATTTCTTTTCTTTCTTCCTCTTTATAATATCCGTGAATGTTCATCGGTTCGCTAATAATTTGGAATACGTTCATTGTCGGGTTTAATGATGCGTATGGGTCTTGGAAAATGATTTGCATTCGTTTTCGATATTCTTTTAGTTCACTTTCTTTTAGATCTGCGATATCTTTTCCGTCGAATAGGATGTTACCTGAAGTGACATCGTGTAAACGAATGATGCTTCTTCCTGTCGTTGATTTTCCGCAGCCGGATTCTCCTACTAGCCCGAATGTTTCACCCTTTTTAATTGTGAAGCTAAGGTCATCGACTGCTTTTAATTGCTCTGTTTTTCTGCCGAATAGCCCTTTTTTAATAGGAAAATACTTTTTTAAGTTCCGTACTTCAATTAAGTTTTCTTCACGCATGGGAATCACCTACCGCCCTATCGTTTAGCCAGCACATAGAGCGTCTTCCGTTTCCGATTTCAAAATATGGTGGACGTTCTGTTTCACAAATGTCCATTTTATGTGGGCAACGCTCTGCGAATGGGCATCCTTTTGGCGGGTGTAATAAGTTTGGCGTTACACCTTGAATTGGCGCTAGTCTTTCTTTTACTCCGTTCGATATTTTTGGCAGAGAGTTTAATAGCCCTTTCGTATATGGGTGATTCGGCGATTGGAAAATATCAAGTACATGTCCTTCTTCCATAATAAGCCCGCCGTACATAACGATGACGCGTGTACAGTTTTGCGCAACAATTCCAAGATCATGCGTGATGAGCAATAACGACATATTCGTTTCGTTTTTTAAGTTTTTCATTAAGTCTAGTATTTGCGCTTGTATCGTTACATCAAGCGCTGTCGTCGGTTCATCCGCAATGAGAAGGTCTGGGTTACAAGACATTGCCATCGCGATCATAACCCGCTGTTTCATTCCACCGCTTAGTTCATGCGGATATTGTTTTACTCTTTCTTCCGGTGAAGAAAGACCGACTTGTTTTAGCAAGTTGACCGCGATATTTTGCGCTTCTCTCTTTTTCACTTTTTGATGCCTTATAATTACTTCCGTCATTTGCTTTCCAATTTTCACGACTGGGTTTAATGCCGACATTGGATCTTGAGAGATAAGTGAAATTTGATTTCCTCTAATAGAGCGCAATTCTTTCTCAGATTTAGAAAGCACGTTTTCATTTTGAAAAAGAATCTCTCCTTCTTTCACTTTCCCTGGCGACGTAACGAGAGCCATAACGGATTTCGCCATAACGCTCTTTCCGCTTCCCGATTCGCCAACAATCCCGACGACTTCACCCTTTTTCAAACTAAATGAAACACCGCGAACAGCTTCTACTTCGCCGTCTTCTATGAAAAAAGAAGTCTTTAAGTTTTTTACTTCTAATAGTTTTTCAGACACGCTTCTCACTCCTTTCACTTAACACTTTAGTTCTCATGTCCAGCCCCTTTTGGTGCGAAAGCTTTTTTCAACGCTTCACCGATTACGTTAAAACTCAGTACTGTTAATAGAATAAGGAACCCTGGGAAGAGTGTTAAATACCAAGCTTCACCTATATATCCTTGCGCATTATTTAGCATGCTGCCCCAAGAAGAATCTGGTTCTCTAATACCTAATCCTAAGAAGCTAAGTGATGATTCCATTAAAATCGATGTCGCAATTGTTAATGTCGCTGCGATTATAATGGTCGATAAAATGTTAGGAATGATGTGTCTTATAATAATCATGAGTGATTTTTGTCCGGATACTTTTGCGTATAACACGTACTCCCGCTCTTTTACAGATAACGTTTCTGCCCTTACGATACGTGCGGTGTCCATCCACGTTAATAATCCGATAATAAGAACAAGCGTTGTAATTCCTGGTTTTAAATAAGCATTTAATAACAGCATTAAAAAGAATGAAGGAATTGACATTAAAACTTCAACAATTCGCATTAAGAAGTTGTCTAACTTTCCGCCGAAATATCCGCTAATTGTTCCTACAGCGGTTCCGATTGTAATAGAAACAACCATCGCTAGAAAGCCAACCGCAAGGGAAACTCGTCCGCCATATAACGCTCTCGTTAAGTAATCCCTTCCGTAATCATCCGTTCCGAAAGGATGACTTAAACTCGGTTCTTGTAAACGATCTGGAATCGACATTTTACTAGGATCGTACGGTGATACGAATGCAAAAATTGATGCGATCGTTAAAACCGCAAGTATAATAACTCCCATCAGTACAAACTTATTTTTCGTAAAACTATTTTTTATCGTTTGAAATCTCCTATTATTCATTCCAAATCACCCCCTCATTCGAATGCGTGGATCTACTACGCCATATAAAATATCAGCAATTAAATTACCGAGAATTAACATGAACGATGATAATAATGTGATTGCCATAATAATTGGATAATCAAATCTAAAAATAGCATTCACCCCAAGTGAGCCAAGTCCCGGCCATGAGAATACTGTTTCCGTAATGAACGCCCCGCCTACTAAACTCGGAATTGATAATCCGAAAATTGTAATGATCGGTATTAATACGTTTCGAAGTACGTGATTAAATAAAACTGTTTTCTTCGAAGCGCCGTACGCATATTGAATTTGTACGTAATCTTCTTCTAATTGCTGGATGGTACTTGAACGAATATATCTCATATAAACAGAGACGTTTTGGAACGCTAGCACCGCGCAAGGTAAAATGCCGTGCTGGACAATATCCCATAAGGAATCTTGACCGACTGTGCGCATACCCATGCTCGGAAGGAGGTTCAACTTTAAAGAGAATAAGTAGATTAATAGTAACGCGAACCAAAAGACTGGCATTGAGATTCCCACATAGGAGATAAAGTTCACAATGCGGTCAAAGAACGAGTTCTTTTTCACCCCTGTAAATAGTCCAAGCGGTATTGCGATTACAAATGAGACGAGTAAAGATGATCCCATTAATCCGATTGTTGCGGGTAATCTTTCTGTGATAAGTTCTAAAACTGGGCGGTGATTTTGAAGTGAGTATCCAAAATTCCCTGTTAAAATATTTTTTAACCATAAAAGATATTGCATGTAAATCGGTTGATCTAGTCCTAAACTTTTGCGAATACGCTCGACATCAATCGGACTCATATTCGGCGTTACAAAGTTTCGAACGGGATCGCCCGGCGCTAGTTTTATTAATAGAAAAGAAATAATAGAAATAACAAATAAAAGCGGAATTGCATTTAAAAGCCTCTTTGCAATTACTTTATACACAAACTTCCCCCCTCAAGATAAAGTGAAACTTTAATCAGTGGGGGTTTTGTCCATCCTCCACTGATTATTAGCCCGTTAAAGCGGGATAAAGAAGCTGATTTCCACCAGCTTCTTTACAGTTTCTTATTTCACTTCATAAATTTTCGATAGATCTTCAAACATTGTAACTGGAATTGCTTTTGCTTCTTTTAATCCATCAAACTTTTTATCTACTGCAATAACTGCTTTCGGGTATGCGATTGGAAGATAAGGTAAGTCTTCTCGAGCTGTATCTTGGATTTTATGGTAAAGCTCTGCGCGTTTCGTTTTATCTGTTTCAACTGCAGCTTCTTCCCATAACTTATCGAAATCAGCATTTTTATAACGTGCATAATTGTATTCTGCATTACTTAAGTACAGACTCTTATATGAATCTGGCTCTGGTCCCATTATGTAACCACCGAATGTAATGTCATATTCTTTATTTTCTTTATCTAAGCCTTTTTCACTTGCCGCACTAGCATCTAATGCATTCAGTTCAACTTGCAAACCAACTTCTTGTAATTTTTGCTGTGTATAAAGTGCTAAGCTTTCCATAATTTTATTATTCGTTACATACATAACGCGTATTTTTTCTTTATCTTTCACACCAGCTTTTGCTAATAAATCTTTCGCTTCTTTTTGATCATATTTATACTCTTTAATATCTTTCGCATAATACATAGCGTCTGGCGTTAAGATTGAATTTGCCGGTTCTGCAAATTGACTAGAAACGAATGCTGAGTTAATCATTTCTTTCTTATCTAATGCATGCGCAATTGCTTGGCGCACTTCCTTTTTCTTCATAAGGTCTGTATTAAAGTTATAAGCTAAGTAGAACAATCTACCTTCTGGGAATGTCACCATTGAGAAGTTCCCAGTGCTATCTAATTTCTTAAAGTCTTGCGGCTCAATCATCTTCATATTGATTTGGCCATTTTGCAATGAAACGTTTGCTGTATTACGGTCTTTTACAACACGGTACACGATAGAATCTAATTTCGCTTTACCAGCAAAATAATCATCGAATCGCTCTAAAGCAACATATTCATCTGACTTAAACTCTTTTAATTTAAATGGACCTGATCCAACAGGTTGCAGGTTTTTCTTACTCTTCACTAAATCTGCTTCACCTTCAAATACATGTTTCGGAATTGGGAAGAAATCGTTCATAACCCCTTCGAAAGATGCACTTACTTGTGGTAATACAAATTGAGTCGTTAGCTCATCCACTTTTTTCACCTCAAGTGGCTTTCCTTTAAAAATAAAGTTTTCACGGCTTGAGCTATTTTGTTTCTCATCTAAAATAGATTGGAATGTAAATGCAATATCGTCTGATGTAATTTTCTTACCATCATGCCATTTCAAATTATCCTTTAGTTTTAAAGTCCATGTTAATTGATCCTCTGAAGGCGTAAAGCTCTCAGCAAGAACAAACTTTTTCTTACCGTCTTCCATATGATACAGCGGTGCATATAAAGCTTGCTGTATCGTTAACGACACACGATCATTCGCATAAAGCGGGTTCATCGTATCTGGATTATCACTAACACCAACTGTTAACGTTCCTCCATCTTTCGGAGTCCCTGACGTACTAGTTCCTGCTTGCTTCGAAGAATCTTTCTCCCCTGAGCAAGCCGCTAATGCAATAAGTAATAGTAGGACAAATGGTAATGCAAACAACTTCTTCTTCATATTTCGACCCCTCTCGACTATTTACACCTATAAGAAAACTCGGAATTAATACCGAGTTTTCTTATAGGTTTTAAATTACCACTACCCGTATGTATTGTCAAACTTTTTCGCAAAGGTAGAAAGTTTGAAATCTATTAATGAATCCTTGCGATAAACTATATTTATGCGGAGGGTAAAATAAAAAGACCACCCAAAGGCAGCCTCACAACTGAATCGTAGTACCTACTCCACGCTCCATAGCTTTTTCATATAAGTATTTCGCAACGATAATATCTACTACCGCCAAACCTACTGATTTGAAAATAGTAATCTCTTCATCGTTCTCTCTACCAGCTTTTTCCCCACTTATAATTTGACCAAGTTCGGCGTGGAGATCGCTTGCTTTAAATAAGCCTTCCTTTATCGGAACTTGAAGGTCACCTGTTTCTTCTAATGCTGCTTCTTTTGATTCGACTACTACTTTGTCAGCGCCCGCGATGGCGTGAGATGGTAGTTCTTGCATGCTCGGTCTAAATGAACCGACGGCGTTTATGTGGACGCCTTTTTGTAGTTTTTCTGAGAAGACTGGTGTGGACGCATTCGTTGTTGTGACGATGATGTCTGCTTCGCTTATTGCTTCATTTGAATCTCTGTAGACGTACGCTGGTTTGTTAAATTTCTCTTGTATATATTGCGCGAATGCATACGCTTTTTCTTCCGTTCGGTTGTATAAAATTACTTTTTCAATATCTCTAACCGCGAATACAGCTTCTGCAATTCCTTTCGCCTGTTCACCTGTTCCGATGATACACAAGTTTTTTGCATTATGACGAGCTAAATGTTTTGTCGCTACACCTGATAAGGCGCCTGTTCGAATCATCGTTAAGTACGATCCTTCTAAAAGTGCGAGCGGTTCTCCCGTTTGAAAGTCTGATAGCATAACAACTCCGTTTATCGTTTTCTTTCCTATCTTTTTATTATGAGGAGCTACCGTTACTACTTTTAAACCGAGTGCTTCAAGCCCTTCCGCTACTGAAGGCATAATTAATGCGGTATTTTGCTCGTTCGCAAATGGTAATGAGCCGCGAATTGGCGTAATCGTTCTTTCTGCGGAAAATTCTTTTAAAGCAAGCGCCGCGTATTCAATGACTTCATTCATATTTACTAAGTTTCTTTGTTCGTTCGCGTTTATGACTAACATATCTTTCCACCTCCTCCTTTTATCCTAACAGAAACCCCCGATTCAACACATCCCTCGGATCTACAACAAACTGATGAAATCCTGTAATAAACGCCTGCCCCGTCACTTTCGGAATGATTGCTTCATATTTATCTACCTCTGTTACAGATAATACTTCTCCCTCAAATTGACCATCAGTAATGCATTCGTGGATAAAAGTTGCTCTCTTTTGTAAGGCACCTTTTTCAAAAAGAGTTGCGAGTCTTGCGGAAGTTCCTGTGCCGCAAGGAGAACGGTCTACTTGCCCGTCAGCGAAGATCGTTACATTTCGTAAAGTGGCGTCTTTTCCTTTCGGTTCATCTGAGAAAATAACACCGTATATTCCTTTTAAATCTTCTTCAAGTGGATGTTTTACTTCCATTTGGCTCTCAATGTAGTGCTTAATTTTACCGCCCCACGTTTGAATTGCTGGTAAGTCTTTAAAATCGACTTTCAAACCAAATTCTTTACAGTCTACAACAGCGTAGAATGCTCCGCCAAACGCAATATCTACTTGGAATTCATAGTCATCTATTTTTATAGGAACGTCTTTCTTGTATACAAACGAAGGAACGTTTTCAAATGATACTGACTCTACTTCGCTCCCGTCAAACTTTGCGTACGCAACAACTTCCCCTGCAGGGCTATCAATAATGAATTTTTGTTTTTCACCTGTCACTTCAAACATACCGGTTTCAATTCCTACTGTAATAACAGCGATAATTCCGTGACCACACATCGTACTCCAGCCTTCATTGTGCAAAAATAGTACGCCAAAATCAGCGTGAGCACTTGCGGGCGGTGTAATGATACAACCGTACATTCCGTGATGTCCTCTCGGTTCATACATAAGAACCTCGCGAAGATGATCCAAATGTTCCATGCAGTATGCGCGTCTTTCTAGTTGCGTTTCCCCCTTTATTTCTGGTACTCCGCCTGTAATGATCCGAAGTGGTTCCCCAGCTACATGAGCATCAATTGTTGTGTATACTTTACTAATCTTCATTTCTATCTCTCCCCTATATGTTGATACTATTTTCATTGCAAGTATCATGCCAACGCATAGAGTATAAATCTGTATACATTTTTTGAAAAATACACACTACTGTCTACTTTTTTATACAGTAGGTGATTATTCACCCCAAAACAAAAAAATCCCCCGAAAACTCAGGGGGGATTTAAGCCATAGCTTTACGGGATTTGAGTTAAAAATCGAATTTATTCTTCACTCTCCAAGCTTTCCCACTCACTCAAATACATGACGTCTTGTTTTACTTTTTTCTTTTCAGGAAGTAAACATAGAAATTCTAAAGAATTGCCGTCAGGATCGTAAAAATAAAGATTTGCACTAGGTGTCCAAGTTTGAACCATAGGCTCGGAAGGTTCAAGACCGAAAGCAGCCCTTGGGTTTATTCCTTTATTAAGAAGCCATTCTCTTGCATGAATGATTTCTTCATAGTTAACCTTGAATGCAAAGTGACTTGTATGGAATGCTTCTTCCGATACTTCCCAAATGCCCAGCATTTGTTCCTTCTTATTTTCTTTATCAAACCAAAAAAATGCTACACGGCGTTCTTCAATAGTGCGAGCATGAAATAATCCAAGTTTAGTATAAAACTCTTTTGCCACTTCTAAATTTTTTGTTTTAACATGTGTTTCATATAAAGTACCTGGAAACAAAGCGTATCCCTCCTTTATATTTTTAGAAATTCTTACTATAAATACTATTTTAATAAACTAGAAATAGAAGTGATGTCGTATTTTCTTTAAATATTTTTCAATTTCATAGTCCTAATGCTGAAGAAAAACTACCACTGATTAAAGCTTCACTTTGTGAGAAGGGATTCTTCAAATTCATGATTTACGGTAATATTACGCTTCAAAATGAGGCGGACTTATGACTCAAATCACTCTGGGGAACCATCAAACCCTAACCGCCACCACATCCGGCACTTGCTTAGCAATCTCCTCACCAATCTTTATACTAGCCGTTGCCGCCGGAGACGGTGCGTTGCAAATATGTAGAGAATTGATGCCTGGAATAATGCAGAAGTCATCAACCATATTTCCATTCGATAATATAGCCTGTGCCCTTACTCCTGCATGGGTTGGCACGATATCTTTCTCTGTAAGTTCTGGCATTAGGCGCTGTAAGCTTTTTAAAAATGATTGTTTACTGAATGAGCGCACCATTTCTTTTATGCCTTCTTTCATATTTGGCATCGCCATTTTCCAAAAGCCTGTGTATGTCATTGTTTCCATAAAGTCTTTAATATCAAAGTCTGTTTTCATATAGCCTTCTCGCTTAAAGCTTAATACTGCGTTTGGTCCTGCATGTACGTCCCCGTTTATCATTCTTGTGAAATGAACACCTAAAAACGGGAATTCTGGATTTGGAACTGGATAGATTAAATGTTTTACAAGATGGCGTTTTTCTGGGACAAGTTCGTAATATTCACCACGAAACGGAACAATTTTCATATCCGTTAATATGCCTGTCTTTTTCGCAATGCGATCACTATGTAAGCCGGCGCAGTTAATGAGAAATTTCGTTTTAAATGTGCCTTTGTTTGTCTCAATTGTTACAGCGTCTTTCTTCTCAGTAATACGCTCCGCCGCTGTTCCTAAATGTACTTCTCCCCCGCTTTCCTGAATTAAGCGCGCAAATGCATAACTTACTCCTTTATAATCAGCAATCCCGCAAGAAGGAACACGGATTGCCCCAAGTCCTTTTACATGCGGTTCAATTTCAGCTAATTCTTCCTTATCTATTTTTAGAATATGTAAATCATTTTGTAAGCCTCTCTCATATAAGTTATGTAAAAGAGGAAGTTCGTCCTTTTCTGTAGCGACAATTACTTTTCCGCACATGTCATAAGCGATATCATTTTCTTTACAAAATTGAACCATAGCCGCGTTTCCTTCTTTGGCGAACTTCGCTTTATAACTCCCTGGTTTATAGTAAATTCCAGAATGAATTACACCGCTATTATGTCCAGTTTGATGATGTGCAAGTTCCTTTTCTTTTTCAATGATCGCGATTTTCGCACGAGGGAATTTTTTCGTTAAAGCCATTCCAGTTGAAAGTCCAACAATTCCTCCGCCAATAATTATAAAATCATACATCCTACTTCCCCCTTAATATGATGAAAGGCAGGCCTTTTTTAAGACCCGCCGTACAAACTTATTTAGAAAAACAACCACGTTGACGCATTAGTTCTCTATATAAATCTTTGTTTTTTTCAAATGCAGCTCTTCCGTGCATCCAAAATAAGTTGTTTAAAAGAACTAAGTCACCAATTGGTAATTTCAATGCATGTGTTGCTGGTGAATTTTCAACAGAATATGATAAGTCTTTCAAATAATTTGCTTGTTCAATATTATCTGGATAAGCGAACTGATCAATAAAGCAAATACACGGTGCGTTATTTACGTCAAAAAATGTTTCACGATAGACGATTTCTTGCGAATTTTTACTTGGTGGTGCTTTATACGTAATTTTAACAGATGCGAGTGAATGCTCTCTAAATTTATGAAGATCTTCCCAATCGTCTAAATGTAGTAAACGAGATTCTCCGCCTACTGCATTTTGCTCTTCAATTTTCATCATAAGAAGCCAATCTGTCGGCTCATCAACGAATGTACCGTCTGTATGCAGTGTAAACAATCGGTACGCTTGACGAAGGTAAGAATCACTACTATCTGTATCTTTCACATTAAATCTAGCATAATACGTTCCTGTCATTGCATCAAAGTTTGGCTCCCCGATTAAATGTGTTAACGCTGTTGCAAATTTCACGTAATCTGCTGGATCTGACGTTTCACCTTGTACCCCAATTGTAAACCCGCCCGTTTCACGGTCATGAACAATGCCGCGAATGTTATCCATAAATGATTGCCCAAAAATCTTTCTCATTCCATCAGCAAGATTAAACCGAGAATAAGGAATGTATTGTAATGACTGCTCTGAATGCTCTTTTACCTCTTCAAAAAACTGCTTAAGCAATTGCTGATTTAACACAATATGATATAAACGCTTATGCTCTGGATGAGGAACAATTTCATACCCCTCATATTTCTTTGCAAATTTCATCTTCGCATTTTGTTCTGTAATAATCGACATTTCAATTCCTCCCTAATTTAAATATGAAGAACGTATTGACGCTTTTTACAGACAGTTATCCTTATCTTCTTATGCTGAGATTCGGTCTTACTGTCCTAACAACGAAAAAGCCAGTCATACGCATACCACGACATAAAATCGTAGAAACGTACAACTGGCTCATAATTACGAATGTTCTTTAATCTCTTAAAGTACAATAATAATAGACAGTTTGTATGAAAAGATTTGTAAAACAGGAAAGCAAGATCGGATATAGAGAAGGCTAATTTCTCGTATGGATCTTATTAATTAAATAATAATTCAAAATATTCCAACTGTCAATTCGTTTTTTATTATTTTCTCGACATACTTTACACATTTTACAAATCCCCTTACTTTCCGTACATTCTCTTTTTTTTCGTCTCTTGTTTTACAACTTGAACTTCACTTAACTTTTTCATAGTTCTTGCCTCCTCAATATAAAAAGCCAGTCGTATCTCTTTAAAAAGAAATACAACTGGCTCTCGTTTATGATTAGATAAACTAGACAGTTTTTATGGTGTTGTTTCCTCGTACTCTCCTCTGGGCTGTTCATCATTTAAATAACTTACATATTGGCGATGCAAATCTTTTACCGCACTAACGATAGCATTTTGCGCTTTTCCTTGATAATGGTCCGTAATATCTTGAACGATTTCTTCAATACCATCTTGCAAACTATGTCCTCTCAACATTTGAGCGACGAAGTCTCTACCATGCTCTGTCGCAAGCGTACATGACGCTTCAATAATGACATGATATTTATGATCTGCCTCAATTGTAATTGTTAATGTTTCATACATACTGCGAACAGCCATACCTTTCGGAAGTCTCGAATGTCCTGCCATAAAAAAAGTCCCTTTACGCATATTTCATCCTCCGTTACTATGTTAAGAGCCAGAAAAACAATGTACACATTTGCATTGAATTTTACTACCCTTATCCTTATAGCTCGTACTTCTGCTAAAGAAGCTCAAGTGGAAAGAAGTTACTCTCTTCATTTTCAAACATAAATCCGGGCTTACAGCGAGGCTAATCACTGTCATCCGATAATAAGTTAATCATAATAAAAATAAACTGAATATTCAATATTAAACTCCGCAAATTTCATGAATAAAAAAAGAAAATTCTCTCACCCAGGCACATATACTGTTCAAAAGAAAAAAGGAAGTGGTCTCATGTATTACGGAACAAAAGGCTGGTACGTAGCTGAGCTAAAAAAATTAGGTGTTCGCTATCATGAAGGACGAAAACTAGAAAGTTACCGCGCACACGTATTACGCAATTTATTAATCGCACAACAAGAGACAACGAAAGAAGAGTAATTTGATATCCGTTGATTCTCTGAATATATCAGCAATTCGACATAAAATATCGACTTATCAACAAATCCCGCCAAATCATCCCTCCATTCCACCAACCAATCACACATCAATACAAACCAAAAAAGGTCACCCAAACGGGTGACCTTTCTTTCTTATTCACAAACAAGAATTTGTCTAGAAAATGATCCTTTTCTTGTGATACAGCGGTCTGTAATTTCAAATCCTGCTTCATGGATCATGTCGTCCATTGTTTCCATCGTGACAACGACTACCTTTTTTGCAATGCGGCGCGCACTAGAAAGAATGGAGAACTGGTCTTCTGGTGTTGCATGCGTAAATAAGTCGTAGGGCATATCGATAATTGCAACGTCGTAGTTCTCAGTAATTTCCTCGATTGGACCTTTTGTTACTGTTCCTTCAAACCCGAAATGTGCAATGTTTTTTCTCGTTCCAAGCACCACAAGTGGATTTATATCTCTACCAACGATGTTAATCCCCATAGAAAGTGCTTCTACTACTACTGTTCCAATACCGCAGCAAGGGTCAATTGCTCGTACTCCCTCTGGATTTGGTACAGCGATATTTGCAACTGATCTCGCAACACGTGTGCTCAGTGATGTCGAATAGCTATGCGGTTTTTTTATGTGATGATACCAAACTGGCTCACTTTCTACATAGTGTCCGAAGTACCAGCGTCCTCCAAGAGGAACAATCCCGAATACACGCTCTGGATTACGAACATCCGCTTCTCCTTCAATATGCATACCGAGGTCGCGTTCAATGAGACGTCTTTCCCCATATTCAATTTTATTTTCTTTCCCAAGATCATTGATTTTAACGAAGATAACTTTAAATGACGCCCCCGCCAAATCAATTTGTTCTACTTGTTTTAAAATACTTTCTAAGTCGTCTCCTTCATACATAACCTCAACGCGCTCTTTCATAAACGCACTTCTACTCGGATCAATTTTGACATCACTTTTCAAAATATTAACGTGAGACTCCATCCCAAAGAACGAGCGCATTTCCAAGTAACATAAAGCACGCTCCTCTTCGCGAAATGCATACGTATATATACATGCAGGTGTTTTACTATGATTACTCAATCTATTATCATCCTTTATCGTTTAAAATTGTTATGATCAAAATTACTCAAATACTTTTTTCATATAAAATTAAATGATATCATATGCCCGAAATAAAGAGAAACCTTTATAATTTGTTTTATAAATAAAAAGAGACTGCCTATGGCAATCTCTTTTATTTATTAACGGAAAGAAGATACGTTGTTACCCATTGCTTCGTAGTAATCTAAAATCCCTTGATAAATAGCTTCTGCTGCACTTTGTCTCTGTTCTGGTGTAGCAATTTTATCAGCATCGCTTTTATTATCTACAAATGCTAATTCTGCTAATACAGCTGGCATTGTATTTTCTCTAGTTACGTATAAGTCCTGATGTTTCGCACCACGATCTTTTGTTCCAAGTGCATTCACAAGACGTTTTTGAATTTTTTCTGCTAATAAACGACTCTCTTCTACATTTGGATTCGTTGCTCTTGCTCGTGCTGAATCATAATATAATGTTTCTGTGCCTTGTCCATTTTTCAAGTCAGAACCATTAGCATGGATACTTACAAAAATATCTCCATTATTTTGCTGTGCAAATTCTACACGTTTTTTTAAAGAATCAGGACCACTTGTTCCTGGACGTGTATCATCTGTACGAGTGAATAACACAGTAAACGGTGTCTTTTTCTCAAATATTTTCTGTAATCGTAATGATACATCTAATACGGTTTTACTTTCTTTCTCATAATAACCAGGGTTCCCCGAATCAATTCCACCATGACCTGGATCAATAATAATCGCTTTACCTTCTAGGAAGTTACCTTGCTTCACTGGGTTTAATTGATTTTTATCCACCCATTGGAAACCAGCCCCCATACGGATACGAATCCAGCTATCTTTTTCTTCAATAACAGTTACTTGTTGTGCTTTATGTGTGCCTGCCACTGTAGACGTATGTGAAGCTTCTTGATATGTAGTGAATTCTTCATTAATAGACTCTGTTTTTTCTTGTGATGGTGTCCACTTCTCACCTTTACTCGTTACAACTTTCAACCAACCGTCCGCTCTTTGCTCTGTCACTTCAATCATTTGTGGCTTATGTTGAACGTCAGTAATACCAGATGATAACGATGCTTGATGATATGTAATAAAGTTTCTATTCATATACATTCTTTTCGATGTATTTGTTTTATTTTTATCTGCCATCGCGATGAACTGAGCTGCTTCAGCACGAGTTACAGTACCATCAGGATTCCAGCCATTTCCTGTACCCATTGAAATCTCTAAAGCTACTAAAATATTAGCTTGTTTCTTACCCCAATGAGGTTCCAAATCATTAAACTGTGTTGGAAGTTCTCCAATAATTTTCTTGTCTAATGAATATGCTTGTACAAGCATAGATGCCATTGATGCACGGTTAATTTGGCTTGATGGATTGAATTTCCCAGTACCATCTCCATTAATTACACCAGCTTTTTCTACCGCAGCAATATATGGTGCTGCCCAATGATCTTGCGAATCTTTAAAAGATGGTTTCGCTTTTGGATCAATTGGTAAGCCAAGAACTGCTGCTAATATTTTTGCAGCTGATCCTTTATCTACTGCTTCAGATGGAGAAAACGTTCCATCTGGTTTTCCATCAAGCGCTTTTTTCCCTACTAAATAGTCAACCGATTCCTGCGCCCATGTAGGAACATCCGAAAACTTCTTCGCTGCTGCGAAACTACTAACTGGAGATGATAATAAACTTGCGGCTAAAATACCAGCCGCGACTGCACGATACTTCATAAAAAATAATACTCCTCTCAAAAATCATTTATAATAACGCGTAATCTTAATATGCAAATCATAATAAATCCGAACAAAAAAAATTAGTGCGCCTCTATCATTCTATAATACTAGAATTCTGTAGTAAACCTACTTTCTTAATATTGTAAAATAAAATACAATTTAAGTAGTTTTTATACACAAAAAAGTGGCTGATTCATAGAATCAACCACCCTCTCACTATTCTACTATCATTTTTGATAACACATATACATAAACAAGTGCTTCTGTATGTGCAATTGAGCTTTCATGCGTACGCTCAAATGCGTGAGAAGAATCAATACCAGCTCCAATTAACGCATGTTTCACATCAAATCCGGCGTGAATCGCAGCTGATGCGTCTGATCCGTAGTATGGATAAATATCCACTTTATATTCAATAGCGTTCGATTTCGCCAGTTCAACTAAATGTTTACGTAAAGCGTAATGGTATGGACCGCTAGAATCTTTCGCACAGATGGATACTGTATATTCATCAGATGTTTGTCCATCACCTAACGCTCCCATATCAACTGCTAAATATTCTACCGTTTCTTCTGGAATATTTGAGTTTCCACCGTACCCAATTTCTTCATTATTAGAAATTAGGAAATGTGTTGTATATGGTAATGTTACCTTTTCATCTTGCAATCTTTTAATTAATTTTAATAGAATTGCTACACTTACTTTATCGTCTAAATGACGTGATTTTATGTATCCACTCTCTGTAATTTGAACGCGTGGATCAAATGAAACGAAGTCTCCTACTTCAATTCCTAACTCACGTACTGCATCTGCTGAAAAGACACGCTCATCAATACGCACTTCAATATTTTTCTCATCGCGCTTCGCTTCCCCTGCATCTTTGTACACATGGACAGAAGTTTGATGCATTAAAATTGTACCTGTATACTTCTTACCGCTTGACGTTTCAATTTCGCAATATTCCCCTTCTACAGAGTTCCAGCGAAATCCGCCAATCATAGATAGACGAAGACGACCGTCAGGCTTAATTTCTTTCACCATTGCACCTAGCGTATCAACGTGTGCAGTTAATAAACGATGCTGCTCATCATTCTTTCCTTTAACCGTTAAAATAAGAGCGCCTTTATTATTACGCTTCGTCTCTACATTCCACTCACTTACATAGTTTTCAATAAAATTAATAATTTTCGCCGTGTTTCCAGATGGACTTGGAATAGAGACAAGCTCTTTAATTAATTCCATCGTTTCTTTTGCATGATGTGCCATTGTCGTTTCCTCCTCATTTTCTCTACTATTTAGTATAGCGAAATTACGATAAAACCTCTACTCATATGGTTTAATTTTCTAAATTATAGTAAAATTTAGTTTAGTGATTGAAAAGGAGATTACAAAAATGAATGTAACGAAAAAACATGTACATATTGCACTTATTTGGTTTTTATCATCATTACTATGTTTACAAGTTTCTTATGCCGTTCACACTACTACTTCTATCGCAATCGGCTGGACATTAACAGCTATCTTTTTAATCGTTAGCCTAATTGCAGGAAAAAAGCACAGCGCTACTAAGTAAGCTGTGCTTTTTCTATAAAACTACTCTTCCGAAACGTCCATCAAATAAATCCCTCTTGTAAATCCGCCGCGCTCTTCTTCTTTTTGCTTGCGAATACGCTCTATATCTTCAATTGTTGCACCTTCTGCGCGCGCTAATGAAACAATAACTTCAAGTGCATCTGCAAGTGAATCTAGCGCATGTTCACGCTCTTTCATCGAAGCAAATTCACGAATTTCTTCTGTACCAATTTTCGCTAACGCTTGTATGTAAGCTTGTCCTGTTAATTTTTGTGCTGTATATGTTTTTCCAGACATCAAAATTTTCTCTGGGACACGATCTCTTACTAATCTGTTATAAGTTGACATCACTTTTCCTCCCACTTTTAATAACACCTAAGCTCTGCTTTATAGAAAAACCACTCTTTTTTCACACAAGCACTTAACATATCAATTCCTGATCCGTGCGCTCTTACTACCGGAAAGAAGTAATGCTCTGGTTCTTCTTTCTTATCGTCGTATAAGGTCCGGTACTCATCAGGAATCGCCTCTTTTTTCACATCCCGTTCTTTCTTCACTTCACCAGAGAAAGCAACAGTTGGATGTCCCTCAAAGAATAATGCAATCCGTACCGCAAGAGATGGTGTACTATGCAAAGCATAATATGTAAGTAAAATAATAACGATAACACCGATAATTTTCTTCATTTATTACTCCTAAAAAAAGTGCCAACACAATTATACTAAAATGTGTTAGCACTTTCTTCCCTTTATCTCGAATTAACGGGCAGTAAAACTAATAATCCGCGGGGGATAAACAAATCCCCGCAGATTAAAGTTTCACTTTATTCCCCTTTAAATACCGGTAAACGTTTTTCTAGAAAAGCAGCAATACCTTCTTTATGGTCCGCTGTTTGTCTCATCGCATATTGACCACGCTTTTCGAGCTGAAGCGTTTGTTCTAAATTAGAACGATTGACTTCACATAAAATTTGTTTCGTTTGAATCATCGCCTTGATTGGTTTTTGTAACCACTCATTAATTTTTTGCTTCACAGCCATTTGGAAATCCTCACCGATTACTTCATCAATTAAACCGATGTCTAATGCTTCTGTTGCCGATAACTTCTTCCCTTCCCAAATGATTTTCTTCGTCATATTTTCACCCACGCGCTTTTGAAGGAAGAAATGACCGCCACCATCTGGAATTAAAGCGATTCCAATAAAGTTCATCGCAATAACTGATGATATATCTGCCATGACATAATCAGCTGTTAATGCAATACTTAATCCAAGTCCAGCAGTTGGTCCATGAATTGCACTAATAACAAGCTTCGGCATCGTATATAACGTCACAACGATTTCAGAAATTGTATTCATGATGCCTTCAAACTTACTTTCATCATTACTTGAAAGCATCGATTTAATATCTCCACCCGCAGAAAAACCACGGCCACTTCCGCATAACACAACAACGTGAACAGAACTTTCCGCCACTTCTTTCAACTTTTGTAATAACTCTTTTAACGTCGGTTCATCTAGTGCATTTAAAACCTCTGGACGATTGACCATAACCGTTGCTACGCGCCCTTCATATTTCACTACAACAGATTCTGTTTTACTTGTTACTTCCATTATATATACCCCTCTTTTCTACATAAAGATTATACTTATATAATTATAGAAAGCATGTTAAAAATCCTTCTTTTTTCTCAATTTTCTGTCTAATTTTCTCGTAATTTGTATATATCTCCGTATAAAACATACAATTTCGTTAAAAAATATAGAAATTAAAGTCGGTTTATCATTGCTTTTCGTCTATTTACCATTGCAATAAAATGGTGTATTCTTAAGTTTGATGCAAAAAAATAAATATTGAAATTCATTCACCTTACTATATTAATAAGGCTTTTATCCCCATCTCTTGGGTATTGAACTAAAGGAATGAAGAAATGGAGGAATATATGGTTAATAAGTTGAAACAAACGGATAACTACTTCCCGCATTTCCTATTGCTATTCATTGTGTTTCAACCAATTTTAGATTTATTAACGTCTTTTTCAATCTATGTATTACACATGAGCGCAACAGTTGGAATCGTAGTCCGTTTCGCCTTTATGCTTCTTGCATTAGGTTATCTACTTCTTCATAGAAATCAACATGGAGCGAAAAAGTACATTCTCTATTTATGCCTACTCGGTATCGTACTAGCAATTGGTCTTGTAAATAATATGATGATTAAATCCCCAGTTTCATTTGGCGAAGAAGTGAAATTTATTTTAAAGAGCATATATCCAATTGTACTACTGTTTGGATATATTATCGTCTTTAAAGAGTTAAAAAATAAAGAATATGCATTTCATAAAATCATTACATATTTCTTATATGCAACTTTAATTTTGAGCATCACACTGATTGTTGCAATGCAATCTGGTACAGATTTCCCAAGCTACCCTCACTCAAAGATCGGTTCAAGAGGTTGGTTCTTTGCTGGAAATGATTTAAGTTCTATTTTTGCAATTATGTTCCCAATCGTAGTGCTCTATTCGATTCATAAAACAACTTCTTTCTCGAAAATCTATTACTGGATTCCAACAATACTTGCGATGTATGCAAGTATTATGGTCGGAACGAAAGTAGGATATGGTGCAATTGTTCTAACGCTTGGCGTGGCACTTTTATTCTCATTCATTGAATATATGATTCATCGCAAAAAAGAAGGTAAAGGGTTCACATATCTCGTAAATACAGTTGTTGCCGCTGTTGTACTAGGAGGTTTAATTGCACTTACACCGCATACTCCTATCGCAAAAAACATGGGCATTCATATGCAAATATACGAATACAAAAAATCAGTACAAGAAGAAAAAGATAGAAAAGAAGGAAAAGTAATTAAAGAAGATCCAGACGCAGAGAAAAAACATGCAAAAGGTGAGCTAACAGACTCTGAGGTCAAAAGTTTAATTTACAGTGATCGCGATAAGTTTTTAAAAGTATACAAACAATACTATAAAGACGCACCACTATCACAAAAATTATTCGGAATGGGCTATGCTGGTAACTATACGGTTAAAATTAAATTAATCGAAATGGACTTCCACGATCTATTCTTTGCATTCGGAATCGTTGGCTTCCTTATTTACTTAATACCACTTCTATACTTCGGTATTAAATTATTCATTCGCATCATAACAAACTTTAAGAAAATAATAACCGTGAAATATATGCTATTAGCTAGCACCGTTGTACTATCACTTGGAATCGGCTTTATGTCCGGCCACGTATTAACAGCGCCGTCCGTTAGTATTTTCTTCGTCGTTATACTCGCTTACTTAATTGTTGATTTAGAGGCGGAATAAAAAAAGCAGCATCCATTTGGATGCTGCTTCTTCTTTTGAAAGTAATACATGAAATTATATTAACGATTTTTTTAATATATCTATCATAACTCAAAATATATCAACGATTTTTCATAAGATATCGATTTACCGACAAAGTTTGATAAAGCAGTAATCTACAAAAAAAGACTAGATCACATTATGATCTAGCCTTTTACAATCCCCCTATTGAAAAGACGCATAAATCTCCTCCAACACCTCATCAATATTATCCTTCGTAATGACAATACCGAAATCTTTCGGGACGTTGCCATCTTCTTCATTCACAACTTTATGCGCAATCAACTTTCCAACTTCCGGTCTAAAATGATGCCCATCCATATAGTTATCTAAATTCGTTGTAACGGAATTAAGATACATGAAATGGTGAACTTCTCCAAATACATCTACAGCGTCATGAAGCCATCTTTTATAATCTTCCCATCGCCCTGATTGAATCATCGTACGGAACAGAGGCTCTGAAACAGGCGTTGTAAAAATATAAAACTTCGTGTTCGGATTATGAGCCTTTACTGTTCCTAATATTTCTTTCATATTTTGATACTCATAATTCCCGCCGTAAATCTCTTTACTAAACTTATCTACTTGCGCCGCTATTTGCGCATCACGTTCTTCTTTCGTATAATCGCGCATCGATTTTATATTCTCTCGATTGTACCGGTCAAGATTCGTACTATGATGAGTGGAATTTGCAATTGTATTCTTTGAATAAGTAATCCCGTCCATACTTACATACGATTTGACCGGATACAATAAACTTTGCGCCTGATTAATATACGCTTCTGGTTTATCAAAACCAATTTCCCTATTTTTGTTCGTTCCAAGGAAATCTAAACCAAGTACAATAGACTCGAGTTCACTACCTTTTTGTTCTTTTGCATATTCAATATATGCATCATATTCACGCGGGTCTGTACTACTTACCGCATAATTAAATGCGTTTAACCCGGTGAAGTCATTCTCGTTAATAAAAGTCGTTCTACTACTTCCAAGTATAACTCCATCATATGTAAACGGACGGTATGTTATATAATTCGTTTTCTGTTGTCTCTCGTTAAACCCGTACTGCACATCATTCCACTTATTTTTATGTGGGAATAACCAAAGAGAATCTATATAGCTATTAAATATCCCGACACCTGCCAGAGGAACAAAAACACATACAAAAACGAAAATAAGCCAATGTTTGTTTTTCATATTCTCCACCTAGAAATTAAAGTATAAAAACTCACTAATACTCGTTAAATGTAACACGCTATATACGAGTAATACTGCAGTAAATAAAGCAGTCCATACATTCGGACGGAATGAATCTTTTAACTGAATTGAATTTTTTAAGAAGAAACTAATACATAACGCTCCGAAAATATACGCTACCATTTTCGGATCTAATAAAGAGACATGGTACCCTTCTGTAAATGAAACACCGTACTCTTTTAAAAATTGCAGCTTCTCTATTATAAATGCCGGGAATACACTATTTGCTAATTCGATTCCATTTAGTCCGAACATTCCTTTTAACACTTTCACCGCATCATGCATAGATGTTGCCCTAAAGAATACCCACGTTATATTAATGAAGAAAAACGTAACGAACCAACCAGCAAAGGCCGGCATGCGCCCTCCCGCTTTACTCCATAAGCGATGAATAACAGAAGCTAAACCGTGCAGAAATCCCCAAAAAATAAATGTCCAACCAGCTCCATGCCAAAGTCCACTTATTAAAAATACAATCATAATATTTACGTATGTACGCGTAATCCCTTTTCGATTTCCTCCTAGAGAAATGTATACGTACTTCGTTAAAAACTGGCTAAGCGTCATATGCCAACGATGCCAAAAATCTTGTATATTCACTGCTTTATACGGTGAATTAAAGTTTTGCGGTAATTTAATATTAAACATTAAAGCGATTCCAATTGCCATATCACTATATCCACTAAAATCAAAATACAATTGGAACGTAAACGCTAACGACGAAAGCCATGCTTCAACAAATGTTAATGATTGCTGCACATCAAACCCTTCATGTACAAGGGGAGATAATACATCTGCAATACCTACCTTTTTGAAAATACCAACTGCAAATACGAATATACCAAGAACGATATACTTCGATTGCCAGCGCTTTTTACTATCGTCAGCAAACTGCGGCATAATTTGCGCATGATGCACAATCGGCCCTGCAATAAGCTGCGGAAAAAACGTTACAAACAATGCGTAATCAAGAAAATGACATGCCTTCGTTTCACCACGATACGTATCTACTAAAAATGCGATCTTTTGAAACGTATAGAAACTAATCGCAAGTGGTAACGTTAAAGATAATAATGTAAACTGAGTTCCAAATAACGAATTCACATTTTGTAAGAAGAAATCATAATACTTGAAATAACTAAGCATTCCTATATTAAATATTAATCCTACTGTTAAAAGAAGTTTACTCTTATGTTTTACGAGCCTCATTCCGATAAAGTAGTTCACAATGAGCGACACTAACATAAGCGGTAAATATTTCACATTCCAATAACTATAGAAAAATAAAGAGGCCGCAACGAGCCAAGCTTTCGCTAATGTAGCATGTCCAAATTTATTTAATAGAAAATATAAAAGAAATGCTATCGGTAAAAATAAAAAAATAAACTCAAATGAGTTAAATAACACACCATCTCTTCCCTTCCAAACAAATCACACCTTATTCATCTTATCTTATCCAAATAGTGAGTGTCAAAAGGATTCCGCTCCCCTTTTCTTCTATTATATATATTAATCATTTTAATCGAATTATTAACATGATAAAATATTAAAGGCGCTTTTATACAAAAAAATATATAATAGAAATGTCGGTTTTTTGCACGAAATGTATTTTTGAAAAAGTGAGGAGAGTTCTTTGGTATTTAGTAGTTCTATTTTCTTGTTTATCTTTTTACCTCTCGTATTATTTTTCTATTTTATAGTGCGTGCCGAGCTTCGTAATTTCGTATTACTTGCATTTAGTTTAATTTTCTATGCATGGGGAGAACCACGATTCGTCCTCTTAATGCTCTTTTCTATTCTTTTAAACTACTGCTTCGGTCTACTCGTGCATCATTATGATAAACGAAAAAATATGAAAGTCACATTTTTAATTATGGCTGTGGTCGGAAATATTTTATTACTTTCTTATTTTAAATATATTTCCTTTTTCACAGATATTTTGAATCAGCTATTACACTTATCTATTCATGTGGAACCTATTCCACTACCAATTGGAATTTCATTCTATACGTTCCAAGCGATGTCATACGTCATCGATATATACCGTAAAGATGGCGCAGTTCAAAAGAATCCACTTAACTTAGCGTTATATATATCAATTTTCCCGCAGCTTATTGCCGGACCAATCGTTCGTTACAATATCGTTGCTGATCAAATTAAAACGCGCATCCATTCTTTTGAACGATTTACAGAAGGTCTCCAAATTTTCATTCTAGGATTAGCGAAAAAAATATTGATCGCCAATCAAGTCGGACTTGTCGCAGATAAAATCTTTGCCTTACCGCCGTCTGAAATGAGTGTTGGAACAGCTTGGATCGGTATTATCGCCTATACACTTCAAATCTATTTCGATTTCTCAGGATACTCTGATATGGCAATTGGACTTGGAAAAATGTTCGGATTTGATTTCCCGAAAAACTTCAATTATCCGTACATCTCGAAATCCATTTCAGAATTTTGGAGAAGATGGCATATTACACTAGGCTCTTGGTTCCGCGACTATATATACATTCCGCTTGGTGGAAACCGTGTTTCCAAACTAGCAAATTACCGTAATCTCTTCATCGTATGGGTATTAACCGGTTTATGGCACGGAGCAAGCTGGACATTTATCGCCTGGGGATTATATTATGGCCTTATTATCTCGATTGAAAAAGCTGGATTCGAGAAAATATTAAATAAGCTATGGAAGCCGCTGCAACATGCATATGTACTAATCATCGTTATGATTGGTTGGGTCTTCTTCCGAGCTGATAACTTCGCATACTCGTTCCAATATTTAAAAGCGATGTTTGGCATAGAGAGGCAATCTTTCATCGATGACAACACAATGCTATATATACATGAATACATTGTCATATTTATCATTGCCTTTATCGCAGCGACACCAATTTTAAAACGTATTAAAAACATATTAGAACTTGCGCCAAAAACGTATACGTTCGGGATGCAAGTTGTACGTCCTATATTATTACTAACATTATTTACGGTTTCGATTATGTATTTAATCAATTCGACGTATAATCCATTTATTTACTTCAGGTTTTAACTTATCCCGCTATTTGCCGGGCAGTAAGACCCCCACCTCAAAATTCAGCGAAAGCAAAGAAGTTAGGTTGGGATCGGGCTGCCCGTAAAAGCCCGATTGGTTAAGGCTGATAATCAGCGGGGGATGAACAAACCCCCCACTGATTAAAGTTTCACTTTATGTAGGAAGGAAAAGTTATTATGAAAAAATTGGGGAACATCGTCCTAGTTATCGGTTTTCTCACCATTATCTTTTCATTTGGCATATTATCGCTTCTCAAAACTGACCGAGCAGTTTCGCCCGTTGAAAATCGTCCGCTCGCTCAAAAACCAGCTCTTACAAAAGAAACTGTCTTAAATGGTAGCTTCTTTAAAGACTTTGAGACATATACAAACGATCAATTAATCGGCAGAGATGAGCTCATTAAAATCTATACACTTGCTCAAATTAAAATGGACAAATCTCTCATTAACGATATTATTCTAACTGATGATAAATGGCTTCTAAAAAACCCAGCTTGGACTACAAAATATAATGAAATCGACCAATCAATGCCAGCTGTAAACGACTTATCTCAGTTTTTAAAAGAACAAAACATTGAGTTTTACTTTGCCTTACCACCGTCCAAAACGAATGCATTATCATTTAAATTACCTTCTCATATTCACACATATGCACAGGAAAATTTAAATTATTTTCTAAATAAACTTCCAGCGGACGTAAAGCCAATTAAACTCATGGAACATTTTAAGAAAAACTATACAAATGAAGAAATACAAAGTATGTACTTCAAAACAGACCATCACTGGAATATGGATGGTGCCTTCTTAGGCTATCAATATATAATGAGCACAATCGCGCAACAATCTTCTATATATACAGGAAAAGAAATAAAAAAAGAAGATTACACTCGTACGTGCGCTCCAAATAAACATCTAGTCGGAAGCTTTAACAACCAGTTATATCAACTAATCGATGCGACTGGAGAAAAACTATGCTACTACCCGCCGAAAGACGGCTTCAACTTTACGAGCGTAGCTGCAAAAGATGTAAATGGTACAGTATATCGCACATTAGATGAACTATATGGCGTAGAAAAACAAAAAGACACAACATCATACGCCGGCTATTACACAAACGACTATCCAGAAATCGTCATCGAAAATAACAACGCACCAAATGATGTACGAGCTTTAGTCCTAAAAGACTCATTCGCAAACGCAATTGTGCCTCACTTAGCACAAAGCTTCAAACACACATCCATCCTCGACCTTCGTCACTATCACGAAAAGGATGTATATCAATACATTAAAGACAACAACATTAACATGGTATTGTTTGTGTATAGTGATTCGAATTTGAGCGGTGAGATGTTTAAGTTTAAGAAATAATTATTAAAAAATAGGTCCCTTTAGAATCCTCTAAAGAGACCTATTTTTTTCGAAACAAAAAACAATCCCCATGTCATTATGACATGGGGATTGCAAATCTAATTATTAGATTTCTTCTTTAATAACGTTGATTGTTACAGCTTTTGTACCATACTCAGTAGTTGGTGCAAGTCTGTCTTTCACAACTTTAAAGATTACTGTACCATTATCTCCAAACGCAGTTGTTACACCCTTGAAGACGTCATTCTTCTTATCAGCAGTTTCGTCAGTTAAGAATTTGAATAAGTCATTTCCTTCTTTAGAAACTGTATCATTTGATTTAACAGCTGTTACATAACCAAGCGCAACATCGTTACCGTCAAATGTAGCATTGTCGTTACGATCTAGGTAAACTTTACCTTGCTCTGTACCTTCAGCATCAACGATACGTACTTTATGTTCTGTTGAGATGTTTAATTTGATGCCATTTAAAACATCATCTTTATCACTCTTCACAACGTCTAGTACTCTGTCGATATTAACTTTGCGGTTTTCGAATTGCTCAGCCTCTACATCTTTAAATTTAACAGATGTAATTTGGATGTTTTCTTGTGTAACAGTAATTGTTGCGTGTCCAGCTGTAGCGCCATCTTTAGTTAAGATAACATCTGTAACACCTGCTTTTTTACCTGTTACTTTTAATGTTTTTCCTTCAATTTTAGCTGAAGCGATATTCTCATTACCTACTCTGAATTCATATCCTGCTAAATCAGCTGCATCAGCATATACGCCTTCTGTAGTGTAATTAGATAATTGATAGTTTACTGTACTTCCAGCACCAATTGTAGTATCAGCAGCTTCACCTTTTTGACCAGCTTTAGAAACAAGCTCTAAGCGTGGAGCTTCATGACCGATGTTGCTCTTCGTAACTTCAACATGAAGTGATCCGTAACCTTCACCACTTGCATTTGGATTTTGGAAGTGGATTGTACCAGCTCCAACTTTTGCACCTTTAACTTGAATAGAAGATGTACCGATAGAACCTTCATTTGTTGTAGTAACATCTAATTCAGTTACAGCGCCTGTTTGTGGGAATACTTCTTTAATAGCACCAGTATTCGCACCAAATGGATCGCCGTATTGGTCAGTCGTTACGAATGTTACTGGTAACGATTTACCATCTACAACTTTTAATTGATCTGGGTTAGCTTTTACAGTTGTAAGTTTACGAGTATCCGTTTTTACAACGAAATCAAATGATTTTGTTACATCGCCCACTTTAACAGTAATTGTTGCAGAACCAGCTGCTTCTGCTTTAATTTCACCGTTTTTAACAGAGATAACACCTGGGTTAGATGATTTTAAGCTAATCGCGCTAGGATCAACAACTTTGTTCTCTTTGTTAATTTGAGCAACCACTTTATGGATACCAGCTTTTTCACCAGCAACTAATGTTTTGCTGTTTAATGTGAAGTCTGTTCCACTTAAAGCTTTAGCGTAATTTACACCAGCTTTATCTGTATCTACCGCAAATACAACATCTTTAATTGCCGTTGCTTCTGCATCAAGGTTTTTCACTTCAATGATACCAGTGTTAGAAACTGTGATGCCGCCACGTTTTGTAACTTGTACTTCAACTTTGTATTTACCTTCTTCGATACCAACTGCTAATTTACCAGTTTTTGACTCTGCAGTACCACCTTCAAAGATATTTGCTGGAGTACCATCTAAATTATTCGCAACAAATTTCACATCATGACCAGCGATATCTAAATACTCGATATCAGCATTGCCTTTTTCTTCATTTAATTTGAAGACAACTGCTTGATCTGCACGATCGTCATCGAATGTAAGTTGTTCTACGCGTAATTTTTTCACTTCGTATACATATTTCACAATAAATGAGTTGCCTTTTACTTTAACAGGAAGCTCTTTATTTGGAGCGATTTTTCCGCTTAACGTTACAACTGCAGATTTTCCATCTTTACTTGCTTCAAGTGCGATCGCTTTATTTCCTTCAAGCGTAACATCTTCAGCAGTTAGATTGTTTAATCCTGTACCAGTTAACGTTAATTGTGTTGGCTCAGTAGCAGTAACGTTTGTTACGTTCGCAACACTGTTATCTGGTTTTGCGAATTTTTTATCTGTTACTGCGATAAATTGAGCTGCTTCTGCACGAGATACAGATTTATTTGGCTCCCATTTGCCGCCAATACCTGCAGAGATTCCAAGATTAATTAGGATGTTTGCTTTTTCTTCACCCCAATGTCCTCTTAAATCATCAAATGTTGTAACTAATGTGCCATCTACTTTTTCTTTTAAGTTATAAGCACCTACTAGCATAGATGCGAAAGAAGCACGGTCGATTTTC
This sequence comes from Bacillus cereus group sp. RP43, assembly GCF_040459645.1. Classification (NCBI taxonomy): domain Bacteria; kingdom Bacillati; phylum Bacillota; class Bacilli; order Caryophanales; family Bacillaceae; genus Bacillus; species Bacillus cereus group sp. RP43. Next base: position 4,284,160 of record NZ_JARVHQ010000001.1, read on the forward strand.
CCTTCTGGATAGAAGTTATCTTTACCGTCACCTTTAACGATACCTGCTTTTTCAACTGCTGCAATATATTTAGCAGCCCATGTATTTTTAGCATCTTTGAAAGATGGCTGAGCGTTTTCATCAACTGGTAATCCTAAAATTTGAGTGAAAATTACAGCTGCAGAAGAGCGATCAATCGCTTCATTTGGGCCATATGTGCCGTCTGGCTTACCTTTAATTGCGCCTTTTTCTACTAAGTAATTAATAGAATCTAATGCCCAATGATCAGCTGGAACGTCCGGGAATGATTTACCTGCTGCTGCTACTGGAGATACAACTCCTGCTACCATTGCTGCTGTCATTGTACCTGCGATTACTTTTTTGTAAGAGTTAGTCTTTGCCATTTTATTATTTTCCTCCTTCAGGACTATGTGCTACTAGTTTCATATCATATGTAATTTGAAAACTAGTTACTTAAAAACCCATAAAACAATAAAAATACAAAATATCATGCGTAAAGTAGTTCACATAATAAAACGATACAAACCGTTAAATGTAAATATAAGGTTTAAATACCATTTTTTGAAACAAGTTCATCATACTATACAAAACTATTCGTTATCAAGAACTTTCTCAAAAGAAGATTCGACACATTCTGATAATTCAGTCTTTTAATTGTGTTATTAAGATATTAATAATACTAAAATATAGAAATGAACAAACTTTTTTCCTATAAAACTACTCTCACTGCGCTTCGTATATTTTTCATATCAAATACACAATTGGAATTATAGCACATATTTCCACTTCATCACCTAAATGTTTTTTACAATAAATACAATTTTCAGACTATATTCGACTGGAATTATTGTGATTCGACATTTTTTTCTTCTTTTCGAATGTTTTTTTAACGAAAAAAGGTGTGAATTTACAAAAGATTTACATATTAATGGGGTGTTTTTCTATTTTTGAAAACGTTGTCATTTTATTTCTCAATAAACTAACTATCAATCTTCAAAATATGCTCGCTTTTTCAAAGATCGTTTTATATGAAAATTAGACCATAAAAAAAGAGCCCACATAATGTGGACTCTTTCTATTGAAATGAATTTCAATTAGCGAGTTGCTGTTACTGTTTTGAAAGCAACAAGTTTGTTTCCTTCAAGGTCAATTGTATTTAAAGTTGCGTTATCTTTAAGTTCTTTTGCTTTAACTGTTACTGTACCAGTTGCTAAGTTAACATCTGTTGGAGCTGTTACTTTAAGTACTACTTCTTTAGCTGCTTTGTCTTCAGCTTTTGCTACTGTTAACGCTACACCATTTAGGTCAATAACAAAGTCAGTTGCATCAACGTTCACAGCTTCAGAGAATGTTAAAGTAATTTCTTTAGCGTCAACTTTTGTAATTTTAGCTGCTTTAAATTCAGGAGCTTTTGTGTCTTTAACATCTAATAATAGGTTTGTTGTACCCATTTTTACTCCGTCTTTGTTTGCAACGTTAGCTGCTGTGAATTTAACTGTTTCTGATTTTTCGAAAGTAAATGTTTCTGGTAATTCAATTGTTACTGATTTACCATCAGCATTAATAAGAATTAAAGCACCTTCTGGTAATTTAGCACCAGCTAATGTGTAGTTGTTTACATTAGAAGCTGAATCCGCGCCTTGACCACCTTTTACTTCTTTATCAAATGTTACTGTAAGTTTGTTTTTGCTACCATCAACAAATTTAACATCAGTTGCTTTTGGTGCAACTTCGTCTTTTTTACCTTCTTCTTTTTTCTCTACAACTGTTACTTCTTTATTGAATGCTGCAGATTCATTACCAGCTGTATCTTTTACAAAACCTTTTGTAGCAGCTACTTTGTAGTTACCTTTTGCTGGGAATGTTAATGTGATACCTTTTTTATTATCTTTAGCTGCTGTAACAATTACATCAGCAGTTACATCTTTACTTGTATCTAAGTTGATTACACGAAGTTTTCCTTCTTGTGCAGTTACTTCTTTATCAAAAGTGAATGTAGCTGCTTTGTCTTGATCAGCTTCAACTTTTACGAAGTTAGGAGCTACAACATCTTTTGCAACTTTTACTTCTTTAGATACTTTAGTACCTACATTGTTAGCTAAATCTTTGTAACCAACAAACTCAACAGTAAGGTTTGCAGCCGTTTCTTTATTTACAAGAGCACCTGGTACTGTAACTGTTGCTTTTGTTTTATCTTGATCAAGAGCGATTGTAGCACCTGCCACTGCCTCTTTACCTTTTTTAACTACTACAGAACCCGCTGCTGAAAGCTCTTCTGAGAATGCAACTTCTAATGTCGCTTTGCCTTCACTGTCGATATCTTTAACTTTAACATCTTTAACTTCTGGAGCTGTAACATCTTTTTCTACTTTGTAAGTAGCTTTACCTTCGTACATTTCCATTGCGTTACCTGATAAATCTTGAGCACCCGTTACGATAACTGAGAATTCTTTACCGTTCTCAAGGTTTAAAGTGTTAGTAGAAGTGAAAGTATTATTTTCAACTTTTCCGTCTACTTTTTGACCATTAACGATTACAGTTACAGCTTTTGCTGTATCTAATTTTTCACTAAATACTACTTTAACTTTTCCGTCTGGAGTAGATACTGTAGATACAGTTGGAGCTACTTCGTCATTAAAGAAGATAACTTCTAATGCTTTTGGAATTTCTTTACCATCAGCAGCTTTTAAGCCTTCAACAGTTAGAACGTAAGCTTCTTTATTTTTAAATTTTGCATCTCCATCTAAAGTTACGATTACAGATTTTTTATCTTCACCGATTTTTGTAGTAACTGCTGTTGCGTTAGTTCCTTGAGAAAGAGTGAATTTCGCGTTCTTCACATCTTCTTCTTTCACTGTAGCGCCAAGTTTAACTTCGATCTCTTTAGCATTGATTGCTTTAATAGACTCAACTTTAGCTTCTTCTTTTTGTCCGAACTGCTTGTCAGTCTTAGCAATGAATTGAGCTGCTTCTGCTTTAGTTACAGTTTTCGTTGGCTCCCAAGTAGTAGCTGTAGTACCTGCAGAGATTCCTAATTCAACTAGGATGTTAGCTTTTGCTTTACCCCAGCTATCTTCTAAGTCTTTGAATTTAGTTTCTGGAGTACCAGTTACTTTAGTATCTAATTTGTAAGCTTCTACAAGCATAGATGCCATTGAAACGCGGTCCATTTTTCCGTTTGGATCAAATGTGCCGTTACCTTTACCTTTAACTACACCAGCTTTTTCTACAGCCGCGATGTATTTTACAGCCCAGCCCTCTTGAGCGTCAGTGTAAGATGGTTTAGCGTTCTCTTCGATTGGTAAGTTTAAGATTTGAGCCATCATTGTAGCTGCTTCTGCACGAGTTAATTCTTTTCCAGGCTCGAACATTCCTGTGTCAGTACCTTTGATTGCGCCTTTTTCTACTAAGTAGTTAATAGAATCGATTCCCCAGTGATCAGCTGGAACGTCTGGGAATGTTTTACCTGCTGCTGCTACTGGAGATACAACACCTGCTACCATTGCTGCTGTCATTGTACCAGCGATTAATTTTTTGTAAGAGTTAGTCTTTGCCATTTTATATATTTCCTCCTTCAGGAATGTAATACTAGTTCCATAATGTTTTAAATAGATATTCTATTTAATGTTGAAACTAGTAAATATAAATGTAGTTAAGATCCTATATATAGAAATGATTCCACAATATAGAATAATAAACATATTACACCGTTTTTACTCAAATTTAAATCCTTAAATTCGACAAAAAAGTGAATTTTCGTAATTCTAATGTTCATTTTTTTCGACTTTTAATTTAAATAACCCGATTATAAAATCAGAATATTTTAAATGTACAAAACAATGCATCAGAACTACATTTGTACAATATTTATATAACCATTTACAACTATAGCAGAAAAACGTTTGCAATTTCAATATCTAACTATGAAGATATTACGACATAAATCGACACTATACTTCTATAAGTTTCGACATTATTCTTAAATTCATTTTTTTGAACAAAAACCACCTAGTGATCCAAGGTTTTTTGTATAAAACGCATTATATCAATATTCTTTATATGCTAATGTTATGATTTTAAGATGATAATACCGTGAAAACATACATATTCAGGAAAAACAAAACTCGAATCTTTTGTTTTTTTCGACATTATTCTACATTTTTATATTTTTTTGTCGACATTTTATTTTTTCTTCAATACGCTTCTCTTTCAAATTCTTACTTACATAGCAAAAAAAGAACAGGTGATCCCTGTTCTTTTTTTCTACTCAATTATGTAATTAAAAGAGGAATGGCCTCTAATCCTAAGATTCCATTCCTCTTTTTATAGACTCTTTTGCATGTAAGTCATTAATAATATATTTGGATGCTATGGAAATTTGCTCTCGCAATTCCTCTACCCTTTGTCCTAAAGTTTCTTGTACATATTCTGTTTGTTCTAATTGTTTAATTGCCACACTATATAATGTTTCTGCCGTCCAGTCTCCATCTACATTCCCGATAATTGGCTGGTTTACTTGTTGTAAAAACGAATCAATCTTCGGATCATATGAAATTCCAATCATAGGCGTGTTTGCAACTGCCGATAATATAAGAGCATGCAGTCTCATCCCTATTAAAAGAGAGCACTCTGATAAAATAGAGATTTTCTCGTGAATATCCATTTTATAAGGGAGCATGTGCGCTTCTTCTCCCATCAAATTAATGATATCCCTTGATGCATTTTGATCAAATGGTCCATGCATCGGTACAAATAAAATATGGTATCCCTCTTGCTTAAGCTTTTTAAGCGTATCTGCTAACTTCTTCATATAATCTTCTTTTGCATCCCAGTACCTTACACTAACCGCAACGACTTTTCCTTGCAGCGAATGTTTTTGAAGCCAATCGGATTTCTTTGCTTCTGGCTGACAAGCTAATACTGGATCTGGAACAAGTTCAATGTCTTTCTTAATACCAATTTCTTTTAAGTACAAAAAAGAGTCTTCATCACGTACTGATATATATTCAGCCTTTGATACATGCCATTTCACTAATAAACGATTTTGCTTCTTCGTAATAGGTCCGATTCCTTGGGCGTAAATATAATACGGCTTTTTCAAAAAACGAGCAAGCCGCATAATACCTGTATAATATAGAATACTCTTAATACTCGTCTTATCTTGCAAGAGACTTCCGCCTCCGCTAATTAAACCATTACTTCTCTTTATTTCTCGGTAAATCGCTCTTATATCCCAGCGGTTTACTGCTTCTACACCGTACATTTTCCTTGTATAGTCGGGGTCATTTGAAAGTACAACAAGCTCAAGAGTAGGATCCTCTTCATGTAGCGCTTTAATAATTGATTGCAAAATTGCTTCGTCCCCAACATTATAAAAACCATAATATCCTGATAAAACTAACCGCACTCTTAATCTCCTCCAACATTTCGCAATCAACTCTTTTTGTAATTAAACAAATTGTTATCCATTCCTTGCCGAGAAAGGCTTGATAACTTCAAATTGATTTCTTTCACAAACATCTAACAAGTCATACCCATTTATAATATTGTTCATTTTCTATAATAAACGATTTTATTTACGTAAAAATGGAATTTGTTCTTTCGATATCCAGTTTAGTTTCAATGCACATATGCCATATAACACTGAAGCTACACTTAGCGCTACAGCACTATATATCATTGCCAAAATTCTGGAATCTGTCACATTGATTAATGTGGATACAAAGTATAATGCTATACCTAAAATACTAGATACTCCAATCACAGCCAAAAATCTCCCTATATCTCTTGGATAGGAAAGATCTTTTCTAATATAAATATGATTTACGATACAAATCATTATATAAATAATTAGAGTACTATACGCTGCTCCATTTATACCGAATTGGTTTACTAGTGCTATATTTAATATAATTTTTACAAAACTTGCACCGATGACAATCCATGCTGCTCGCATCGAACGATTAATCCCTTGCAAGATTCCTATTGATAATACCATAAGTGATGTGAAATACGAGCTACCAATTAAAATAGCTAACATGCCACTTCCTTTTGTATCTGTAAATAACGCAACATTCAGCGGTACTGCAAGCGCCATAAGCCATATCGTTATCGGCATTGTTAAAACGTGCGCAAATTCATTTGTACGTTTTACTGTCAGTTTAGCTAAAGCTATATCTTTTTTTGTTAAAGCAGCTGTTAATAATGGAATTAACGGAAATACTATCGCACTTGCAAATACAACAATTAATTGCGTAAATGCAAAACCACGGCTATATATACCAAATTGTTCCTGAATCGTTGTAGAAGATTCATGTAATACATGTGGAATTGTTACAGAATCAACTAAATTTAAAACAGGCATCGATAACGCTCCAATTGCAATTGGAATTGAAACACGGAGTATGTTTTTCGCGTTTGTCTTAAAATCTTGTAATGAATATGTTTCGCTCTTATAGCGATACGTGCTTTTCACATATTTCATTCGCAAATATATGAGTGACGTAATAACACCAAAGCAAGAACCAATCATCGCTCCGCCTGTTATGATATCACTACCTTTATTCCAATATACAAATATATAAGCAATTGTTAGCATAAAGAATACGCGTATCAACTGTTCAATTACTTGTGATACACCAGTAGGTATCATATCTCCGAACCCTTGGAAATATCCACGGTACACTGCCATATATGGTGCGATTAATAAAGCAAACGAAGTAACAATTAATGCTAGCCTCGTCTCTTGCCCACCAAGCATATTTGCAATGCTACTCGATCCAATGATAATAATTAAAAATCCGAGCACCCCAAATATAACACCGATAATAGATGCTGACGTAAACAATTTAGCTATTCCGTCACGATCATTCTTTTCATGAAGATCAGCTATTAACTGGGATATTGCTAGCGGGACTCCCGCTACTGATAAAGTTAAGGCTATCATATATACAGGAAAAACAAGGCGAAAAATCCCAAGTACTTCATCCCCTGCTATATTTTGCAATGGAATTTGAAAAAAACTCCCCACTACTTTCGATATAAACGTTGTAACGGTTAAAATCGCAGCGCCTTTTACAAACTTTTTATTCATCTTCTATCTCTTTTCTTTCAATATATAATCTACATAAAATATTAAATCCGTATTATTCATTCATCTTGAGAATCATCACTTTATCTCATTTAGTTATCATACCAAATTTCTTATATATTGAATACTCTCTTTCTTTTTATGTTTTAAATATAATATGTGCCATATATATCTTTTTTTATCCAGTTTTTTCTTCAATTTACTACTTCTACTTGTTCAAGATAAACATGTGCTATAATGTAGCTATTGTCAGTAAGAGGAGTGTTTACAACATGCTGAATTCGGTAAAGAAATTGTTAGGAGATTCTCAAAAGAGAAAGCTAAAAAAGTATGAACAACTCGTTCAAGAAATTAATGATTTGGAAAAACAAATGTCTGATTTACCTGACGAAGAATTACGTCACAAAACTGTCACATTCAAAAATATGCTTAAGGATGGCAAAACAGTTGATGACATAAAAGTAGAAGCATTCGCTGTTGTACGCGAAGCCGCAAAACGCGTGCTTGGATTACGCCATTACGATGTACAGTTAATCGGAGGACTTGTATTACTAGAAGGTAATATTGCGGAGATGCCAACTGGTGAAGGAAAAACATTAGTTTCCTCTCTCCCAACATATGTACGTGCTCTTGAAGGAAATGGCGTTCATGTTATTACTGTAAACGATTACTTAGCGAAGCGTGATAAAGAATTAATTGGCCAAGTCCATGAATTTCTCGGCTTACAAGTTGGATTAAATATTCCTCAAATCGATCCTTCTGAAAAGAAACTTGCGTACGAAGCTGATATTACATACGGTATTGGAACAGAGTTTGGCTTTGACTATCTTCGCGATAATATGGCTGCTTCACAAAGTGATCAAGTTCAGCGCCCCTATCACTTTGCTATTATCGATGAGATTGATAGCGTTTTAATTGATGAGGCGAAAACGCCACTTATCATTGCTGGGAAGAAATCAGGTAGCTCTGATTTACATCATTTATGTGCAAAAGTTATTAAATCATTCCAAGATACCCTTCACTATACATACGATGCAGAATCGAAATCAGCTAGTTTTACAGAAGACGGTATTACAAAAATAGAAGATTTATTTGATATCGATAACTTATATGATTTAGAGCATCAAACATTATACCATTATATGATTCAATCATTACGTGCCAATGTCGCTTTCCAGCTGGACGTTGACTATATTGTGCATGATGAAAAAATACTACTTGTAGATATTTTCACAGGACGTGTTATGGATGGTCGCTCTTTAAGTGACGGCTTACATCAGGCACTAGAAGCAAAAGAAGGTTTAGAAATTACAGAAGAAAACCAAACACAAGCTTCTATTACAATTCAAAACTTCTTCCGTATGTATCCAGCATTATCAGGTATGACAGGTACAGCAAAAACGGAAGAAAAAGAATTCAACCGTGTATACAATATGGAAGTTATTCCAATTCCAACGAACCGTCCTATTCTTCGTGAAGATAAAAATGACGTAGTATATGTAACAGCTGATGATAAATATAAAGCTGTGCGTGAAGAAGTTCTAAAACAGCATAAGCAAGGACGCCCTATTTTAATTGGGACGATGTCTATCTTGCAATCTGAAACTGTTGCTCGTTATTTAGATGAAGCAAACATAAAATATCAATTATTAAACGCTAAAAGTGCAGAACAAGAAGCAGACTTAATTGCAACTGCTGGACAAAAAGGTCAAATTACAATCGCTACAAATATGGCAGGCCGAGGTACTGATATTTTACTAGGTGAAGGTGTCCACGCCCTTGGTGGATTGCATGTAATTGGAACAGAACGTCATGAATCTCGCCGTGTTGATAACCAACTTAAAGGACGAGCTGGTCGCCAAGGAGATCCTGGAAGCTCTCAATTTTTCCTATCTTTAGAAGATGAGATGCTAAAACGCTTTGCTCATGAAGAAGTGGAAAAGCTAATAAAATCACTGAAACCTGACAATACAGGACTTATTCATACGTCTAAAGTTCATGATTTCGTCAACCGTACACAATTAATTTGTGAAGGTGGCCATTTCTCAATACGTGAATATAATTTAAAATTAGATGACGTAATTAATGATCAACGTAATGTTATATACACACTACGTAACAACCTTCTAAAAGAAGAAACAAATATGATAGAACTTGTTATTCCAATGATTGAACACTCTGTGGATGCAATTGCTAAGCAGCACCTTTTCGAAGGAATGCTTCCTGAAGAATGGGATTTCACTAGTTTAACAGCATCTATTAAAGAAGTTTTAGCGGCTGAAACTTTGCCGTCATTATCTGCGAACGACGTACATTCGCCTGAGGATTTACAAATCGTTTTAAAAGGTACAATTTCTAGCTATATCGAACGTGTACAAGAGTTAAATGACCATGCGGATTTACAACAATCACTGCGCTACGTTGGTTTACACTTCCTAGATCAAAACTGGGTAAATCACTTAGATGCAATGACTCACTTGAAAGAAGGTATTGGCTTAAGACAATATCAACAAGAAGATCCAACTCGCCTTTACCAAAAAGAAGGTTTGGATATTTTCTTATACACTTATGGTAATTTCGAAAAAGAAATGTGCCGCTATATCGCGAGACATTTAGCAGTTCCAGAAAACGTACAATCATGAGGTGAAAATTTATGTTATCATTCCTGAAAAAGGCAAAGAAAAAAGGAAAAGACACTACTGTTTCTAGTAATCAATTATTTGGACAAGAAGAAACTACTTCTCAAAACAAAACGGTAAAGCCCGTTCTTTACTTCCATCCTAGCTGGGGTGACGTAGCACAAGAACAAAAATACATTTATCAATTTTTACATAAAGAATTACCACGTTTACAAGAATACCAAATTTCTTTATCAGGAATTGAAATTGAAAAACGTGATGACGCATACGATGTAGCTGCATTCATTCGCAGCAGTGTCCCAAAACCGATTTCTTTCGAAGAAGTTACATTACTTCTATTAAATAAAGATAAAAAGCTGTGCGCACGTAAAACATTTAACCTGTCTGCTCTTGGCGATATTCCTGAAAACGTAAATATGCCGTTCGTATTTACATTTGAGCAAGAAACAATAACTGACGCTGAACTATCTCAATCAGATTGGGAATTAGCTTTCGAACTTGAAAGTAAGCATCAACTAGATTTAGATCCATCTTGGGAAGCGCAGTTACCTGAAGCAAGCAAAGAAGCTTTACGTAATTTTGTAGATAATTTAACACCTCCAAATGAAGGTGAAATTAACTTCCTAGGTTTACAAGCCGCACTGAAAGAGAACGGTGATTTACATACAACACTTCTAATTCGTAACGGCTGTAAAGATAACATTCAACTAGAACAACTTCCTCTTCATATTGAAGATGCTTCTGGAGAAGTCGTTGTTAAAGGTGCTTTCACGTTACCTAATCTTGAAATTAAAGCGAATACTACAAAACCATGGTCATTTGTTTTCCCTGCTTCATCCATCTTGAAACAAAATATGGATTTATCTAGCTGGAAAGCATTTGTACCACAAGACTAACATACAAAAAAGCCTATCCTAAAAGATGGTCATCACACCTTTAGGATAGGCCCTTTTTTTATGTAAAATCTACTTCGTTACTAATAAACGTTCAATATGGTACTCCGCTTCTAGTTTACACATTTCATCTACATGCTTTACGTTGCTCTTTTTTAACAGCTCTAATTGTTCTTCGCTCGGCTGCTCACTAATAAGCTCATTAATTTTTTCATTTACTTTCACCGCTAATGCTTGATGGAAATCTGGATGTCCCTTCAACTCGTCGTCTACTTTATTAATCCAAGTTGATTTTGTGTATAAATATTGTTTCCACTGTTCAACAAATTGCTGCATATCAAATTTTTCTTCATTCCATTCAATTTCTTTCATATACTTCTCAAAAGAAACAACAATTGATCGTGTAATCCCGATCTTCACTCCATGTGGTAACTGTTTGTACATCAAATATTCCCTCCAGCTTAAAGCTCTTCCTTCTGAATATAAAGGAATCTCAAAATTCGTATATCTTCTTAATAATAGCACATTGCTAATCTAAGATGTTACTATACTGCGTAGAAAATCAATTGTCAACAAACGCGCAACATCTAGATATACGAATTTCACATATAATAAACACAGTAAAAATAATAAGAACTTTCACAAGAAATACTTTGCAGATTGTGAAAGTTCTTATTATTATATCGCTTTAGTTTTCAAAAATTGTAATTTCTCTTTTTGCTCATCATTCGCCATCATCACTATCGTCTTTTCAACATGCGGATGTACATGTTCAAGTGTCACACTCGCTCCTGCTTTATCCGATTGCTCAACAAAGTTTAATAACGCCATAGCTCCTGATACATCCATATAGCGTACATCTTTCATACACAAACTAACTGGTGACTTCACATCTTGTAAAGAAGCAAAAATACGATCTACTGATAGAAATGAAAGTGGTCCTTGAATCGTATACGTCGCTTCTTTTTCCTTTATAATAGAAGCTTTACGTTCTTTACACTTCACCATGTATATAATGAAGGAAAGAATAATGCCAAACGCAACAGCAACCATTAAATCGAATTTCACTGTCACAAACATCGTCACGAACATAACAATCACATCGCCTCTCGGTGCTACATGCGCTTTCCTCATGCTTTCCCAATCGAACATCCCGATGCCAGTTAAAATTAAAATACCTGATAATACAGCAAGCGGAATATATTGTACCACTGAACCGAGTCCCATAATGAAAATGAATAAGATGACGCTATGCATACAAGCCGAAAGTGCCGTCTTCCCCCCGCTTCTTATATTGACGATAGATCTAACAGTTGCACCTGCTCCTGCTAATCCGCCGAACAAACCACTCGCAATATTACCGATACCTTGTCCAATTAACTCTTTATTACTTTTATGACGTGTCCCCGTCACATTATCCATTACGACAGACGTTAATAACGAGTCAATTGATCCTAGTAAAGCAATACTAAGCGCTGGTAATACAAGTGCTAACATGCCATTTGCGTCTAAATTCGGTACGTGAAGAGATGGCATCGCCTCTGGAATTACACCTATCTTTTCAATCATCTTATTTAAAGAAAGAGTTCCTACAACTGGTAAATTTACCGTAATTCCTTGTAGCAGAGAAGAAAATAACGGCAACGTTACTGTAACACCTACTAACGCTACTAAACTTGATGGAATGGCCTTAATCCATTTTCCAGAAACCATCATTACAATGATTGTTAATAACACAAGTAGAAAGCTATTTTGTACGTGCTTCATTTCACCTAAAATAATAATCAGTGCAATCCCATTCATAAACCCTGAAACGACAGGATACGGAATATATCGAACGTAAGAACCGAGCTTACATACACCAAATAAGATTTGAAATAACCCTGCCATCATAAATGCAATAAAACTTGCTTCTAATCCGTGCGTTGCAATAACGCCTGTTGCAATAACTGTAATCGGCCCAGTAGGACCCGTTACTTGCCCCGGTGTACCGCCAAATAACGCCGCAAACAAACCTGCAAAAATCGCACCATACAATCCGACTAGCGCTCCCTCAGACGTTCCCGTTGCGGCAATACCAAATGCAATTGCTAACGGCAAAGCAACAATCGCAACAGTAAACCCTGCTAAACATTCCTTTGCTATTTTTTGAAACATAAGAATAACCACCTTTGTATAAAGTCCATTTTCCATTGTACACCTAAAAGGATACATTCGTTAGTGTACTTTTTACAGTATCGTGACGTAAACGGATTCAATGAAAAGTTTCCCCCTTACCTTTGGAAACAATTGCAACTATGCTATAATGAACAAATTAAATCTTTTACTATATACTTGGAGGCACTATGCTAACTTTTGAAGAAAAATTATCAATTATTGAATCTTTCCCGGAATTAGAAAGAAAGAACGTATCATTAAAACGCGTAAACTTTCACTTTGAAGAAAGTCGTTTAGATAAAAAGAACGTTGTATATCATTTACATCCAAACGGAAACGGGTTTGTATACGCAAACTTCATTAAAGGTTATAAAACAGATGATAAAGGCATGATTAACATCCGTGAGTTTTCAGAAGAAGAACTGCGTTCATTAATTGAAAAAGTAATTGAACGTCTATCACAGGAGCAAGAGGAAATTGTAGCACCAATGGAACCTGCTGCAGAAGAAGAATGGAAGAACGAAGACGGTCATATCCTAACTCTTATTCAAGAGGATGATATGTGGAACGTTTACGCTGGCGTAAACTTAGACGGTACATTCAACTCTTATCCAGAAGCTGCGGAATACCTTGATGAAGAAGGATTTTCACGTAAATAATACGTTCCTTACTAATCATGAGACCGTCCCAATTTTTTTGGGACGGCCCTCTTTTTATTAATAGATAGGCTATCATTGTCGTATTTTATAGTTAAGTCGATATAACGAGAGTTATGTTGCGATTTTACCCAATAAGAACCTAACTCCATTTCAAAGTTAGGATTTTGGGACAGTCCCCTCCATAAAATTAAGGAATCAAAACTTCTTATTCTCACTATCCCCTATAAAAATTTGAATTTGACAACTATAAGACTCCGCATTAAAAATATCACTAACTAACTCCACTTCAATAAAACTTTCCACTTCTATATCGTTTTCTTTTATATATTTAATCATAGTATTTCTACGTTCTTCTTCATTTTCTTTACTGTACGCTAATGTTACATATTGTCCGCCCGGTAATACTTTTATATTTTGTATCTCTTCCATATGTACATCATCTCGTACTTTATTAAAAACATACTTCGGTTCTACATCCCACTTTTCATTGACATTGTAGAGAATTCCCATTTCCATTGCCATTTTCTCTTCATAATCTTGCACGATTTTCTCTAAATCGGAATAATACAGTAACTCCTGTAAACTCCCCACTTCTTTACAAGGCGCTACAATTACATAACGCTGTTCAAAGAACTGAATAGATATTTCATCATTCTTTAATATTTCCTGTGAACTCCCTACTTTCTCATTTAACCCATCAATCGTTTCAATTACCTCTTTCATTTTCTTTATATGTTCTTCTGCTTCCGCTCTCTTTAATTGTAAAAATTGTAGCAACTTGTCCGTATTACATTCCTTAAAAATCTCTTGAAGTTCTACTATACTAGTGTTCAACTCTCTACAGCTTTTTATAATATCAATGTGAATGAATTGATCTATGGAATAATATCTATATCCTGTTGATTCCTCAATATGCTTCGGAATAAGAATCCCCATCTTATGATAGTACCGTAATGCTTTTATCGTAATATCCTTTATTTTTGCAACTTCTCCAATAGAAAATAATGTTTTCACCCGAATCTCTTCCTTCTTATTTTTTCGCATGTAACTATTGACTCTCCCCTAAGAGGAGACCTTACTATTTATAATAAGTTATTTACATTGATAAAGGGAGTATATAATTATGAACACAGTAAAATATAGAAGTCTTGTTAAGGAAGACTATGAACCTATAAAACATTTAATTGGTGAGGCATTTGGATTTAATGAATTCATTACAGATAAAAAATTTTTAAACCCCATATTAAACGTCTACCTACACAGTTGCATTTTAGAAAGTTCCTTTAGTAAGGTAGCTGAAAAAGATAATAAAATTATCGGTGTCATTTTAGGCGATTCCGAAAAAGATAAAAACCGTTTAAAGAGATTCCATAATACGTTTAGCTTTGCCTTTAACACGCTGAAACTATTCATGACGAATAAAGAGAATAGAGAGTTTTTAAAAACGTTTATAAAAGTTCAAAAAACATATAAAGAACTCATTCAAGGAAAAGAAGAGCAGTTTCAAGGTTGTATACAATTATTCATCGTATCCGAAGAATCTAGAGGTCTTGGAGTTGGGAAATATTTATTAAATAATTTATTACAATACATGACAAACGAAGAAGTAATATCTTTATACTTATATACAGATAATGCATGCAACTATAGATTTTATGACAAACAAAACTTCCAACGTATACAAGAAAAAGCAGTTAAATTTGGGCCAAAAGAAGAAGATTTCAACGTATTTTTATACCGCTATGACTTTAACTAATAGTAACATTTACACTTCGATGCTCTTTGCTAATTAGCAAAGAGCTATATTAAGTATGCCTATCACTCGCGAGTGGTTGTCAAAAAATCATACTAGCTAAAATCCTCCTGCCAAACTCTTCTACTACTATTGTTTCAGTTCGATTAGCGCGAAAAAGAGGAAGATGTGTAATAACTTCAATGTAAAAAGGAGCGCACAACATGGAATGGATTCACGAATTATTTCAGCAATATGGGTATTATGTAGTACTCGTTGGATTACTTTTAGAATATATCGCTCTTCCATTTCCAGGAGAGCCAACATTAGCCTATGCAGGATTTTTATCACATCAAGGTGATTTAAGTTTACCAATTTTAATTGTTTTATCCTTTATTGGGACAAGTGTCGGTATGACATTCCAATACTTTTTAGGAAATAAACTTGGTATGCCTTTCATTCAGAAATACGGGAAATATGTATTTTTAACAGAACGAAAAATTAATTTAACGAAAATGTGGTTTGATAAATACGGATATTTTCTAATCTTTATCGCTTTTTTCATTCCAGGCGTCCGCCACTTCACGGGCTACTTTGCAGGAATTATCAACTTACCGTTTCGCCGCTTTGCGATGACAATTTATTCAGGCGCCCTATTTTGGGTATCATTCTTCTTAATCGGTGGTTACTGGTTAGGGGAAAACTTAGAAAATATATTCCTAGTACTTGAACAACATATTTGGAAAATTATCTTCGGTATTATTATCATTACGCTAATCACCCGATTTCACAAAAAAATAAAGCATGTGTTTGTAAAAAACATAAATTAATATGAAAATCATTTCATTTGAACTTTTCATCAATAAATAATAAAAAGCGGAGACCCATAGTCTCCGCTTTTTCACATACATTCTGTTTCCGAACTAACTCTCACGCTCATTAATTTTTTTTACGTCTAAACAACATCGCTCCAAAAATTAATGCGAACATACCTGCAATAAGAGACGTAGATTCAGTTGATGTTCCCCCTGTTTGAGGAAGTAATTTTGATTGCTTACTATTTTCTTTACTAGGTGATACTTCAGATTTACTTTGTACATCTTGTTTGCTTTGTACTTCTACTTTATCTTGTACCTCTGGTTTGTTTTGCACTTCTACTTTATCCTGAGCCTCTGGTTTGTTTGAAACTTCCGGTTGCTCTTTTACCTCTGGTTTGTTCGGTACTCCCGGTTGCTCTTCTGTTACCTCTAGTTCTTCTTCTTTCCACTCTTCTGTTGTTTCAACTTCTACTTTTTCTTCTTCTGATTTTACCCAAATTTCCGGTTTGTCTGTTACCTCTGGCTTCTCTAACACATTCGGTTCTTCTGTCACCTTTGGCTCTTCCGGTTTTTCTTCTTTTGACTCTTCTGTTGTTTCTTCTTTATTTTGCTCTTCTTCTGATTTTACCCAAATTTCCGGTTTGTCTGTTACCTCTGGCTTCTCTAACACATTCGGTTCTTCTGTCACCTTTGGTTCTTCCGGTTTTTCTTCATTTAACTCTTCTGTTGTTGCTTCTTTATTTTGCTCTTCTTCTGGTTTTACCCAAATTTCCGGTTTGTCTGTTACCTCTGGCTTCTCTAACACATTCGGTTCTTCTGTCACCTTTGGCTCTTCCGGTTTAGTTTGGACTTCCATTTCTTCTATTGTTTCTTCTTTACTTTGTTCTTCTTCTGGTTTCACCCAAATTTCCGGCTTGTCTGTTACCTCTGGTTTTTCTAACACATTCGGTTCTTCTGTCACCTTTGGCGATTCCGGTTTAGTTTGGACTTCCATTTCTTCTATTGTTTCTTCTTTACTTTGTTCTTCTTCTGGTTTCACCCAAATTTCCGGCTTGTCTGTTACCTCTGGTTTTTCTAACACATTCGGTTCTTCTGTCACCTTTGGCGATTCCGGTTTAGTTGGGGCTTCCAATTCTTCTATTGTTTCTTCTTTATTTTGTTCTTCCTCTGGTTTTACCCAAATTTCCGGTTTGTCTGTTACCTCTGGCTTCTCTAACACATTCGGTTCTTCTGTCACCTTTGGCTCTTCCGGTTTTAATGACTCTTCCAATTCTTCTGTTGTTTCTTCTTTATTTTGTTCTTCCTCTGGTTTCACCCAGATTTCCGGCTTGTCTGTTACCTCTGGTTTTTCTAACACATTCGGTTCTTCTGTCACCTTTGGGTTTTCCGGTTTTAATGACTCTTCTATTTCTTCTGTTGTTTCTTCTTCAATCTTTTCTTCTTCTGGTTTCACCCAAATTTCTGGTTTGTCCGTTACCTCTGGTTTTTCTGGCTTATTCGGCTCTTCTGTCACCTTTGGCTCTTCCGGTTTTAATGACTCTTCCAGTTCTTCTGTTGTTTCTTCTTTACCTTGCTCTTCTACTTCTGTTGCTTCATGGATCTTTATATTTGTAATATCATATCCGTTAACTTTCGATTGATATCCTGATACTGGTTGTTCTTTCACTTCATACTTATAAGCTTTTCCCTCATTATCAACTGCTGGTAACTTTTCAAACTCGTATTTCCAGTCATTTGCTGCAGTAACTTCCTTCGTTGCAATGACTTTACCATTTTGCAGTAAATCTACTTTAATGTTCTCTGGGCGATCTTTTACTTTGTCATCTTTCCACGTTTTCGTTCCTGCAACAGATGTAGTTTTCAACTTATTTGGAACCATAAGTTTTATTCCATTTACATCATCCTTCTTAATTGTAAAAGGAATTTTCGTTTGCGGATCGAACTCTACATAGTTCGGTGCTGAAATTTCTTGTACATAGTAATTACCTGGAGCAAGATTTGGTACTTCAACTACTCCGTCTTGATTTGTTGTATAAGAATCACCAATTTGCTGACCTGACTCTGTGTATAATTTAAAAGAAACACCTGGAATAACTTTCCCTTCGTTCCCTTCAATATGCTTAACAATTTGCAGCGTTCCTTTCGCAGGTAAATCCCCTTCAGCTCCGCCGCCAAATGATATATTTTCAACTTTTACACTATTAGATTCTGAAACAGGTTTCTCATATAAAATTTGATAATCAAGTTTATAGTCATTTTGTAGGAATTTTAAACTTTTTCCACTCTCAGTTATAGTTGATTTATAAGCAACAGTAAATGAAGTGGCGTTCCCCATATGTCTATAAATTACAACTTCAAATGAGTTATCACTAGTAAACTTAATATATCCATAACCTCGCTTTTGAAATTGCTCAAGAGACAAATTTTCTCTACTATTAATAGTTATATAAAAACTATCTTTATTAAGCATTTGTCCTTCTTGTAAAGTATCTTTCAAAACGATATTGTCATGTAAATATTGTTTCTTTAGATTGATATTTAAAAACCAACGTATTTCATTACTTTTGTCTGGCTGAATATCACCAGCTTTATAGAAAAAGATCCCCGGTCCTGTACCGTCCCCTTTCGAGTGAGTAATGCTAACCGTTTGTTTTTCTAAATTTGTCCCCAAATTCGTTTGTACATCTTTCGTTTTTCCTGCTTCTACATTCGTACCCTGAACAGTAAAATTAAAGTTCCCTCGAATATTCTCAAGCTTCTCTACCGTATCGTTAAATGTACAAACCACATTATTTCTATTGATCTGGCACGTTCCAAAAACGCGTCCTGCCTCATCCTTTAATGCAATCGTTCCACTATAACCCTGTAATTCTGGAGGAAGCGCTAACGTTAATGTATCCCCAGACTTCATCTTCTTTCCAGGTTTTTCACTAAAGTTTACATGTATTGTAGTCTTTTCCCCATAATTTAATGTTGTCTTTTCGATTGTAAAACTATCAACTAATCCTGTTGTGTTTAATTCTTGAGCATGACTTATAATAGGCATAAAAACTTGTCCAATAATAACAGTAAAAATAAAACAAATTACAGATATTCTTTTTAAATATGTACTCATAACGCCTCCATTTTTAATCATCAAATTTTCCTGCGGTGAAATCCTTTCCACCCTAAACCACCTTGAAAAAAGGTTACAACTAAAGAATATTTGCAGAATCAAACTATCTTTAATCCTACAAAACAAAGCAGTAAACAACACGATTCATTAACCATATTGTTCGCTTGTTTTGGCAGCCAACAATAAATATTAGTACTTATGAAAATGCATTACAAGACTGTTCATTCACATATTATTTTGTTACTATGTTAGTAGTAACCAAAATACACTGAATGACCATTTTATTCATACGGTCATCTGATGACTGACTATTTTTCTCTTTCGAATATTATCCATTACCATTCTCCCCTAATAACTTTATTCCACTAGTACTGAAGAACGAACATATTCCGAAATTACACATCCATATTTACTATTTTAATATTTCTCATCACTTCAAAACCCAACCTATTTAACACAAATCATATGGTTTTAAAATTAAAACAGTAAGCAATAAAATACATCCTACTATAATAATAAAAAGTAAGTATAAATAGAGGGTACATACAAATTTTTCAAGCTTGCTATCTCCTCATTTTTAATAATTTCACAATAATAAGGCTACCTTTCCTTATTAAGAAAGATAGCCTTATTTATATAGACAAATGCTCTACCGCCTAGTTTTTCGCGCCTTTCAACGACTCTCTCAGCACAAACTTTTGTAATTTCCCACTCGCATTACGCGGAAGTTCATCCACAAATAAATAATGACGTGGACGTTTATAGTCTGCTAATTCATCACTTTCTTTACAATATGTTTCTAAATCAGCTTCTGTAATCATTTCATCTTTCTTTACAATGACGGCCACAACACGTTCTCCCCATAATTCATCTGGCTCACCAAGTACTGCAACATCTAATACACCAGGGTGACTATGAAGGAAATCTTCAATTTCGCGAGGATAAATATTTACGCCACCGCTAATTACCATATCATCAACGCGATCTGCAACGAATAAATAGCCGTCTTTATCGAAGTAGCCTAAATCACCAGAATGATACCACCCTTTATACATCGATTTTTTATTTGCTTCTTCTCGGTTATGATATCCAGCCATCATGGTCGGGCCGCGTAAAATAATTTCCCCTACTTCATAAGGAGGCAATACATCATCTGGCTCTGCTGGTGCATCTTCGTTCGGTTTCACAATTCGAATTTCATGGCTAAAGCAGGGCGTTCCTGCTGAACCAGCTTTCGTAATTTGATCCTCTTCTACTAGAAACGCAACAACTGGTCCCATTTCTGTCATCCCGTAAATTTGGACAAGATCAATATAAAGACGCTCTTTACATTCCTTCACTAACGCTGGAGCCATCGCAGCCCCGCCATATACACCGATTTTCATCGAAGTTAAATCATACTCGGCTAGATCTTTTTGCAGTAACATATTCCACATCGTTGGTGCTGCAAAAAACGTCGTAATCTTCTCTTCTTGAATTGTATGTAATACTCTATCCGTATCAAAATGATGTAAAATAACATTCTTTCCGCCAACTTGAATGCGCGGTATAATTCCAGCGTTTAACTCGCCACAATGATATAAAGGCGCTACCACAAGTCCGGCGCTATCCCTGTTATATTTTATAAAATACGTACAAATCATACTATGCTCAGCCATATCACGATGGCGATGTAGTACACCTTTCGGATGACCAGTCGTACCACTCGTATAAAGCATAGAGCAATAGTCCATTTCATCGACTACGATATCTACTTTTTCAGCTGATGCTTCATTTACTTTTTCATGGTAGGAACTAGCGTAGGAAGGTGCATCGTCTTCTACATACCAAAAAGACGAATTTGGAAAATCTCGTTCAATCATAGCAACAGTTGATTCAACTGCTTTTTCAAAGACAACTACTTTCGAGGCTGCATCTTGGAGGATATATGATAATTCTTTTGCTTTTAAGCGGAAATTAATTGGGTTGAAGATTGCGCCAATTTTGGAACAGGCTAAGTAAACGTTTACAAATTCGCGACAGTTATATAAGTAAACAGATACACAATCTCCCTTTCTTACTCCTTCTTTCAATAGAGCTTGCGCCGTTTTATTTATTTGCTCATCCCACTGTTTATATGTCCAGCGAATATTTTTTTCTGGTTCTACTAACGCCTCTTTATTCGGATATTTGCCAACTGCCAAATCAAAAATTCTCCCTATCGTCATGTACATGCCAACAATTTCCCCCTTTTCTCTTTCATAAATCTATCATTTCGTCTATAAGTAGACATAGTCCTCTAATAATTTGACTAATTTTTCTGATTATTATCGACATAGTTTTACAAATGGACCGTTCAGCGGTAAATGAAATTACATCGGCGGTTTTTAAGATATATCGATTTACCGACAAAAACTAACAACACTAGTCCCCTATATGAAAAAGAAGCCATCCCAAAATTGGGACAGCCATCTTCTCCTTACACGAATAGCTCTTCTAAAATTTTCAGTTTATCTTCTGTATATTTCACGAAGCCATCGTTATATGATTTTGGATCTTTCGGATTCGCAAAGTGTGTAATTGCTCCTGTTTGTGGGTGAACAAATTTACTTGATGCCCCGCAACCAAGTCCGATAATCGATTGTACTTCTTCCATAATAACAATATTGTAGATACTTTCTTGCGTCGGTATTGCATACCCAACGTTTTCTAAGTTACCTAAAATATTTTTTTGACGATATAAATAGTATGGCACGTAATTATGGTTCTTCGTCCACTCTTCCGCCTCATGCATCATCGCAGTAATTTCTTCGCGACCTGCTACTTTATATTTACGTTTGTTTTGCGTCATTTCAGAAGCACGTTTAAATGATAACGTATGAACTGTTAACGATTCTGGCATTAACTTTTCTGTTTCATCTAACGTATGCTTAAAGATGTCTAATCCTTCACCAGGAAGACCAATAATTAAATCCATATTAATATTGTTCATTCCCATTTCACGTGCTAAATGATACTTCTCAATCGTTTCTTCTACAGTGTGATGACGTCCAATTGCTTTTAGTGTCTCTTGATGGTATGACTGCGGATTAATACTAATACGGTCAATGTTCCATTTATTTAACACTTCTAGCTTTGCTGGTGTGATTGTATCTGGGCGACCTGCCTCAACTGTTACTTCACGTACATCTTTCACATCTGGGAAAGCTTGGTACATTTCTTCATACAACATATCCATCTCTTCTGCTGTAATACTCGTCGGTGTACCACCGCCGTAATAAATCGTCGTAACTGTAACACCTTTTTCTTTTAAAAACTTACCAATTTCACGAACTTCATAATGTAACCCGCCTAAGAACGAATCAACTGATCCTTGGCGTCCGTTAATTGCATAAGCCGGGAACGTACAGTACGCACATTTTGTAGGACAAAACGGAATACCGATGTAAATACTTACTTCTTCTTTCAATCGGTATAAATCTGGAACAACCGCTAATTGGCAATCAACGATACGCTGAAGAAGCTCAATTTTTTCTTCATGAATTAAATAACTTTCACGAAGTTCTTTATGTGCTTCTTCTTTTGACATACCATTTTGAAGCAGTTTGTGAAGAAGCTTCGTTGGGCGTACCCCAGTTAATATTCCCCAGCTCTGTTCAAGTCCAGTTAGCTGTTGAAGTACAGAAAGATATACGTAAGAAACAACATGTTTCACTTGCTTCATACGTTCTTTTTCTTCTGTGAAAGCAGATAAATCTTTCGCGAATGTTTCTTCATACACATTTCCGGTTGCAACATCTGTTAAACGAGCTGATGCTGTCACATTACCTTCTATCTGTATATCAACGATAAGATTTGCTTCTTCTTTATCAAACCCTATCGTGCTCTCTTCAAAAAATAAACCGCCAATATTTTGTAGCGGACGTAAAAAACGATCATCTTGTAACGTTTTAATTGAAATTAACAACATTATCACCTTTTCATTTGCAAACTCTCTTTAGTTTACTTGAAGGGCGTTTGCAGGTCAATACAGAAGGTTTTACCTTATTTCCATATCACATTTACAACATACTGAATATTGATTCTTCATAAACCTCTCCTAGTTGTATAGATATTATAATATGCCCTTGTTACAATCTAAAACGTATTAGTACTAACTACTAGTTTAAATACATATAAAGGAAGCCTGTTAACACAAGATTAAAAATCTAACGTGTTAAAACAACTATGAAAAAAAGTTTCACAACGTTTTAGCACTCGCTCTTGCACTACAAACTTTTGTAGCACCTACTTATTCATTCGCAGAGAATGTAGAGAAAACCACGGAATTATCTACTGATGAACAAGCTCTAAAAAGCATTGAAGAACATGCAAAAAAACATCGACATGCTGAAGAGAATCACCTTGAAATAAATGGTGAATATCTTCTCCATTTATCAAAAAAACTTCCACTATATGACTCGAACAATTTAAAGAACAAAACAAATATTGAAGTTACCGAACAAGTCGTAAAGGCGACAAAGAAAAAAAGATAATGCATATTATGTACAAACTGCATCTAGTTCTG
The DNA here is from genome assembly GCF_040459645.1 of Bacillus cereus group sp. RP43. NCBI lineage: Bacteria > Bacillati > Bacillota > Bacilli > Caryophanales > Bacillaceae > Bacillus > Bacillus cereus group sp. RP43. The sequence goes on from NZ_JARVHQ010000001.1 coordinate 4,307,809, forward strand.
GCTGGATCAATAATGATGATAATAGTTTAGAAGTACGAGAGATTCATAAACTCTCTAACAAAAAATTAATTATAAAAGAAGAGACTTTTACATATTCACTTCCTTTCGAACCATTTAAAGAAGAGAACAAAATACAACCACAAGCACTCACTCCTACCGAACAGTCTGGGAATTGGTTTAAAATTCAATTAAACGAAACACCAAAATGGATTTACGCACCTTCAGCTACATTTGAAGGTACGAAAGCATCATTATTCGAAAATAAGGGTTCAACGGAAAATAAAAATCTATATAGAACTCCCGCAAATTTATATACAAGTAATATTTATGGTGCGACATTTAAAGAAATGATTGTCCCAAAAGGTACAGCAACACGTGGTGAAGCTGCTGCATTTTTAAATAGAATGCTTAAAGTAATCGAAGCATAAAAACAAAAAAAGAAACGTAGCGAAAATGCTACGTTTCTTTTTTCATCGTTTCGGTGTATGTTTATGATTCTTTAAAAATGGAAGCGGAAATTGCTTACGGAAATGCTCTTTAATCATATATTCTACGCCGTTCTCAGTATTAGAACGTGTAATCCAGTCTGCGGCTTGCTTTAATTCTACAGGGGCGTTCCCCATTGCTACCCCGAGCCCAACATTTTCAATTACCTCTAAGTCTTCTATGCTATCTCCAATCGCAACCATTTCACTAAGGTTAATATTTAAATGCTCCCCAAGTAATTGTAAACCACGTAGTTTTGATACATTTTGAGGGAGAATTTCTATACGTCTCTCATCACACTCAACGTACTCTACATCTTGAAATGCCTTTCTTAACGTATTCATCCCTCTTTCTTTTTCACCTTTCGTATGGAAAACAATATCAATTTTTGGTGCAGCTACTGGATGATCACGCAGTGCATCCCCTAGCGAATCTACAAATTGAACTGGATAAAATAACGGATCTGCGCTTGATAATACAGTACGCGCAATTAAGTTTGGTGTATTTCTCTCACGATTCCCAATTGAATATCTTTCATGAGAAATGCGAACATTACAATCAAAATGCTCTAACACTTGCACAATATTAAAGGTTTTCTCTTCAGATAATCTCCTTTGAGCGAACGGCTTATCTAACGATGCTGAAACGAAAGCACCGCCATGCGTAACTAATATAGAATCTAATTTTAACGCCTTCGCTATTTTATGGGCAGATTGAAAATTACGATTCGTAAATAATGTAACGTATACATCTTTTCTTTTCACAAATTCAATTGTTTCTCGTATCCCTTTTGCGATTTTTCCGTTGTTGTATAGTAGTGTCCCATCTATATTAAGAGCTAGTAAGCGATAAATCATGTCGCACTCCCCCTCTTCGCTGTTGTACTCTATCCATAATTTATGAAATAAATGTAGCAAATAGAACGAGTTAGAATTACTACTGGAAATTTGGTTTACTATATACATATACAACTGGCAAAGGAGATAGTACAATGCAGGCACCTCCTTCTTTTTATGAAGGCGATACGTTAGAGGTCGCAAAGAAGTTACTCGGACATAAACTGGTACATATTGTAGACGGCATAAAGCGGAGCGGAATTATTGTAGAAGTAGAAGCATACAAAGGTCCAGATGATAAGGCCGCACATAGTTACGGAGGAAGACGGACTGATCGAACAGAAGTAATGTTCGGCGTACCAGGACATGCTTACGTATATTTAATTTACGGCATGTATCATTGCTTTAACGTAATTACAGCACCAATCGACACCCCGCAAGGAGTTCTCATTCGTGCTCTTGAACCTGTAGATGGAATCGAAGACATGAAACTAGCACGCTACAACAAAACCGACATTACGAAAGCTCAGTATAAAAACTTAACAAATGGCCCCGGAAAACTATGCCGCGCACTCGGAATCACTTTAAAAGAGCGCGGGGTATCATTACAAAGTGATACGTTACATATTGAATTAGTTCCGAAAGAAGAACATTTATTATCCATACATAACATAATAGCTGGCCCTCGTATTAATATTGATTACGCAGAAGAAGCCATTCACTACCCATGGCGGTTTTATTATGAAAAGCATCCGTTTGTTTCAAAATAAAGAAGCTATCCTATAAGTCAGTGAAACCAACTTATAGGATAGCTCTTTTTTCGTAACTCATCACACGTCGAAAAGCCGAAATCCGGGCTCGGATTTCGGTTTTGTTTCTATAAAAGAAACCGTTGTTCCTCCAACATTGCCAAATATAGCTCATCTCCAAAGAGAAAATCTTAAAAGCATTATTTTTTTAATGCATAATAATTATCTAAATTGAATTTCGACATAATGAAAGTTCCTGTTGGCGTTAAAAGTTGTGACATAGATTGTATGACCTGAGGTAATTGAGCTAACTCAATAGGATGTGATAACAAAATGTACTGGAATTTTTCATCTGTAAATACCTCATGTAACTTGTCATACTCAGCAGAAGTTGTAGGAGCTACCCTATTTGCAAGAGCTGCTGCTTTTTCATTAATTTCTGCTCCAAATATGGAAACTGCCGGGTAACGCCTTTTCATTTCTAATAAAGTTGCACCAGATCCAGCTCCTATATGAAGAATATTCACTTGATCAGGCGCAAATCGATCTACAATTGCTAGTAAATCATAATGAATGTATAAACTTTCACCATAAAATCCCCATTTTTCATACAATTTTATATTATTTGCATGTAAAACTACAGAAAATTTCATACTATCTTCTTTCCATGAGACACTTCCGTAGTGATGAATAAATGTATCTTTACATAAATACAATTTATATCCTTTTTCAAACATTCTTAGTGACAAATCATCATCTTCATAATTCCCCGGTGTAAATCGTTCATCTAATAATCCAACTTCATCTAACACTGATTTTTTTATAAGCATACAGAATCCGATTAATTTCATACGTTCTTCCCATTTATTTTTATCACTTTGATTATATAAAGTTGCAAACTTCTGCATTCCTTCAATATCTTTATAAAATGTTGGTATAGCAGTATAGTAAGCGGCATTATTAGTTATGGGCCCTACCGCTCCAGTATCCTTACTTTCATATAAACACCGAATTAAGTTGCTTAGCCAATTTTCAGTTACGACCACATCATTATTTAATAATAGAATATTATCACCTTTTGCCTCTTTAACCCCCTGATTGCATCCCTTTGGAAAACCCATATTCTCCGCATTTTCCACTAGCATAATATCCGATTGTTTTTGTAACCATTCTACAGTACCATCTGTTGACGCATTGTCCACAACTATTAACTCATACTCTTGTTCCACTGTATAAGTTCTAATACTTTGGATGCATTCTTTTGTATATTGTAATTGATTATGAGTCAATATAATTATACTTGTGAGCATGAATCAAACTCCTCTCAGCAGCCAAAATGATTATATAGTATTATTAAACACTATTCTTTTGATAAACTATCAAAATATTTTCTATTATATTCAATGCTTGGATTATTAGGTATGAACTGTGCAGCTTGTTCGTTATGATAAATGGCCTTTTCATATTCTTTTAATCGATCATAACAAATACATAGTTGAATATGCGGCAACCATGTATGACACTCTTCCCGGACAAATGGAGAATCCTTTGGCCTTGGCCCGTCAATTGCTGCATGGTACCAATATATCGCTTTGGAATATTCGTTTTGTTGCAAAAATACACGTCCTAAGTGGCAACAAAGTTCTCCTCTAGGCGTGTCATACGTAAATGATTGTAAACAAGACTGTATAGATTTTTTTAAGTCCCCCAATTCTAAATAACATTCGGCTCTTTTTAAACAAGCTTGAATATTATCTTCAACCCAACCCTTTTCTTCATCTAAAAATTTAGAATACCCCTTAACAGCCTTATCAAATAATCTGTGATCCTTACATTCATTTGCATAATAGTACACATCACGGGGACTAAATTCTTTTCCACTCTCAAGATGTTTTTCATATATTTTTAAATTACGATTAGTATATGCTTTTATTTTTTTATGACTTACCCCTACATCACTATTTATAAGATTTCCATACACCTCTAAATATTCATGAACAAATCCATACCATTGAAAATTTCTACTTCTGTTTACTAATCGATATCGCCTTAAAGAATGTGTTGGATTTCCTTCTATATCAAAAGTTAAATAATATTTCATAGATACTGCATCCGTACTACGATCTAACGTACTTTTTAACTGCAACAATTTCTTTATATCTTCCGTATCTATTATGTCATCTGCGTCTAGCCAAAGAATGTATTCTTTTGTAGCTTTAGAAAATGCAAAATTTCGTGCCGCTGAAAAATCTTCAATCCATTGAAAATCATAAACTTTCGCGTCGTACTTCTTCACAATTTCTTTTGTAGCATCTGTTGAACCTGTATCTACAATAATTATTTCATCCACAACACTTTTGACCGATTCTAAGCATGTTGATATAGTTTGTTCTTCATCTTTTACAATCATGCATAAACTAATAGTAATTGAGTTTCCCATCATATCCCCCCTATCCTTTTGATGTATATGTTTGGAGAGAAATTTATATTTCTTTTGCTTCAAAATTGAGTTTTCATTTTACAAATTAAACATAATGAGGCCTGCAGTGAAATTAGATAGGGGTATTTTACTCGAAGATTGTGAATCAATGAAAAAAACCGAAGTCTGAACAAGACTTCGGTTCTTTATATAGAGAATACATAATTTCAATTCCTTTTTACTCCGCACCTTCCGCGGTAGCAATATCATTCTCTAAGTTTTCTCTTGATAATTCAGCCGCCATAAAATCAGCTGTTTCAGGAAGTGCTAAATGCATATGAGCTTTTTGACAAATTTGGATCGTACAGTTTTCTACAACATAGTCGAAAACATGTCCGCCCCCGCGTATTTCATCATCAATGTAATGTAAGTGGAAACCAGCTACACCAATACCTTGCGCGTAATCCGGTGTCCAAAATCCAGCCATCGTTCCATCCGTATCTTTAAACGAAAAAATCGGTTGTGATTTCGTCACTTCAACGAGCGGTGTATACGGCTTTTCTTGTCTTGGCACTGTTCTCGTTCTTACTTCACGGAACGTACCGTCCATTCGAATTGCATAAAATAAATTTTTACTTGGCATTAATTCATGTAATAATGCTTCCACTTCTTCACGATTCATTGGGCGCTCTACCGTATAACTCATTTCTTTTTCAAAAAACGTTACAGTTGCAAACGGCGTTGTTTCTTCAGGTTCTACTTTTTCTGCTGAACCGTCTGAACGTAAATGATAAAACTCATTATCAAATGCGATCATTTCACCATCTAATTGATCAAATGTGCCGATGCCGAAATCACCACGTTCTTTCAGTTCCTCAAAATTAATAACACCATCATATATACCATCTAATAGCGCAAGCATTGTTGAAGTTTGATATACTTCATTATTCGTTTTCGTTCTTTTTGCATCAATGTCAATTACTTGTGCAACAGTCATCTCACTCATGCCCCCATTAGTTTAATTGGTTTGGTAATAGTTTTTCACTTAATTTAATGTTGTCACGATAGTCAATTGGAATATCAATAATGACAGGACCGTCTGCTTCTAATGCCGTTTTCAATACATCTTCTAATTCATCTGGTGTATTGACACGAAGACCTATTGCCCCGAAACTTTCTGCATATTTCACAAGATCAACATCGCCAAACTCTGTAGCTGATGTTCTACCGTATTTCATCATTTGTTGGAACGCAACCATATCATATGTACCGTCTCTCCAAACGAGATGTACAACCGGTGCATTTAAACGTACCGCTGTTTCTAACTCCATCGAAGAGAATAAGAAACCACCATCACCTGACACTGAAACAACTTTTTTACCCGGCTCAACTAAAGTAGCGGCAATTGCCCAAGGAAGTGCAACACCTAACGTTTGCATACCGTTACTAAATAACAATCTTCGTGGTTCATAAGAACGGAAACATCTCGCCATCCAAATAGAATGTGAACCGATATCACATGTAACCGTTGTATCGTCACTAATTAAAGAACGCAGTGTACGAATGACTTGAAGTGGATGAGTAACACCTTCTGAAGCACGGTTTGGAACTTCCGCTTGCTCTGATAATTTCGAGCGTAATCGTTCTAAAACTGCTTCTGATTTCGTATTTAATACAAGTTTCGGTAATTTCTCTGCGATGCTATTTACAGTTAAAGCGATATCGCCAATTAATTCACGCTCTGGTTGGTAATCATGATCGATATCTGCTTGGTGGTCATCAAGGTGAATAATTGTTCTGTCTCCAAGTTTATTCCAGAATTTCGGATCATACTCAATTGGATCATAACCGATAGAAATAACAAGATCGGCTTCTTCTAGTAAAATATCACCTGGTTGGTTACGGAATAATCCAACGCGGCCGAAGAAATGATCTTCTAACTCACGTGAAATCGCGCCAGCTGCTTGATATGTTTCAACGACAGGAAGTTCTGTATCAGCAATTAATTCACGAACCGCTTTCGTTACTGCATTCGTGCTCGCTCTCATACCGAGTAAAATAACTGGTAATTTCGCTGATTTTATTTTTTCTACTACATATGTAATTTCATGTGTGGGAGCGATTCCAAGCTGTGGCTTAGAAAGCGCACCGATAGACTCTACAGTCGTTTCCGCAGTCATAACGTCTTGCGGAAGACTTACTAAAGTAGCTCCTGGATTTGTGGAAGTCGCACTTCGAAATGCATTTGATAGTGCTTCTGGCACATTATCAGGATGCTCTACTTCTACGCTATATTTTGTGATTGGTTCGAATAGTGCAGCATTATCCATAGATTGATGCGTACGTTTTAATCTATCAGTACGCGGAACTGCACCAGCTAAAGCAACAACGGGATCACTCTCCGCATTCGCAGTAACAAGACCTGTCGCTAAATTCGATGTCCCTGGTCCTGAAGTTACAAGACATACACCCGGTTTCCCTGTTAATCTACCAATAGCAGCTGCCATAAATGCTGCATTTTGTTCATGACGACAAACAATTAACTCTGGTCCTCTTTCTTGCAGTACATCAAATACAGAGTCAATCTTCGCTCCTGGAATACCGAAAACATGTGTAACACCTTGTTTAATTAAACAATCAACAACAAGATCTGCTCCTCTTGTTTTTGTTTTCACGTCGTTTGCTTTTACACCTGTACTCAAACTAATCATCCCTTTATTTCATAATGTGTGTAATAAAGATTTTAATTTCACCTAGTTAATTAATGTGGTGAAGTATTATTTATTATTATAGTACAAATGCATTATTTTTCCAACTATATGCATTTGACAGTATTTTGACAATGATTTAAGAATACGCTTACAATCTTTTATTTATCTTAAAATACCATTCTGATATCCTCCTCTAGAAATAGATAAAAAGTCTTTCATCTATTCATGGTATTAACAATATTACAGTACCTTGCAAAGAATACTAGTAAGTGGTATATTTGTAAATAATTGAATACCCAATAATTGGAACTAGAGTTTAGATTAGTATATATCCTGTAAATATATACACTTCAAAAGGTGCAGAAAGGTTATGCTATTTACTCAAAAACAGATAAGATTCCCAGATGTGATTAATCATTTTATAAAGGAAAGTGATTGTATTGAACAAAAGTGAATTTTTAGAACAACTTAGTTCCTCCCTACGAAATATGCCTAATTTAGAAAAGAAAGATATTATCTCGGAGTACGAAACTCATTTTATTAGCGGTAAACAGGACGGAAAATCTGAGGAAGAAATTTCTAAAAAGCTAGGAAACCCTAAAACTATCGCTAAAGAACTTAATGTTACATATGCAATAAGCAACGCTGACAAGAAACGAAGCCTCAAAAATATTATAACAGCAATATTTTCTGTTATGAGCTTAAGTGTTTTAAACTTTATATTTATCATTATCGCCTTTTTCTTATTACTCTTTCTATTACCGATTCTTCTAGCACTTATAATTGCCACACCATTGTTAATCATTTCACCTATTTTATTACTAGGATTAGGATTTTTTAAAGGATTTCATCAAATCAGTTATTCAGATGTATATAGTGTGTTCATAGCTTTTTGCATCGGTTTACTAATTTCTGTGATATCTTACCAAATGATAAAGCATGTATACTCAATTTTAGTAAAGTATTTAAAGTGGAATTTTGCCATTTTACAAAGATATTAATGAATGAAAAAGGAGATTAAAATGAAGAAATATACTTTATATCCACTCATACTGCTTACTCTTTTATTTATATCAGCTTGTTCACACAGTGCACAATCTAATGATGCGAACAATACACAATCTGATAAATTAGACGATGTACAATCTATTAAAGATGTTACTATTAAAATTCCAGAAAATATATTTAACTCTCAAAAAAAGAACGAAAATATTAATGAAGACGAAATGAAACAAAATATAAAAAATTATTTAGATTATAGCGGAGAGTTATTTGAAAACATCGTTCCCCTTTCATCAGCCATGTCTGACGAGAATGTCACTGAATCCGACCGAGAGAAATTAAAAAAACTAATAGATTTAGCAAAACAAAATGATGCAAATTTCCATGATTTTATTAGTAACAACACTATACCTGATGATTACAAAAAGCCTTCAAAAGAAATCTATGAATTTATTTCATCGTCTACCGCACTTTCAATAGAGCTAGATCAAGAAATAGAAAAAATCGCTCAAGATGGTAACTTATTCAAGGCCGATTTTTCTTTTACAAAGCGCTTTGAGAAAGTTAATGGTAGAAAGCAAAAAGAGATTGAAAAGTTTTTGAAGGAAAAAAATATTAAAACTGAGTATTTCAACAAATGATAAAATATTCAAAAATTGTAGAATCTATCATAAGCCCATTCAAAATAGTCACTAAAAAGACTCTTTTGAATGGGCTTTTTTGTGGAAGGACTATCAAAATGCAATTCATCCATTTCATAAACAAAAAAGACGCCCCCATACTAGGAGCGTCTTCTATCATTAAGCTTGTTGTTGCGCGCTATATAATTCTTCAAGTGGCTGCATAATGATTTTGTTAACGTCAGTGATAACGATGTTTAAACGTTGCTCAGTTTCCATTAACTTTGTGATTTTAGCATCTTGTTGAATGCGAGCTACAACTTCTTGTGCTTTTTGGTTGTCTTCTTCAGTGATTTCTTGACCTTGCATCATTTTTTGTTGTAGGCCAAGTTGCATCGCGCGGAACTCTTCGAATAAGTTCTTTGACTCTGCATCTCCTTGTACTGCTGCGTAGCTTGCTTTTAGTGTTTGGAAATCTTCGTTTTCAGCGATTGCTTTTTGTAATTCATATGCAACATCATGAATGTTTTTTGTCATTTTATTTTCCTCCTTTAGAAGGCTAGCGCTTTTCATGCGCACTGCCTTTTAAGTGCATTTACATCCGCACCTCTTCTTACCATATCAAACTATGCAAGAGATGTGAAGAAATTTCACTTTTATTTCTATGTACTCATCTTTATTACCTAAGGAACAACAGTAACACCCCTTGCATAAGTCCAATCATTCCGCCTAATAATGCGCCTAAATACGTAATCATTTTCAATTCATTTTTTGTTATGGACAAGACAAGATCTTCTAGTCTCTCTGTTGAAAATGTAGATACTTCTTGCTGCACAATTTCCGCAAGCTGTAGATTTTTCAATATACTCCCGACGTTTTCTGTCCCCCACTTCAAACCTTTCGTTACTGCGCTTGGAACTACTTTTTCAATAACCGTTTCTCGAACTGGATCACATACTTGCTGAACAGATTGATTTAAAAATCTACTCACAGTTTCCTCTACTTTAACAGCTGACAATATAGAGCTCACAATCATTTCTTTCTCTACAAACGTTTCTAATTCTTGTACATCTCTTCCTTTTAACTTTTCCCACTCTTTTTGCAGTACATCAGTTAAAAGCCGCTCTGTTTCGTCTTGTCCTAAAAACTTAATTACTTCCGGTTGCACACGATCCACTAAGCTTACATTTCCTAAAAACATACCGACTAAATTAAGCATCGTCCCGCGAGAAGCGAAAAAGTCATCAATCATTTTTGAAAGGCGTGCCTTTCCTTCTTCACTTTCAAAAAAGCTAATTCCTCTTTTCAAAACAAAAGACGCTACATTCGGAATCGCATTTTCTACTTTTTCATGAACAGAATGAGGTAAAGCCTGTTCCCATGTATATGTATAGTACTCTGCTAAAAATGCATGAATTTTTTCTGTAATAACATGTTCGATTTTCCCGATCGCCTCTTCTTCTACATGTTCTAAATTCCATTTTTCTAACATATCCCGTAACGACTGTTCATTTGTAATTACTTTATCAACTTCCACTTGTGCCCAACGAATTAAACTGGTTTGAAACTCTTCATTTGTTAATTTCTTTCCGATTCCTTCTGGTGTTAACAAATGTTCTACAACCATTTTACCTAATTGAACAGCAAGCTCATCGCGGCGCTTCGGAATTAACCCTGGCGTAAATGGAACTTGAAACTTCCCAATATAAATAGGACGATGAGGACGGAATAACATTTTTATTGCTAAATGATTCGTGTATCCTCCAATAATCGCCCCGAGTCCTGTCGTTGTTAACATATTCAACCATATATTCATCATAATCAACCTTTCACTTCTCCAAAACTATAGCATATCATCATACGGACAAAAGTATAATGGTATAAAAACGTATTTGCAATATATAGCTTCGCCTATTATGCAAACATCTTATTACTAAAGGAGTGATTTCGTTGGTTCTTGGTCTTTTAACTTCTAAATTTCATTACGAGCAAATGTATTATACCGAAATCGCTAAGCGAGCTCGTCTTTATCATAACGTCGTTGCCCAATTCACACCGTTTAGCATTGATTCAAAGACAGATCTTGTTTCTGGTCTTATTTATGATACAGATACAGGAAATTGGATAGATCAAACCTTTCCCATTCCTTCATACATATATGATCGCTGTCATTTCAAAGAGGATAAAGAATTCCAGCAAGCAAAATCGATTATTCATTCATTACACAAACGTTCCTCGACTACTTTTTTAAACAACACGCTTATTAATCCAAGCGATTTGCACAATCTTTTTCTTACTAACAAACGTCTTTCCTCTTACGTGCCAAAAATAAAAGAAGGAACAGTACAAGGAATTTTCAAATTACTACTAGAAACAAGAGATATTATTATAAGACCAATCAATATACATTCCAATGAAAATTTATATCGGGCCACTTACAAAAATAAAACATTTCATATCGATACAATAAATGAAAAGCAGCATACTTCTACTCAATTCAAACGGACAGATGACTTTATATCATGGTGCAAATCGAACGTGCACTCATCCCATTATATGATCCATCCAATGTTACAACCTCCAAATCAACTATCATATCCAATTCATATTCGAACCATTATGCAAAAAAATAAAGAACAGACTTGGAACGTTCTCGGTCAATTTATACAAAAATCTTCATTCCCAGCACAATTTTTACTTTCAGCAACAGAACGTTCTAAGTTACATCCGTTTTCTAAAATTAAATATTTACTTTCTCCACCTGGCGTTCAATTATTGAAAGATGCTTTACATGATGTTGTAACCGAAGTTTTTAAAACACTTGATCAATCATATTCTTCATTATTTGAACTAGAGCTTTCTACCATTATGGATCAAAAAGGTGCCATTTGGCTCATGTACGTCAATACGATGCCATCTTATGAAGTTTACACCCGGTACAACGACCAGTTAGCTGAACAAATTTTTCATGGTCCATTAAAGTTTAGCCGATTTACACCATAACGAAAGGAGGAAATCCCTGTTGAAAGAGCACATATATACATTAAGGATTTCAGATGAGCATCCAAATAGTATTACTTTACCTTACGTTTTTTCTATTACACCACCAATTACATCCTTCTTCTTTGGCTTGCGTTATATTACATGTGAGAATATTAAAATTCATTATTCATTCACTCGAGAAATCATTATTGGAGAACAAATTGCAGCTAAACTTTTACTACCGCATTCAGCAACAGTCCATGCCTTCATACAAAATCAAACCATTGTTTTCGGCCCATTAATCGGGATTTTCACAACTGGCTTTAACGATGATTCTAATTCTCCTTTAGGAAATCGTTCCATTTCTCTCGGTGAGCTACTAACACCACCATTCACATTGCAGCCATTTGTATTTGTCTTTGGCCTTCAACATATAAACTGGGAAGAGGAAACAATTGAAGGGTACTTCTTTCAAGAAGGAAAATGGGTAAAAAACAAAGTCCCTTTACCAAATGTCATTTACGACCGATTACCAAATCGCCAAGCAGAAAATTACAAACCTATCGTAAGAGCAAAGAAACGATTGGAAAGCGACTATGCGATTCCGTGGTTTAATCCAGGATTTTTCAACAAATGGGAAGTTCATCAACTTTTAATAAAAGAGGATTCGATTAAACCATTCTTACCAAAAACAGAGGCATTTCAGCATTTTGAACAAGTAGAACGACTTCTCGGTACGTATAAGTATATTTATATGAAACCAATACACGGTAGCTTCGGAAGAAACATTCATCAAATACTCTATTCGCAAACTGATAATCGCTACTATTGTCGTTATCGTGAAAATGATCAAAATAAACTAAGAAAGTATCAATCATTAGAAGCACTTCTTAACCATGTGTTAAAAGGACATGATTTAAAAAAGTTTATCGTACAACAAGGTATCTCGTTGCTTCGCTTCGAAGGGCAACCTGTTGATTTCCGCATTCATACAAATAAAAATCATTTCGGCCAATGGGTGGTCAGTGCAATCGTCGCAAAAATCGCCGGCAAGGGTAGCTTAACAACTCATGTAAATAGCGGTGGTGATACGAAATTACTTCAGGAACTATTTCCTGATTCAACAAAGCAAGTTCAAATTGAAAATAAACTAAAACAAACAGCCTTACAAATCAGTTATGCACTCGATCAACAAGTAACCGGGAACATTGGAGAAATTGGTTTTGATATTGGTTTAGATACTGCGGAAAATCCGTGGCTATTTGAAGCAAATTCTAAACCAGGGCGAACTGTATTCCAAGATGAAAAGTTAAAAGAACAAAGTGAACTTACGCGCCAATTATTTTATGAATATGCCATCTATTTAACTGAACACTCTTTGCGCTACACGAAAGAAAAAATATCGCAAATAAAATCAGATCCTTCGTCAAATACCGAAAACATCCCTTCCCCTATGATTAACTCACAAATACAAAAACTTCCACCTCATTCATAAGGTGGAAGTTTTCTATTTAAACGAGTTTCACTACAACTTCTGTTTCCACATTACATACTCCGCAATAAAAAACATGATTGCAATACTCCTGTGAATTATTATGTGTTAAACCGTCTACTGCACTTAATAATTCTTGATCCATATATGCACTGTAATCGTCTATGTAATCTACAGTTTTCCCATAATCTTGGAGTATACCTTGGCAATTTTGACAAGAATATGTTTGTGATTCTAGTGCGTTGCAAAGCGGGCAAATTCCCATCATGATTCCTCCATACGTTATCGTTTAAAGACAATTAAAAAGCCTTTTTTTTAGATCGAAGAGAGCATCTAGCCGTGCATAGACGCGGTCAGTTCCTTTTTGTGCCCCATCCCGAGTTAAAACAGAACTATGCAGTTGTTGCCGTTTAATTTTTATTTTACTAAGCTGTAAGCCAAGCTGGTTATACAAAGAAAAAACACGCATATGATTTCGCTCTTAGTTTAGCCTTCTTTCTTAAAAATACAACGATTACTCTTATTTCATAATTTACAAAATAGCGATGATTTTTTTACAAAATTTACAAATTATTATTTTGTATATCTTTCTAGGTAACATCCATACTATGAGTACAAACTTAATTACCGATGGATTAGCGCCAAACGGGGCGATAATCTGGTTCAAATCCAGCTAGTCCAACCAAAAAAATTTTTATAACTCTAAGGAGGATATATTCCTATGGCAAACCAAAGTTCTTACAATCAATTAGTAGTACCTGGAGCAACAGCAGCAATCGATCAAATGAAGTACGAAATCGCTCAAGAATTTGGTGTACAATTAGGAGCAGATTCTACGGCTCGCGCTAACGGTTCTGTTGGTGGAGAAATTACAAAACGTCTAGTTGCAATGGCTGAGCAAAGCCTTGGCGGATTCCAAAAATAAATATATATGGCAAAAAGGTCTCAGGGCATATGCCCTGAGACCTTCCTTAATTTACTGCAACATTTGTAAAAACTTCTTCGTTCGCTCTTCTTTTGGATTTGTAAATACATCTTCCGGTGTACCTTGTTCGACAACGACACCGCCATCCATGAAAATAACACGGTTCGCAATTTGATGAGCAAAGCGCATTTCATGCGTTACAATGACCATCGTCATTCCTTCTTTAGCAAGTTCTTTCATAACCTTTAAAACTTCTTGAACTAGTTCAGGATCAAGAGCTGACGTTGGCTCATCAAATAGTAATACTTCCGGCTCCATCGCAAGCGCACGAGCGATTCCAACGCGCTGTTGTTGTCCACCTGATAATTGGAACGGATATAAATCCACTTTATCCGCAAGACCAACTTTTTCAAGGAAGTAGTTTGCTTTTTTCTTCGCTTCTTCTTTCCCCATCTTTTTCACTGTAATGAGCCCTTCCATTACATTTTGAAGTGCTGTTAAATGCGGGAATAGATTATGGTGCTGGAATACCATACCTGTTTGCGTACGAAGATTTACAATATCTTTCTTCGATACTTTTTGAGAGAAATCGAGCTCTTTATTACCGATGCGAATGTTACCAGCGTTCGGCGTTTCTAGCACGTTGAGGCAACGCAAGAATGTCGTTTTACCAGATCCAGATGGCCCGATAATAACAACCACTTCGCCCTTCTCAACTGATAAGTCTATATGTTTTAGTACGGTATTATCTCCGAAACTTTTTTGTAAATGTTGAATTGAAATCATAAAAACAAAAACTCCTTTTATGAAAGGGTTATTTTAGAGTATAACGTTCTGAACGTTTTTCTAATATTTGTTGCACGATAGATAATAAGAAGCAAATTACCCAATAAATTAGACCTGCTTCAAAATAAACAATTAAAAACTCATAGTTCATTGCCGCAATTTCCTGCGCTTTTCGGAACATTTCTGTTACTAAAATTAACGACGCTAATGAAGTATCCTTCACTAAACTAATAAATGTATTCGAAAGCGGCGGAATAGATACACGCGTCGCTTGCGGTAAAATAACACGTTTTAATGCTTGCGGATATGTCATCCCAATTGTGTAAGCTGCTTCCCACTGTCCTTTCGGAATAGAAAGAATAGAAGCACGAATAATTTCAGATGCATATGCACCAACATTTAATGAAAAACCAACAATTGCTGCTGTATATGGCTCAACCTCAATATTAAGAGTTGGAAGCCCATAGAAAATAATAAATAACTGTACAAGAAGTGGCGTTCCGCGAATGATAGATACATAGATACGAGCAATCCATTGTAAAATACGACTACCTGAAATACGTGCGAGCGCTGTTAACGTCGCAAGTATAATACCGATAACAAATGTAATAAGCGTTAACGGAATTGTCGTAAAGACAGCTTCCTTCAGCATAGGCGTGAAGGAAGTCTGCATAATATCTATCCAAGTAGACAATCGATCTGAGACCACTGCACTACTTAGAAACATTTTCACCGAACCATTTTTTCGTTATTTTATCGTACGTACCATCTTTTTTCATATCTTCTAACGCTTTATTTACTTCTTGTACAAGTTTGTCGCTACCTTTACGGAATAAGAATCCACTTTGTGATGCTTCTTTTTCTGTATCTACAATTTTAATTTTTGCATCTTTTTTCGTTTCTAAATAGTTTAACACTGATAATTTATCATTGATTGTGAAATCAACGCGGCCAGAACTTAATAATTCTGCTGCTTGGCTAAATCCTTCTACACCTGTGATTTCCGCACCATTTTTCTTAGCAATATCTGCGTAGTTACTTGTTAAAGATTGTGCTGCTTTTAATCCTTTTACGTCAGCAAATGTAGCAGGTTTATCTTTATCTTTCGCAATAACTAATGCTGCTGAAGAAGAAATATATGGACTAGAGAAGTCATATTTCTTTTGGCGATCTTCACGAATACCAACTTCGTTCGCAACCATGTCGAAACGTTTTGCATCTATTCCTGCAAGTAAGCTATCCCATTGCGTTTCTTTAAATACAGGTTTTACACCTAAACGTTTTGCAACTTCCTCTGCTAATTCAACGTCAAATCCAGTTAATTTATCGTTTGTATCGTGGAACGTAAATGGTGGATATGTACCTTCTGTACCAATTACAAGCTCACCGCTTTGTTTTATCTTCTGTAATGCGTCTTGACTAGCTGTATCTTTTTTCTCTTCTTTACCGCAGCCCGCTACAATCCCAATCGCTAAAGTAGTTACTGCAAGCACTGAAAATAATTTTTTCATGATAGTAGTCCTCCAAGTATTCTGATAGGAATTTAAAAACTATATTGATTGTATGCAATTTCGAACAATTTTTCAATGAAAATGTTCTTATTTAGTTTATCCTTTTTCTTCATAATCAAACAAAATGGCAAAACACTGCTACATACAAAAAATAAGTAACATTTTTAAATATAGCATTTATAAAGAAAAAGGTAAAACAATACTTACTTATTTATAAGTTTAAAAAAAGAACTTGCGAAAATCGCAAGTTCTTCTAAAAATTAAGCGCTCTGGTTTCCTTCCATTTGCGTTTTGTACATATCGTAATAACGCCCGCGCTTTTTCATTAATTCGTCATGAGAGCCTTTTTCCAAAATCGTTCCTCTATCAAGCACAATAATTTGATCAGCGCTCTTAATTGTTGAAAGGCGATGAGCGATAATAAACGTCGTTCGTCCTTTCTTCACAACTTCTAGTGCTTGTTGAATCATCGCTTCTGTCTCTGTATCAATGCTGGAAGTCGCTTCATCTAAAATTAAAATTGCCGGATCAAAAGCAAGTGCCCTAGCAAACGATATAAGCTGACGTTCTCCGGTTGAAAGTGTACTTCCTTTCTCCGTAATTTTTTCATCTATATTGTTCGCAAACCTTTCCGCACCAACATCACGTAACGCCTTTACAATGCGATCTTTTGAAATTTTTTCATTTTCTAAGCTTACATTGGATGCAACTGTCCCGCTAAATAAAAACGGATCTTGCAGTACAATCCCCATATGTTCACGAGTTGCTTGTTTCGGCATCTCTGTTACATCGTGACCATCAATCGTAAGCTTCCCTTTTTGAAATTCATAAAACTGAAAGAGCACATTCATAATGGAACTTTTTCCTGATCCAGTATGACCAACAAGTGCCACTGTCTCCCCTTGTTTCGCTTCAAAAGAAATATTTTTTAATACTTCATCTTTTCCATTATAAGAAAACGAAACATTATCGAATTTCACATTTCCGGTTAAGCGAGGCATACGTTCTTCTTCTACTGCCTCTCCTTTTTCCTCTAGCAATTCAAAGACACGCTCTGATGCAACACGCGCTTGCTCTAAGTTTGCAAGTTGGTTCACCATATTCGTAATTGGCGAGAATAATCTCGTTAAATAATCAACGAAAGCATATAGTATCCCTAGAGAAAGGATGCCAGAAGCACTTAATGAAGCACCACCGAAATACCAAATTACACCTGTAAAAGCGATATTTCTTAATACAGACACTAAATTATGCGAAGTTGCTGCATTTAAATTTAAAATTTTATTTTGATATTTAAAATAATCACCATTGAGTTCTTCAAATTCCTTCTTCGTTTCACGCTCTTGACGAAATGCTTGAATAATTGGCATCCCTTGAATCGATTCATTCACTGTTCCATTAATATCCGATAAACGAGAACGCATTTTATGATTGTATACAGACGCATACTTTCTATACATAATCGCCCAAATAATTAAAATTGGGATGATAAGTAAACATAGCGCCGCCAGTTTTACATCAAGTAAAAATAATGCAGCGAAAATCCCGATAATATAAATAATACTGGAAATGAATGTCGCAAGTACTGTTACATATAAATCACGAATTGCCTCTGTATCATTCGTTACCCGCGAAACAATTTTCCCTGCTGGTAAATGATCGAAATAACGAATTGGCAACGTTTGTATATGAGAAAAAACATCCTCCCTCATAATTTGAATAATTTTGTTTGCTGCCTTCTGTAAGAAGAACTGCTTTCCGTATGCAAATAATGATACGACTACTAATAAAGCGAAATATCCACCACCGAGTAGTAATAGTCGGTTTATTTCTGGTTTATAAAACGCAAATACTTCTTCTTTCGTTAAGGCTTTCGCTTTATACACTTGCACTGCCTTACCACTTTGTACTGTAAGCATATCCCCCTTAACAGAACGAGTTCCTTCAAGCGTTATTTTATTCGGTACAAAATAGTATTGAAAACCGACTTGAATTACTCGGACTTCTTTCCCTTTTCGCTCACCTTCCTCAAAGCGATCACTTCGCTTATAAAAGACGCCATTATATGAAACAGCATCCTCACTCTTCTCTGCTTCATACCAAGGTCTCTCTATTCCAACGATATGCTCATCAATCATCGTTTTTGCGACGAAAGGACCCGCGAGTTCTGCAATAACAAAAACAAATAGCATCGCCATCGCTGCAAAAATCGGACCTTTCACTTTCATCGCATATTGAAACAATCGTTTTGAAACACTCATATTTTCACCCCACTATCCGCGCTTTCACTTTCACCTTGTTGTCTGTCGAACTGTTCTGCATACCAGCCACCATTTCGAATGAGCGCTTCATGCGAACCTTCTTCAATAACTTCACCGTTATCCATAACGAGAATCCAATCCGCGTGCTGTACCGCTGACAAACGATGCGTCGTGATAATCGTCGTCTTCCCGCTTCTTTCTGTTCGTATATTTTCAATAATCGCCGCTTCAGTTCGAGCATCAACAGCTGATAAAGAATCGTCCAAAATTAAAATTTCTGGATTTTGAATAACAGCCCTTGCAATTGAAATCCTTTGCTTTTGTCCACCTGATAAAGAAACACCTTTCTCTCCAACGAGCGTTTCTAAACCTTCTGGTAAAAACTCTAAATCCTTTTTAAACGCAGCTATTTCGATCGCTTTTTCAAGCTCTTCTTCAGTCGCTTCTCTGTTTCCAAATAAAATATTTTCCTTCGCTGTTTTTGAGAACAAAATGTGTTCCTGAGGTACATACCCAATCCAGCCAAGTACGTTATCATTTGGAATTTTATCTAGCTTCACATCAGAAACTGCAATATCACCTTCCCCAAGTGGATATTGACGAAGAAGCTGACGAACAAGCGTCGTTTTCCCACTTCCTGTTTTCCCAACAACTCCAAGGGTCTCTCCTTGTTTTAATGAGAACGAAACATTTTTTAAATTTGTTTCAATTGATGAAGGATATGAAAAAGTAACGTTATCGAACTGAATGTAATCTGGCTCTTGTACAACCTTTGGATCTTTCGGATTCTTTACATCCGGTTCATAAGCTAACGTTTCATTTACACGATCTAACGAAGCATTTCCTCTTTGCATAACATTAATCAATTCCCCAATTGCAAACATTGGCCAAATCATCATCCCTAAATAGACGTTAAAAGAAACGAGCTCACCAAGTGTCACCTTTGATTGGAATACGAGATATGCACCGTACACTAAACCGATTAAATAACTAAGACCGACGAGCATTTTCACAGTCGGCTGGAATAATGCATCGATTCTTGCTACTCTCATATTTTTCTCGTATACGTCATCTCCTAAATGATGAAACCTTTCTTGATCAGCGTTCTCCTGTACGTATGCACGAATAACGCGTACACCCGCAATTGATTCAAGCACTTTATCGTTCATATCTCCGAACGCATCTTGCGCGACTGTAAATCGTTCATGCAATTTCTTTCCGTATATATTCATTGCAAACGCCATAATCGGAAGCGGTATAAGCGCAGCAAATGTTAGCTGCCAACTAATTGAAAAGCCCATCATACAAACGATTGTAAGCATATATAGACTAGAATCAACGAGTGTTAATATACCAAAACCAGCTGTCATGGAAATTGCTTTTAAATCATTTGTCGCTCTCGCCATTAAATCGCCAGTACGATTTTTTTGATAAAACGTCGGTGTCATCTTAAGTAAATGCCCCATAAATTTTGAACGCATCGTTTTCTCAAGTACGAACGCACCGCCAAATAGTTGGTGCTGCCAAATGAAAGTAAGTACATACCCACCAATTGTTACCCCAAGTAAAATAAAAATATATTGCATAATCGCCTCGTTCGTTAAGGCTCCTGTTTTAATATTATCAATTGTAACTCCTAATACTTTCGGAGGAATTACCTCTATCACGTTTACAATTAAAAGTACCCCAATTGCGATACTATACCTTTTCCAATGCTCTCTAAAAAACCAGCTTAACTTTAGTAATACTGAAAACAATATAACCTCTCCTTTCTCGTTCTCGTTTGATTCACATTTCTTTATCCGCTATCCAAACCCATCACATTTACATTTCGTAAGCCATACAATCTCATCACATTTTTCCACCTTCCAAATTCTGATTTTTTATAGTAACAAGGAAAATAAACAAAAAAAAGCATACCGCCGCTTGACGATATGCAATAGAATGCATAAAAGCGTACGTTACGATATACGCAACATACGCTTCTCATAAGACAAAAAGGTCCTATATATCCGCACGGGTTGCGTAATGATATGAATGTTTTCCGTCATTTAACAGAGCTAAGCCCATTACATTTACGATTACAATCATTACGCACACCCCCTTCATTTATTTTCCATTTATAATCTTACAACTTTATTGAGTATTCTGTCAATTATTTTTTTCGCTTTAGAATAAAATAATCTTTTATCACAAAAAATGAAAGTGATGCATTCTACTTATAATTCAGTTTGAAATAAGGGAATCTTCTGTAAGAAAGGGCATACAAAATAAAAAAATAATAAGAAATCGTTTTCACAAACATTTCATTTGAAAAATATTATCAAACCACCTACAATCACCTTATACTCACTCTTACAAGTTGCTATTTTAGGAGGACTAATCATGACAACTAGCAATACGTACAAATTTTATTTAAACGGAGAATGGAGAGAAAGCTCTTCTGGTCAAACAATCGAAATTCCATCTCCATACTTACACGAAGTAATTGGTCAAGTACAAGCAATTACTCGCGGAGAAGTAGATGAAGCAATTGCATCTGCAAAAGAAGCTCAAAAACCATGGGCTGATGCTTCTCTACAAGATCGCGCAAAATATTTATATAAATGGGCTGATGAGCTCGTAAATATGCAAGATGAAATTGCCGATATCATTATGAAAGAAGTCGGTAAAGGCTATAAAGATGCGCAAAAAGAAGTCGTTCGTACAGCTGACTTGATTCGTTACACAGTTGACGAAGCACTTCACATGCACGGAGAAAGCATGATGGGCGATAGCTTCCCTGGTGGATCTAAATCTAAACTTGCGATTATTCAGCGCGCACCACTTGGTGTTGTATTAGCAATCGCACCGTTTAACTACCCAGTAAACTTATCTGCTGCAAAACTTGCACCAGCACTTATTATGGGTAACGCTGTTATCTTCAAACCAGCAACTCAAGGTGCTATTAGCGGTATTAAAATGGTTGAAGCACTTCATAAAGCAGGCCTACCAAAAGGTCTTGTAAACGTAGCTACAGGACGCGGTTCTGTAATTGGTGACTACTTAGTAGAACATCCTGGCGTAAATATGGTATCGTTCACAGGTGGTACAAATACAGGTAAACATTTAGCGAAAAAAGCTGCAATGATTCCACTTGTATTAGAACTTGGTGGTAAAGACCCTGGTATCGTTTGTGAAGATGCAGACTTACAAGAAGCTGCAAAGCATATCGTAAGCGGTGCATTCTCTTACTCAGGTCAACGTTGTACAGCTATTAAGCGTGTACTTGTGCACGAAAATGTAGCAGATGAACTAGCAGGCTTATTAAAAGAGCAAGTAGCAGAACTATCAGTTGGATCTCCAGAACAAAACAGCACAATCGTTCCATTAATCGACGACAAATCTGCTGACTTCGTTCAAGGTTTAATTGACGATGCTGCTGAAAAAGGTGCAACAATCGTTATCGGTAACAAACGTGAGCGTAACTTAATTTACCCAACATTAATCGACCACGTAACAGAAGAAATGAAAGTTGCTTGGGAAGAGCCATTCGGCCCAATCCTTCCAATCATCCGTGTTTCTTCTGATGAACAAGCGATTGAAATTGCTAACAAATCAGAGTTCGGCTTACAAGCAAGTGTCTTCACAAAAGACATTAACAAAGCATTTGCAATTGCTAACAAGATCGACACTGGCTCTGTTCAAATTAACGGACGCACAGAGCGCGGCCCTGACCACTTCCCATTCATCGGTGTAAAAGGTTCAGGTATGGGCGCACAAGGTATTCGTAAGAGCCTTGAGTCTATGACTCGTCAAAAAGTAACTGTATTAAACTTAGTTTAATCTTATATGTAGAAGCTGATCTAGTTTTAGATCAGCTTCTTTTTATTTCACGAGTTGTTTTTCCATAGGTAAATTCACACATTCTACAGAAATTTGATACCCTAACCACCGCTCAGCAATATGTTCAAATGATGAGACAGAGCCTGTTGTAAAAAATCGATGCTTCGGATTAAGATTGTCAGACAAAATTCCTTTGTGCTGTAAAATTGTGCTTAACTCTATCGCTGTTTCTTCTGCAGAACTAATAATCGTCACAGCCTCTCCTAACTCCTTTTTTATATAGGACTCTAAAAGTGGATAATGCGTACACCCAAGAATTAACGTATCTATATCTTCTTTCGTTAATGGCAGTAAAGCCTGTTTCACTTGCTGCGTTACATATGCTGTATCTTCTAATTGATTTTCTACAACTGTAGCTAAAGTCGGACATGCATGACTATGCACTTCCAAATGTGTATCAAGCTCGTGTAATGCTTTTTCGTACATATTAGATTTTATCGTACCTACAGTTCCAATTACCCCGATTTTCCCTTTCTTTGTCACTTTAATTGCAGCTCTTGCTCCCGGATGTATAACGCCAATAACTGGAATGGAAAGTGCTCCTTGCAAATCAGTCAATGCAGCAGCTGCACCAGTATTACATGCTACAACTAGAGCTTTTAACGGAAACTGTTTGAGGAACTCAACCATTTCAAATATGAAAGATTGTACCTCCTCTACACTTCTTGGCCCATACGGACAACGCTCATTATCACCGATATAGTAAATGCTCTCTTTAGGCAATTGACGCATAATTTCACTCGCAACTGTTAATCCTCCAACCCCTGAATCTAGTACACCTATTACGGAATTTTGATTACATGCAGACATATACTTCATCCCCCTTCTCAATCTTCTAGCGCCGTAAACATTTATTATATTATGAAAATTTAAACATTGTACAATAATCCCTCTCCTTTTTAATCACGAACTCTTCTCTATAATCTGATTATTACTATATCCATTGACGTATAAAAATACATTTGTTACTCTTAAACATGTTAATTTAATACATAAATCCTCATTCGTATCTCGGTGAGGTAGAGGTTGCAATCATTAAGAGTATCATTTCAGGAGATGTAGTGGCATTGACGAATGAATGAGAAAGGAATGGTTGCCGAAGTAAGATGTGTCCACCATGCACGCTTGCTGGGTCTGCATTTAATAAGTGCAGAACTGTCACAAACGTTTCGTTTGTGGAGAGCTATCGAGAGGTATGTCGTGGGTTTCTTATAAGATAGAAAGCATGTAGCGGCAAATTACGTGCTTTTTTTGTTTTGTTTGGAACTTCTCTTCCCTACCGCGGAAGACATACATATCTCCTCGCTTGACTTGGTTATACTAACTTTGGAGGTATTTTCTATGCAACAAAAAAAATGGGGCTTTTGGGTACTAACAGCTTTCGTTGTCGGTAACATGGTTGGCGCTGGTATTTTCATGGTGCCAAGTACGTTAGCACAAACAGCAAGCCCGCTCGGTGTCACTTTAGCTTGGTTAACAACAGGGTTTGGTGTTTTAATGCTAGCTCTTGTTTTCGGTAATTTAGCAATTCGTCGTCCTGATTTAACGACAGGACCACAAAGTCATGCATATGCTTTATTCTCAACACCAAAAAGAAAGAAAATGGCTGGTTTCAGCATGGTGTGGGGATACTGGGTTGCAAACTGGGCAAGTAACGTTGCCATTATCACATCTTTTGCGGGATATTTATCACTCTTCTTCCCGATTATGAAAGATACACGTCTATTGTTTTCAATCGGCTCTTTCGATATAGAAGTTGGAAAACTAATTACATTTACTATTTGTTCTGTCTTACTATGGGGCACACATTTAATTTTAACAAACGGTGTAAGCGGAGCTGGGAAGCTAAACTTCTTAGCAACAACAACGAAAGTAACTGGATTCCTTCTATTCATTGTTGTTACGTTATTTGCGTTCGAGGCTTCAAAGTTTGGACAATGGTATACACCAATGATCGATAAAGAAGGTGTATCACACGGTCTCCTTTCACAAGTAAATTTAGCTGCTCTTACAACACTTTGGGCATTTATTGGGATTGAATCAGCCGTTCTTTTATCAAACCGAGCTACTTCTCCCAAAACGGTAAAACGGGCGACTGTTGCTGGTTTACTAATAACCGTTGCAATTTATTTAGGAATTACAATTTTAACAATGGGTGTACTTCACGTTGATAAATTACAAGCTTCTGAACGTCCATTAGCAGATGCATTAAACGCTGCAATGGGTCACGGCGGCGGGAAACTTATGGCATTACTTGCTCTTACTTCCCTATTCGGTTCAATATTAGGCTGGATTTTATTAAGCTCAGAAGTGCCTTATCAAGCAGCAAAAGAAGGTTTCTTCCCTTCCTTCTTCGCAAAAACAAACAAAAAAGGAAGTCCAATTCATTCACTACGATTAACAAACATTATGTCGCAAGTGTTCTTATTCTCAACATTATCAGGAACAATTGCGGAAGCTTATACATTCGTTATTACAGTGTCAACTTTAGCCTACCTCATTCCATATCTCGTTTCACCAATCTTCCAGTTAAAACTAGTCGCAACTGGTGAAACATACAAAAATGAAATGCGGGCAAGAATTATGGATGGTGTAGTCGCAGTTATCGCACTTTGCTATGCACTATGGGTTATTAAAACAGGCGCATCCGATATTAAAACATTCCTTCTCGGAATTGGTTTATTCGTAATTGGCTTTGCCTTCTATCCATTAATGAATCGTGATCAGAAAAAAAATAAAGAAAAGAAAAACGAGCAAGTTGCATAACGCAATTTGCTCGTTTTTTGCTTAATAAAACATATATAATAGAAAAAAGAGGTGAAAAACATGTCAATCGAATCACTATGGAGCTCTCGCTTTCAACAACATATTCAAAATGCCATCACATACTTTGCACGTATGATTAACGGTTTACTATATAGTTTCATCTTCGTCTCATGTGTAGGTGCATATTATTACGCCAAGTTTCTTAAAACGGATCCTTCTAAAGGAATATCTCTATTGCTTATTACAATCGTCTTAACAGTGATTATAACGAGATGCCCAATACGTACATTTATTCAAAAGCCCGATGCTGTCTATTTACTAGCACTAGAAGAGAAATTAACTTCTTATTTTAAAAAATCTCTTCTATATAATTACATCATTCAGCTTTTCCCATTATTATTTACGTTCCTTATTCTCGTACCACTTGCCATGCAATCATTACAATTGACTGTACCTTTTCTATGTACAATCTTTATCGTTTTAATGATTACGAAAGCTTGGAACATGTACATACACTGGATGTGGCGTGATAGTTATGAAAAAAACATATGGCTTATCATTCGTATTGCTTGTAACGCCCTTATCATTTACATGCTATTTTATACTGCAAATGTAATTGTATTAGGCGGATTACTCTTACTTCTTGCTTTCCTACTTCTATATACGAAGAAACAGCCCACAAAGCGAATACCGTGGGAATACATAATTGAGCAAGAAGAAAAAATGGACATACGCTTTTATCAATTCGCTAGCATCTTTACCGATGTTCCGCAGCTAAAAAAACAAGTAAACGGCAGAAAATGGCTTACAAATTGGATCGAACCTTTACTACATAAAAAACAAGCTACTTTCTTCTATTTACATACACTATCGTTTTTACGTGGGAATGATTATTTCGGTATATATATTCGCTTAAGTATTATCGGTTCCTTTATCGTATATTTCGTACCGAATCTATATGTAAAAGGTGCTACTACTTACATCGTCCTATACATGATCTCTATGCAGCTTCGTTCTCTGTGGAAATATTTTTCGGGAAATATTATCGTGGCATTATATCCAATTGATACTGAAGAACGAATGAGGCAATTTCTTAGCTTAATTTTCATATTGCTAAGTATTCAACTCATTGTATTTTCAAGTGTTATACTCATTGCTACAGGACAATTACTACATGCTTTGATTATTATGGTAATCGGTGTACTTTGGATAAGGTTTATTATTGTACCAAAAACGAAGAAACGCATTTCTTCATTTTAGAGAAAAAGAGGCTGCACATAACAGCCTCTTTTTCTCGTCCTAAAATTTCTAATCACTTTTCGTAGGCATTTCTCATATAGTGAAAATGACTATACAATTCCTACCCATACGTTAAATAATGATTTACACATATGTAAATAAAAATAGATGGGAGCCTTATTATGAACAATAATCCACCTTCAACGCCATCACACGATTCAGAAGAACATAGCCGTGAAATTTCACTGCAAACATTACGTGTCATCGGACTCATCGTCCTCATTAGTGGTTATATCCTCGTCGCTCTCTCAGAAGTAGGTGAACTGAAAAATTTATTAACTAATCCTAACGCTAATCCTGACTTAGCTGAAGTGGATCCGTTTTAAAAATGATATAAAAAGCGAGTCCCAGTATAACTGGTTCGCTTTTTATATAGTTTTATCCAATCTGAGAAACCTCCCTCTCATCCTCATACTTCTCTTTCCCTATCGCCTTCATAAATAATAAAATACTGCTCATACCAACTATGAAATAGAGCACACTCATTCCCCAAGAGGCAATAAATGAACCTAACATAACACCTAATGCACCATTCATTTTTGCCACTTGAAAAACCATTCCGTTAATCGCCATATAAGAACCTCGCGCCTCATTTGGCACCATATCTGCCATTATGGATTGACGAACCGGTACATACATCATCTCTCCTACAGTTTGGAAAAGCCCCGCAATTAATAAAATCCATAAGCTATTGCTCGTTCCGAGTATTGTAAATCCAATCGTGTAAATGAATAAACCTACATATAAAATTTTCAAATCGTTGAAGCTTTTCAGCATTTTAATAAGAAGCGCTGTACATAACACAACTAAAATTGTATTCTCTGCCGATATCCAGCTGAGCATTCGAATACCTGTTAAATCGAATGTAAAACCATTCCCGAAGAAAAAGTGCACCGTTTCAAATTCCTTCTGTAAACGTATCCCTAAATAATTATTAATTTGAAACTCTAACGATAGTGTACATATACTTGCTGCACAAAAAATTAAAAACGCTCGGTCTTTCATCACGATTTTATAACTATCCGCCATATCCTTTAATACGTTTTTCTTCTCTACAGTTTTTCGCGCCACATACACTTCTTCCATATATATAGCCATGACATATAAAGTAATGACCGCAACAGCCGTTAATACGATAAACAATTGTAATCTATAGTTTTCAAATAGTAATCCGCCAAATATCGCTCCAATTGCAATGGATAAGTTAATAGCCCAGTAGTTAATGCTGTACATGACCTTTCGATTTTCAGGTGTACTCACATCGATTAACATCGCCTCGGTTGCTGGATTCATAAGTCCAGATCCTAAACTGTTCACTAGCATAAATAAAAATGTTAACCACGGTGAATCTACATAATCTGAGTTCGCAATTCCCATACAAGCAATGGAAACGACTTGTATACTTTGGCCGATAATCATCACTTTTTTACGACCGAGTCGATCTCCAATATATCCACCGTATAAACCAATTACTAATGAAGCTATTACATTAATTAGTAGTAAAGCACCAGCCATGGCACTACCTAACTTTATTGAAAAATAAATTGCCATAAACGGAAAAATCATCGTTGATACCGCTCGTGTTAAAAACGAAGTTATAATTCTAATTTTTATATTTCGGTGCATACTCCAAAATCCCATTGTTTCCTCCTCCTTATGCTTATTCATTTTACTTTGAAAAAGAGGAAGAAAAAGGTTAGAATATTCTAAAGAGTTTCCCCTTTTATTATAGAAGGAAGTGTATACATATGAAAATTATGGACTATTACATTAGACTAAGGTTCCATGCACAAGATCAACAACATATACGAAATAGCTTACAAGAATTAGCGAATATTTTATATTGCAGTCCGAAAAACGTAAAAATTTTATTAAAGAAAATGAGTGCGGAGCAATTAATTCGCTGGACTCCAGGACGAGGACGCGGGAATAAAACGGAAATTATATTTGCGCATAGTTTCCTAGAAGCAATTGAATCCTATACAGATGAACTGTTAGCGCAAGAAAAATTAAAAGATGTCTTTCTTCTTTTAAAAGAGCCACTGCCTCCCGCACTTCATAAAAATATTGAAGGTAAACTCCATCATCATTTTGGCTATGAACCTTCAAATGATATGTATGATATATTAAAAATCCCCATATCACGAAAAGTAATGCCGCTAGATCCGGCTTTTGTGGCTGTCACAACAGAGAGCCATCTTACTAGTCAAATTTTTGATACGTTAGTCGTTTATAACGATGTTACTGAAAGAATGGAACCACACGTTGCGCATACGTGGGAATTAAGTGAAGACGGGCTTACGTGGACCTTTCATTTACGAAAAGATATACATTTTCATAACGAAACTGTTCTAACTTCTACAGATGTACAATTTTCATTTGAAAGACTAAAGCAAGTTCAATCTCCTTTCGAATGGTTAACAGAAGAAATTGTCCAAATTGAAACACCATCACCAATGCAAATTCGATTCCATTTAGCAAAACCGAATTTATTTTTCTTACATTATGTGAGTTCCATGCAACTTGCAATTTTACCGCGTGATGCTAGTATCCAGAATCATCACTACATAGGTACTGGACCTTTCAAACTTGCTCATTACTCTGAAGATAATATCGTACTTGAAGCTTTCACTCATTATTTTAAAGAGCGAGCTTTACTAGACCGTATTGAGTTTTGGCGTATTCCAGATCATGTACAAATCGATGCTGATTATGAACTACCTAATGAAGAGGAAAATGAAAGGCATGATATACAAATAGAAGAAATAGGTTGTATTTATGCTAGCTTCAACTTTACAAAACCCGGTCCCCACCATGACATTTACTTTCGTAAAGCTTGGAGAGAAATATATGACGTTGAAACGATACTTCGTAACATAGAAGGCAGACGAACAATTGCTGCATCGAGCTTTTTCCCTGAAAGAAGTCGCCAAGTTCCTAAAAGGTCCTACTCGCTTGAAAAAGCGAAAGAGTATTTAAAAAAGAGCACATATAATGGAGAAACAATCCATATATACTTCTTCGCATTTAAAGATAGTGCAAACGACGCACATTTCCTAAAAGAACGGTGTGAAAGTTTAGGTATACAAGTAGAACTTCACCCATTTCTCGTTTCAGATTATACGAATCGTTCTATCGATAAACACGCCAATATTATTTTAATGGGAGAAGTATTTGCTGCCGATCATGAAATTGCATTTTTAAATGTATTTAAAAATAAAAGTTGCTTCGTAAATCGGTTCATGGACCCGCACTATGCAAAACAAATTAATTGTTTACTTGATACCTTTTTATTAGAAGACAATAAAGAAAAACGGTATAAGCTCATGTATGAGATCGAAGAGTTTTTACAAGCAGAGCACATCATTTTATTTAACTATCACGTTTTAAAAAGAAAAACATATCCCTCTTCTCTAAAAAATGTAACAATTGATTCATTCGGTTGGGCAAATTTTGCGAAGTTATGGATACAGCCATCCCCGCATTAAAATGTGTAATTTTTTATAAAAGGAGAAGAACCATGAAAAGCAACCTAGAAAAAAGACTTTCCTTTCTATACACAGGTGAATTATTTTCAGTCATTACTTTTATTTTTACAAGCTACTTAATTAATTATGCTTATCCTACATTATATTTATATTCCCTATATTCTTTTTGGGTCTCATTTCTTCTTTTAGAGTTTCTCTTACTACAAGGAACGGTTTACTGGTATGTAAAGTGGAAAAGACTAAAAAAAGAAAAAACATCTGTTACGCCTATTTGGATCATTCAATATTTAAAAAGACTAAAAAAGATAAATATAGGATTGATTATCACAGGCCTTGGTATGTTTATTATTGATTTTTTAATTTGGTATCCCCATTTACCTTTAGGCGGGCTATCATTCGCCC
The DNA here is from genome assembly GCF_040459645.1 of Bacillus cereus group sp. RP43. Taxonomy (NCBI): domain Bacteria; kingdom Bacillati; phylum Bacillota; class Bacilli; order Caryophanales; family Bacillaceae; genus Bacillus; species Bacillus cereus group sp. RP43. Next base: position 4,338,429 of record NZ_JARVHQ010000001.1, read on the forward strand.
TATTTATTTATGTTTTTGCATTATTTGAGTATATTAACTATTATCATATTCAGCTTTCATATGATAACACCTCTGATATTAAATATTTGATAAAATCAAAAAAACTAAAACAGTCCTGTATGAGTAAAGATTTTCAACGTATTTCATAAAATATTAGATTCCGCTTATGAAGACTTTAAACCAATAAGAATTAAGCCATTTTCACGAATGTAAAAGAAGGTATTACATCCTTAGTAATACCTTCTTTTACATTTTTAAAGAGGAACCTTCTTGCGCACAAAGATGCAAACTATTATTTAATTACTTCATCCAAATGATTTTTCAAGTTTAATAAGTATTGCTCTATATCCGGATTCTTCACCACATCATAACAAGCAAAACTCTTTAACGGACTCATACCGATAAACTTCTGCACACGGTGTAAATGGCTAAGCGTTGATTCTAGGCTTTCTCCTTCAAAGAACTTCGTCTTATCTCCGAATGCTTTTTCAGGTGCATTCCAAGTTGTAGAAAACATATACTTCTTCTCTTTTAATAAACCACCTGTTCCATATTCATCTGCACCTTTAAAGAACAAACCATATTCATATACTTCATCCATATACGTTTTAAATAATCCAGGAACACTAAACCAATAAATTGGTGTTTGATAAATCACAACATCAGCCCATAAAAACTTATCTTGTTCTTCTTTAATATTGTAGCCATCTTGAATCGTTGTTGTTTTCACATGATGATTCTCACTTAATACAGTTACCATATAATCAACTAACGTCCTATTTAATCGTCCTTCTTTCGTACCGTATTTTTCATGTCCATTTATAATAAAAATATTTTTCATCGCTTTTCTCTCCCCTATATGATCTACTCTTCAGCTATTAAGCCGAGTTGCTGTTTCAGCGTAAGATTATCTTCTAAATGCCAATCTTCCGTTATCTTTCCGTCTTTCACATGTAAAATATCAATTGCAAAAAAATTGATTTTCTTATCATTATGAGTTCCTGTAAAAGAAAGACGAGCCGTTACTTTATCACCAGCAACTAATAAATCTTCAATCTCGCAATGTATATCAGGAACGACTTTACGAAAATTTTGTGCCGCAAATTTTAATCCTTCAGTGCCTTGTGGGCGGCCTTTCGGCAACGTATTATCGAAGAAATTTCCCGTAACAGTCTGCGGAATAAGCTCCTCTTTACCTGTATCCCAAAATGCATAAAAACGCTGAGCTGCATGCACGATTTCTGTCGCCTCCTTTTTATTTAGTGAAGGATCAATTGTCATTGCTTTTGGCTGTGGCATTTCTTTTAATAACTGGATTTCCGTTTTTTGTTCCCCGCCGCATGCTACAAGAACAATACAAATGACAAAAAAACTAAGGAACATAAATAACTTTTTTATACTCATGGAAATCACCTCCTTCTCATATAAACCCTTTGTATTTCGTATTGCTATTGTATATGCACTAACTTCCTTTATGGAAGTAGTGATATTTTTTTCATATAGTTACCAAAAGTATAGTTTTGTGATACTATAAAGCAAATTCATTCAAAAAAATTTTATGGAGGCTAGTTCCATGAACAACATAGATCCAGTTGAATTAACGAAAGGCTTACCTGGTATACCTTGTCCTATCGCTAAAACGCTTGACGTAATTAGTACAAAATGGACGTTTTTAATCATTCGTGACCTTCTTATCGAAGGAACTTTACGCTTTAGTGATTTACAAAAATCAATGGATGGGATTAGTCCAAAAACTTTATCGCTTCGCCTAAAAGAATTGGAAACGCAAGGGATTATAACGCGAAAAGTATACCCAGAGGTTCCGCCTCGCGTAGAGTACACGTTAACGGATAAAGGAAAGCAATTAGAGGGGATATTTATTGAATTAAAGCGGTTTGGATTAAGTTTATAAACGAAAAGCCCCTTACCATAAAAATAGTAAGAGGCTTTTCGTTATTCACTACATTACTTCGCAAAACTTTGAGCTAGCTGTTTCTCTCTCCACATAAATGTAATGCCGAGACCAACGATTAAAACAACACCTGAAAATGCATATGGATAATTAATGTTTATATCAAATAATATTCCGCCCATCGCTGGTCCTGCAATATTCCCTAAACTCGTATACGTTGAGTTCATACCAGCAACGAATCCTTGCTCTTTACCAGCTGCTTTTGATAAAAATGTCGTTAAAGCTGGACGAAGTAAGTCAAATGCTAGGAAAATAAAACAAGTAACAAGGAGCACACTCCAATAATTAAAGACTATAGTTGAAACAAATGCTAACACTGCGCCTACAATTAAACATATTTGAATTAACACTTTTTCGCCGAATATGTCGACCAATTTGCCAAACATAAATACTTGCACAACTACCCCAAAGATTGAGCTAATTGTAATAATGGCAGCAATATCTTTCGGCGCGAAACCAAATTTATGATCAGAGAACAGGCTAAACACAGTTTCATATGCTGATAATCCAAATGCGAGTACAAATACAATAATAAATGCGATTGCATACATTGGATTTAATGATTTCTTTAAATCCCCGATAAAACTTGATTCTTTCGTATTAGCGGAAATCTCTGCAAGCTCCTCTTTCGTTAAAGGCTCTTTCAAAATAAAGATCGAAATCACACATGCTATAAAGGCAATCACTGCTGCCACAAAGAAAGGTACACGTATACCGTATTCTGCAATAAACCCGCCGATTCCAGGCCCTATAATAAATCCAGTGCTAATAGCTGCTGAAAGATAGCCCATCGCCTTTGGACGTTCCTGAATCGATGTAATATCCGCAACATATGCTGTAACACCCGGCATAATAAACGCAGCACTAATTCCGCCTAACACCCTTGCTACATAAAGCATCCACACATCTTTTCCTAATCCAAAAAGAAGCTCTGAAACACCAAAAATAAATAATCCAATGATTATCATTTTCTTCCTACCGTAAAGATCGACCCACCGGCCTGTAATAGGTGAAGTAATAAGCTGAGCCATTGCAAATACTGCAACGAGATAGCCCATCGTCTTTCCTGTTAAATTCATATCATTCATAAAGGACGGCATAACCGGAATAATTAACCCAATCCCTAAAAAAGCGATAAATATATTACTCAAAAGAATGATCAATACCATCTTTTGTTCTTTTATCGGTTTCTTCAATTTTTAACACCTCTTCCCGTAAGTTCCTCTCAAAAAATAACGCCCAAGAAGCTTTTTCTTTATCCTGCTATTTGTGGGCTACTACTGAGTGAAGATCACCCCACTCATTAGAATTTCACTCTATCCTTCCACACATACATAAATACAGGGTGAATGACTATCATTCAGTTTTTCGCAGAAATGAACCTACCTTTTCAGACAGGTTCATCTTACTATTTCTTTATATGTAGTGCATGTGTTAAAAAATCTAGTACTTCTGCCTTTTGCAAGCCCACTTGCTCGTCATCTTTATGATCATATAAATAAACTTGTTCCGCTGCTGATTCAACAAGAGCAATAAATAACTTCGCTGTTCTCTCTGCATGAACCGAATCACGAATTTCACCAGCTTCTTTTGCTTCACTTAAAAATTCACTTAGCCACATATAAAGAGGCTCATATACAGCTTCCCATTCTTTTATATGTTCAGTTGATGCAAGGCCCGCATACATTAATGCTTGTATTTCACGATATTCAGCTATAAAGTTAAATACCGCATCTATTACTTGCTCAACTTTACTTGAAAAAGGTGAATCGTTCTGTACTTTTTCTTTCACTGCAAGTATCATCTTCTCAACCATCACTTCTGCTATTGCAGGCATAACAGCTAACTTAGAAGGAAAATATAAATAGAACGTTCCTTGCGCAATGCCAGCCAATTTCACGATATCAGAAATCTTCGTTTTTTCAACGCCCTTTTCCTGAAATACTTCAATAGCTGCATAGACAATTCTTTCTTTTTTATTCATCATCTAAACCCTTTCACACGCGTATTGAATGACTGTCACTCATTTTATAAAATAACTAGCTGTACTGTCAATTATAGTGCACTTTTCATAATAAAAATCTCCCAACAAATCGTTAGGAGATTCAACTTTAATATCATTTTCTTATGAAAGAGCCTTTAATCCCGTAACTCCACATACGATAAGAGCTACACTAATCAAACGTGCCTTACTTTTCGATTCACCAAACAGAAACATATTTAATAAAACTGCGCCTGCTGTTCCAATGCCAATCCAAACCGCATAAGCCACACTTACTTGTAAGAACAAGAAAGATGTGTATAAAAATGCGAAGGAAGTTGCAAATCCACCTATATAAATCGCTCCATTTGCTAACGTCTTATCTTTACTATACATTTTAAGGCCTATCACACCGACTATTTCACTAATTGCAGCACAAAATACGAAAAACCAACCCATTTTTAAGCAGCTCCTTCCATAGCTTCTTCCACAGTCTCTGCTTTATTATCAGCCAATTTTAAACCGATAACGCCTGCTACAACCATCACAATGAAGAATAATTTTCCTAAACTAAAACTTCCACCGAAAAGAAAAACATCCATTAAGAAAGTTCCTACAGTACCAGCCCCAGCAAACACCGCATATACTGTCCCTGTCGCAAGATGTTCACACGCTTTAGAAAGGAAGTGAAAATCAACAGCGATAACTCCTACAATAATGACCCAATGCCACCAAGTATGAGCTGTATTAAAACCAAACACCCAAAAGACTTCAAAAATACATGTTAATATGACATATAACCAAGCTTTATTTTTCATATCTCTCACCTTCTATTACTTAATGACTGACCGTCAGTCATTTTTAATTAAAAAAATATAATCTCACGCTAACTACTATTTAAAAAAACAATATCATCCTCATTTATCCTTATATTTGTTCCGTTATTAAGCTAACTACATATAAAAGTTGCTTATCTACACCCTTTCACAGAAAAAATGACTGAATGTCATTCATAAATATTCTACATGACCAATTGATAAAGTGTCAACACCCGGATTCTATTAACCCAAAAATATTTTAAATTTCTTAAATTCACATGTATATTTCTTAATAATCTGTCAATAATGGTAGTAACAAAATATTTTCTCCATTCCCCCTTGGAGATCCCTTTGAATCGAGCAGTTGCTTTTAGCTAACTGCTCTTTTTTAATTTATCGGCACATTATAATAAAATACTCATAGATAAATTCCAAAACAAAGACCTGTACTCCCTTTTCAACATGCAACAAAGAACGAAATATTTTGTACGCTATTTACTTTCCAACGAGTCTTTGTATGCAATAATTTTATTTTCAAGCATCTTCTCTGTAATTACTAAGTTTTCTCTTTGAGTTTGAATGGATTTTTTATGATCTTCTAAAAGTTGTAAACGAGCTTCCATTGTGTGCTCCCCTTCTGTATATAATCTAGCGTATTCTCTTATTTTCGCTATCGGCATTTGTGTTTGTTTTAACTTCATTACAAACTGCAACCACTTTATATGTGACTCTGCATACAATCTATTCCCATTTGCATCGCGATTTGCAATTAATATATTCTCCTTTTCATAATAACGTAATGTATGTGTGCTCACTCCTAATAATTTAGCTACCTCGCTAATTGTGTACATAACCATACTCCCTCCGCACGCCATTTATTCTCATATATTTTACTGCCTTATCCAAATTATAAAAAACATTTGACTTAGAGTATACTCTAACAAATACAATCTAACCATAATAAATTAATTTAAATTTAGGAGGCTCTTATATGAAATATACTGTTATTACTGGTGCTAGTTCAGGAATTGGCTATGAATCCGCTTTAGCCTTTGCATCTCGCGGAAAAAATTTAATACTTGTAGCTCGAAGACAAGAAGAATTAGACGGATTAAAATTGAAAATTAACGAAATGCATCCAGAGTTGGATGTTGTCATTCGAAGAACTGATTTATCCGTCACTGAAAACGTTTATAAACTTTATGAAAGCCTACAAACTTTTCAAATTGAAACGTGGATTAACAACGCAGGTTTTGGTAATTTCGCCTCAATTGCTGAACAAAATTTAAACAAGATAGAAACGATGTTGCATGTAAATATAGAAGCACTAACAATACTATCTTCCCTTTTCGTTCGAGATTATTCAATGACCGAAGGAACACAGCTTATTAACGTTTCATCGGGCGGTGGATACACGATTGTTGCTAATGCTGTTACGTACTGTGCTACGAAGTTTTATGTAAGTGCATTTACAGAAGGGCTGTCTCACGAACTGAAAGAACAAGGGGCAAAAATGCAAGCAAAAGTTTTAGCTCCTGCTGCAACTGAAACAGAATTTGCGAAACGCTCATTTGACATTGATGAGTTCCAATACGATAATGTTGTACCGAAATTCCACACCGCAAAACAAATGGCACAATTTATGCTCGACCTTTATGATAACGATAAAGTTGTAGGGCTTGTCGACGGTTTTACGTATAACTATGAACTTAGAGATCCGCTTTATAATTTTGCAGTAAGACAAACGAATTCAAATTCTTAACAACTTCTCATTTCTGACTAAAATATAGATACCCACTATTTCTTAAATAATAGTGGGCCTTTTTTCTCTCTAAAAATTTCATCCAACATACCGTATCATCGCCACCTCATCACAATAATCAACTTTTGGACAATGTCTACAATCAATCCACACTTTTTCTGGTAATGCTTCTCTATTCACAAAATCAAACCCGCACTTTTGAAAAAATTCCGTTTCATATGTTAAAGAAATTACCCTGTTCACTTTTATCTTTGCCGCCTCATTCATTACATAATTCACTAACTTACGCCCTATCCCTTTTCCTGCATATGTATGCGAAACTACTAACGATCGTACTTCTGCAAGATCCTCTCCTAACACGTGTAAACCAGCAACTCCAACGACTTCCTCTCCTTCTTTCATAACATATAAACATTGTAAATATTGATAGAGAGACAAAAGAGAACGCGGCAAAACAACTCCTTCTTTTGCATACATTTCAATGAGATTATAAATTTCTTTCACATCACTTGTAACCGCATTAAAGATTTTCATATTATATCCCCTTGCCCCCAGAATTAATATTTATAACATTACATGAATTTTAATTCATAATTTCATATAATAATACCTCTCTCTTTTCTCTCCGTCAATCACTTTTCTGAATTTTATCCCGCATTAACGGGCAGTAAGACTCCCACCTCAAAATTCGGCTGAAGCAAAGAAGTTAGGTGGGAGATCAACTGCCCGTAAACGCCCGATTGGTGAAGACTAATAATCAGTGGGGGATGAACAAAACCCCCACTGATTAAAGTTTCACTTGATACAAACAAAAAACCAAGCAACTTAATCGATGCTCGGTTCCTCATTTCGTATCGGCAATACCGTCGAATATTTAATTTCACGAAGTGCTAAACTCGTCTGTATACGTGTAATACCAAGCTTATTCAGCTTTCTGATAAACTGCTCCAGTTCCTTACGATCACGATTTGCAACCTTTAATAAATAATCATACTCTCCTGTTAAACAGTGACATTCTAACACTTCCGGCATCGCTTCTAATTCTTTTTCCAACACTTCCAGCTTATCTGATTGATGAATATTCGTACTCATAAATATGAAGCATAGTAAATCAAAACCAAGCTTTTCTTGATTTAAAATTGCTACTTGCTTATCAATAAAACCTTCCCCATCTAACCTTTTTATTCTTGCATGCATAGCAGCCGGTGATAAATTAACGCGTCGTGCAAGCTCTGCATTACTTACTTGTGACTCCTTCTGCAATATATCTAAAATTTGTACATCTAAATCATCTAACACTTTAATAACAGATGACTCCATCAAAATCCCCCCTTTTTTCTTACCGATGATTATTCGAAAAAACACCTCACACCTTACACAAAACTGAACATCTTTCTATAAATTATATTTACAACAAAACATTTTATCGTTTTTTAACCATTATACAAAAGAATATATTACATAATAAAGAAAAATGCTAAAATTATTTATAATTCATATTAATTACGGCAAAGGGGATTTTGACATGCCTTATTTTTACGTCTTTTTACTATTATTAACGAGCTTACTATGGGGAGGGAATTTCGTCGTTGGGAAATCGCTCGTTGATCATGCATCACCAATGACACTGACAAGTTTAAGATGGATGATTGCCATTGTTTGTTTATTACCGATGGTATGGTTTAAAGAAAAAAAAATCATTCCGCCTCGTGCTGCAATACTTCCGTTAATACTTATGGGCATTTCAGGCGTTGCTCTTTTTAACATCTTTCAATTTTTAGCACTAGAAAAAACATCCGCAACGAATGTAGGTCTTATTTCTACATTGAACGCTATTTCGATTGCATTATTTTCTGTGCTATTTCTAAAAGAAAAAGTAAATACACTTCAAATTCTTTCTATGATTCTTTCATTTTTCGGGGTTATGCTCGTCCTTTTAAAAGGAAATTTCGCACTTTTATTTTCACTACATTTTAATAGCGGAGATTTATGGATGATGGCGGCAGTATGTATTTGGGGTATTTACTCTGTTTGCAGTAAATGGGCGACAAAAACAGTTACACCGCTAATGGCGACGTTATATTCTGGTATTTTCGGCGTCATTTTATTGCTTCCATTTAACATAGGCAACTTCACTGTTTCCAATATTAATTCTTCCTTCATAACATCACTTTTATATACAGGACTCGTTTCAACGGTCCTTTGTATGGTATTTTGGAACATTGGTGTACAGAAATTAGGAGCTACTACATCGGGTATTTTTCTAAATTTCAATCCAATTTTCACAGCTATTTTAGCATTTATTTTCCTTGGAGAAGAACTAACATGGATTCAAATTTTCGGGACAATTATCGTCGTTACAGGGTGCTATTTATTCTCTCATTTTAAAACTGTTTCTCCTCAGACGACTAGAGCTTTAGTACGAAAGCATTCTTAATGAAAAAGCATCGCCACCAGAGTGGCGATGTTTTTATTTACCTTTCATTTCTTTCACATACTGTTTTTCTTCTTCTGGCGATAAACGTTCTGTTGCCTTTCCGGTATCACCGCCTTGAATTTCCCACAAAAAGTTATGCTCCTCAACCGTCTGTGAAAAATCCCCTTTCTCCCAGCGCTCTAAAGTAGAAAGTAGCTTTGATTTATTTTTAAAATTTGTACTCCTTTCTACTGCTTCCTTCGCACTACGAATTTCCTTATTTGTCATTTCAATAAATCCCCATTTTTCAGAGGATTTCACTTTTTGATGTACCATCCTATGCATTGTAGAAATAATTTCATCTTCACTAGCTTGTTGCTTCCCTTCCTTTTCTTTCTTCCCTTGTTGCCCCGTTACATTTTGTGCTTTCAGACTTTTCTCTTCTTCTTCTATATAATTAAGAAGTTTCGTAACACCGAATACAGCTCCTATCGCAATTACAATCATTGTAATTGTCCCTATAATCCATTTTTTCATATTATGTATTCCCCATTCCCCTAATAATCACATAAACAAATGGAATCGCCTGCGCACAGCCGATTCCATTTGTTTCCTTATTTCATTTTAAACCTTCATCGCTTCTCGCACAATATAACTATCTACATATTGTTTGAATTTTATAATTTTTCTATTCTCTATTTGCCATACATGAACAAATTCTGCTTCAAACGCTTTTCCAGTTTCTTTATAAATCCCAGAATACACACCTTCAGCAACAATCATATCTTTCCCGTTTACTTCATGGTACGTATTTACACTCGCTTTATAATTATCCCATTCTGATCCTAAACGGCTAAATACATTTTCCATTATAGCTTCTACACCTATATACGTTCCGCCGTACGGGAAACCTTTTGCCTCTGTCCACTCTACTTTTTCAGAGAGAGCTTCCGCTAAATGTTTTGCATTCGAAGAAGCTGATCCTTCATATGTGCTTCGAATAATTTCTAAATTTGTTTTTTGTACCATTATTTTTTCACCCCAAATGCGTTTGCCGCTAAAACAAGTCCAATTTCTAACGCTTTAACGCGCGGGAATCGTTCCTTTATTGCCGTTTGAATTTCTTCACTTGAAGGATTTCCTGCAAGAACTTCATCAAATGCTACTAAATATTTACGAGTATGCTTAATCGCATCTGCTGTATTTGGTACGTCATAATCACGATGACCCGCTACAACAATTTCAGGGTGAAGATTTTCAAGTTCACTTAATGTTTCTAACCATTTATGACGAGCTTCAGCATCTGTTTCTAACGTCCATGCGAAAGTATTGTTATAAACGATATCGCCTGTAACAACGGCTTTTAATGATGGAATCCATACATAACTATTATTCGGTGTATCACCTTGCAAACCACCTTTAATGATTAAATCATTTCCCTCTAAAATCAATTTCTCTTCTGTTAATTCATCTGGAACAATTGGTTGATGAGGAACATTATGCCCAATAGATGGTTTCCACTGTTCCACTTTCTTCTCAAGTGTATTACGAATATCTTCAACAGTATTCCGTAACGCAACAATCTTTGCTTCTGGAAATGCTTCATGTAATACATTTAATCCAAAATAGTGATCTGGATGGAAATGAGTCACATAAATATGAGTTAAATTCTTTCCTGTTTCAATAATTTGAGCTGCTAAACGGTGCGCATCACTTAATAAAAATTGTGCATCGATAAGAATTGCATCTTTTTCTCCGTATACAATTGTGGATGTAACTTGAAATGCTTGCTCAGATCCTGTAAAAACCTCTAAATGTAATTTTGACATGTTATTTCCTCCACTTTTTATTTACTCTTTTATATTTCTTTATTCTTTAAGCTTTATCCTAGTTGTAACCAATTTAGTTACAACTAGGATAAAAAAATATATAAATCATTTTATCGTTAATCGACTTGATGTAATCATTATAGTTACACCAAGTCGTCAAGTCAACACTTAAAAAATGAAATTTACTTCGTTTTCATTACTTTCTCTTTTAAGAAACGATCTACATATCCTTCTGCTTTTACAACGAATAAATACGCACCCATTGATAATAATGCAAGATCTAATTCATATCCCGGATTCTTTCCATCTCCTAATAAGCCTGCTGCTCCATTTACCTTTACGATAGCTCCCGCTAAAATAAGAGCGAATAACAATCCTACATATCGTACGCCTAAACCGATAATTAATAATATACCACCAACTAATTCAACTGTTGCTATGCCGTATGCAAGACCACCTGGTAAGCCGATGCTTGTAAACCACCCTGCTACGTTATCGATACCTGATTGAAACTTTGCTAAACCGTGTGCAAAAAAAGTAACTCCTAACACGATACGAATAATTAAATTCCCAATATATTGATTCATTTTGAACTCTCCTTTTTGTTTTGTTATGGTGAACGTTTATTCACAAGACAAAACAATACGGTATTTCTTTTCATTCGTCAAATGCTTTTTTTAAAGAAAACAAAAAACATTATCCGTTTTACGAATAATGTCTTTTATAAAATAGCGCAAATTCAAGCTTTTACTCTATCACACAGAAAAAGTTGAAACTTTTTTCCAGCACCAATATAAGGCAATAACGGCACGTCCTCTTCCACAACCATTCCGACAACATTCACTTTCTCATCTACAGGTAAATCATTTACAACAACTTGCATTTCCCCAGCATATCTACCGTACAATTCATTATCAATTGTAATACTACCTTTCTTTCTTGAAATTGTATTCATCGGTTGTAATACAACTTTATTTCCTTCTCTTGATTCGACAGAGCGAATGACATCACGTGCTGGATCAAGCCGGTTCGTATGCACTCGTTCTAACAGTTGTACAGTTTCGCTATCATTTATAAATGATTGATATCGCACCGGAATAATCCCTCTACTCGCACTTGCTATTTCTTGTACACTTTCTAGACTCGCGCTTATGTCTCCAATTAGCACTTTGTCGACGTCACACTCTTGAACAAGTTCTAAATACGCTTCAAGTGAACGCATACTGCGATGTTTTTCTAAAGTTGGTAAGCCCTCATATAACGGACCACGTTTTTCCTCATCTCCTGGAATAAATGCCATCGTTTTTATTCCGCACTCATGTAAATATTGATTTTGCTTTTGTAAGAAGGATTTTGCTAGTCCTGTTTCTGGGCGCGGATAAAAATTATGCCACGCTTCTACATTCTCTACCCGTATCTTTTCAGCGATTAACTCTCCCCAGAAAGATTCTGTAATCGTACTCGCATTTAAAGCCACTTTCATCTTATGAGATACACGCGCTATTTCTTTTGGCGCAATGCCGTAATCCATTCGTAAACCAGTAATGCCCCATCCCAATAACGCTTCCGCATTTTCATATGTTATTCCTAAATGGTTTAACGATTTTGGAGAGACATCCACCATTAATTCCATTTCATTTTCGAGAGCCTGTTTCCCTAATGTTTGAATTAACTCTTTATACGTACCTGGGTCATCTTCCGGAATATGAAGTGATGTAAAAATAGACGAAAACCCGTTTTCCTTCGCTATTTTTAGCCACTCTTTTTGTTTGTCTACTTGCCCTTTTGAAAGATAAATTGAAACTCCTATCATATGAATCTCCCTTTCTATGAATAGAAAAAGAGAAAGGAATCCCTTTCTCTATATGTTTTCTGCCATTTCTTCTTTAAATCCGAAGAAGTACGTGAAGATAAATCCGAAAGTATACGCAATGACTAAACCTAAGAAATATAGTAAATATTTATTATCAGCAATTAACGGGATTAAAGATAATCCTGATACGCCAATTCCGAGTGAAGCCGTTTTCATAACTGCTTGGAATGCACCACCAACGGCCGCTCCTAAACAAGCGGTAATAAACGGTTTCCCAAGTGGTAATGTAACCCCGTATAATAATGGTTCGCCAATTCCTAAAAACCCAACTGGTAATCCACCTTTAATTACGTTACGAAGTCGTTTATTTTTTGTTTTTACATAAATCGCAATTGCTGCGCCCACTTGCCCAGCACCAGCCATCGCGAGTACTGGTAATAAAGGTGTTACGTGCGTTTGATTAATAAATTCCATATGAATCGGTGTTAAACCGTGGTGTAATCCGACCATAACGAGTGGTAAAAACGTTCCGGCTAGCACTGCTCCAGCAAATGCCCCACCAACATTTAAAATTGCGTTAATACCGCTCGTAATACCATCAGATAAGAACCCCGCTGCTGGCTGAATCACTAACATCGTTACTATGCTTACAGCTAATACAGTAATAAGCGGTGTTACAATAATATCAACTGCATTTGGCACTGCTTTTCGTACTCTTTTCTCAACTACAACCATAAGCCATGCTGCAAAAATAACTGCAAACAAGCCGCCCCGTCCAGGTACCATTGCTTCACCAAATAATTTCACATTTGCCATCGCCGGATTGAAAATTAAAATACCTGCAATTGCCCCAAGGACTGGTGTCCCGCCAAATTCTTTCGCTGTATTCCAACCGACTAAAATGCCTAAGAATGTAAAGATACCGCCACCAATAAGTAATAACATTTGTAACCATGTTGCATTCGGATCAGCACCTGCGTTTTTCGCGAAGTTAGCAACTCCGTTTATAATTCCCGACGCAACAAGACCTGGTATTAATGGAATAAAAATGCTACCTATTTTTCGTAAAAAGTTCTTCACTGGTGTATTATTTTTCTTCTTCATCTCTGACTTTATCTCTTGACCGATATCTTCAAGGTGATGATCTGCAACCTCACCAATTCGCAATCCTGTTAAAACTTCCATTTCAGCAGCTACTTTATTTACCGTTCCTGGGCCAACGACAACTTGAAGCGTTTCGTCTTCAATGACACCCATAACGCCTTCAACCTTTTTCAAAAGGTCCATATTCACTTTACCTTCATCATGAAGCGTTAATCTCAGTCTCGTCATACAATGAGCAATACCACGAATATTTTTTATTCCCCCAAGTTGCTCCGAAATTTCTTTGGCCATTCTCTCTTCTTTCTTCATAATAGAATCCCCCTCCCTATACTTTATAGCGCCTTCTTCACAAACCCTTTCGCTTCTTTTAGTTTTTCTTTTGCTTCCCCGTACTCACACTGTAGTAATACCATAACGATAGCAACTTTCACGTTACGATTTGCTTTTTCGTAATACTCTGCCGCTACTTCATAACTAACTCCTGTTGCTTCCACAATAATTCGTTTTGATCGTTCTACTAACTTTTCATTCGTAGATTGAACATCTACCATTAAGTTTTTATAGACTTTTCCGACACCAATCATTGACGCTGTTGAAATCATATTAAGCACTAATTTTTGCGCTGTACCAGCCTTCAAACGTGTTGAGCCTGTTAATATTTCTGCGCCTGTTTCTACTTCTACATTGATTTTTGCATACTTACTTATTTCAGCATTTTTATTACAAGAAATACTCGCCGTACTCGCTCCCACACTACTTGCGTATTTCAATCCGCCAATTACATAAGGTGTTCTACCACTTGCTGCAATTCCAATAACCGTATCTTTCTCGTTTAATCCAATACTTTTCAAATCTTCTTCTGCTAACTCTTCGCGATCTTCGGCACCTTCCACCGCCTTAGTAAACGCTTTCAATCCACCTGCTATAAATCCTTGCACCATTTTATCATCTGTTCCAAATGTAGGTGGACATTCAACCGCATCTAAAATACCTAAACGGCCACTCGTACCAGCCCCAATATAAATTAATCGGCCCTCTTCTTCAAAAGATTTAATAACAGTCTGTACAACCTTTTCAATTTGTTCTATCTCTTTTTCAACTGCTAACGCAACAGTTCGATCTTCTTCATTCATGCTTTGTAACACTTCTTTTATACTCATCTCATCTAGATTCGTCGTTTTCTCATTACGGTGTTCTGTCGATAAATTTTCTAACATATTGCCACCCTCTTCGAAATTATATTTCACACTTTTATTATAACTTTAAGAAATTAAAAATCAATAACCCTTTCTTATTTTATGAAATAAAATTTCACAACATGACATATTTGTGTCAAAGATAATAAAAAAAGATGAGTCCCCTCATCTTTTCTTCTACTTTAACTTCCGTAACCGCAAAGCTTCTTCTCTCGTCTCCATAAATTGATCTATCACATTATTACCAATACGGTTAAAAGTAATAACATATAAAGCATCAATCATATTTAGCTGCGTCATTCGTGAAGCAATACTCGCAATGCGATGGTCTTGCTCTACATCCGGCATACAAAGGCGAATATCTGCCGCTTTATATAAAGGAGATGATTGATCTAGCTTTGTAATCGCAATAACTGTAGCTCCTCGCTTCTTCGCATATTGCGCCATTTCAAGTACATCTTTCGTACGACCAGAAGTTGAAATCGCAACAAATATATCATCTTCTTTTAAATTCGTCACAAGCGGTAACATCATATGAAAATCAGATAGCATCATCGCAGTAAATCCAAGTCTAGTAAATTTATAAGCTCCGTCCATCGCCGGTGTAGCTGATCCACCAACACCGTAAAATATGATTTTATTAGCCTTTACAATACTATCTGCAGCCTTCTCTAGTTCCTTCTTATCTATCGCAGTCACACTCGCCTCAATTGCAGCTTTATTCACATATGTAACTTTATTAAACAAATCGTACGGTCCATCTTCTGTATTCATCACTGAAAAGTCGTTAATATTATAATCAACAATTGTTAATTCACGAACGAGTGCTATCTTAAATGCTTTAAAGCTTCCAATACCGATTGTTTTACAAAAACGTACAACACTCGCCTCACTCGATCCCGCATTTGTAGACACTTCTTTTGTCGTTAAATTTGGAACGATCTCTGCGTTCTCCATTATATACATGGCAACCTTCTTCTCAGCTGGTGAAAATTGATCCATATTATTTGCAATTTTAAATAGTAATGTTGAAGCTTTCACCATTTAACCTCCACTTCTCACGGTTGCGTTCTCTTATTTTCTCTTGCTTCAAGGAGGTAAAAACCATCATCGCCAGGAGGATGAAACACATTTACAATGCGATTTCCTTTTTGATAAACAGTTCTTTCCCCTTCTGTCCACTTCTTTTCCCAACCGTTCATCCAAATCGCAACATTAGGTAAAAAAGCAGTATATTTCACCTTTTGATCGTACTCACCATCTGCTTCTTCTGAAAAAATAGAAACCGGAAAATCTTTCACTTTTGATTCTTTCCATGCAGTAAATGGTATGCACAATAAAAGGAGTATAATTACACCTATAACCTTCTCCTTAGTAATCTTCACACATTTCTCTCCTCGCCCTAGCATATACGTAGATTTTACCATAATTACAAACCATTCACGCTACATGACTATTGCTTTTTGCGATAAAAAAAGAGCTTACCTACATCAGATAAGCCCTTCCTCCCTATACAAAATACTTCTTCAAAAGTGGCGGCGTAATAATTGTTGTCAATATAACAACAATGACAATAGCTGTGAAATTTTCTTTCGCTAATAAATTTGCCGTAAGTCCATTTGCTGCGATAATAAGCGCTACTTCCCCGCGCGACACCATCCCCGCACCGATACTAATAGAAGATTGTAAGTTAAATCCTGTTAGTCTTGCTCCTAAACCTGATCCAATTAACTTTGTGAAAATTGCGATGAGCGTCATAATGATAATGAACCAAAGCTGACTTCCGATACCTTGAAATGTAATTTCCATTCCAATACTTACGAAGAAAACTGGTACAAATATCGCATACGCAATCGGTTCAATTTTATGTTCTACTTCATGCTTGTACTCTGTTTGCGAAATCGCAATCCCTGCTGCAAAAGCTCCAATAATACCTGCGATTCCCATCATTTCACTGTAATACGAAAAAGAGAAACAAATAATAAGAGCTGCACTAATTAATGCTTCCGATACACGAAGTGGGACAAGCATTTTCATAATCCACGGAACAACTTTCCATGCGATAAAAACGATACTTACAAAGAAAATAATTTTCTTTGCAATAACAAGTGTTATATTCACATCTTGCGTTCCTAAAAAGCTCATTACAAATGCTAATAAAATAACGACTATCACATCATCAAATACAGCAGCACCTAAAATCGTTGTACTTTCTCTCGTATTCATCTTCCCTAAATCTCTTAGCGTTTGCACCGTAATACTAACCGATGTTGCACAAAGTAATAATCCTAAAAAAATAGCATGAGATTGTATTAATCCAAACAATAATCCCGTTACATATCCACCGATAAAAGGAAAAATAATTCCACCAGCTGCTACTGCAAACGACGATTTCAAATTCCGATTTAACTCTTCTAAATCTGTTTCAAGTCCCGCCATAAACATAAGTAGCAAAACACCAATCTCGCTAAGCTCATCAATAAGTTCTGAACTATTAATAATACCTAGCATCGCAGGACCGATAATAATACCAACAATTAATTTACCAAGTACAGAAGGCTGACCGAGTCTAACGCTAATATCACCAGCTAATTTCGTACAAAGTAAAATGACGACAAGTTCAAAATAAAATAACATAGCATCTTCTCCTACTATATAAAATAAATCTTTTTGTTAACCCGCATCCATTTCCGCACATAGTTTCCCCTATTCATCCGCATTTTATTTGTTAAAGTTTTATTTGACAAAATATTCTGAATTATAATAAAGTTAATCCAGAAACTTTAAAAAACTACATACCATAACTGTACCTCCATTTACTTACGTACTCTTTTCTAATGGGCTCATACTATATTCGCAGTTATGGAAATGAAAAACGGGGGGAGAGTCCAAAATGAAGTCATTATTACGAAAAAAACCGCTCAGTACTGAATCACCAAAGCAACTAGATAGAACATTAACTGCACTCGATTTAACGTTTTTAGGAATCGGCGCCGTAATTGGAACAGGGATTTTTGTATTAACAGGTATTGTCGCAGCAAAACATTCTGGTCCTGGTATTATGCTATCATTCCTTATCGCTGCATTTACTTGTGCTTGTGTAGCCTTTTGTTATGCTGAATTTGCTTCTTCTATACCTGTCTCAGGAAGTGTGTATACTTACGCATATATGACAGTCGGAGAAGTCGTCGCCTTCATCGTCGGATGGTGTTTAATGCTCGAATATTTACTTGCCGTTGCAGCTGTAGCTGTTGGGTGGTCTGGTTATTTACAATCTTTACTACAAGGATTTAACATACACCTTCCCGCCATAATCGCCTCGGCCCCCGGCACTGGAAAAGGTGGTATCATCGATTTACCAGCTGTCTGTATTTTACTTCTTATTACTGGCCTTTTAAGTTTCGGTATACGTGAAAGTGCACGCATTAATAATATTATGGTTCTTATTAAACTAGCTGTTATCATTGCTTTTATCGTTGCAGGCGCAAAATATGTAAAGCCTGAAAATTGGACACCGTTCATTCCATTCGGATACGACGGTATTATTACTGGAGCTGCCACTGTATTCTTCGCCTTTTTAGGGTTTGATGCAATCGCAACTGCGGCAGAAGAAACGAAAAAACCACAGCGTGATTTACCAATTGGCATTATTGGTTCCCTTCTTATTTGTACTGTTTTATACATGATCGTATCTTTCGTTTTAACAGGCATGGTTCCTTATACACAATTAGATGTTTCTGATCCAGTCGCATTTGCATTGCATTTCGTTGGTGAAGATACAATTGCAGGATTACTCGCTGTTGGTGCGATGACTGGAATGACAACCGTTCTCTTAGTCGTTATGTATGGACAAGTTCGTGTTTCATATGCGATGAGCCGCGACGGTTTACTTCCAAAAGCGTTAGCACGCGTAAATAAAAAAGTGAAAATCCCTTTATTAAATACGTGGATTACTGGCGTTGTTGCCGCTTTATTAGCAGGACTTTTAGACCTACATTTACTCGCGAATTTAGTAAACATCGGTACATTAACAGCCTTCACATTCGTTTGCTTTGCTGTACTTATTTTACGAAAGACACATCCTGACTTAAAGCGCGGATTCCGTACTCCTTTCGTACCTGTACTACCAGTTGTCGCAATTCTTTGCTGTTTATATTTAATGATCAATTTGTCTAAAACGACATGGATTAGCTTTGCAGTTTGGCTTATAGTCGGCTTATGCTTCTATTTCTTCTACTCTAGAAAACATAGTCATTTAGCTACTGAAAAAACAAATGATGAGACGAAAAAAGCATAACAAAATAGCTCGCCGATGAAACGGCGAGCTATTTTCATGTTTTATCCCGATTGGTGAGGGCTAATAATCAATGGGGGATGAACACCCCCCACTGATTAAAGTTTCACCTTATTATATTTTTGCTTTAACGATTGTAAAATGGTGAATATACAGATGCAAGCTGTAAATCATGCCCAATTCCCTATCAGTGTAGCGTATTAAAAAACTCCAATACCTGCAAATAATAGGAAAATAATGACCTGATATATGAGCTTCTACTTTTGCATAGCCTCCCCCTTTACTTCGTCTCCTTCTTTTTTTTCTTCCACGCATTTACACTATCAAAGAAGAAATTAATAAATAACGTGCCTAAACCCGCTAATAAGAAAGTCATTAAAAATAGAATCCATATACTTTTATCTTTTAATAAATAATATCCTACAAGGAGCACAACGGCGATCCATACATATTCAAGAATTCTTTTTAGCTTTTTCTGTTCCAAATTATTCGCTCCCTCTTTCTATACTACTTTTAGTATAACAAAAAAGAAGCCTATCATGATAAGCTTCTTTTTCTTATAACTTACTTGTTGATACTTTTTTCAACGAGTGAGATCGCATATTCTATCGTACGATTCATCGTTTCTACCTGTGCATCTTTTACTTTCACATCTTTTAATACAGCTTCTGCAACTGTAATTTTTTGACTCAATGATCTCACTGAACCGTCTGTTACATTTGCATCTTGTGCTTTTTTCACTACTGCTTTTGCAGATTCAATATTGATTTGTAATTTTTCTTTCGGTGTTTTTGGTTGCTCTTCTGCTACTTTAGATTGTAGAAAGGTTACATTAGCTGTTTTTAATTCGTTATACGTTTGTACAATTTGTTCTCCAGTACTTCCTACATTTTCAAACGCTTGCTTTGCAGTGTTATAGCTTTTCTCTAGTTCTTGAAATGCTTCCTTTGAGTACTGACCTGGCTTCTCACCAAATTCATACGTACCAGCTAACACTTCTTTTACTTTTCCTAGCTCTTCATATAACGCGTTTACTTGCTCTAACTTCGTACGATTAAAAAACTCATTGTACGCTGCTAATACTTCTGAAGAACTTAATGCTTTACTATATAATTTTGCTAACGCAATTTGTCCATTTAACGGAATACCGCCATTTCCGTTGCTATCTGGATCTGCACCAAGTGCAAATGGCACGTTCGGATGATACACTTTCCCACTAGCTGGCTGACTATTTACTTTTTTACCATCTACATAAATTGCTATTTCACTTCCGTTATACGTTCCTGTTAAATGATATGTTTTGTTTGCTTCTAACTGAACGCCAACACGTTTATAACTACCACCAATATGAGCCCACAATTCAACATTTCCACTTCCTGTAGACTCAAAACCAATTCCACCGCTCTCTGTATTTTGCAAAATACCTTGTCCACGAATTTCATTCATTGAAAATACAGTTTCTAACGTAAATGCATTTGCTACTTTTTCTTTTTGGGCTGCTGAAAACGGCAGATAACCAAATGTATTTGCTTTTCCGTTTAACTTCATAACATTCTTTTTCAATGCTTTATCATATTCAATATTCACATTGCCCTTCACATTACCTTTTGTACCAAATGGTGAATTATCTTTAAATGTACCATCTGCAAAGTTCACATCGAAAACATCAGCTTTTGGTACTTTTACATTCGGATCAATATTATCTTTTTTCGTAGTAACTTCTGCCGTTAACGGCTGTACGCTTTCATTGCCAAATGAATCAATTGCAACGACTTCAAGCGTATATGTTTTCCCTCCATCTAATCCCGCAAGCGTAAACGTAAGGTCTTTTGGCACTGGGTCACGGTAAAACTCTGAGAACGCTAATAGCTTATTTTTAATCTCACCTGTTTGTTTATCCTTTGCTTGTACGCGATAAGAATGAACAAGCAGATTATCCAACGCTTGCGGGAATGTTACTGTTGCCGCATTTTCTGTTACATTTGATACAGCAAGCTTTGCATCCTTAGCAAAATAAGGCTTTTCTTTATCACGATCTTCTACATGTGTAAATGTGTCTTTCTTTGCTGGTAATTTAATTTTCCAAGGTTCGCCTGTCCAAGAATTTGTATGGAAATCACGGCGATTAATCGTTACTTCTTCTTCATCTACTTCTACTAATAAACCTTGGCTTAATGTACTAGCTCCTGGCGGGATATTTCCTTGTACTTTCCCACCTTCAACCTCCATATAACTTACTGAAGATGTACCAACTGATGTAAAGTCTTTTTGATGAATTGATCTCGGATCATCTAACGGATAATGCGAATGACCTGAAAACGTAATAACTTGCGGATATTCTTTTAATACCTCATTAATTTTCGCACTATCTTTCGTTCCCCACTCTTGGCTACCATACACTGTATCTTTTATATGTTGATGTAAAAATACGAAAATCGGCTTTTCTGGATCATCCTTTTGCGCTTTTGCCATTTCTTCTTTTAACCAATTAATTTGCTTGTCTGAATAATATCCATGAGTTGTCCCATCTTCCGGAGACATAACAAGGAAGTGATACCCTTTCACCACTTTATGATAATAAATCGATTCCATTCCTGTTTTTTCTAAGAAACGCTTCTGCGCTCCCTCTACAGATAAGCCGTTCCAATAATCATGATTACCAAGAGAATTCATTCGTACCGCATCTTTATTTGCATTTTCATTATACACTTGCATGAAGCGATCATATTGTTGTACCGATCCTGAATCAGTAAAATCTCCTACAATTACAAATGCATCTTGTTTTGGAGCAAGTGTATTAAACTGTTCAATCGCTCTTTTCCAGCGAAACGTATCATCCGTTCCACTGTTTTTAATATGTACATCACTTACAACTGGAAAAACTAACTTCTTCTCACTCTGCACCTTTTCTTGTTTCTTCTCTTCCGCTTTGACTGATGTACTCCACGGAAATGATACAAACGCCAATACAAAAATCATTAATAATCCAATAAGGCCTTTTACTTTTCTTAAAGCAGTTCTGTCCACGTGAATCCTCCTCATAATAATTGATTCATTACAAGGGCTATTGTAACGAAAACATATTAACTCCGTTTAAATGATAAATTAATTTTATTAGACTTTTGTAAATATACAGTTAATTAATTATTAACTCCAATATTACTTGTATTATTGTAAACAACCACATTTTGTCTGAAAGAGTATGATCATTCTTTTCTAATGTCCCTTTACATATAATCTTTTCTATATAATAAAAACTACTATAAGGTTTTAAGCTTATTAGACAATCATAATTTTTAATTTTTCCGGCCATTCTTAACACATCGGCCATGCTTTTACATTTAATAATAGTAAAAGAAAAACTTGCAAAGGAGGGGTTCGTTTGAAAAATAAAAAAAATATCGGCTGTTTCGCTCCTTTATCTATCATTTGCCCAGACCCTTGCCCACCGCCCCCTCCTCCAAATCCAAATTGCGAGCTAGTAACAAATGAATTTGCTGGGAACTTCCTCATAACTAATGACACCATTCTCTCTACTAAAAATGCATCACAATCGATGATACTGTGGCAAAGTGATGGGATACTCCTTATATCAGGTAATGTCTCGGTTTACAATAGTACTAGTAGCACCGAAGTAATTACAATTCAAATCGTCGGAGCAGTAACCAATATTTTCACTGTATTTCCTGGTAATACAATATCTTATATGGGTAAAGATTTTCAATCCGTCAGTATTATTAATATACAAAGTAAGCCTTCTCTATATTTAGAAGGCAAGTACTGTTGCCAATTTACATGTTGCTTATAAAATAAATATTTCATTACTCCCTCTATTCAAAAAAGCATACCATTTAAGGTATGCCTTTTTATGAAATTGAGTAACGTACTGTAATACAAAACTCTCCTTGATTAACAGTCGTTCCCGTCGTTGTAATTCGAACAGTAGTAAAGTGCCTCACTGTGAAAGTACCACTACTTTGCGGTTGTACAGTAATCGTATCGACTACTGTAGCACCTACTAAAAAATCCACTGTAATCGGATTTGCACCTGTATCATATTTTACATAACCTGAACCGTATATTTCTTGTGTAAGATTATTCGTATAGACAATTTGAGTACCCGCACCTGTAATTGACCAGTCTGCACATACTTGATCTTGCACAAGTGTTTTATTAGAACAACAAGACAAACTGGAACTTCTCATTCCCATTTCAACCCTCTCCTATTCTTCTACGAAAGTGAATAGCGTGTCGTAATACAAAATTCTCCCTGATACGTTCCAGCAGGTGTTGCAGGTAACACAACTTGTATACTATCAAAGCGGCGATACGTAAAAGCAATACTCGTTCCTGGGTTTAATGTTTGTGTATCAATTGTAGCCCCAGCAGAATCAAGTGCTTCTACAGTAATCGGGCCTGGTCCAACATCATATTTAACAAAACCAGTACCAATTACGTTTTGGTTAATATTATTTGTATAGAGAACATTATCAATTGCTGTTGCAACTACAGTAGCAGACCACGGACTACACACTTTATCTTGCACATAATTTTTATCTGGACAGCAAGTTAATGCTGACCCTGAGCACTCACAAGACATAGTTGTTTCCCCTCTCTCTTTTATATTCCCTATATGTGTATGTCCTTCAGAGTCTTTTGCCTGTACTATTCATCTATTTCCAAAAATAAGCACATCATAATTTAAAGTAAAACTCCCACCTCAATACTTTGCTTTACAGCTAAGTTTTGAGGTGGGAATCTTACTGCCCGTTAATGCGAAATAAACTAAATAGATTCAGTTTTGTTTCGTTTTTTCATAAATTTATAGATAAAGATACTAGCCACGATAAGAAGAACGCCTCCTAATATCGGTAACATATATTGTCCAACAACATCCGCCGCTTTTTCCCAATGCGGACCTAATTTCATTCCAAAATAAATATACAAAGTCGTTAACGGGAACATTGCTACAAATGTATATATGCTAAATTTCCATATGTTCATTTTTGCCATACCACACGGTACAGAAATAAGTGTTCGAACTCCTGGTACGAAGCGTCCAACAAATGCCACAACTGGACCATACTTCGCAAAGAAATCATCTGCTTTTTGAATTTGTTCTTCTTTAATAAAGAAGTATTTCCCGTATTTTATTAATAGAGGGCGACCACCGTAATAACCGAGTGCATATAACGTTAACGGTCCTGTAGTTCCGCCAATTGTCCCTGCTAATACAGCTAGCCAAAAATTCATATCTCCCTCATATACCCAATACCCAACCATGGGCAAAACTACTTCCGCTGGAATAAATTCAAACGTTAATGCTAACACAACTCCAAAATAAGAAAACTGCTTTAAAAACTCGATTATATCTAAAATAATTTGCTCCATATTTTCAACTCCTATCCTACGTTTACGTTATGCTTTTCTTGTAATTGCACTGGTGCCATCTTTACAATTCGATTCAAAATAAATAACACAATTCCAATATCATCTAAAATACCGATAAACGGTAGGAAGTCTGGAATTAAATCGAGCGGCATCGCTACATAACCAACTAAAAAAGCAATAGATAAAATTTTCTTCTTTATTGAAACCTCTTTTGAAGTAAAAAAGTCAAATAGGAATGGAACAAACTTGCGGACATGAAATACAACTCTTAATCTACTAAAAAGTTTTTTCATTTTCTATCTCCTCTCTTTGTATACAAAAAGGACCCTACCAAATATGGTAAGGGTCCTAAAAAGACAATAAGGGGCCTTTACCATTGCTGGTAAAGGTCTCACTAACAACGAATCGTTGCCAATAAAGCCGAGGGTTTCTCCCTGTAATGACGACTTTACTGTAATAAGTTACTCCCCTTTATATACACAATTTTATACAATCACATTAAGATATTTGGAGGGGCTTGTCAATATTTTTTTCATAATGAAACCTGTTCACATACTTCTATCACTGTTACAATTTGTCTGCTTAATCTTCCCTACAATCTATTTTTAAAGCGGATTACATTTCGGTATCTCTAACCCTGAGGATTGTGCTAACTTCAATAAATAGTAACACTCCTCCCTCGCCATATGATCCGCCATCCTGGCTGATAATGAACTTAATATTTGCTCAGACAACTCTAATTCTTCTACTTCTCGAAGGAAATGCGAGAATAACTTTAGCTCTAGTGAAACGTCTTTTGTAAACTTCTTCAGAGCTGGAAAATGTTTCAGTTCTGCCCGTAAATAACCTGTCATTTCAACTGCTTTTAAATAAAATTGTTCAAAATGTTTAGCAAACAAATCACTTTTCTCCTTCAATCCTTTTTCCACAACATCTAATCCGCCTGAAATAGAACCAGCATGCCCTGCTGCATCCGTTAACCACGCGAGATGATAGTGTAGTTCATGAAAAACGGGCGGGACTTCTCCCCTCCCTAAGTATTCTAATACTGTTATATATTCCTCCACTTCATTTACCATATGATTAATAAAAGTCGGAGTAAAATGAATCACAATTTTACCTTCCAATTGCTTTTGTATAATATTTAATTTAAATGCTCGAATCTCCTCTGCAGCTTGTTCTGCATCTTTTGAAAATGCAATAAAATTTACAGTATGAATTTCATTTAAAAAGTTCGTGAATTTTTCTACAAAATAGGTGGCTTTCTGTATATCTTCTTTCTCCTGTGGAGCTAAAGCATCTAGTAAAAACTGAGCATGATCCCCGAGAACTTTGAGCCAAAATTTATGTTCAAACAGTGCGCTTTCTTCATACATTCTATCCACGCTATCCCCCCTATGGTTACTCATGCCTCTGATGAAATTTGAAGCTTATAGCAATCTGGATCATAAAGAGTAATTACCACCCCATCCGCATGCTGTTCTTCCGCAAAAGATATTTTGTAAAACTGTAATTTTCTCTTTACTTTTTCCATATCAGAAATTGAAAAGGTTATTAATTCACACGAAGAATTAGCAACCTTCTCTCGCCCTCGTAAATTCCGATTTACTACAAAACAAATTCTCGTTAAACCAACGTCATACCAAACACCTGTTACATGTAGTTGAGGTCTCTCCTTGCTTGGCCTAAAGCCTAAAATCCCTTCATAAAAATACAATGTTTCCTTTAAATTTTTTGATTCTAATACGATACATGTTGTAATGCCTTCCATCCTCAACTCCCCCTGTCTCTATTAGTTTTTTATATGAGTCATAAATGACAATTATGTACGAATACAATACATAATAATGGATGTTTCATTTATAAAGGAGGGTTGTAACATGGATAAATTCATGAAATCCTACATACCTTATCATGGTCCAAACGATCCTTGTCCTCCAATTGGAAAGAAATATTACTCAACTCCCCCCCACTTATATATGGGTTTTCAACCAACTAATTTACCCCAATTCACACCAAAGGAAGCTTTAAGAAAAGGGACTTTATGGCCTGCTTTTTATGATTATTATGAAAATCCTTACAAAAAAGGAAGGTGAATAAAAACGTGACACAAACATTGCCTGATGAATATTACAAATGGATTGAAGAACTGCAAGAATTAGACTTTGTATTAGTTGAACTTACTCTCTATTTAGATACGCATCCCGACGATACTGCAGCTATAAATCAATTCAACGATTTTTCTTATAAACGAAGAGTATTAAAACAAAAAATTGAAGAAAGATACGGACCACTTCAGCAGTTTGGAAACAGTTATTCTAACGCCCCATGGGAATGGAGCAAAGGACCGTGGCCATGGCAAATATAAAGGAGAGAAACTATGTGGATTTATGAAAAAAAATTACAATATCCTGTTAAAGTGAGTACTTGTAATCCAGCACTCGCAAAATTATTAGTTGAACAGTACGGTGGTGCGGACGGTGAATTAGCCGCTGCTCTTCGCTACTTAAATCAACGTTATACAATTCCTGATAAAGTCGTTGGCTTACTAACCGATATTGGTACAGAAGAGTTCGCACATTTAGAAATGATTGCTACAATGATTTATAAATTAACAAAAGATGCAACACCTGAACAAATGAAAGCTGCCGGATTAGACGCGCATTATGCGAATCATGACAGCGCCTTGTTTTACCATAATGCAGGTGGTGTTCCTTTTACTGCCACTTACATTCAAGCGAAAGGAGATCCTATCGCAGATTTATACGAGGATATTGCAGCTGAAGAAAAAGCACGAGCGACTTATCAATGGCTAATTGATTTATCAGACGATCCCGATATAAATGATAGCTTACGCTTTTTACGCGAACGAGAAATCGTCCATTCTCAACGTTTCCGAGAAGCTGTAGAAATTTTAAAAGAAGAACGTGATAGGCAAATTTATTTTTAACACACGTATCCTAGCGATATGTGTTTTTTTACGTTAAAAGTGAATTTCTTCCTGCATTAACATATAAATAGTATATTTATTCAATTTTACGCATTATTTTAAAATATTTTTAAAATTCCCTCTTGCTTTCTAGTCATCAGACCTTTAAAATAATAACAGTTAATCGACAAATTATTTGAATTTTCGACAAAAAAACGCTCATTAGGAGGCTTTTCTTTATATGCGTACAACTTTAAAACCAGCGCAAATACTTTCGATTAGTTTATTACTATTCGCAGTTTTCTTCGGTGCTGGTAATATGATTTTCCCGCCTCTTCTCGGTCTTTCTTCCGGAGAAAATATGTGGGTTTCCATTACAGGATTTATTATTACAGATGTCGGTTTATCTTTACTAGCTATCATCGCTGTTGCCCTTGCTGGTGGTAGTTTTAATACTTTAGCGAGCCGTGTTCACCCAAAATTCGCAGCAGTATTCGCTATCATTATTTATCTTTCAATCGGCCCACTATTTGTTATTCCACGAACTGGAACTGTGTCTTACGAAATTGGAATCGCACCACTCTTCCCGGACCAATGGTATTCTATGTTAGTCTTTAGTGCTATTTTCTTTACAGTCGTCTACTTCTTATCATTAAATCCATCCAAATTAGTAGATCATATCGGAAAAATATTAACGCCAATTTTACTTGGAATTATTGCAATTATGGCAACAAAAGCAATTCTTTCACCAGGATCATTCGCAGAACCTATCGGTGACTATAAAGAAATTCCATTTTTCAAAGGATTTCTCGAAGGCTTTTTAACATTAGATGCAATCGGAGCTCTCGTATTATCAACAATTGTTGTAAATGCAATTCGTCAAAACGGTATACACGATAAGAAATCCATTGCAAAATATACAATTATTTGCGGAAGCATTGCTGCCCTTTTCTTAACAATTGTTTATTTCTTACTCGGTTATATTGGCGCTTCAAACGGAAACTTAGGACAATTCGAAAATGGCGGTCAGCTATTAGCAACTGTTATGTATCAATTCTTTGGGACAAGCGGTAATGTTTTATTAAGTATCGCAATTATCTTTGCTTGTTTAACGACTGCAATCGGTGTTGTAAGTGCATTCGCCAACTATTTCACAACAGTACTAACAAATATTTCATATAAGAAGCTTGTACTATACGTTTGTATCTTTAGCTTCGTTATTTCAAACTTAGGATTAAGTTTATTAATCAAAATTACATTACCCGTATTAATCATTTTGTACCCAATTACAATCATTTTAATTTTCGTATCATTTATCGATAAATATACGAAACGTAAACCTTCTGTCTATATCGGAGCGATGATTGCAGCATTCATTATTAGCTGTATTCATGCACTTGATAATGTGGGAATGATACCAAGTTTTATCGCTAATATCGTACACACAATTCCTTTTTATAACTTAGGAATCGGCTGGATCGTTCCAGCAATAATTGGTGGTATAATCGGATACTTTATTCCTCAAACAGCAGCTGAAGGTGAAGTTTCTACAAAATAAAGAAGAAGTAAGCATTGATTATGCTTGCTTCTTCTTTATTTTCAAATCGTATGTTTAAAAGTAAATAATTCTTCTTTTGACTGCACAGCAGGTTGTTCCTTTTCTACATCTGTCTTCTTTATCACTCCGCCTAACCTTACTTTCATCATCGCTTCTTCTATGCTTTTTACAATCATATTTCCTGAAAAAATAGTAAGTCCGAAAAATGTAATTGGGACGAGAGGAATCCATGGATGCACTGTTAAAGATCTAAAGTATACTCCAATTAAACCTGACCATTCATGCGTGTAAGAGTCTATTTCTTCTACCGGTCCTAAAAACTTAACAGTTCCGCCAAAGAATACTTCCAGTAACCCTAAGTGGAGTAAAATAGTAAGAGTCTGCGTAAATTGCTGAAGAAATACAAGTATAAACGTCATATAGAGATGCGGAAAAAGATGCTTTATAACAATGTGTCTTCTTGATCCACCTAATATACACGCAGCCTCAATGAATTCTTCGGTTCTCAATTTACGAACTTCCTTCGCAACATACAGTGCAATAACTGGCATCACAAGCATTACAAGTAATACAACTTGAAACGAAGCCCTTTCAAAAAAAGTTGTTGTTTCCTCTCCACTTCCAAAGGTATTCACAGATTGGAGAAAGAAATACGCAATCATAACTGTTGGAATAACTGTAAAACTATCAAAAAAAGCCTCAATTTTTGAAAACCCTCTTTTTATGTACGTTCCGAGTACAACACCAAAAAATACACCTATTACCATTCTAAGTGCCGCAATTAAAATAGATATACCAATCGTCCACTTCGCGCCTTCAATGACTAAATGTAACAGGTCATATCCTTTCCGGTCTGTCCCGAGTAAAAATTGTAATGAAGGTGAAAACGGTGGTACTTCTGGATTTCCAGCCGCGTCATATTGCAGTGTAACTTGTCTAATGTGCCCACCATTCCATATCGTATTTCCGATGCTCAAAAGAACTAATATGAGAAGAAACCCAATGCTTATCCAAAATCTTTTATCGCGTTTTATATACGTCCACATATTATAATCTCTCCTTCATCGCAGCTGGAATGAGATAATGAAACAATTTGAATAAAATAAAAATCGGAATATAAATAAGCAGTACACTAACGATGAAAACCTCAACCCTAATACCCTCATAAGATTTCAAAAACATAAAAATACCACCCGTATTAAAAATCCATTCTATAATATATAAATTGGATAACATAAAAAAGATATTCGTTTTCGCAAAGAAAAGTGTACTAAGTAACACATTTCGTAAAATATGACGATTTAAAATATGAAAGCGATTCAGTCCTTTCGCCTTAGCAAATAGTACATAATCTTTTTCTAACTCATTTTCAAAACGAAGCACTAACATTTTTACAAACATAATCGTAGTCGGTATAGTCAAACAAAATATTGGCAATCCTCTAATCGACTCGCCTCCGATTGACGCAATTTGAAAAGGTAAAAAACCTGTTTGTTTAAAAAACCATATAACTAAAATTTGTGAGCCTAAAATAAGAAGAATGTCTGGAATGGATTCTAGGAAGATGAGAAATGATTTAATTCGATGTTGTATACGCGGTGAACTACTCATAATCACATAAACAATACAAAATGCTACAAATAATGAAATAAAAAAAGCAGCTAAAAAAATAACAATCGTTTCTTTATAATGGATGAACAACTGCGGAAATAAAAATTTATCTCTCATATATTGCAAATTGGAGATATCCATTAAGTTCACAAACACTTCTTTTAAACTCTTTATGTACTTTGATGCATTCAGCTCAAACCCATAAAATAATTTCGGCAGTGCCCCTAAACAAATAATAC
The DNA here is from genome assembly GCF_040459645.1 of Bacillus cereus group sp. RP43. Taxonomy (NCBI): domain Bacteria; kingdom Bacillati; phylum Bacillota; class Bacilli; order Caryophanales; family Bacillaceae; genus Bacillus; species Bacillus cereus group sp. RP43. The sequence goes on from NZ_JARVHQ010000001.1 coordinate 4,369,342, forward strand.
CCAAAATCGAAATAATAAATTGAATCGTCACTTCCATCCCATTCAGAAAAACTTTTTTGACCACGTTTTCCCTTCTCTCTATATATAATTTACCCTCTAATTTTATTCTTAATTTTCTGAATTGTAAATATTTATAAAACAAAAAAATCACTAGGTTATGATCCTAGTGATTCTTTATGCGCATGCCCTTCTCTTTTCGCAAACGGCATATACAAAATAAAACATCCCATAAGCGCTGCAATTTCTAATGAAATAATATAGTAAGGATGCGGCCCTAACATATCGAGTAATGAAGCTGTTTCTGGCTTATGAGCTAAAAACATATAATTACCACCCGTTTTGTAATTCACAAACGAAACGATAGGAATTAAAATGTTTAAAAATATCATCGTGCGCTTAATAGATTGTAATGTTGGACGATATCCTTCCACCCAAGTCATAAAGAGCGGTGCCCAAATGAGCAATATATGTGCGATAAAAAACTCAATGAAACGAAAATGCGGAAAAGCATATTGCACGTTTGGCGTTAAAATGGCTTGTGACGCACCAATAATTCCTGTAAAAAACACAATCTCATATATTCGATAACTTTTCGTTACAATCATAATCGACGCTAACAACAAACTTATCGTACATAACTCAAATGGTAATGAAGTGCCTAGCTCAAAAATACCCACTTCCCATTCCCACATATGAAGCCCAATCTCACTCCCTATAAATAGAAATGCAATCGCATATCGAACCGTTATATTCCACTCACTTTGACGTAATACATCTTGGTATTGATACAGAAAAACTATCCCCACCAACATAATAAATAATATAATGGCATGTTGTCTTGAGTATGGAATAAATGGTTTTGATGGATATGCACTAAAATAAGCTTCCATCTTCCTTCCTCCTCTCCTTCATACAATATTATTGTAAGAAAGAAACAACGAGTCAATTCATTTGCTTAAAGTATAAGTTTCACTAGTACAAACTCAAAATTACATTTACATATCCATACCTTACAAAACTGTAAGGTTATTGTAAGCTAAAACGATTTGTCATATTCTTCACCTCTTCTATACTTAATGTAGATACTAAAACGAACGAAAAGGTGATAAATAGATGAAGAAGAAAAATAAAGTGTTAATTACTAGTGTAGTAGCAATCGGAATTGCAGCTGGATCATATTTTGCTTTTGCTGGCGGTAGTTCAGAAGTAGCAATGGCATATGGCGGTTATAAAGTTACCGAAAAACAAATTGAAAATGCACAAAAATTTGGCGGCGAAGTTATTCCAAATGGAATTGAAACAATTTCATTCGATCCAACAAAAGGTACGTATGAATTAGCTGTTAAAAAAGGTGATGAAGTGAAAAAAGGTCAGCTTCTATTTAAATATAATGACCCTACTGCTAAACAAGGTGTAACGGAAGCAGAAATGCAAAAGAAAATCGCACAAAAAGAAGTGACATTGTATCAAAAACAAATTGATGCAGCGAAGCAAAAATTACAAAAAGATAAAAATGCAGGCCTTCCTCAAGAAGCATTAAAAGCATCAGAAATTGAAGTGCAACAATTAGAATCTCAACTTGAAATGAAAAAATTTGAAGTAGAAAAAGCTGATGAAATGATTAAAGCAGCAAAAGAAAAGTTAAACACACTTTCTGTAACGAGTCCTACTGATGGCGTAATTGATGACATCGTGAAAACTGCTGATGAGAAAACAGGTATGAGCGGCATTACACTTCGTCACGCTGGTCCATTTAAAGTAAAAGGTCAACTTTCTGAATATGAGCTTGCTAGTATGAAAGTTGGGCAAGAAGTAACTGTTTCATCAAAAACTGTCGCTGGTAAGACTTGGACAGGAAAAGTAACAGAAATCGGCTCTACACCATTAAAGAGCATGGACGAAAATAAAACTGTTTCTAATTATCAATTCACTGTCACATTAGATAATAGTGAAGAACTACAAAACGGCTTCCACGTATACGTAACAAGTAAATCTGGCGAAGCCACTGGTACAATCGTTCCAAAAAGCAGCATCGTGAAAAAAGGTGACAAAAATGTTGTCTTCGTTGTAAAAGATGGAAAAGCGAAAGAACAAGCTGTTACTGTTGAGTTCGAGACAGATAGCGAAGCAAAAGTTTCTGGAGTGAAAAAAGGAGAGCAAATTATCTCTAAACCTGAAAAAGACTTAAAAGATGGTATGGAGGTTGTCGTTGAATGATTAACTTAAAAAGCATCACGAAATCCTTCCAAAACGGTGCAGAATCCGTTCAAATATTACACGGAATTGACGTAACACTGAACCAAGGAGAATTCACTTCTATTATGGGACCATCTGGTTCTGGTAAATCAACATTAATGAACATTATCGGTTGCTTAGATAAACCAACGACAGGTACGTACGAACTAGCTGGTCAAAACATTTCAAACATGTCTGAGACAGAACTTGCACACGTTCGTAATAAAGAGATCGGGTTCATATTCCAAAACTTCATGTTATTACCGAGACTTACAGCACTTCAAAATGTAGAGCTACCTCTTATTTACGCTGGAGTCGATAAAAAAGAAAGACGCGAACGCTCATTAGCTGCTTTAACAAAAGTAGGTTTAGCTGATCGTGCTACTCACTTACCAAACGAATTGTCAGGTGGACAAAAGCAGCGTGTTGCCGTTGCCCGTGCAATCGTAAATAACCCGAAATTCATTTTAGCCGATGAACCAACGGGTGCACTTGATACGAAAACAAGTACACAAATTATGGACCTCTTTTACGAATTAAACAAACAAGGCTCAACAATCATTATGATTACCCATGACCGTGAAATCGGGGAAGCTGCAGCACGTCAAATTGTAATTCGTGACGGAAATATCGTCCAAGATTGGAGAGGTTAATTTTGAACACGAGTGAAAATATACGCATGGCCCTTTCCTCTATCTTTGCTCATAAAATGCGTTCTATATTAACGATGTTAGGTATTATTATCGGTATTAGTGCCATTATTACTATCATTTCAATGGGTGATGGTACAAATGCAAAGTTTAAAAAAGAGTTAGGCCAAGGAAAAGATACTGAAGTAACGATTTACTACAACAACCCTGATTACGGAACTGATAGTGCCAAAATTACAGCTGATATGTTAAAACGTCTTCAAACTGTTCCTGGCGTTAAAGATGTTTATCCAGATGTAAGTATGAAAGTAAAAGCATCTTCTGGTTCAAAAGATGTCTCTCTTGATTTAAAAGGTGGAACAGGTGCCTTCATGACAGATGCGAAAATAAAATTAGTTCACGGTCGTGAATTAAATGATAGTGAATTAAAGCAAGCAATCCCTGCTGTTATTTTAAATGAAGAAGCTTTCAACAAATTATTTAATGGTTGGGAATCAAATTTATATACTGATATAAAAGGAAAGCCATATAAAGTAGTCGGTGTGTATGAAGCAAAAAATGATTTCGGAATGGCTATGTCAGAAGGTTATACATCACTTGAAAACGCTCCTGTAATCTCAGGAGTAACTGAGTATGACTCTGTAAGATTAATATTAACTTCGCCAGCAGAACGTAAAAGTGTAGAAAAACAAGCTGCTTCTGTTTTAAACGAAATGAAAGCTCCTAAATTTGAGCATAAATTTGAAGCTCAAGATATGGGTGAGTTTACGAAGCAATTAGACGAATCAATCGGTATGATGAAAATGGTATTCGGTGGTATCGCTGCTATTTCTTTACTTGTTGGTGGTATCGGTGTAATGAACATCATGCTTGTATCTGTAACAGAACGTACACGTGAGATTGGTATTCGTAAAGCACTTGGTGCAACGCGCGGTAAAGTATTAACGCAATTCTTAATTGAATCTTGTATTTTAACAGGACTCGGTGGTTTCATCGGATTCATGCTCGGTATATTCTTCGCTTGGATCGTCTCAATCTTTGCCGGATGGCCACTCGTTATCTCAAAAGAACTTGGACTTCTTTCAGTAGGTATCTCAATGCTAATCGGTATTGCATTCGGTTTACTACCAGCTAACAAAGCTGCAAAACTTGATCCAATTGAATGTTTACGATATGAGTAAATAAAAACGTAGGAGTTTACACTCCTACGTTTTTTATTTTGTTGAAGGCAAATGCAATTTTATCGACGTTTTGACAAAAATAAGAACCTCTAACTTCTATTATATAAAGTGAAACTATACTCAGTGGGAGTTTTGTTCATCCCCCACTGAGTATTAGCCTTCACCAATCGGGCGTTTACGGGCAGTTAGTCTCCCACCTAACTTCTTCGCTCCAGCCAAATTTTGAGGTGGGAGTTTTACTGCCCACAAATAGCGGGATAATTCTACTGCTATTTGTGAACCAATTCATAACGATATCGTCCCTTTAAATCATGTTTCTTCTATTATATGTGTTTCATGTTACGAATATCTTTTTATCATTTAAACTTTCATTTCGCTTTACAGCTATCAAGCAATCCTATTATTGCAAAAATAATATGTAAAAGAACAAATTCAAGGCGTAATTTTTTCCATACTACAACTTATTTTGTAACAATTATATCTCTATTTCATTAAAATTCACCCTATATATATGACTTCATACACAAAAACATTATATTTTCATAACTATATTGCGATTTAAACAGTTAAATACCCCTTTTCCGTAACGTTACAGAAACACCAATGTAACATTTCTGATATATTGTTAATCTATTAGTAATTAAAATACTGTTGATTTTATGAACCATATGTTCTAATCCCCCAAAAAACGCAAAGAAAACGTTATCAGGATATTAATGGAATTATTACAGAGTATTAACGCCTCATTACGAATGCTTTGTAGTTTTGTGTTTTCCGCAAATAAGAAAATAATGGTTGCTATAATGAGGTCAACGAAAAACAAATGCAATGGAGGCTATTATGAAAAAATTTATGGGTATAGCAACAGCAGCGGTTTTTGGTCTTGGGATTTTCACAACATCTGCTAAAGCAGAAACGATTGTAACAACTGATGTACTAAATGTACGAGAAAACCCAACTACTGAATCAAAAGTTGTCGGAAAGTTATTAGATGGATATAAAGTTAACGTTTTACATACAGAAAACGGATGGTCAAAAGTTAAATTAAATAGTGGTAAAGAAGCTTTCATAAGCGCTGACTACACTAAAGATTCTTACTACGTAACAGCAAACGTATTAAACGTACGTGCTGGAGCGAATACAGATTCAGCGATTCTTGGTAAATTGAAAAAAGATGATGTAATCGAAACAACACACCAAGTACAAAATGATTGGATTCAATTTGAATATAACGGTCAAACAGCTTATGTACACGTTCCTTACTTAACAGGGAAAGCGCCAGTTAAAGTTCAGCCAGTAGTTAAAGCTGAAAAAGTAACTAACGTTCAAGATACTGCTAAAGTTCGTGAAGCAGTTAAAGCCGGGGAATTAGCTGAAACTCAAGCAAAGGCTAAAGCTCAAGAAGCAACTAAAGCTCGTGAAGCAGCTGAAGCTCAGGCAGAAGTTAAAGCTCAAGAAGCAGCTAAAGCTCGTGAAGCGGCTAAAGCTCAAGAAGCAGCTAAAGCTCAGGCAGAAGCTGAAGCTCAAGCAGCGGCTAAAGCTCAAGAAGCAGCTAAGGCTCGTGAAGAGGCTAAAGCTCAGGCAGAAGCTGAAGCTCAAGCAGCGGCTAAAGCTCAAGAAGCAGCTAAAGCTCGTGAAGCAGCTAAAGCTCAGGCAGAAGCTGAAGCTCAAGCAGCGGCTAAAGCTCAAGAGGCAGCTGAAGCTCGTGAAGCAGCTAAGGCTCAAGAGGCAGCTAAAGCTCGTGAAGCAGCTAAGGCTCAAGAGGCAGCTAAAGCTCGTGAAGCGGCTAAAGCTCAAAAACCAGCTACACAACAACCTGTTGCAAAAGAAACTGAGAAAAACACACAATCTTCTTCTCGTGAGTTACGCGTTGTAGCAACAGCTTACACAGCAGATCCACTTGAAAATGGTTACAAAGCAGGAGACCAAGTAAAATCAGCTATGGGTCATAACTTAACAGCTAATCCAAACATGAAACTAATTGCCGTTGATCCAAGTGTCATTCCATTAGGTTCAAAAGTATGGGTTGAAGGTTACGGAGTAGCAATCGCTGGTGATACTGGTGGAGCTATTAAAGGAAATAAAATTGATGTTTTAATGCCAGATAAAGGTACATCAAGTAACTGGGGACGCCAAACAGTTACAGTGAAAATTTTAAACTAATTATAAAAAAGGAGTTAGTCTCATTATTGAGGCTAACTCTTTTTTTATGATTCTTACATTCTTTCTTTCTCCTTCTCCCCCGTCCAAGTTAAATATATCTCTTTGCATTCTATATACGATAGACTACTATTTCAACAGAAAAAAGAGGATGCCATAGCATCCTCTCCTGCCCTTCCCTATTCCACACAAGTAAACTGTGTCCAAGCTCCTACATAATCTAGTAAGAATAACTCTTCTTCTGCAATTGTACCGACAATATTTTTCCGTTCATCTATCGGCATTTCTTTCAGAATGATTTGTAGTTCACCTTTATACTTTCCGAATAAGTTGTTACCAATTACAACTTGCCCTCTTTCCTGTAGTACACTTTCGCGCACTGGGAAGTCATAATCTTTGTACTTTTTACGTACTTCTGTAGAACGTACCATATATTCTGTTATGTCGCCGCGTCTTACGTGTAATTCTTGCAGTGTTGCTCTTTTCTCTACTTCAGTCGCTTCCTCTATGAATTGTACTTTCAGCTGTAACATGTAACGATTTAAGTTTCCTAGTTTCTCTAATTCTTCTTCGCTCGCATAAGCATTTCCGATAATAACATCATCAATAAGCCCTGTCGCCCACAAATGTTTCGCTTGTACTTCAATTGGTAAATTACGATGCTCTTCTAACGTACATAATCCGTCATTAATATCCCATGGACCAATGTCAGCTGCATGCGATGTAATAAAGGCTGCACTGCGAATACCATGCTTTTTAAAACGTTCACTACAGCGAATGAAATAATCATACGGAAGACCAGTGAATTTTTGCGGATAAAAATTATGACAACCAATTAAAGCTGATTTATTCGCTTGATGCGAAAGGATATTTTCTAAATAGGCAATATCGTTACTTACATTTAGCTCAATTTTTAAGCCGTATGGATTATTCGTCATTTTCGCTTCTGTTAACCCGTCAAACCCTACATCTAAACGAATTCCATCCGCACCTAACTCTGCAAAGAACGATAGATCACTATAACTAATACCAAGTTGATCGAATACAGCTGGAGCTACATCTAAAATAACTTCCATATTGTTATCTTTTGCGTGATTAATAATTTCTTTAAATTCAGCTACAATTTCCTCTTTTGGACGATTAACAGATAGTAAACAAGTGAATATTCTTGAAAAACCGTGACGTGCCGCTGCGGAAATGTATGCCCTATCTTTTTCTTTCGTTGAATGCTCTGGATAAAGTGAAATTCCTAATTTACGCTCCATGCTTTTGCATCTCCTTCACACGTTGTATTAATGCCATACTCGTAAATCTATATTTTGCAGATAAACATGTTGCACATAAAATCGTTGGTACGATGATAAAGAATGGTGATTGTAAACTAAATGCCACATAAGCTCCCATTGAACACCCGATAAATAATATCGACACAAGTAGTAAAACTAATAACGATTTACTTTGTACCCATTTTGAATAATGCGCAATGCACTGCCCCACTACGAATGTAATTAAGATGATAATTGCTCCGAGCATTCTGCCTTCTCCTCTCCTGCTAATTGTTGTTTCTCATACATTTTGAAGAATGGATAGTAAATAACGAATGAGATAACAAAGTTAACAAGTACAAGTACACCGGCCATAATTGTCCAGTCCGTACTAATAATTGCTGCAATTGGTGCCAACATCGTAAATGGCAGTTTCGCCATCATGAGCGGAATCATACCTGAAACAACTGCGAAATATGATACTGTCGTTGTAACTAACGGTGTAATAACGAATGGAATAATTAAGATCGGGTTCATTACAATTGGTGCCCCGAAAATAATTGGTTCGTTAATATTGAATAAACCTGGTACGAATGATAATCTACCTAATTCTTTTAGGAACTTAGATTTAGAGAACATAAACATAATAACTAAAGCTAACGTTGAGCCTGATCCACCAATCCATACGAACCATTGAATAAATTGCTCTGTAAATAAGTTCGGTAACTGATGTGCGTTTCCTGTAGCGGTGAACACTTCCATATTTTCAAGAATTGCTGAATCCCACATTGGACGAATGATTGGTCCTAAAATCGCTGGACCATGTATACCGAACGACCAGAAGAATACGATTAGGAATACTGTTAATAAACCACCGAATAAATTATTCCCTACTAATACTGACTTTAATGGTGCAATTAAATATGTGATTGTTGTATTTACATCAAATTTCAAACCGTAACGAATACCCCAGAATAAAAGAATAACTACTAAAGTTGGAATTAATGCTGCAAACGAGTTTGCAACTGCTGGTGGTACACTGTCTGGTAATTTAATCGAGATATTATGCTTAATCATGAAATGATAAATTTCTACGGCAATTAATGCTGTAACAATTGCGCCGAATAAAGACGTTGCACTTAATGTTCCTACTGAAATATATCTACCCGCATCAATAACACCTGGCACAGCTTTCGTGATTTGAATTGGTTCAACTGATGCTAGTAAAAAGGCGAGTACAGATAATAATCCTGCACTTAATTGATTGAGCTGATAAAAATTCGCGAGCGAAGCCCCTACTCCAAATGCTGCGTATAATGCCATTAGTCCTACTGTAAATCGGAATGGAATATCTAAAATATGGCGAAATGGTGCAATCCACTCCATATATGCATCAATTGGTAAGTTTAAAAAGATAACGAAAAATGATCCGACGATCGTTAATGGTAATGTAGAAATAACCCCGTTTCGAATTGCTAATAAATGTCGCTGTCCCGCAATCTTTTGCGTCGTTGGCATAATCTTCTGTTCCATAAAACTCATAAACCCATTCATCAATAGCCCTCCCTTTGTTCAATATAGCTAAAAGTTATAACATTATAATGTTTATGTTTAAAAAAATATAATTACGCTAAAACTAATTCTTCTGCCTGCTTAAGTACTTTCAAACCGTCACACATGCCATAATCTCGTTGGTTTATAATAGCAACTGGTATATCATATGAATTTGCAAGAAACTCTACGGCCGGAAATAAATATTTCACTTGCGGACCGATTAAAACGACATCGGCTTCCTTAATTTCAAGCTTCACAAGTTCGGAATCAACTGCCTTAATTTTATAATCCTTCCCTTGTTTCTTTGCCTCTTCTTGCATTTTTCTTACAACCATACTCGTTGACATGCCTGCTGCACAACATAATAAAATGTACATATTATACTGTCACTTTCTCTTCCACTCGTTTATGAAGAGTAATAAATTCCTCAGCAAGTTCTTTCACTGTAATGGCATTCATTAAATGATCTTGTGCATGCACTAATAATAAACTTATTTCTGCATGATTTCCTCTTGCTTCCTCTTGAATTAAATCCGTTTGAATACGATGAGCGGATGATATTTCCTCACTAGCAAGTTCCATCTTTTCACTCGCATTCTGAAAATCTCCTTTTCTTGCAAAAGCAATCGCTTCAAGTGCCGCGCTTCTAGCGTTGCCACCATGTAAAATTAACGCAAATGGAGTTTGCATATCAGTCATTTTAAATTCCTCCAAGCTATGTTTTTTCTATATTTTTATCTTATTATGAAAACGCATACAATTAAACATAAAAAACTTCCGTTATGTAACGGAAGTTTTTATATACTTTTCTTATAAAGATAATAATATCTCTTGGAAATCTTCAATTACTTCAGCCTGAGTTAATTTCTCTATCGTATTCTGACTAGACATAATATCATATAAAAAATCATAAAGCTTTTGTAAATCTTCATTATTATTGCGCTTCACACTAAATAAAATAATAACTTGTACTTTCTTATCTCCCCAGTCAATAGCTTTATCAAGCGTACAAAACATCAAAAATGTTTGTTCACTTAATAACTGCATCGGATGTGGAATCGCAACTAAATTCCCAACCGCTGTAGGAGATGTGTGTTCTCTTTCTATAACAGAAGCATAAAAGTTTGCAGGTACATAACTTTTCGCAGCAGCTTTCTCACATAAAAACTGGATAACCTCTTCTTTCGTAGAAGCACTACGATTTAAGAAGATCAAATCTTCCTTAATATATTGCTGCACACTATTATTCACATGCGTAAATAACTGCTGACCAATCGATTTAATTTCTTTATCATCAAATATTGAATTTACTTTTATAACTGGCACAGGCAAACCACTCGGTATATGAATCGTACTAATAATACAATCTATTTTATCCTTATAAAGTTCTTCTACCTTCAATTGATAATAGCCTGTAATACCTACAATCTCTAATTTATCTCGGAACTGTGATAGAATTTTATATTTCAGTAGCTGTGCACTCCCTTGACCAGTCGCACAAACTAATAAACATCTTTTCTTTTGATTATTTTCTTGTAAACGGCTCATCGCCCCTCCAAAGTGAATGGCAATATAACCAATTTCACTCTCTGGAATGGATTCACCCGTATATTCACCAATTATATCTCCAACGAGAACTGCAATTTCAAAAGCATATGGATAATTTTTTTTCACTTCTGCTAAAAGAGGATTTCTCGTATTTAATTTATACTTCAAACGATTTAATAACGTTTTTAAATGAACACCAAAACCAAATAATAATTCTTCATCATAATAAAAAGTAAGATTCCGTTCTTCCGCTACTTTGAAAAGAATATGTTGCATGAATGCATATACGTCTTTCCCTAATAGCTCTTCCACATTTTCAAAACGCTCTCTTGCTGTAACAGCTGTACTTAATAAATGCATCGTCACATATAAAATTTCTTCTTCTGGAAATTGAAGTTTTAGCTCTTCCCCTAAATTCCCTAAAATCAGTTTCGCAATTTTATATTCTTTCTTTATTATAAGTTCAGATCCCTCTACATGCAGTGCTTGAATGTAATGATCATCCCTGCATCTCTTTAAAGCAATCGCAATATGAATTGATAAATTATCAATTTCTATATCTGATAAATATATCGTTCCTCCCTCGATATACTTTAGTATAACTGAGCGGATGAGAGAAATATGGGGTAACGATAAATATGTGTCCGTCTGCTCATAGTTCTCATGAAATGGAGTATGTTCATAACGCGGTAAACCATATTGTGATAAACAAGAACGAATATTAAATTCTTCTCCCACAATACGTATACCATAATATGGTCTTTTTTCAATTTGTAACTCATAGCGACTACAAATATCCGTAACATCCTTCATAATTAAGTTTACAGTAGATTTACTCACATAAATCTCTTCCGCTATCTGTGAAAGCTTCACATACCCATCTGTCATTAAAATACGTTGTAAAATATATGCTACTCTTTCTTCATTAGAAGTTGGAATTTTTTCCGTTTGTTTTTGAAATAAGCTCATGCAAAAATCTTCAAATTTCTTAGTTTTCATAATTTCCAGTTCGTACCCATTTCCTCTTTGTGATTCGATTTTCGCCCCATGTTCTTCCAATATATCATTTAATAACTTTATATCTTTTTGAATCGTCTTCGTCGATACATGTAACCGATTTGCTAGAAAGGCCCTATTCAACATTGATTTCTCTTCTAAAAACTCCTCTAAAATGGAAATTAATCGCTGATGCACTTTTGTCATAGCTCTTCCTCTCGCTCTTTATATAAAAGGGAAAAAGCCACTAAAATCAGTAGTTTTTTCCCTTTATCCCACTATTTGCGGGCAGTAAAACTCCCACCTCGAAATCCGGCTGGAGCAAAGAAGTTAGGTGGGAGTCAGGCTGCCCATAAAAGCCCACATTAATTATTTCTTTAGTGTAAATCCAAACTTATCCCAGGCTTGTAAATAATCTAATAAGAAAATTTCTTCCTCTATAACTCGGCCAACTACATTTGTTTTCCCCGTATTCACCATATCTTTTAAGGCAAGTTGTAATTCACCTTTATATTGACCGTATTGTTCATTATCAATTAAGATATCGCCTCGTTTAATTTCACGCGTATTATGAGGTTTGAACTCTTCTTTTTTATATTTCACACGACTTTGTGTAGAACGAATCATATATTCAGATACATCTCCGCGATAAAAATGCGGTTCGTCTAACACAATAATTCTTTCTAACTCTGTTGTTGTTTCATAAATTTCTATATCAAAAGTTTGCTTGTCTTTATTTAACTCACCAAGCGCCTCTAATTCTTCTTCTGAAGCATAAGCATTCGCAATGATAACATCATCAATTAATTCTGTTGCAAACAAATGCTTCGCTTGTGTTGTCATTGGCAATTCACGATGCTGCTCGAGCGTACATAATCCTTCTGTTACTGGCCAAGGCCCATATGTTGCATCGAATGATGAAATAAAAGCAGCTGTTCTCATACCGTAATCTTTAAATTGTTTCGAGCATTTAATGAAATGATCATATGATAATCCTGAATAACGGTGTGGATAGAAGTTATGACAGCCAATTAAATTTTCACGATTTGGTCTATGACTCATAATATTATCTACATACTTCGTACCGTTGCTCATATTAATCTCAATTTTCAAACCGTACGGATTGTACGTCATAATCGATTCTTCTAATCCTGAGAAACCAACATCTAAACGAATACCGTAAGCACCTAGTTCATGGAAGAATGATAAATCATTATAAGAAATACCTAGTTGTTCAAAAACAGACGGACTAATATCAACCAATACTTGGAACCCTAATGCATTCGCATGAGAAATTGTTTCTTTAAACTCTTCTATAATTTTCTCTTTTTCGCCATCTACAGATAATAAGCATGTGAATACACGTGTAAATCCGTATTTACTTGCTAATGTTAAATACTCTTTATCTTTCTCTACTGTCGAATGTTCTGGATAAATAGAAATACCTAATCGTCTCATATGTACACGCCTCTTTCTTCATCATATTGAAAACCTTTTCAAATATATGTAGTGAAAAAAGCATATATCCCCTTCTCATCCACTACGTTTTGAATCCGCTTTCTAAAAAAAAACAATTTCTATCATTCATCACAACTACTAGTCTATACATCTATACTTTACATCTTTTTTTCATAGTTGTGTAGCCTTTACACAAATTTGTCAGTTTTTCCGCCTCGAAAATTGTTATGCGTTTTCAAGGCACCTTCCTTGACTCTTACATTGACCAATACATATACTCGAAAGAAAAGAGATAAAGTGAAACTTTAATCAGTGGGGTTTTGTTCATCCCCCACTGATTATTAGCCTTCACCAATCGGGCGTTTACGGGCAGCAGGGCTTCCACCTAACTTCTTTGCTCCAGCCGGATTTTGATGTGGGAGTTTTACTGCCCGCGAATAGCGGGAAAATTTTATATAGGGGATGAATATATGGGAGAGGCAATACTCGTAAAACGAGAACCGTTATGGACAAAAGAGTTTTTTGCGCTAATTCTAGCAAACTTATGTATGTTTTTAGGATTTCAAATGTTAATTCCTACTTTACCTGTTTATGTGAAAGAAATTGGTGGCACAAGTTCCAATATCGGATTTGTTGTCGGTATGTTTACCGTTGCTGCACTTTTTGTTAGACCGCTAACTGGAAATGCATTGCAAAAATTCAACAAAAAAATCATTTTAATGATCGGTACTGCTATTTGTTTACTCGCTATGGGCAGTTATCTTTTCGCTTCAACCGTTTTCCTATTGCTTGCCGTTCGAATTTTACACGGAGCTGGTTTTGGTATTACAACGACTACATACGGTACTGTCGTTTCAGATTTAATTCCGCAAGCTCGCCGCGGTGAAGGCATGGGGTATTTCGGTCTTTCTGGAACTATAGCCATGGCGCTCGGTCCACTGATCGGACTTTGGCTTATGCAAACATATAACTTCACGATTCTTTTTTTATGTGCACTTTCATGTACAATTGTTTCCTTAGTATTAACGAAACTACTTCAAATCAAAAAATCGCCGCAACCACCACAGCAAACATCTGGTACCTTTCTCGATGGATTTATTGAGCGTAAAGCTTTACTTCCTTCATTATTAATATTATGTATTACATTAATGTACGGAGGAATCGGGAGCTTTATTACATTATTTGCTACAGAAGTCGGGATTACTGATATCAGTCTCTTCTTTTTATTTAATGCACTTGCAATCGCTGTAACCCGCCCGTTTTCCGGAAGATTATATGATGCGAAAGGCCATACATTCGTCATCATTCCAGGAGTTATTATTACGTTTACAGGTATTATTTTGCTGTCATATACAACTACAATTCCGAGCTTAATTATTGCCGCAGCGTGCTACGGCAGTGGTTTCGGAGCAATTCAACCGGCACTACAAGCATGGATGATTGACCGAGTAGCATCGCACCGGAGAGGAGTAGCAACAGCAACATTCTTCTCAGCATTTGATCTTGGAATTGGTGCTGGAGCGATTATTTTTGGATTCATTGCACACTTTACCAACTATGCAACTGTATATCGTTATTCCTCTCTATTACTTATTGCCTTCCTGTTCATTTACATTACAAGCTTACGGAAACAAAAACAGAAAGATAAAATAAACGAAAAAGCCGTTGGGTAATGTTAACTCGCTCCATTTCAAAGTACTTACACTAAAAAAATTATATATACACAAATGCAAAAAAGCAGTGGATTCCAAAAAAATCGCACTGCTTTTTGCATTGTATTGAAAGGTGAACCGCTGTTCTATTTATTCATGTTGTTCGTATGATATTAATATATAGAACGAATTGGAGGAAACATTAATGAAAGCAATATTGTATACAAAATATGGTCCCCCCGACGTACTTCAATTGAAAGAAGTTGAAAAACCTACACCTAAAGACAATGAAATACTAATAAAAATTAATGCGACAACCGTAACAGCAGGAGATATTCGTTCAAGAAGTTTTACGGTTCCCCCTTCGGTTTGGCTACCCGCTCGAATTGCACTTGGCTTTAAACAACCGAAAAAACAAATACTTGGAATGGAATTGGCTGGTGAAGTTGAATCAGTAGGAAAAGACGTTACGCGTTTTAAAGCAGGAGATCAAGTTTTTGCTGCTACCCAAGCAAATTTCGGTTCTTATGCTGAGTACATTTGTATACCTGAAGATGGACCAGTATGCATGAAGCCCTCCAATATAACCTATGAAGAATCCGCAGCCATTCCAATTGGGGCACGTACAGCCTTATTTTTCCTACAGAAAGCCAACGTTCGAAGCGGCCAAAACATTCTTATTTACGGAGCTTCTGGAAGTGTCGGAAGTTATGCAGTGCAAATTTCCAAGTATTTCGGCGCAAAAGTTACAGGGGTGTGCAGTAGCTCAAATTTAGAATTAGTAAAGTCCCTAGGAGCTGACGAAGTAATTGATTACACCGCAAGCGATTTTTCTACTATAGACGGAGCTTATGATGTTATCTTTGAAGCGGTAAACAGGAGCTCCTTTTCAGAGTGTATTAAAATGTTAAAGGAAGATGGTACCTATATAAATATCGTTGAACCGTTACCAAGTGCTCAAATGCTCTGGACTAAATTGACAAGTCGCATGAAACTCATATTAAGTCAAAACGCACCTGAAACTTCCGAAGCATTAAATTTCCTTAAAGAACTTGTTGAGAACGGTAAAATAAAAGTGGTCATTGATAGGCAATACACTTTTGAAGAAATTATTGAAGCTCACATATATGTTGAAAAAGGACATAAGAAGGGAAATGTCGTCATAACTATGGAGCATAATGACGATTCTAAATAAAGAAAAAACATTTTGCATAATTGTTAAAATGCAAAGCACCGAAAGTTTTTAACATAAAAAAGCAGAGCAAATTCATATGCGAATTGCTCTTTTTTTTATTGTTGCAACCACTTCAAAAAAGACAGTTTAAAATAATTCAATCGTTTTTCACTTCCATTTATTATATTCATTTCAAATCTCCCATTTCCCCTACATATTTTTCTAACTTCAATCAAAAAATATGTAAAGAGCCATTATAAATAAATTGAAACTTTACTTAGCACACCTAATTTATCTCGCTATTTTTATTATCCGAAAATAATGTAATAAGTGTGACTTCTTTACAAAAAACACTATTTACAAAAGAATAAAGCCAATTAAATACAGCTGTTTCTTTAAAGAATTGTAAACTTTTCACCCCTTTGTAAATTTAGTGTAAATTTTACTGATAAATCATTTACAGTGACTCAAGGTTCAGTTAATAATTACATCGTACATGAAATTTAAGGAGTGGAATGCGTGGAATATAATGTTCAAGAAATGATCTTCCAGTTCATTGGTGGATTAGGTATTTTCTTATTCGGGATTAAATACATGGGCGATGGACTGCAACAAGCAGCTGGAGATCGTCTTCGCGATATTTTAGATCGTTTTACAACGAACCCACTTATGGGTGTACTAGCAGGTATGTTAGTTACTGTATTAATTCAATCAAGTTCAGGAACAACCGCTTTAACAGTTGGACTTGTAAGTGCCGGATTTATGACATTAAGACAAGCAATTGGTGTTATTATGGGTGCGAACATCGGTACGACAGTTACTGCATTTATTATCGGAATTAAAATCGGAGAATACGCTCTCCCAGTTATGGCAGTTGGAGCGATTTTACTATTCTTCTTTAAAAATAAAAAAGTACATTCTGTAGGTCAAGTTGTATTCGGTTTTGGTATGTTATTCTTCGGTTTAGAATTAATGAGCGCAGGTATGAAACCTCTTCGTTCATTAGAGTCATTCCAAGATTTAATGATTAGCATGAGTGATAATCCAATTTTAGGAATTATTGTCGGTACAGTCTTCACTTTAATTGTACAAAGCTCAAGCGCAACAATCGGTATTTTACAAGAATTATTCGGTCAAGGTGCAATCGATTTACAAGCTGCCCTTCCTGTATTATTCGGTGATAACATCGGTACGACAATTACAGCAGTATTAGCAGCAATCGGTACTTCAATTGCAGCAAGACGTGCAGCATTAGTTCACGTTATCTTTAATATTATCGGTACCATTATCTTTACGATTATATTGATACCATTTACAAATTTAATTCAATATTTCCAAACATCATTAAACTTGAATCCAGAAATGACAATTGCATTTGCACATGGAACATTTAACGTAACGAATACAATCATTCAGTTCCCATTCATTGCAGTATTAGCCTGGATTGTAACAAAAATTATTCGTGGTGAAGATGCATCTATTAACTTCAAACCACAACATTTAAATCCAATCTTTATTGAACAATCTCCAGCTATTGCTTTAACAGAAGCTCAAAAAGAGATTATCCGTATGGCGGAGTTTTCATTAGATGGATTAAAAGAAGCAAACCAATTTTTAAATACACAAGACAAAAAACACGCTAATATGGCTACTCAATTAGAAGGAGCTATTAACAATTTAGATAAAAAAATTACCGAGTATTTAGTTTTACTATCAGAAAAACCACTTTCATCAGCAGATTCTGAGAAGCATTCTGTTTTAGCTGGTGTTGTTGGAGATATTGAACGTGTCGGTGATCATGTAGAAAACCTTGTAGAACTTGTAGATTTCCAAATTTCAAACCGCGTTTCACTATCAGACGACGCACTAACTGAATTAAATGAAATGCTTGAATTAACAATTTCAACATTACAAGATGCAATCAATGCTTTAACAAACTTTGACACTGAACTAGCTCAAACTGTTATTGCGAAAGAACGTAAAATTGACCAAATGGAACGCGTTCTTCGCAAACGTCACGTAATACGTCTAAACGAACGTAGCTGTTCAGGCGATGCAAGTATCATCTTCGTTGATATGGTAAGTAACTTAGAGCGTATCGGTGATCACGCTGTAAATATTGCTGATGGTGTTTTAGGAGAACAAGGAAAAGTAAATTTAAAACAATCATTATAATAGAAAAGAGACGCTAATTTGAGCGTCTCTTTTTTCATTTCACCTTTACAACCGTTCTTCCTTTTAACTTTCCTTGCAGTATAAGTGTAAACTTCTCATCTAATTCTTTTAATGTACATTCTTCTGTATAAGATAATAGCTCTGAATTTTTCCACTCACCGGCTAGCAATGCCCACACCTCTCTTCTCACATCTACTGGACATTGAACTGAATCTATTCCTAAAAGGCTAATCCCTCGTAATATGAATGGGTATACAGTTGTATTCAATTCATGCCCTGCTACGTTACCACACGTTGTTACACAACCTCCATACTTAACTACCTTTAAAGAACTTTCTAACACGTTTCCGCCTACAGTATCGACAACCCCAGCGTATATTCCTTTAAGTATCGGTCTTCCTGATTCATCACTCAACTCCGCGCGGTGAATCATCTTTTTTGCACCTAAACGTAGTAGCATCTCTTTCTCTTCCATTTTCCCTGTTGCCCCTACTACGCTATATCCTAGCTTTCCTAAAATACTAACTGCTACACTGCCTACTCCGCCCGTAGCACCCGTTACTAAAACATCTCCCGTACTAGGCGTAATTCCTGCTCTAATGAGCTTATATACCGATAAGGCAGCTGTAAAACCTGCTGTCCCGTACATCATACTTTCCTTCAAAGACATTTCTTTTGGTAAAGGCGCCACCCAAGATGATGGCACGCGAATATATTCTCCGAAACCACCAGAAGTATTCATACCTAAATCATACCCCGTTACAATAACTTGATCTCCTACCTTAAAGGAGTCACCTTCACTACTCACAACTTCTCCTGCGGCATCGATTCCTGGCGTATGAGGATATGTTCTCGTAACACCTTTATTACCAGTGGCTGAAAGGGCATCTTTATAATTTAATGAAGAATAATAAACACGTATTAATACGTCTCCTTCAGGTAAACTATTGACTTCTCTCTCAACAAGCTTTCTTTCAAATTGATTATTTTCTTTTTCGTTCACGACCATTGCTCGGAATGATGTATGATTCATTATGCTCTCTCCTCCATCCGTAAAATCTTTCTTTATTATATAAGAAGTACATATACAGCTAATCACATTTTCTTGGCTATATTTCAACAAATCTTACTTCTCTATTACTTTCTCACAATACATATTTTCATTTCTACTAAAACACATTATACTTGTTCTACATCTTAAAAATAAAATATAGAAAATCTGACTTTTTATAAATAAATTGAATTTTTACGAAATGTAAATGATTTGTAATGTTTTTTTTCGCTAAATTTCATTATAATAAGTGGATATGAGTGTCGTATTTCAATCCAAATGAAGGAGTACAAGAAATGGAGCAAAACCCATCTTTGCAAGAAAATACACGAACTAAACCGAAAAAAGGTAAGAAAAAAACAAAAATTATTATAAGCGCTATTTTATTCTTTTTAATAGTAGGTGGCGGTTATACTTGGTTTTTAGTAAATAAAGCATCTTCTGCTGTTCGAAATGCCGCTCACGATTTAGCGCGCGGTGATAAATCTGATTTACGTGATAAAGCTGTAAAACCTATTACGAATAATGTATCTGTCTTAATTATGGGTGTTGATGAAAGTGATGTCCGCGGGAAAGAATATGGTGAAGCTATAAGAACGGATGCACTATTACTTGCAACTTTTAATAAAGATAGCAAAACTGTAAAGCTATTAAGTATTCCACGAGACACATATACTTATATTCCAGTGGAAAAGAAAAAAGATAAAATTACACACGCTCATGCATACGGTTCTACTAAAAACGGAAAAGATGGTGGACCACAAGCAAGCATTGATGCAGTTGAAAAATTAACGAATGTTCCTGTCGATTACTTCGTAAAGTTTAACTTTAAATCATTTATGAAAATCGTTGATGATTTAGGTGGCATTGAAGTCGATGTTCCAGTTGAATTTACTGAACAAGATAGCAACGATAATGCTGATGCGATTCACCTGAAAAAAGGTGTTCAAAAGTTAAATAGTGAAGAAGCTCTTGCTCTTGCTAGAACACGACACGTTGATAGTGATGCGATGCGTGGTCAACGTCAGCAACTCGTTATCGAAGCCATTTTAAAGAAACTAACAAGCGTTGGATCCGTAACAAAAGTTGGTGACATCATTGATGATATTAACGGACAATTCGTTACAAACTTAACATTCGACGATATGCTTTCATTCTATAAATATGGAGCAGATTCTTCAATTGAGAAATTACAAATTGAAGGTGAAGACTGTTACATGGCAAAAGGTGATGATACATGTAGTAAGTCAGCTGGTGGTGGCCGAACTTACTACTACAATCCAGATAAAAAAGAATTAGCTAATGTTACAAACGAACTTCGTACTCACCTTGGATTACCTGCATATACAAAATCTGATTCTGATTCTGATTCGAAAAAAACAAGCTCAGAGAAAACAAAAGAATCTAAGTCTGAAAATACGAGTGAACGCGAATCAAGTAACAATGAAACTCAAAATAAGAATAAAAATAACAGTGAAGATACAGAAACATCGTCTAATGACAATGAATAAAGTGAAGCAGTGCTCTATGAAGGTAGAGCACTGCTTCTTTTTAATGCTTTCAAAACAAAAAAATCAGAACTTTCCAACTATCTTTTTTAATATTTTTAAATTATAATAAATAATAGTAATCTATTCCAATTACCAGGGGGCTCATACATATGAAAGCTGCAGTAAAACATAACATTTCAGATTTTAAAGAGTACTTAAAATCAAACGATATATACATGGAAGAAAATATAGATGAAAATGATGGTTCGGTACATTTTTCAGTAGGGTTAGAAACAGAAGCTGGCGCAAAGATTCAACTTATCGCTGCTTTCCAAAGCGAACATCCTGCTGTGGATATATACTGCTTCAATGTTGCTCTTGTACCTGATTCAACATCAAAAAATGACATTTTACATGTCATCAATGAATTAAACACATCTTATCGATTTGCAAAATTCACGTTAAACAAACAAAATGCAATTGATATTTCAACATCTCTTGCATTCTCAGAACCAAACTTTAATCCCGCACTTGTCTTTGAACATACGAGAATGCTATATAAATTGGCAAACGATGAATATAAAAACTTAATGAAAGTTATTTGGGCATAAAATAAAAGGATGGGCTGCAAGCAGCACCATCCTTTTACTTCAATATCATATCGATCCACATCTTTATCGCAGTTCCTACAATTAAAATAGATAATACATACTGCAAAACTTTTTGATTCACTCTCTTCCCTACTCTCACTCCAAGAGGAGCGGCAAATAAACTTGCTATCGCAACTATAAGAGCCGGAATAACAACTATTTGTCCAGTAATCACTTTCCCAGTAGTAATTCCTATCGAGGAAATAAAAGTAATAGCGATAGATGTTGCTATTGTTGTACGTATCGGTAGTTTTAAAACTACTAGCATAATCGGTACTAAAAGAAATGCACCACCAGCCCCAATAATGCCGGAAACACTTCCTACACTAAACGCTAGCAAACTAGCGAGCCACTTATTGTACGTAATTCCTTCTGTCCCCTTACAATTGCTTCGCTTTGGTATAAACATCATAATAGCCGCAATAGTAGCTAGTAATGTGTAAACAACGTTTACAGCATGCTCATTTAATAGATTCGCACTAAAGCTACCTACAAAGCTTCCTAATAATATACTAGTTCCCATATACACAACTAAAGTTTTATCCATATCGTTACTTTTCCTATACGCCCACGCGCCTGCAAAAGTTGCAAAGAATACTTGAATCGCTGTAATACCACTCACTTCATGTGATGTATATCCAGCAAATCCTAGCAATACTGGAATGTATAAGATCATCGGATAATTAATAATTGCACCGCCAATCCCAACCATTCCTGAAATAAATGACCCTATAAACCCAATAATAAAAAGTAGTACTGTTAAACTCATATTGTATCCCCTGCCTTCTAAAAAGAAGGTGATTTAAATAAATAAATTCACATTCCCATCCGAAGCATCTGCTAAATATGCACCTACTCCTGCAAACTCTACCCCTTCCATAATTTCTTCCTCTTTTAACCCTAATAAATCTACTGTCATTTGACAAGCTACAAGTTTAACTCCCTGTTCTTTTGCCAAATCAATTAAATCTGGCAAAGGCATTGCGTTATGTTTTTTCATAATACCTTTAATCATTTTTGGCCCTATACCATTAAAATTCATTTTTGATAATCCCATCTTATCAGCGCCGCGCGGCATCATTTTTCCAAATACTTTCTCTATAAACGTTTTCTTTACTTTCACATGCTCATCTTTCCTAAGGGCATTTAAGCCCCAGAAAGTATGAAAAATAGTCACCTCTTGATCGTACGCGGCTGCCCCATTTGCAATAATATAAGCTGCCATCGCTTTATCATAATCTCCACTAAATAAAACAATCGTCGTTTTCTTCTGTTCTTCCATGTTGTTCTCCTCCTAATTACCTGTAGGGGTATTTGAAAAATTGTAAAAAGGCTCAAATTATCTAGCTACACCCGATACTACTTTCCCTTACAAAGCGTTCATACCGCCTGAAACATTTATAATGCGCTGAAATCCTAATTTCTTTAATACTTTTGCCGCTTGCTTACTTCTCATCCCGCTCTGACAAATAACAATTACTTCCTTATTTTTATCTAACTGATTTGCTTCACTAGCTAACTCATTTAGCGGGATATTCTGAAATCCTTTCATATGATTTCCTCTATATTCACCTACTGTACGAACATCGATAAATTGTTTTCCCTTTTTCCCCACTATACTCTTTAATTCTTTTCCATTTATATTTTGAACACCTTTCACCGGTAAAAAACGTGAAATAACAAACCATGCAGCAAGTACAATGAAAAGCGTACTTAATATTGTATTCATATAACCAACCTCTCCGCCTTTACAAAACTAGTTCTTCACTACGCCTTCTTAATCCAAAACTTCAGTACATCGTCCTCTATATTATGCTTTACTATTTCATGACCGCCTGTTTTTGACCATGCTGGAATATCTTTTACTGATCCTTTATCTGTTACATGTACTTCTAACACTTCTCCAGACTGTAACATATCCATCGCTTTCTTCGTTCTTACAATCGGCATCGGACATGCTAAACCTTTCGCATCTAACACTTGTTTTATATTCATCATCTATACCTCCATTTTTTTATATCCTTATTCATGAACTGCACAACGATTTGGACCAATCTCCATTTCCTGCTCTTCTTCCACACTCGGATGGATTTTCCCCATATTCGTTTGACGAATTTCTTCATAAGCATTCGGCTGAGGTGGTAAATTCTCTGTCACAGTTTTACGAAACTCTACCTCATCGACAATATTTAATCCTACATTCTCCTTAAATAGATCTTGTAAATTCGCACTCACAATGCCTCTGTCATCTATTTCACTTACTTTTGAATAATGAGCCGGTAAAACAATTAAATCTTGATATAATTCCTTATAACGTGTATATAAAGTATTTCGTAAATCCCCTACCCAGTCTTCCGCCTTCCCGGCAAGATCGGGACGACCAATTGAATCTACAAATAAAATGTCCCCTGATAATAAATACGTATTATCTACAATAAATGATGTACTTCCAATCGTATGCCCTGGTGAGTATAGTGCATCAATATTAATTAGAGTACCCCCCGCCGTAATAACAGTTGCTTCCACAAGTGGTTCGTAAGAGAAAACAACTTCCTCTGCATCTTTTGGAGGTAACCAATACGTACCGCCAACCTTTTCAGCTAACTTACGCCCTCCAGAAATATGATCTGCATGTAAATGTGTATCCATTACGTTAGTAATAGTAACTCCGTGTTCTTTTGCAAAATCTTCGTATACTTCAATCGTTCTCACCGCATCAATGACTGCTGCTTCACCCTTTGAAACTACCATATAAGATAAGCATCCTTTTCCAAGACGATTAAATTGATATATACTTCCCCCGCCCTGTACATCCCCTACCTTTACTGGCTTCACATATTCACTCCAAGCTTTCATACCGCCAGCTAAATAAAGAACATTATTGAAGCCAGCATCTAACAATTGCTCTGCGACAAACTGAGAAGAACCCTCTTTCGCACATACAACTAAAATCTCTTTCTCCCTCGGTAATTCATCTACAATATGTTCTACACCATCTAATAAATCAAAATACGGTTTATTTATAGAAGAGATTTGTTTCCCTTCAATTTTCCACTCTTCATAATCCGCTTCATTACGAACATCTAAAATAAACAACTCTCCAAATAAAACTCTCTCTGCTATATCTTTTGCTTGCAACGGTTTAACACTCACCCTATTACCCCCAGTGGTATATTTAAATTAAAAAAATTTTATTTTTCCATACTCCCTTGCCACTCTAGCATACCTGGAATGACATTTTTCACGTTTAAAAAACCTCTCTCTTTCAACACTTGGCAAGCTATATCACTACGATTACCAGTTCGGCAAACAACATAAATTGGTTTCGCACCGTCAAACATAGCACTATCTAATTCACCTAACGGCACCGAAATTGCGGATGAAATATGACCAAAAGCAAACTCCGCTGCTTCGCGAACATCTAATACAGTGCACTCTTCACCACTTAATAATATATTTTGCAATTCCCCATTCGTAATTGTATGAAGATACTTTACAACTTCATTTACTTCATGTTCGTGAGCTTTTCTTACATAATGCATCAATATATTTCCCTCTTGTTTCGTTCCGATATATTGATGCCCTACTTTACTTGACCAACTTTGAATATCTAGCGTAGAACCTTTATCTGTCGCCTCTATTTCAATAACTTGCCCTGATGCCAACCCCTCCATCGCCTTTTTCGTCTTCACAATCGGCATTGGACAAGCCAAACCTTTACAATCTAAATTCATATCCACTTTTATACTCATAATCAATTCCTCCATAGCTCATATACATATACCTGTAGGGGTATGTTAAAATGTTTTTGAAAATCTGTCAACACATATGTTTGACAGATTATCGGCTTTTTACAAGTAATTGAACAGCTTCTTTAATTAATTCTTCATTTGAACCATTACCTTTTTCAAACTGCTCGCGCAAACATTGCTCTAAATTTGTTCCCACAACGAGTCCAATTGTACGATCTAGCGCAGAACGGGATGCAGTTAACTGTGTAATAACATCTCGGCAATCTTTTCCCTCTTCCATCATGCGAAGCACACCACGAACTTGACCTTCAATACGTTTCAATCTATTTTTCATATCTTGATTATATTCCACTGTAGATCACCTCCGTAATTATAACTATATTATACATTACTTTGTAACTTTGTATAACATCATATACCCTTAAGGGTATATTGTAAAGTTGTTTATTTTTTTGAAACCTCTTAGAGTATAGTAAAAATGCAAAAGCCACTAACTTTATTGGCTTTTGCATTGCTCAACTACACTGCTGGATAGTCCAACTAATTCATTTCATTTACGAACGAAAGAATCAACCGTTTTATTATCATACTTCCTATAATCTCTTTGTAAAACTATAATCCATTTCTCCGCCTAATGCTTCAGCTGTATCACCAGTTTCTCTAAAATCATGTGTATAAATTTGTTCAAATAAACCGAAATCTACTTGCTTATAAAATTCGAAACAAGGGAATCCATCATGTTCTCCTTGAATATCGATACTGCCATTCTTTTTCACACATACAGTTAATAAATAGTCCACAGGAGGGGCATACACATTTAACGGATTACTAGCACTTGCACTCATTTTGAATTGCACACCCTCAGAGTTCCATACAATATCAGTACACACAATATTTTCAGTACTCGCTTTTCCTGTTCTTTTATTCACAGAACCATCTGGATTTGTAATCTTCTCTGTCGTAATACCCGTGTTCGCATATGAAAACACTTCTTCTTTATAAAAATCTACTACTACCTCTTGCTCAACTCTAGAGCGCATAGTATTTACCGCATGTGGTGTAAATTCACGTGAATCACCTTCGAATTGGATTACGTTCCCTGTTTGTACATCCTCCCTCGGTTCTGTCCAAGACATTGGAATAAATACACTGGCTCTAATTTTAACGATATTCGTCATAAGAAACACCCCTGTAATTCTAATTTTATATACTGCATACTATTGAATAAAATAGACCACAATTTCAATCCTAGAACCAATACCTTTCTCTTTTACGTTTGCTACTTCCTTCTAAAAAATAGCGCTATATTTATATCTAGATTTTCGTTTTAAAGCTATATTCCATTTCTCCAGCTAGTGCTGCTGGGGTATCATCCGTTTTCCTGAAATCATGTGTATATATTAATTCAAATAAACCAAAGTCTATTTGTTTATAAAATTCATAACAAGGGAAACCATCATGTGCACCTTCAACATGCACAGTACCACTTTCATTAACTCGTATAGTCAAAAAATAATCAGCTGCAGGTGCTGCCGCGTTTAGCGGATTACTTGCACTTGCTCTCATTTCAAATGAAACTTCATCTTCACTCCATACAATATTTGTACATGCAATGTTTTCTGTACTTGTTTCTCCTTTTTGATACTCAATTGAACCATCTGGATTTGTAATTTTCACAGTAACGATACAAGCATCTGCATATGTGAAAATTTCTCTTTTATAAAAATCAACAACCACTTCTTGTTCTAATCTTGAACGCTTTGTATTTACAGCGTATGGTGTAAACTCACGTGCATCTCCGGCATATTCAAACACTCTTCCTGTTGCAGGATCCTGAATAGGTTTCAGCGATGTATATGGTGCAAATACACTCCCTCTAATTTTAACGATATTAACCATGTGAAACCTCCATTGCTTCTATTTAGATAAATCATTATTTGCTCTATCACTATCATATAGTCAATTTGATTGACTATATGCTGTATAGTACAATAGATTCTACTTATAGTCAATTTAATTGACTATAAGTAAGGAGGTTATATACATGACTCATCAAACACTTAACGAACTAGATCTTACATCACTTTTATCACTATCTTTCAGCACATTAATTACTGAACTACATGACAAATTAAGTGAGTTAGGATTTGAAGATATTAGGCCAGCGCATGGTTTTATGTTCAAACGCATCCTTCCTAATGGAGCAACCGGTATAGAACTAGCTGAATATTTAGGGGTTTCAAAACAAGCCATAAGTAAAATGGTAGATTCTCTTGAGAACAGTGGTTATGTCACGCGCCAAACGCATCCTACTGATAAAAGAGGTAAAATTATTGTTTTAACCGAGCGTGGTTTAGCAGTAATGAAAGCAAAAGAAGAAATAGTAGCTGAAATAGAACAACGATGGATTGCAAACATAGGTGCAGAACGAATGCAAATGCTTAAAGAGGATTTAACAACATTCGTTACTAAAGAAAATACAGGAAAATTATCATCGAGCATACGACCTGTTTGGTAAACAAAAACTCCATATAATAAAAAGAACGGACAAGAAATTCTATGTCCGTTCTTTTTATTATACATACTTCCGATGCACCATCTTCCCATCATAAGAAAACACAACGCCCTTAC
Source organism: Bacillus cereus group sp. RP43 (assembly GCF_040459645.1). Lineage (NCBI taxonomy): Bacteria > Bacillati > Bacillota > Bacilli > Caryophanales > Bacillaceae > Bacillus > Bacillus cereus group sp. RP43. The sequence goes on from NZ_JARVHQ010000001.1 coordinate 4,396,964, forward strand.
TTTCCACAATCGACTCCATATGCACCGTTCTTCCCCATAACTGATGAAGATACGGTAATACCTTTTCTAAGTATTTCAAATCTAGTTCAATTCCTTCATAGCTATGTTTAATGTACAATTCCCCATTCTTTAAGTAGTCTCCATCTTCTACTACTAAGTACGGGAAACCTCCATTAGTACGCATATTTACAAGTTGATCACGCACATGCTCCCATTCTTTATCAATTACTTTATATTCTTTTCCTTGGCGCTGGAATAAGTACATATCTTCTCTCATTACAAGTTTTTTATTTAAATAGTTTCTTAGGAACGATACATCCCATTCAATTTCCCGTACTTCAAAGATTTTGTCACGACCAGAACCAGGTTTCACACCGCGTCGTTTCATTTCTTCTGTCGGGTTATTATAGCGCTCTTCAATATCTTCGAACATTTTAATACCGAGGTAGTATGGATTAATACTTGTTTTTGATGGCTGTACGACACCTGCGTTAAGCTTCGCGAATTCGATTGCTTCAGAAGATGTTAAGTCCATTTCACGAAGTATGCGTTGATGCCAGAAGGAAGCCCAGCCTTCATTCATAATCTTCGTTTCAAGCTGTGGCCAGAAATATAACATTTCCTCGCGCATCATCGTTAATATGTCGCGCTGCCACTCTTCTAGCTCACGGCTATATTCTTCAATAAAGAGGAGTAAATCTTTTTCTGGCTGCGGTGGGATTTTCTTCTTTTTATTCATATTAGGTCGTTCCCTCTTTTTGTTTCGATCATCTAAATTCCATAAATCATCGTACTGTGATATCTTTTTCTTTTCTACATCCTCTTCTAAATCTCCAATACTCCAAGCAAGTTTCGGACGCATAAGCGATGGATCAATATGTTCTTGAATGGCAAGTACGGCATCTAAAAATGTTTCTACCTCTTCTCTTCCATACTTATGTTCATACGCCTTCACACGATCTGCTGTCGCTGCCATACTCTCCACCATATCGCGTTTCGTATTAGAGAAACGAATATTATTTTTGAAGAAATCACAGTGCGCTAAAACGTGCGCCACGATTAATTTATTTTGAATTAAAGAATTCGTATCTAATAAAAAGGCGTAACATGGATCAGAGTTAATAACGAGTTCATAAATTTTACTAAGTCCTAAATCGTATTGTAATTTCATTCTGAAAAATTGCTTTCCAAAACTCCAATGCGAAAACCTCGTCGGCATCCCATATGCACCAAATGTATAAATAATTTCCGCTGGGCATACTTCATAGCGCATCGGATAAAAATCAAGACCAAATCCAGTCGCAATTTCCGTAATTTCAGCAATCGCATATTGTAGTGCTTTATCATCACTTGCTCTCATTATTTTCCCTCCTTACACTTTCCCTTAAGAAAGTGTATGATGAGGAACAAGCTTTCATGAGGATTGATTGCATAATAAAAAGGCACCCCCGAAAAAACGAGAATGCCTCTTTCTAATTAACCTTCAATAATCTCCATCTTCTCCGTAATCGGTGTACGAGCTTTTCCTTCTGGTGCTTTATCGAAATAGCCGATATGAAGAATTCCAATGATGCGTTGACCTCTTGTTAAACCGATTCCTTCTATAAATAGTGGATTGTAGTTTAATCCACCTGATTTCCAAACGCACCCTAAGCCGCGTTCCCAAGCAAGTAATTGGAAGTTTTGCATAAATGCACATGTTGCAGCGTAATCTTCGTCACGTGGAATTTGACGCGGATCTTCATCAATGTAAACAACGATTTGTGCAGGTGTGCTTAAGAAACGATCAGATAAAATCTTGCCGCGTTTCGCTCTTTCTTCTTCTGTGAAAGAGTTTAATACTGCGTCTACTAATTTCTGACGGCCTTCTCCAATATATAATTTACAATTCCATGGCTCACGATGTTTATGATTCGGTGCCCATGTTGCGTCGTTTAATAGTTCAATTAATAGCTCTTTTTCTACTGCTTTATTTGTAAATGTACGAACAGAGCGTCTTTCTTTAATAACATTTGCGATGGAAGTATATGTAGTCATATTTTTCTCTCCCTTATTTTTATCTATATGTATAATTCCGTTATTGATATTGATTTTCAATTTCGATTATAACCTAGTTTTTCACTATTAATCAATGTTTTATGTTGGAAAACAGCTAAAAAATTAATTTCTCGTTGTGAATAAAAAAACTTGGTGTGTTCACAAGTTTTTCACATTTTATGGAAATGATATGTGTAAGTTTTCCACATTATCCATCTAGGAGGAGTTTATATGTACAAGAAAATCGCAGTAAGTATGACTATGGCAGCATTATTGTGCGGGATATCTGTCTTTCCTGCTTCTGCTTCCGCTGCCACGCCAAAAGAAGTAACAATGCACCATCATAAGCCTATTTCAGAAGAAGAAATGCAGTCGCTCGAAAAACTCGGCTATAATAAACATGAAATTTGGAAAGCTGCCCACATTGCAAGAATAAGTAAAAAAGAAATTAAGGACGTTTTAGCTTACTATAAGCAAAATAAATCTTGGGAGAAAACAGCCGAGCATTTCGGTGTAGACCCAAGTAAATTGAAAAAGCATCATATGAATAAAGAAACGAAAAAAGCACTACTGCAAAAATTAGCAAATATGCAAAAGTCCACACCAGATGGACTGAAACAAAAAATGAAAGAATATAACATTGGCTTACGCCAATTTACCGTGTTAACAATCATCTCTCAAAAAAGTAATACCCCTCTTGACGATGTACTAAAAATGAAAAAAGATGGGATGGATATTAAACAAATTGCGGAAAAATTAAATGTTAAAAGAGAAGATATACGAGCAGAGATGATTAAATTAGTGAAGTCCATTAAAGAAAAGAAAACAAATTAACACGCCAAAAAGGAAGAGATATTCAATACTCTTCCTTTTCTTTATGAACTTTCAATTTTCAAGTATAAATTCCCGTCTTTCCCAAAAACTAACATAAGAAAATGATGTAGTAAGGGGTGAGAAAATGTTTCGTTTATCGTCTAAAAAGAAGAAAAAAACAATCTGTTCTATTCCGGAGTTTATCCATACTATGAAAGAATCGAGTGATTTCGTTTCTTATAACATCGTAGAAGATGGGACATTATGTTTGTTTTACTATAAATCTACGGCTGAATCACTCCTCATTAATCGATTCATTTTAACACCTATAAAAAGAGAATTAGATCACATTGAAAATATAAGCGATATAGCAAATATCGTCACACTTGAGGAGATTATCACTGGCCCTACTATTGATGACATTCGTGAAAAATTATTAAGTGGGTATGTACTTATACAACTAAAAAATGATTCTCAAATCGCAGAATATGCACTTATTCGTGCTGAAAGTTCCGTTTTAGGTACACGGTTATATAACGATACAGAAAATGAATATAGTGTCATCGGTCCAAAAGTTGGATTTGTTGAAAATATTGATACAAATATACACTTACTTCGCCGGAATATTGTAACGGAGCAATTAGTTTTCAAACAAGTTGTAGTTGGCTCTATATCAAAAACAAAAGTCGTAGTTGCTTACATCGAAGGCATTACGAATGAACAGCACGTTAATACTGCAATGCAGCGCCTACAAGACATTGACTTTGATGTTCCTTTCGATGCGACTATGATTGAACAGTTTATTAGTGATAACAGCAACTCTCCCTTCCCTGTTTTACTCCCTACAGAGCGTTTAGATCGCTCCGTTTATGCATTATTGAATGGGGGAGTTGTCATTTTAACAGACGGTTCACCATATGCATTAGCTGGACCAGCGACATTACTCGATTTCTTCGTCTCTCCAGAAGATTATTATTTACCATGGATAGCAGGCTCATTTCTTCGAATGGTTCGCTTCTTCGGAGCAGCATTCTCGCTATTTTCATCAGCTATTTATACAGCTGTATTAACGTATCACTATCAAATGATTCCTGCGGATTTACTAGGTCCGATTATTTTTTCAAGAGCTAATGTACCCTTTCCGCCCATTTTAGAAGCACTTTTTTTAGAAATCACAATCGAATTGCTCCGTGAAGCTGGAGCACGATTACCTACAAAAGTTGGACAAACAATCGGCATCGTTGGCGGGATTGTAATTGGCCAAGCATCTGTTCAGGCTGCTTTAACGAGTACCATTTTATTAATTGCAGTTGCTTTATCAGCACTCGCTTCTTTTACAACACCAACTGTAAAAATGTCTTCTACTATCCGGATACTACGATTTCCACTTATTCTTTTAGCTGGTGCATTTGGGGGCTTAGGTCTCATTGTAGGATTCGTATTCATATTAGCTCATTTAATTCGCTTAAAATCACTTGGATCACCTTATTTATTACCTTTATATCCATTTCGCGGTTTAGGGACAGCAGAGGGGCTCCTTCGCTTGCCATTTAGTCAAACTGCTGGACGTTCCTCTTTTCTAAGACCAAAAAAGAAATGGCGCTATGATCCGAACCAAGCGAAAGAAAAACGTGATGGTGAGGAAAAATGAAAAATATTTTATTATGCTTTGCTATTATCGTTTTAATTTTCCAATCCGGATGTACACAACCGAATATAGTAGACACACAACGAATTATTCATGTGGGCGGCTTTGATATAACGAAAGACAAACAGTTTCGTGGGACTATTCTCTATCCTGATTATACAAGAGATGTCCAGTCAAAGCCTCAAACACAGTCAACTACTGCCGGCACCATTGAAACAATTTCTTCACTTCTAAATGCCAAATCACCACATACTATCGCCGTGGGACAAATGCGTGTTGCCCTATTTGGAAAATCATTTGGTGAACAAGGTATTGGTGACATTATCAGCAACCTACAACGTGATCCCAATATTGGTCGAGACGTACAACTGGCACTTGTAGATGGTTCAACCGAACATCTGCTCAAACATATTAAATCGAATGGATCACTATATTTATCTGATTTACTGGAGCAAAATATAGAAAACGAAACAATTCCGCGGACTGCTTTAAATATTTTTTTATATAACTATTATTCATCAGGATGCGATCCATTTCTTCCTTATATTAAAGTGGATGAAGACAAGTCTGCCTCCATTAAGGGACTCGCTTTTTTAAAAAAGGATAAAGTGCTTATGTATACAGATAAAAAAGGATCTTTTTTATTCAAATTACTCATTAATCCAACTAAAAATGGCCGTTACGAAGTTCCGATACGTCAAGGTAACCATAAAGGGTTAATTGCCACTCAAAACTTATCTGGAAAGAGCGTTTGTTACCTGACCGATACAGGTGACATACCGAAAATTCATATTCATCTCAAATTAAATGGACTCATAAAAAACACTCCAGATTGGCTTGATTTGACGAAGAAAGAGAATATAAAATATGTAAAAAAACATGTAGAAAAAACAATTGAAAAGCATCTAAACGAATTAATAAAACAATTCCAAGAAAAAGAGGTCGATCCGATAGGGATACGGGAAGAAATTCGTAGTCACTCGAGAAAATGGAGTATGAAAAAAATTCAAGAAATGTACCCTAATGTAGATGTTGCTGTTCACGTACAAATCAATGTTGTGCAATCTGGTATCGGAGAATAGTGAGGTGTTACAATGGCTGAACAAAATAAAACAATGACTGTTTCCCCTTATTTCACATTTCTTTTATTACACTCTCTTCAAATTGGAGTAGGTGTATTAGGATATCAACGCATTATTGCACAATATGCTGGTTATGATTCTTGGATTTCTCTTATTGTTGCGGGTATTATAACTCATATCGTACTGTTTTGTATGTTAAAAATGTTAGATAAAGATAATGATTTAATGACCATTCATACGACATGTTTTGGAAAATGGCTTGGAACTTTTTTGTCTATGTGCTTTGCTGCATATCTTCTCTTATTTTGCCTTACTGTGCTTCGTACATATATTGAAGTCATTCAAGTATGGGTCTTTCCTACAATTAAGCCATGGAAATTAACGTTCTTATTTTTACTCGTGACGTATTACGTAATAAAAGGTGGATTCCGCTCTGTAACAGGAATTTGTTTTTGGGGCGTCGTAATACCGATTTTCGTACTACTTTTCTTAGTGTTCCCTATGAAATATGCACATGTCCGTAACATTTTACCGATTCTTACCCATTCACCTGTAGACATTCTATATTCAGCAAAATCATCTGCATTAGAATTTCTTGGATTTGAAGCAATTCTTATCTTTTATCCACTCATTAAAAAAGGAAAGTCACTACATAAATGGGCACACGGTGGTATTGCCTTTACAACTATTTTATACGTAGTACTAGCAATCGTGTCCCTTATGTACTATAGCCAAGGACAACTCCATCATACAATTTGGCCAACATTAACGATGCTAAAAATCATTAAAGTTCCTTTTATCCAAAGATTTGAGTACATTATTATTTTTCTCTGGTTTCTTATTATTTTACCTAATCTTTGTTTAACCATTTGGTCTTCTTGTCGCATTAGTAAAACTTCCTTTCACATACCGTTTAAAATTACATTGCCACTTTTTATCGCAGCTATATTTATTTCATCCTTATTTTTCACAAACCGTGAAAGCATCAATACATTAAATACAGTACTCTCTCAGGTTGGATTATATATTGTATACGCTTATATCCCAATCTTATTTCTATTCCATTCACTACGATGGCGCTTCAAAAATAAGTCGAAAGAATCTTCACCCAACGCACCATGATATTTGATACAATTTGATTAATACATGTGTAAAGGGGACAAGCGTATGAAGAAATATGTATTTTCTTTACTTGCAGTACTGAGTTTAATTCTTGCTGGATGCGGAAGCACTGGTACAAATGAAAAAAAATCATCTGAATCAAAAGAAGAACATGATCATGCCACGCACACGCAGCAAGCTGACATTCAAGAAAAGACAAAAGGAGTCGACACACTTCCGACCTTCCTAAACAAGCTTGATCCACAAATGAAAGACATCTATACTGTCGCTGGACAAAATGCTGAACTATTGGATTGGATTCCTTGTTACTGCGGTTGTGGTGAAAGTGTAGGACATAAAAATAATAAAAATTGCTTTATTCGTGAAATCAAAAAGAATGGTGAAGTTGTTTGGGATTCCCATGCAACAACTTGTGTAAATTGCTTAGAAATCGCAGTTGAATCTGCTTCGATGAAACAAAAAGGAAAATCAACGCTTGAAATTCGTAATTATATTGATAATAAATACAAAGAAGGATATGGGAAACCAACACCTACGCCAATGCCAAAAGCTTAAAAAACGAGGAATATCCTCGTTTTTTTCTTTTCATTCACTTTTTTTCTTAACAAATTCTTTCAAGTGTATTTCTCCTCGCTTGTCACACACTATATATAACTCCTCAGTAAGGAGGGTATACAGTGCAAACATATAACGACTATGACAAAGCTCTCTATTACACGTATTGCTGTAATTGGGATAAACTACTCGTTTTAATGGTTCAAACGAATGATCAACTATTTTCTAAGCGTATTGAACACTTTTTACACGCTTATCAATACAGTAAAGAATTACCAGAAGTTGACAAAGAATTGCAGCTCCTATTTCAATATATTGACCACGCATCCCAAAAGTCACATGTAGAAGAAGTAGAGCAAATTCAAATGTAAAATATAGCGCTATTCTCTTTATGAGAATGGCGCTTTTTAAAATGTTGATATCAATAAATGTTTCTCCTTATAAAACTTTTATTGATAAACATATTTTTTCTTTCTTTTCCCTACTACTTCATACTATAATTTAGTATGTAACTATTATAAGTGAGGTATAAAATATGGGACGAGAAAAAAAGCAAGAATATGCTTTACTTACTGCATGGGGAGCTTCATTTATTGCTACATTAGGAAGTCTATACTTTTCCGAAATCATGAAATTTGAGCCTTGTGTCCTTTGTTGGTATCAACGTATTTTTATGTATCCATTCGTTTTATGGCTTGGTATCGCTGTAGTAAAGAAAGACTATCGCATTGCAAGTTATTCTTTACCAATCGCAAGTATTGGTGCTTGTATTTCTTTATATCACTATGCAATTCAAAAAATCGCAGCATTTTCAGCTGCTGGGGCAGCTTGCGGCCGCGTACCTTGTACGGGAGAATACATAAACTGGTTCGGCTTTGTGACAATCCCGTTTTTAGCACTTATCGGCTTTATTACAATCGCTGTTTGTAGCTTTATCGTAATCAAAAACAAATAAGGAGATGAAAGAATGAAAAAAATGCTTATATTTGGCGGTATTATTATCGCCTTGTTTGCAGCAATTTTCGCTGTAACACAAATGGAAGAAAAAAACGCTTCAACTAGCCAAAAAATTGATAATGCTACTGGTAGTCAAACAGATGGTGCTGACTACTACACAAATAAAATCTCTCTTTCAGATCTCCAAAAGAATTTAAAAGAGAAAAAAGAAGAAACAGTATACTTTTATCAAACATCTTGCGTTCATTGCCAAAAATTATCTCCTATCGTAGTACCGATGGCTAAAGACTTGAATGTTGATATGAAAGTTATGGATATTGAAAAATTAGATGCTCCTTGGGATGAATATAAAATTAAAGGCACTCCAACAATCATTCATTTTAAAGATGGTAAAGAAGTGAGCCGTATTAGCGGCGAACAATCGAAAGACAAATTAAAAGAATGGCTTGAGCAAACGAAGAAATAACGAGAAAAGGAAACTCCTTCTATACATGAAATGGGCGTAAAATCCCACACTAATGTATGAGGAGGGGGTTTTATGCCAGAAGTGAAATGCTCGGTTTCCAATTGCTCATTTTGGGGACAAGGTAACTTTTGTCAAGCAAGTGCAATTGTTGTTCAACCTGATGCACAAGAAGCAGGTCAAATTGAGAATAGTTCGTATACAAGCGCTACTTTAACAAACGAGACGCTTGAAAGTTCTGTAACAACGAGTGTAGAAACGTGTTGTCATACATTTAAACCGAAATATTAAACATAAAAGCATACGATTAGTCGTATGCTTTTTTACATTCCTCTCCAAACATCATGCATCATAAAAAAGTACAAAATAACGAGAAGGACTGTCCCGCATAAAGTAATGCGTCGATATACACTCTTCTCCCCTTCCCTCGCTTTAACAAATGCCCAAATAAATCCGACGAACAATATTAAATCAATATATGGAACATAAAAGGAGAAGACGAGTAACGCATATAAATACACGATAAATAAACAAGTCGTGATTAAGAAAATTTTAAATGCAAATTCACTTTTCATAATGTGACCGCCTCCCAATCTGTACTGTATTATATTCAGCAAAACATAATAGTTGCTGTTTCAATTTTTTCATCTCACTATTTGCAGGCACACGATTGGTATGAAATCAATAAAAACAACTAAAATTCATCACAAATAAGCTACCGTCTATTTACGGTAGCTATTACGGGACATTATATTTTCTTTTATATAGATTACTTAAAATCGAATAAGGTAATTGCTCATAATGAATTTTTTCTCCTGTTTCATCTACAACATACAAATTGTTTCCTATATAATAGGTTCCATCTTTTCGTTTGGAATACACTGTGTATCTTTCATTTGGCAATACCGTTTTTACTTTCGTCAATTGTCCATTTGGTTCTTGCCAATATATATTTACACGATCTACTAACGTAAGCATTCCAATTTGTTCTTCTTCTACTTTACGACCATTCCAGCTCACAACACGATAACCAAGCTTATATGCTTCATATTCGGGACTCGTATGAAAGCGAGAAATAATTACTTTCGTCTGTAATTGTACCCGGTCGTATAACCATTGTATGTCCCGATCGTGCATGCGAATACAACCATTTGATTCCCGACTTCCAATCGTTCCTTCACGATTTGTCCCGTGAATGGCATATTCCTTTTTATCCAGACCTAGCCATCTCGTACCGAGAGGATTATTCGGTGCACCCCCAGGTATTTTTTTACGATGGTATTCTTTATTTTTATATTTAGTTATAATACAAAAATTCCCTTCAGGCGTCGGGGTCCTGTCTCTTCCTGTCGTTATCGGAAATGTTCTAGTATAGTTTCCATCTTCAAAAAAAGAAAGCTGATTTGTCGTAAGGTTAACTAATATTAAATGATCTGTATTAGCAAAAACGCTAGCTGGCAGGCAGAAAAATAGGATTACGATAAACCATACTTTCTTCATCTAAATCCTCCTAGCACTAACATCATAATAAAGTGAAACTTTACTCGGTGGGAGGTTTTGTCCATCCCCTACTGAGTATTAGCCTTCACCAATCGGGCATTTACGGGCATTTATCTCCCACCTAACTTCCTTGCATTCGCCGAATTTTGAGGTAGGAGTCTTACTGCCCGCAAATAGCGGGATAAATGCAGTTAGCTTTACTTTGCTCTTATAAATGAAAACTATCCATTCACAATTACTCCACCATTTACATGTATCATCTGCCCTGTCACATATGCCGAATCACTAGACGCTAAATATACATATGCAGGCGCTAATTCATACGGCTGACCAGGTCTTTGCATAGGAACATTGCTCCCAAACTGTGATACTTTTTTCTCATCAAAACTAGATGGAATAAGCGGTGTCCAAATTGGTCCTGGTGCAACACCATTTACACGAATTCCTTTTTGTACTAACGACTGAGATAACGATCTTGTAAAAGCGACAATTGCTCCTTTCGTTGCAGAATAATCAATCAACGTTTCATTTCCTTCATATGCAACAATAGATGCTGTGTTTATAATTACATCCCCTTGCTTTAAATGGGATAGCGCTGCTTTTGCAACATGAAAATAAGAAAAAATATTAATACGGAACGTTTTTTCTAGCTGTTCCGCTGTAATATACTCTAGTCCTTGCTGCGGATATTGCTGTGCGACGTTATTCACAAGAACATTTAGCCCCCCTAGCTGCCGGGCGGTCTCTTCCACAATCTCCTTACAATGTTGTTCACTACTTAAATCCCCCGGCAGTAATACACAATTCACGCCTTCTTTTTCCACAAGTTGTTTCGTCTCAGTTGCATCTTCATCCTCATCTAAATAAGCAATCGCAATATTTGCTCCCTCTTTTGCAAAAGCGATAGAAACAGCTCTTCCAATCCCGCTATCTCCTCCTGTAATTAATACATTCTTTCCTTTTAACTTTTCACTTCCTTTATAATTTGGATCTTCAAACTTTGGAAGAGGATTCATTAACGATTCAATACCAGGTTGTTTATTTTGATGTTGTGCTGGCATTGTTAAAAAGTTTTTTTGCTGCGGCATAACTTCCTTCAACTCCTTTCCCCTTATAATGCGCACAATAAAAAAAACTACTTACACATTAAAGAACCGCAATTCACACACAGTTTTACGATTAATATTCGAATTTACGACATAAAATATGAGTTGTTCTAAAGTTTTTATGCAAAACTATTGCAAAATAGTTAAAAAACGAATATTATATATAACTGTTGTGAAAATTATTCGTAAAAAGAAAGGATGTTTATATGTTTAACCTTTCAAAACATAAAACTTCTATTAAAACTGAAATTATGGCAGGTATTATTACCTTTTTAACAATGGCATATATCATTGTCGTAAACCCTGTCATCCTTGGGGATGCAGGTGTTCCGTTTGAACAAGCATTTACAGCTACAATTATCGCTGCTGTTGTCGGAACATTATTTATGGCGATTTTTACTAATTTACCAATCGCAATTGCACCAGGTATGGGATTAAATGCTTACTTCTCTTATTCTGTTGTAAAAGCCCATGAAGGCATGACTTTCGCAATTGCATTCTCTGCTGTATTCGTAGCAGGTATGATTTTAATTTTGTTATCATTCACATCTTTCCGTACGAAATTAATGGAAGTAATTCCTGAGAACTTAAAACATGCACTTACTGCTGGTATCGGTCTTTTTATTGCTTTTATCGGTTTGCGCTTAACGGGAATTGTTACAAAAAATGATGCAAACTTAGTTGGGCTTGGCGATCTTCACTCTGCTCCAGTTCTACTAGCATTAGCTGGCCTTGGAATTACAATTATCCTTATGTCTTTAAATATAAACGGGGCACTATTTATCGGAATGTTATTAACTGGGATTATCGCTTACTTCACAGGTCAATTAACATTCTCAAGCGGCGTTACATCAATGCCTGGATTACCAGAAGGAATTATCGTTTCAAACCCAATTACTGCTGTTTCTGATGTAATTAATTACGGATTATACGGCGTTGTGTTCTCATTCTTCCTCGTTACACTATTTGATACAACAGGAACATTACTTGGTGTAGCACAACAAGGCGGATTTATTAAAGACGGAAAGCTTCCAAAAGCAGGACGAGCTCTTCTATCTGACTCATTCTCAGCAACAATTGGAGCTATGTTCGGAACAACACCATCAACAGCTTACATTGAATCGTCTGCTGGTGTTGCAGCTGGTGGTCGTACTGGTTTAACAACTGTTACAGTAGCTGTTCTATTTGCATTAGCAGCATTCTTTGGACCGTTAGTTAGCGCTGTTTCTGGCGTTTCAGCTATTACAGCACCATCATTAATTATCGTTGGTAGTCTTATGATGGGCTCAGTTCGCCACATCGATTGGGATACATTCGATGAAGCATTCCCAGCATTTTTAGTAATCTTAAGCATGCCACTTACATCAAGTATCTCAACAGGTATTGCACTTGGATTTATTTCATATCCACTTATGAAAGTGGCAAAAGGACAATTCCGTGCTGTTCACCCACTTGTGTATTTATTCGGGATCTTGTTCGCTTATCAATTAGTTTTCTTACCACATTAAACTCCCTCTTTATGAGGGAGTTTTTTTATGAAAAACTATTTGACAACACTACAAACTTATGGAATAATTCGAAATAGTTGAATATTCGATGTCTTATCAAGAGCAGGTGGAGGGATGAGCCCTACGAAGCCCGGCAACCGACCCATTTATGGGCACGGTGCTAATTCTTACAACACGTTGTGTTGAAAGATAAGAGTAATATGATAAGGCGTCTTTTCTATATGAAAAGGCGTTTTTCATTTTCACTCCCTCCCCTCTCTTCTTAGTTTAGGGGGGATTTTTTTATGAAGAAATTGTATTCCATCGTACTTATTTTTCTATTACTTACATTGACAGCTTGTACAAATGAACAAGATGCTATCTCTTCACAAAAGCAACAAACTGTGAAAAAAGTAACTACAACAGTAGAAAATCATTTACAAACAGAAATTCCAAGCCAAGTAAAAAAGCCATTAAAAATCGCATTAATTATGCAAATGTCCATCGGAACTTTTTCCTCTCAATATATTGAGGGTGTCAAAAAACAAGTCGAGCTATTCGGCGGTAGTGTGCAAGTCTACAATTCTGATAATGATTTAGCAAAAATGGTAGCAAATCTAGATACTGCTATTAATTCAAAAGTTGATGGTATTTTAATTGATCACGGTCGCTCTGAAGCACTAAAACCCGGAGTAGAAAAAGCATTACAAGCGAATATTCCTGTAGTGGCATTTGATAACGACCTACGCCTACCTGGTGTAACGATTATTGATCAAGATGACTATAGTCTTGCATGGAAATCATTAAAAACGTTAGCTGAAGATTTGAATGGTCAAGGGAATATCGCAGTCGTATGGGTTGGCGGATTCGCTCCAATGGAACGTCGCAATGTTATCATTGATGCTTTTTATAAACGCTATCCAAATATACAAGAAGTGGCACGATTCGGTACCGCTAGCACTAACACACCACTTGATACACAAACACAAGTAGAAGCTTTACTAAAGAAACATCCGAAAAAAGGAGATTTACAAGCTATTTTCGCTTCTTGGGATGAGTTTGCTAAAGGAGTTGTCAAAGCACTTGAACAAGCTGGTCGTACAGATATAAAAGTATACGGCATTGACTTAAGTAATGAAGATTTACAACTCATGCAAAAAGAAGATTCCCCTTGGACTGCTACCGCTGCTACTGATCCAGCTGAAGTAGGTAACGTTCAAGTACGATTCTTATATAAAAAAATCGCTGGTGAACAAACGCCAGATATTTATTCACTAGAACCTTATTTAGTAAAGAAAAATAGTTTACCAAAAGAAAATATAACAATGAATCAATTATCAAAATATATAAACGGTTGGGGAGACTCAAAAGATGCGTATTCTCCTTGGATGAAAAAATTAGAGAAGGAGAAAAAATGATGACATTCTCTCTTCAAAACATTACACATTCTTATCATGTCTCTACACCTGTTCTAGAAGATGTTTCAATTCATATTCAAAAAGGAAAAGTTCATGCTTTACTAGGAATGAACGGTGCTGGAAAAAGTACTTTACTAAAAATAGCAACTGGTGAAATTCAGCCAGTTGCTGGCGATATAAAAATCGATAATCAGTCTATTTCCTTTACTTCTCCACGTGTTGCAAAAAAACATGGTATTTCTTTCGTGACACAAGAAGTGGATTACGGCCTTATTCCTGGATTATCTATATTAGAAAATGTACTAATCGATCATTTAGCAATGCAAAATAAAGTACTATTTTCAAAATCAAAATTAGTCGTGCTCGCTAAACAACATTTGCAAACTGTACAGGTCGATTTAAATGTTTCGGAAGATGTTTCAAACTGCTCATTACATGAAAAACAATTACTTCTTATCGCAAGAGCTTTATCTAACAATACAAATTATCTTTTATTAGATGAGCCTACTTCTTCTCTTGGACCAAAAGAAGTTGAAACCTTTGGGAAACTATTAAAAAATTTAACATCAAAAGGAATTGGCATCATCCTAATTTCTCATCGTTTATCAGAGATTCGAAATTTCGCGGATGATGTAACTGTATTACATAACGGTAAAGTTGCACTTTCTGAAGCTATTACAAAGATTACAGATCAACAAATTGTGGAAGCAATGACTGGAAAACAACTTACACTTCCTATTAATACAGCACCAAAACGCGGAAAAGAAGAATTATTGAAAGTACAAGAACTTCAATTACACAAGGACCATTCTCCCCTTTCTCTCACCATACGGAAAGGTGAAACTGTTGTGATATACGGATTAATTGGAAGCGGTAAAACAACACTTGCTGAAACTTTATTTGGTGCTCGTCATACTTATCACGCAGAAATAGACGGTCAAAATATAACGATTAAAACACCACGAGATGCGATTAAAGCTAAAATCGCACTTGTACCAGAAGAAAGAAGAAAACAAGGCTTATTTCTTTCGGAAAATATTATAAGTCACACAAATTTACACCAATCAGGTTGGAGACGAAAACAAACCGAATTAAATAATGCTACTGCGGCAATTACCGCTTTCAGCATTTCACCGAATGATCCAAAAGCATTTATTCATTCACTTAGCGGAGGAAACCAACAAAAAGTCTCGATTGCAAAATGGGATGGATTCAAACCTAATCTATTTCTTTTGGACGAGCCAACTAAAGGGGTAGACATAGCTGCAAAACAAGATATTTTCCAATTCATTCGTAACATTACAGATAACGGAAGTTCCGTAATTTATTTCACAGGAGAACAGGATGAAGCGTTACATATCGCCGATCGTATTCTTATACTAGCAAACGGCAAATTTGTAGGTGAATACTTGCCGAGTGACCTGTCTCCTGAACAGCTTTTACATTTATCTGAAGGGAGCTATTCCATTGAATCTCATTCATAAAACGAAAACTAAGAAACTATATTTACCTACTCATCTTTTTTATCAATTTAGCACGATCGCTATCATTATTGGAGTTACAATTTTTTTCTCTATCGTAAACGATTCTTTTTTAACCTATAACAATATTAGTGATATTTTACGTTCTATTTCTATTGTAACGTTACTTGCAATTGGTGTTACCTTTACATTAATTGTAGATGGATTTGATTTATCAGTCGGCTCTACCGCTAGTTTAGCAACAATTACCGCGGCTTCTTGTCTCGTTTTATATCGACAAGAACTATTAGTCACACTCCTTATTCCTATTCTTTGTGGTCTATTAGTTGGATTATTTAATGCATTACTCGTTATCCGAATTAAACTACCAGATTTACTAGCTACATTAAGTATCATGTATATCGTGAATGGACTACACTTAACATTCTCAAAAGGATCTTCTATTTATGAAGGAATGTCTGGTGCCACAGGACATTTTATTCCATCCTTTTTATTTATCGGTCAGGGCTCTGTTGTAGGAATTCCAGTCCCTGTCATTATCATGCTTAGCGTCGTTTTGATTGCATATTTATTTTTAGAAAAAACAACGTACGGTCGTTTCTTTTATATGACAGGTGGGAATCGAGAAGCTGCTAGACTAGCCGGTATCCCTACTGATCGTTACCGTGTATATGCTTATATGATTAGCGGTTTACTTGCCTCCATCGGCGGCATCATTCTATGTAGCCGCGTTGGAACAGGACAAGTTTCAGCAGGCGCCCCATTATTAATGGATGCAGTTGCAGCCGCCTATATCGGTTACGCAATGTTCGGTGCTAAGAAACCAAATGTCATCGGAACATTTCTTGGCTCAGTATTAATTGGAATTATATTGAACGGCCTCACAATGATGAACGTTCCTTATTATGCACAAGACATTATTAAAGGCGGTATTTTAATTACAGCTTTAGCCTTTTCATTTATTAAAAAGAAACGTAAATAAAAAAGTAGAGCATCGAATTCCGATGCTCTACTTTTCTTTTGCAACAATCACACGAACTACTTTCAATGCAAGAAGCAAGAGGAAATTTGCTATTACCGTACTCCCTAGAAAGGCTGCAGAGAACTCCTTCTCCACAGCCTAATTATTATTTTTGCAAAAACGCTTGTAAATCTGCAAATTGTCTCTTTGCATCTTCATAGCCTTGCTCATATAAACTTTGTAGTTTTGCCGCATCTTTTTCCATACGATCTACTTGAAGCGGCACTTCCGGACGAATAACAAATAAATTACCAGCTTGCTCTTCTTTTTCAATGTAGTGAAGTGTTTCATTATACACTTCATAACGAGTTAGCATCGTATTAACAAGGTTTGGATACTTTTTATAAGCCTTCGCTGCAACCCAGCCAAATTTTGATTTTTTCTTTGCGTAACCATGATTTCTCGTCAAAATAACGACTGATTTTTTAAATCCATCCTCCTGTGCTTTACGAACTGGAATCGGATCAGAAATCCCGCCATCTAACAATTGCTTACCACGGTAATTTACTACTGGTGCAATGAAAGGTAATGAACTAGACGCTTGTAATAAATTTAGCGCATCATCATTCGTTCCCTCTTTTTCAAAATAAACAGACTGTCCTGTTTCACAATCCGTTGTTCCTACAAGAAAGCGTTCGGGACTATTAAAGTATGTTTCAAAATCAAACGGCACATGCTTTTCTGGTATTTCATGAAAAATGAAATCCATATCAAATAACTGACGTTTTCTCCAAAAGTTTTTATACGATAAATACTTCGGATGTGATACATAATCAATATTGACCGTTTTATTTCTATTTCTTTGTCTGGAAAGATACGACGCTGCATGACAAGCACCAGCTGATACACCGATTACATATGGAAAATATAACTCTTGTTCCATAAAGTATTCTAATATCCCGCCCGTATATACACCACGCATACCGCCGCCTTCTAATACTAATCCCGTATTTTCAAGCATGTTATTCTCTCCTCTTTATATATATTGACTCTTTAATTATTCACTATGTTAAGTATCTTTTTCTATTATATATGAGTTCTTTCAGAAATTATATTCAAAAGGCTTGAAATGGAGGGGTTTTTTCTTCCAATTATATTTCCAAATGACCAGAGACATCCTTTATAAACCTTTGAATAAAATCTTGCTCTTCTTTCGTATATCCATCTAAAAACAACAGCCACTTTTCTTCAGCTTGTTTATGCAAATTTTCATGAGCTATATATATTTCATTTCCGCTTTCCGTTAAGCGGAAGAAAATTTCTTTTTGGTTATCTAACATTTGCATCTTCTCAACGAATTGCTTTTGAAATAACTTTGTACAAATTTTAGAGATTGCGCCCTTCGTCATTCCCATTTCTGTCGTAATAGCCGTTACATTCATCAGACCATTTTTTCCGATACACTCGATAACATGTAACTCAGATAAAGACATACCGCTTACACCTGTCTCACGAAGAAACTTCTCATTATTTCCTTTCAAATGCTCTTCTTTTTTATGCAAAAGTGTACGAATATCCGAAAGTATTTCCATTTGTTTCACTGTACGTTCCAATCTGTTCGCCTCCTAAGTTTCCAAAGAAACAATTTAACTATATACCATTCTAAAATCATTTTTCCATCTTTACAAGTGAGAAAATCATGTTAAAATGAATTTAGTTTCCAAGGAAACAAAAACCAAGGAGGTTGACATTATGAAAAAATTCAAACTAAATTTCATTTTATATGTTGTCTGTATTAGTGCCTTACTCAGCTCCTTCTCTCAAAATATTTACACACCGATCTTACCTATGATTCAAAATTCGTTTCATACTTCTCTTTATCTTGTAAATTTAACCGTTTCACTTTTCACATTCGTTCTTGCGATTATGCAGCTCATCTATGGACCTTTAATTGATACAAAGGGAAGAAAATCTGTCCTTATCCCCAGTTTAATTATTAGTACAATCGGTTCAATCGGATGTGCTTTTTCGCCAAACATTTATTTATTTCTATTCTTTAGAGCCGTTCAAGCTTTCGGAATAGCTGCTATACCTGTAGTTGCAGCAACTATTATCGGTGATTTATTTGAAGGAAAAGAACGCGGAGAAGCGATGAGCCTTTATCAAATGTTACTTGCTCTCGCACCTGCAATCGGTCCTCTCATAGGTGGTTATCTCGGCAATATAAATGGCCACTTATCTGTATTTTTGTTTTTATCTACAATTGGCATTATCTTATTAATTATAAATATTTCACTACTCCCAGAAACAAAGCCAAATGTCATTGAGCGATATAAAGCAAAAAAGAATTACTGGCTTATTTTAAAAAATAAAACTGGATTTTCTATTACCCTTATTGGCTTTATTCAATTTTGTATGTATTTCTGTTTCCTCGTTTTCTTACCTAGCATATTAACAAATATATTTCATCTAAGCACAAGTGAAATTGGTCTTATGTTTGTACCGATGTCCCTTTCTCTTATGTTAGGAAGCTATTGCTACAAATTTTTGCAAAAACATTTCACAACAAAGCAGGCTTTATTCATCACTAGTTTCTTCAATATTATATGTGTCACTTTATTCTCTTTCACATATAGCATCAATATCCCATCCGTAATTATCGTTACCTCTTTATACGGTTTTAGTATGGGGCTTTCTATGCCGACTCACACTACTTTATTAACGGAAGAATTCGTACAAGAACGCGCAACTGCCATCGGTATGTACAACTTCATTCGCTATCTTGGTATGGGTACAGGGCCTATTGTAGGTGGGTTTCTTTTATTTAATCAAAATTACTTTTGGATTTTCTTCCTAGGGGCAATTATATTTCTACTTATAGTTTTACACGCAATGAAAATGCTACATTCCCATGCTGCACAAAGAGCTTAAGAGACCTATAGATGGTCTCTTAAGCTCTTTGATCAGCGACGATATGAATATCAATATACTTCGTCTGTCTCATAATTTCATTTACAATAGAACCTTTTCGTATTTCCTCCCACCGTGTTCTCGCCGATTGCCCAAGTAAAACTTGTGTCACCTGTAGTCTGTTCGCGACTTCAATAATAACATCAGCTGGCTTTCTTCCATTCGCCTCTTCTAATACAAAGCTCGCATCAAATTGATTTGTTAGCGATTTCCACTCTTCAATTGTTTGCTTTTTCCCTGCTGAAAGGGAATCTATATTTTCCCTTTCTACGTTTAACACATACAATTCAGCGTTTAACCGATCGGCCATGCGCCATCCCCGTCTTATTAATTTCTCTGCTGTTGAACTGTATTGTACACAAACGAGAATTTTCTCTTTCACACCGATTGGTTCTATAACGGTTTGACTAATTTTCTCATCCATATCATCTGCAACTTCGCGAAGCGATAATTCCCTTAGTGCGCCTAAATTATTAAGCGTGAAGAAATTTTGTAAGCTTTGCTCTATTTTTTCTTCCTTATATATCTTTCCATCTATTAATCTCTTCCTTAGCACTTCCGGCGTTGCATCAACGAGCTGAATTTCATTTGCTTTTTGTAAAATAAAATCTGGAATACGCTCTCTTACTTTTACATTCGTAATTTGAGCTACAATATCATGAACGCTTTCTAAATGTTGAATATTAAACGCTGATAATACAGATATACCCGCATCTAACAATTCCTGTACATCCATGTACCGTTTCTTATTTTTAGATCCAGGAATATTACTATGTGCAAGTTCATCCACTACAACTACTTGCGGCGCACGCTTTATAATTTCTTCCACATTAAGCTCATAAAATACTTTCCCTTTATACTGTATTTCTTTTAAAGGAACTTTTTCTAAATCAGCAATTGCTTCTTCCGTCTCGATTCTGCCGTGCGTTTCAATTAAACCAATGACAATATCCATACCATCTTTTTTCATTTCTCTAGCATCATAGAGCATTTTATAACTTTTCCCTACTCCTGGAGCAGCCCCTACGTATAGCTTTAACTTCCCGCGATTTTGCTGACGAATATATTCTAAATATTCCTCTGGCGTTCGCCTTTGAAACGTCGGTTTATAGTCATCCGCATACAAAATACTCACAACCTTTCTTTCGAAACAACACTACCTCAATCCGTTAGATTGAGGTAGCACTGTTACTATTTCATTAGTTTCTGTAATTCTAAATTTAACTTTAAGACGTTCACGCGATCTTCTCCAAACAAACCAAGTGCAGCACCTTCCGTTTGATCCTTAATCAATTGATCTAGCTTTTCTTTCGGAATATTCGTTATTTTCGAGATGCGATCCACCTGTACGGAAGCGGCCTTCGGACTAATGTCAGGATCAAGCCCTGAACCTGAATTCGTCACTAAATCTATCGGTACTTCTGTAACTGGAACGGCTCGGTTTTGTTTTTTCCAGTCTTCAATACTTTTCTCAACTCGTTTTGCTAAATCTGGATTAGACGGTGCATAGTTATTTGAACCAGACGCTTCTGCTTTATATTCTATACTAGAGACACGCCCATGAAAATAACGTGGATCTGTGAAATTTTGACCGATTAATTTTGAACCAACTACTTCATCCTTATCATTATATATAAGACTTCCATCCGCATTATCCTTCATTACCGCTTGCGCAATACCGGTTACAATAAGCGGGTATACAAGTCCACACAACACTAAGAACGTAAAAGTAATACGAATAATTGGTGAAAGTATACTTTGTTTTTTCGCCATCTTTTTTCCCCTCTTCCTTATATGAACAAGCCCACAATCATATCAATTACTTTAATTCCAATGAACGGAACGATAACTCCGCCAAGCCCGTAAATGAGTAAGTTTCGGCTAAGCAATGCATTCGAGCTCATCGGCTTATATGCAATCCCCTTCATCGCCAACGGAATGAGTAATGGAATAATAACCGCATTAAATATTAATGCTGATAAGATTGCTGAAAGCGGTGATGTTAATTTCATAATGTTTAAAGCTTCCATTTGCGGAATCGCAAGTGTAAACATCGCTGGAATGATGGCGAAATATTTCGCGATATCATTCGCAATACTAAACGTCGTTAACGCCCCGCGCGTCATTAACAATTGCTTGCCGATTCCTACAACCTCAATAATTTTCGTTGGATTCGAATCTAAATCAATCATATTCGCTGCTTCTTTTGCAGCTGTCGTACCACTATTCATCGCTAATCCAACGTCTGCCTGTGCTAATGCCGGAGCATCATTTGTACCATCACCTGTCATCGCTACAAGTTTCCCTTTATCTTGCTCTGCTTTAATAACCGCAATTTTATCTTCTGGTTTACACTCAGCAACGAATTCATCTACCCCTGCTTCTTTTGCAATTGTCGCTGCTGTTAATGGATTATCACCTGTACACATAACTGTTTTAATTCCCATTTGACGTAATTGTTCAAAACGTTCACGCATACCAGGTTTTACTGTATCCTTTAAATAAATTAAACCGTAAATACGATCGTCTACTGCAACTACAAGCGGTGTCCCGCCCTCTTTTGAAATTAAATCTGCTTTTTGATTCACATCTTTCGGAATTGTTCCACCTTGCGATTGAACCCATTCAATAACGCTACCTACAGCACCTTTTCTCACTTTCGTTCCGTCCTGTAAATCAACACCACTCATTCTCGTTTCTGCTTTAAATGGAACAAATTCACCTTGTTCTGCAAGTTCTCTATTATATGATATTGATTTTCCTTTCACATACTCAATAACAGATCGACCTTCTGGTGTTTCATCTAAAACTGAGCTAATGGCAGCCCATTTTCCTACTTGTTCAATCGTTTCATTTCCCACAGGGAGTAGTGTATGTGCCATACGGTTCCCGAAAGTAATCGTACCCGTTTTGTCTAAAATAATTGTATTAATATCACCCGCAGCTTCTACTGCTTTCCCTGACATTGCTAGCACATTAAACTTTGTCACACGGTCCATCCCGGCAATACCAATCGCTGATAATAACCCACCAATTGTCGTTGGAATTAAACAAACTAACAACGCTACAAGTACAGCAGTATCAATTTGAAACCCTAGATAATTTGTGAAAATCGGCAACGTCACAACAACGATTAAGAAAATAAGGGTTAAACTCGTTAATACTGTATTTAAAGCAATCTCATTCGGCGTTTTTTGACGTGCAGCCCCTTCTACTAACGAAATCATTTTATCAATAAATGATTCACCAGGATTACTCGTAATTACAATTGTAATTTCATCACTTACGACCATCGTACCGCCTGTTACGGAACAAAAATCACCACCCGCCTCTTTTATAACAGGAGCTGATTCTCCTGTTATTGCAGATTCATCTACAGACGCTAATCCTTTAATTACTTCACCATCATTCGGAATCATTTCTCCTTGTTTTACAATAACAACGTCACCTTTTCTCAGATCAGTTGCTGAAACTTGAACAATGTCTCCATTTTCTTTTACAACGTTTGCAAACACATCTTTCTTCGATTGTTTTAAAGAATCGGCTTGCGCTTTACCACGACCTTCAGCCAACGCTTCTGCAAAGTTAGCAAATAAAACTGTAAATAATAGAATAAGAGAAACTGTTATATTAAACCATCCTGGTACACTACTAGAACTACTTGGAAGAAAGGATAAAATTAACGTAATGATAAATCCAATTTCCACAACAAACATAATCGGATTCTTTATCATTACTTTCGGGTTCAATTTCGCAAAGGATTGTTTCATCGCATGTGTCACGATATCACGATCCATCGTTTTCGCTTGTCTAACTTCATCTTCTACAGCATGTATTTGTGACTGATTTACTTGTTTTTCTTTTACTACTACCGGTCTCATCATTTACCCTCCATTACTTCAATGTAAGAAATTCTGCAATTGGGCCGAGTACTAACATCGGGAAAAATGTTAACGCACCAACAATTACAATCGTTCCAATAAAGATTCCTCCAAATAAACCATTATCCGTACGGAACGTTCCGACTGTTTCTGGTACTACCGTCTTCTCTTTCAATGAAGCTGCCACAGCTAGCATCGTAATTAAACTGAAATAACGTCCTAAAAACATAACTAAACCGGTCGTAATATTCCAAAACGGTGTATTATCTGCTAATCCTTCAAATCCAGATCCGTTATTCGCAGCTGACGATGTGTATTCATATACAACTTGCGTTAAACCGTGAAAACCGGAATGAGAAATCGCATCCGTTCCTAAACTTGTTGAAAGAGCTAATGCTGAAAATCCTAAGATAAGTAATGGATGAAATAGAATCGTTACTGCAATTAATTTCATTTCCTTACCTTCAATCTTTTTACCTAAAAACTCTGGTGTCCTTCCGACCATTAATCCAGATATAAAGACTGCAATAATTGCATACATAATAATATTAATAAAGCCCGCTCCAACACCACCGTATACTGTATTCAACATCATATTTACGAGTGGTACTAATCCGCCAATTGGTGTTAACGTATCATGCATCGTATTAACGGCCCCTGTTTCAGCAGCTGTCGTTACTGTTGCGTATAGTGAAGAAAATACTGTTCCAAATCGCACTTCTTTCCCTTCTGTACTTCCTTGTACATGTTCGATACCCATTCCATTTAATGCCGGATTACCATTTAATTCAGATGTAGTAATCGTTATAAATCCGAGTAAAAACACCATAAATAGTGAAACGAAAAGGATACGTCCTTGTTTTTTATTTCCTACCATTCTTCCGTACGTAAATGGAAGTGCTGTTGGCAATAACATCATAAGCATCATTTGCAAAATATTACTCATTTGCCCTGGATTTTCGAAAGGATGTGTAGAGTTTGCTCCGAAAAATCCTCCGCCGTTATTTCCAAGTTCCTTAATGGAAACGAATGATGCAACTGGACCACGTAAAATACTTTGCTTCGCACCATCAATTGTTTGTGCTGTAACCGCCCCATCTAACGTTTGTGGTACACCAAGTGCGACAAAGGCTAACGCCGCAATAAATGCGATAGGAAGAAAAACTCTCGTTAACGCTCTCGTAAAATCAACGAAAAAGTTACCAAGTTCTTTTCCAGCGAGCCCTCTTATAAATGCCATAACGATGGCTAACGTCGTTGCTGGTGCCGCAAACATTAAAAATGTAATCCCGATTAATTGTGATAAATAAGATAAACCATTTTCACCGCTGTAATGTTGTAAGTTTGTATCAGCCATAAAACTAATCGCTGTATTAAAAGCGAGCGTAGGCTCCATCCCTTCAATATGCGCTGGATTTAATGGCAATACACCTTGTAATCTGAAAATGAAATATACAACGACAATCATAAATCCATTGAGTAGAACTAATGATAATGCATACTGTTTCCACGTTTGATTGTATCCTTTTACACCTGTAATTTTAAAAATAAGTTTCTCAAAAGGCCCGAATACTTTATCTAGCTTCTTGCTACCTTGAAAGGCTTTCTCTAAATAAATCCCCGTTGGCTTTGCTACTAAAATAAATAAGAGCATTGTAATAACGACTGCAACCCAAATCATAATGAATGATTCCCCCTAATTAAAACTTTTCTGGATTTAATAATGCGTATACTAAGTACACCGTAATCGCTGCAACAATAACCGATAAGGCAATCATCATGATTGCTTCCCTTCTTTCACAACTTTATCTGACCAACTTGCAAGACTTGCCATTGATGCGACTAACCCAACAAAAATCCCGATCATTACAACATCTAACATAACTACCCCTCGCTTTTTGTTAAAATTTACCATCTAGTTATCAAAAAAAGAACACTAAGCTCTACTTAGTGTTCGAAACGAACAACACAAAGTAAACCTCCTCTCTAAACGCTTACGAGGTTAGCTGTCGGATTCGGGCCTAAAGAGTAGCCCTACTTTCAAAATTGAAAGATTCACCCCAAGTGACGATGCACAAAATTGGTTCCCCCGCTCCATTTCTGGAACTCAGCGATTTTAGGTTTTTTTTGGAAATTTCATAAATGATTTATGAGAGTAAATATACTCCTCTATATTTAACTTGTAAAGAGGCAAATTACTGAAAATAAGAAAATATTTTGTCATTTAAACGCTTACATTACATGTTATTAATATTCTTTCATCTATTTTCTTGTCTTTTCTTTCTTTTTCATAGAAATGATCTTTTAAATATGAAATAAAAAGAGCGAATTACATGAAGTGCATAGCTTGTTGCACTCAGCATTCGCTCTTTTTTCATTCAATCTTTATTCTCCACGCAAAAATGCACGTAAATTTCTCCCCCGAATATAAACTTGTGACAGTTCTGCATGTAGCTGCTCATATTCGATAATATCCGTTTTTAAATATAAGGCATCTTTCGATGGCAATATTATATATGGCCTTGGGAAAATAGGATCGAGCACTACCAATTCTTGAACTCGCTCTACCGATACCACCCAACGATTCGCTATATCTCCTAGTAACAGTACCTTCATCTTCGTTTCCCCCACCCTATTCAAAAAATAAAAAAGAAATATTATCACAGTTCGTAAACACTACAAATTTAGCTCCAATTGTTTCATAGAGCCTGGCTGGATAGTGTTTATTCTTTGTAACAACAGTAATAGGTGCTTGAAAAGAAAAACGAATGCGTTCTGTGAAAAAGCTAACTATCGGAAGCTCATCTCCTAATAAAATTACTTTCTTAATCCGCTCGCAAATACTAGTAAAATCCTGCTCCTTATTACAGCTATAAGTCGAATCAAATCCACAATTCCTAACTTCAGCTGCTATCTCTTCATTTGCTGTAAAAATAATTAACTCACGCTGAAATGCTACTAGCTTTCTTAAACTCTTTATCTTATTTTCTTCTCCAACACAAATAAGCGTTAATTCCATGTACCTCATCCTCCTTAGCATAAAAGAACTCAAACATAGATTGATATTCTCCTATACTAATCAGACCGATAAAGTGATGTATCCATCATGGCACCGTCCTCTCTCAAGACGCTTACGAAGTTAGCTGTCGGATTCGGGCTTTGAGAGTAGCCCTACTTTCAACATTGAAAGATTCACCCCTAGTGACGACGCACAAATTGGTTCCTCCGCTCCATACATTTAGACTCAGCGTATTACAAAAAATGTATTCTGGCTGATATATTACTCCTGAATTTAGAAAAAGTAAACACAAAAAAAAGCCAGTTAACAAACTGGCTTTTCATGTCTTTATATACGTCTATTATTCATCTTATATGCAAAATGATTCGTTGGTCCATGACCACTTCCAATATTCAATGGCTCTTCAATCGCTATACTAATAAATTGTTTTGCCTCTTGAACTGCCTCTTCAATTGAATACCCTTTAGCAAGTCCTGCTGTAACTGCAGACGCGAATGTACATCCGCTTCCGTGCGTTTGCTTCGAAGGAATTCGTTCACTTCTAAATTCGATGAACTGCTCACCATCAAAGAGTAAATCAATTACTTCATTACCTTGATATTCTGCATGTCCGCCCTTCATAAGAACATATTTAGCCCCTAATTCATGCAATACTTTCGCAGCTTCTTTACTATCTTCTATATTTTGAATCTCCATCCCAGTTAACACTTCTGCTTCAGGAACATTCGGTGTTACAACAGTAGCTAGTGGCAATAAATATTCTTTTAATGCTTGTACTGCTTCTTGTTGTAATAATGACGCACCGCCTTTAGCGATCATAACAGGATCTAGTACAATATTATTCCAGCCAAATTTCTTAATATGCTCTGCCACAATTTGAATAATTTCACTGCTAAATAGCATCCCTAGTTTCACAGCATCTGGTGTTAAATCCGTACCAATTGAATTCAACTGTTCCGTAATTCCTTCTAAAGAAACAGGATATACCCCTTGAACGCCAAGCGTATTTTGAGCAGTAATTGCCGTAATAGCTGTCATTCCATACACACCAAGCTCTTGGAATGTTTTTAAATCTGCTTGAATTCCAGCGCCGCCTCCGCTATCAGATCCTGCAATCGTTAAAGCTTTATTCACTTTCATCCCACTCATCCTTTTCTATCCAAAATAGCGATGATAAATTATTTTCGCTTCGCTTATATCTTTCGTTCCATGTACAAGTACACGGCCATCTTTGAAAGCAACTAATCTCTTTTCTCCAACCGAAAATGATAGTAAATATGGATTTACATTCAGATCATTCACACGATCATTCAGCAATTTTTTATATTGTTCAAAATCCATTTCCTCTTTATGAGGTGGTCTAATTTGAACTGTATTTCTCCCGCATAACACCGCTGTTTTTGAAGTGTTTTCTTTATTTAAATATGGGTATAGTGCATTCTCACCACACGAAGGACAATTATGCTTACGAAGTTTTTGTACATTCATACATGAATATTCATTTTTCCATACATCAAACGACACAAGTCCATCTCGAAGTGATTCATAATCTTCCACTAACAGTTTAAGAGCTTCTGTTACTTGATGAGAAACGACAAGAGATACAGCAGGTGATATAATCCCCGCTGTATCACATGTCGCTCCGCCAAGCGGAATCGATTGTAATAAACAAGATAAACATGGCGTTTTGCCTGGAAGAATAGTATAAGAAAGACCGTAACTTCCTACACATGCCCCGTAAACCCATGGAATAGAATATTTTTGCGCTATATCATTCACAATGAAACGCGTTTCGAAATTATCAGTCGCATCGATGATTACATCAACATTTTTAACGAGTTCTTCTAACTCTTCAGCTGTTACATCTTGAACGAGAGCTTCTACTCTTACTTCACTATTAATCTCTTCTAGACGTTTTTTTGCCGCTACAGCCTTCGGAAGGTTATTCTCTACATCACACTCTGCATACAATTGCTGCCTTTGTAAATTACTCCAATCTACATAATCACGGTCAACAATTGTTACCTTACCAACGCCTGCCCTTACAAACATCTCTGCGTTTGCACTACCTAGTGCACCTGCACCGATAATGAGTACATGCTTTTCCCCTATCTTTTGTTGCCCTTCTTCCCCAATTGGAGAAAATAGCTCTTGGCGAGAATATCGATTATTCAACTATGCTCATTCCTTCTAAAGGACTACTTGCAGTTGCACAACGTTTACGTGCAATGCGCCCCGCTTCAAACCCTAATCGTCCTGCCTCAATACCTAATTTCATTGCGTATGCCATTTTAATAGGATCTTTTGCTCCAGATACTGCAGTATTTAATAACACACCATCTGCTCCTAATTCCATTGCAAATGCCGCATCAGCTGGGCTACCAATACCAGCATCCACGATAACTGGTACTGTCGCTTGTTCAATAATAAAACTTAAATTTAATGGATTTACAATACCAAGCCCTGAACCAATTGGTGATGCTCCTGGCATAATCGCGTGCACACCAAGTTCTTGTAATTTACGAGCTAATACAACATCATCAGATGTGTACGGAAGAACGATAAATCCTTCTTCTAATAACATTTCAGATGCTTTTAATGTTTCTACTGGATCAGGTAATAACGTTCTATCATCCCCAATAACTTCTACTTTCACCATGTCACAAAGCCCTGAAGCTTTTGCCAATTTTGCAATTCGAACAGCTTCTTCAGCATTTTTTGCCCCTGCTGTATTTGGTAATAACGTATATTTTTTCACATCAAGTTTCTCTAATAAATTGGGTTGTTTTGCATCAAATATATCCATGCGACGTACTGCAAATGTTAAAATTTCAGCTTCTGAAACGTCAATTGCCTTTTGCTGCACATCAAAATCAGAGAATTTACCTGTTCCTAATAAAAGTCTAGAATGAAATGAAAATGGTCCAATGTTTAACATAATCAGCCGCCTCCTACGAAAGTTACAATCTCAATTTGGTCTCCATCAAAAACAGATGTATCTTTATGATCATCCTTTTGTAAAATATCTTTATTACGCTCTACTACAACAATTCTGTTATCTAATTCTAAATGTGCAAGTAGCTCAGCTACTGTTTTCACACTCGCCGGCACTTCCATTTGGTTACCATTAATTTTTAAATTCAAACTTCCATCCCCTTTCTAAACCGTTTTAGAAAGCAATGAATCTAGCAAGTGATTCTCCTGCTTTCCTTCTATTAAATCAGCCATATACTGACCAGAAACAGGGCTTAATAAAATGCCGTTTCGATAATGGCCCGTACAAGCATATAAACCTTTTATTTCTTCATGCTCTCCCATATAAGGAGCATCATGATTCGATTGTGGTCTTAATCCTGCCCATGCGCTTTCCCACTCCGCTTCTTTTAAAGCTGGCAATATTGTATAAGCACGCTCTAATATAGAAGTAATACTTTCTGGTTGTACAGTTTTATTGAACGTATGAGGCTTCATCGTTGCCCCAATTACGTAACGCCCACCACGCTTCGGCGTAATATAAAACCGCTCTTGGAAAATAGGAGCTTTCAAGAGCGGTTTCCTGCTTCTTACTGCAATAACCTCTCCCTTAACAGGATATGTACCCCAATCACTATGGAAGTAATGTAGTAATTTCGTACTCCATGAACCTCCAGCGATAACGACTTTTTCGCATGTGATTACACCTTCGCTTGTAACAATCCCAGTCACTTTATTATTTTCAATACGAATATCAAACACTTCTGTTTGTTCATATATGTCAGCTCCAGAAAATGCCGCGGAATGTGCGAATGCTTTTGTAAGCTCTGGTGCAATAACGTGACCATCTTTCGGATAATATACCGCTCCGAGAATTGACTCGGATAGAAACGGCTCTTTTTCCCGTAAATGGTCTCCCGTTAAAAATCGGGAATCTTCACCTGTTTTCTGCTGCCAATCCATAATGTGAAGAATTCTTTCCTTCTCATCTTCATTTTGGGCAATACGATATATCCCTTTTTCTTCATACCCAATATCGATGCCTGTCTTTTCACGTAAAACCTCTGCAAGTTGTGGAAATATAGCACGGCTTTCTCTAGCAAGTTCAAATAGTGGGTCATATTCATCCCACTCTGCCTGAACACCGAGCAAACCAGCAGCTGCTTTCGAAGCTTCAGATGCGATTCTTTGCTTCTCTATAATCGCTACTTTATGCCCTCTTTCTGCTAGAAAGTGTGCAACTGAACTACCAATTACACCTCCGCCAATAATCGCTACATCATACTTCTTACACATGTTTTCCCGCCCACTTTCTTATTGATTCCTTATAAGATTTCGCTCTGCTATACGGATTAATACTGCTTATAATCCCGGACATAACAGCAATCCCACTTACACCATTTACAAGAACCTCTCCTGTATTTTCAGGAGTGATTCCACCAATTGCAGTTATTGGTATGGATAAACACCTTGCCATATGAGCAATTTCTTCTAATCCTCTTGCTGGCACATCCTTTTTACAAGCCGTTGGAAATACATGACCGTAAACGAGTGAATCCGCTCCATTTTTAAATGCCACTATCGCTTCATCTAAAGAATGTACTGAATAGCCAACATGCAAATAAGAAAACTTTTCTTTCACTGACCTTACATCTGCGCTTCGATATCCTAGCTGCACACGCGGAATATTTAATAGTATAGCAATATCAATTCGATCATTTATCACTATCTTCGATGCTGGAAAGCCTTTCCCCAAAAGACTTTCCACACCTTCATACAATTCCTTCGTACTTTTCTCACGCTCACGAATATGCAAATAATCAATCTCACTCTCAATTTGCATCGCTACATTCACTAACTCTTCGAATGGCATGTGACCATTTGAGATTACATGGAGCTCATTTTTCATATTCATTCGCCTACTTTAAAATGTTTTCGAATAATTCATCGGCTGGAACGATTTCTTTCGTCATTCCTTTTTCTTTCAGCCATTTATTTTGTTTCTCCCATGACTCTTTTGAATCTGATAAGAATGGCTCATCTTTCGTTTCCATCTTCTCTAATAAAATTTTCATACTTTCTTTTTCAACTTCTGGTACTAGCGGGAAGTTTTCTTTTTCTTGATGATTTAATAAAATATTCAATGCTTCATCCGGATTTTTCTTCATGAAATCATATCCTTTTTTCGCACCACGTAAAAAGGCCTGTAATGCTTCTTTATCCTTTTTCAAAGTTTTATCACCTGTTACAAACACAAGCTCATGATAATTCGGCACACCATATTCAGCTGGATTAAAGTATGCTGGTTCATGGCCTTCATGACGCATAACAGGTACTTCATGGTTAATGTATGCTCCTGTTACAGCATCTACTTTTTTCGTAATTAGCGCTGGTACTAAATCGAATCCAACATCAACTACTTTTACTGTATCTGGATTACCACCATCTTCTTTTACCATCGTCTTTAAATATGCTTCACTTAAAGGAGTTCCAGAATATCCAACTGTTTTTCCTTCTAAGTCTTTAGGTGACTTAATACCTGCTGATTTCAGCGATACAACATGATTTAGCGGCGAACGTACGACAGCTCCAATTGATTTCACTGGAATTTGTTCATTTGCTTTTGCCATGACAACATCTGGTTGATAATACAAACCAACTGTCACTTTCCCTGCTGCCGCTAGCGTTAATGGATCAGTCGGATTAGAAGGGAATTTAATATTCACCTTTACTCCTTCTTCTTTAAAGTATCCTTTTTCAATTGCCGTATAAATAAAGCTATGTACCGCATTTGGGTACCAATCAAGCATTACTGTTATTTCCTTTTCTGATTTATTCTTATCTGATGCTGAATTACTCGAACATCCTGCAATCATTGCAACTAATAATGTAAACACAAAGATGCGTTTTAATAATTTCATGAATGTTTCCTCCAACTAATAAATTTCTTTTCTAATATCGAAACAAGTATGACAAAGAAGATAGCTAAT
This sequence comes from Bacillus cereus group sp. RP43, assembly GCF_040459645.1. Taxonomy (NCBI): domain Bacteria; kingdom Bacillati; phylum Bacillota; class Bacilli; order Caryophanales; family Bacillaceae; genus Bacillus; species Bacillus cereus group sp. RP43. The sequence continues at coordinate 4,429,427 of NZ_JARVHQ010000001.1, forward strand.
AATGATAACAATACAATTGGTGCAAATACACCAGCTCCGTCTAACTGCGTCATCATTCTTTTACTGAAATATCCAAGTCCAGCTTGTGCACCGAGCCATTCTCCAATTGCTGCTCCGATAACACTAAGCGGAACTGCAATTTTTAACGCTGAGAAAAAATAAGGAAGAGCAGATGGCAATTTTAGCTTTAAAAAAATATCTTTTTTCGTTGCACCATACGTAACTAAGAGCTCCTCCCATTCTTTCTTCGTACTACGCAGTCCATCATACGTATTTACCGCAATTGGGAAAAACGTAATTAAAACTGTGACAACGACCTTGCTCCAAATGGTATATCCAAACCATAAAACAAATAGCGGTGCAAGTGCTGTAATCGGAATTGTTTGTGAAGCTACTAATAATGGATAAAATGCTCTTTCCATCCACGTACTCGCATTCATTAACATTGCTATCCCTACGCCCAGTACGATAGAAATAACAACGCCTATTAAAACGACGTACAACGTTGCTGGTAAATGAACCGTAAATAATATATCTTTCAGCGTCCATATCTTCATTACAATTGCAGAAGGTGATGGCAAAATGTACATCTCATCTACAATTCTTGCGCCTACTTCCCATAGAGTAAGTAAAATCCCACTTAATATGAGGGCAGGTAATAACTCCTTCAAGCGATTCATCATACGAGTACCTGCCTTTGTAACATACTAAGGAGCTCTTCTTTAAGCGCCAACACTTCAGGATTATACAAATCTTTTCTTGTTCGGTTACGATCAAGCGGCACAATTCGCTCAGTTAAAGTTGCTATCGGTTGATTTTCTACAACGAAAATTCGATTAGAAAGAAACAATGCTTCTTCAACATCATGAGTGATAAATAAAATTGTTTTTTCCCACTCTTTCCATTGTTCAAACAACCATTCTTGCAAAGATGCCTTCGTTAAAGCGTCCAATGCGCTAAACGGTTCATCTAACAATAATATCTCCCCGCCCGTTAATAAAGTTCGGATAAAAGATACACGTTGTCTCATACCACCAGATAAATCTTTCGGATATTTCGCCTCGTATCCTTGTAACCCAAATTTATGTAACAGTTCTTTCGCTTTTACTTGCGCTTCTTTCTTCTGCACACCTTGGCACTCTAGCGGCAGGGCAGCATTCTCAATAATCGTCCTCCACGGCAAAAGCATATCTTTTTGAGGCATATACCCTACAGGATGACTCTTTGTTTCTGTCAGCTCTATCTGTCCAGTACTTGCCTCTTCTAATCCTGTAATAAGGCGAAATAATGTACTTTTCCCGCATCCACTCGGTCCGATAATACTTACAAACTCTTTATCTTGTATAGAAGCATTTAATTCATTGATGATTGGTTTCTCATCATAATGAAAAGAAACATTATGAAACTGTAGTATGTTCTTGCTCCTCAAAACCCCACATCTCCTTACGATAAGCCATATCCCAGAATAAATATTCAAATCGGCTGGAATATAAGAAAATCTCCTCTAATCGGTCTAGCTCTTTCTCTGATTTTCCAACTGCCATTTCATTTAATAAATCTATTAACCAAATACAAAGGTTACCGTATTCTTCAGAACTATATCCTTGAATCCATTCACCAAAGAACTCATGATTTCTTGCTCCAGGAATATCATTTAAACGTTTTCCAATCTCCCAATAGCTCCACATACATGGAAGAAGTGCCGCTATTAATTCCGCAAGTGTGCCATTTTGAGATACAGACATCATGTAATTTGTATAGGCTAAATTTTTAGCAGATGGTTTCGCAGATTCCATCTCTTGTGCAGAAATGCCAAGTCTTTTTGCATACTGTTTATGGATCGTCATTTCACCATTTAAAATCCCATCAATTTGCTCTGCAAATTTTGCCATAACTTGTGGATTCGTTGACTTTACAACCCCAATTGCATATAGCTTTGCATAATCTAACAAATATAAATAATCTTGAATAATATAGTACTGGAATTTGTCTTTTTCCAACGTACCATCCCCCATACCTACTACAAACGGATGATTATGACTTTTCTCCCAAACAGGCTGCACCGTATCAAATAATTTTTCACAAAATTTCATTTATAATTCCCCTTCCTATATATCTATTTATCTCAATAAAAAAACCACCTCTGTATATAAGAAGTGGTTACAGCAAATAAAATTATAATTTATTCGTTGTTCCACTTCCCTTCGCTAGTATTATCTAGATCAGGTGTTGTAAGGGTTAAGGATTATTCCTCTCTCAGCACGAAAAGCACCCCTAGTGGTGTTAATATGAAATTTTCAAATAAAAAAGCCCCGTTTCTATACGCAAAGAAACGGGGACTGATTGTTAATGTCCGAATTGCTTCCCTACGCTAGCATAATCTAGATCAGGTAATAAAAAGGATCAAAGGCTTACGGCCCTACTCTCAGCTGGCAACACCAGCCCTCCTAGCAAACTATAAAATTATCACTGTCAGTATAACATCGCCATAAGACATCATCAACTGTTTTAATTTTCTTAATTATCAATTAAAAATTAACATGTTAAACAAATATAAATGCGACCCCAAAAATGATATATAATACAATATTTATATATGAACCTCTCTTCTAACATTATTTTTATTGATTTCATATTACATTTATGTGAATACGACCAATATATTATATCTTTATACTATAATAAAATTACAACTATACAACTAGAGGAGGTCTTTATTACATGAATATGAAAGCTACAGCTTTAACAGCAACTACTATCGCAATTGCTTCTTTACTTCCTTCTATGGGAGAATCCGATATACAAACAGCGGCTGCTAAGCAAACATCTACAGTAAAAACTGGATATGTAAAAATCGACAACGTTGCACTACATCAAAATAACCATGCAGACAGTGCAATAATTGATAACATTCGATTTAATAGCCCGGTTACTATTCTTGAGACAACTCAAGATTGGTATAAAGTATCTGTTAACAACAAAACAGGCTATATGAAAAAAGATGCAATTCTATTCAAAAAAAATGTTCAATCAAAGAATCAATATATCGTAAATGCAAACGCATTAAACGTTCGTTCTGAACCTAATACAGAGTCTTCTATTCTAGATATATTACCAAATGGGCAATTCATTACCATTCAAGGTGAACAAGGGGATTGGTACAAAATATTACATAACGGGAAAATTGGATACGTACAAAAAACATTTGTATCTAATGGATCCACACCTCTAGTAAAAGGTGTAACAGTACAAGGTTCTCCTTCTTATACTGTTGCAACACCAAAATTAAATGTACGTAGCAACGCTAGTACAAGTAGCACTCTACTTGGCTCATTACAAAACGGTACACAAGTACAAGTAGTAGAAACGGTAGGTACTTGGTATAAAATTCGTTTTGGCACAGGATACGGATATGTAGCAAAACACTATGTAGTGCAAAATCAAAATCAAAATCCAGCACAAGCTAAAACAGCTCAACCTTCATCAATTCCAGCAGTTTTCAAATTCCCTACTCAAGGGAAAATCAGCTCAACTTTTGATATGCGCTGGGAGCAAATGCATTATGGTATAGATATAGCAGCACAAGGAAATGTCTCTATTCAAGCTGCTGCTGCAGGTAAAGTTGTGAAATCTTATTATTCGGCTAGCTACGGCAATGTCGTGTTCATCGCCCATCAAATAAATGGGAAATTATATACAACAGTTTATGCTCATATGAAGGATCGCACTGTACAAGCTGGTGATCAAGTACAAACTGGACAATTAGTAGGTCATATGGGAAACACAGGTCATTCATACGGGCAACATCTCCATTTTGAATTACATAATGGGGAATGGAATTTTGAAAAAACAAATGCAGTGAACCCACTGCCATATTTAGTTAGGTAAATTATATGCCACGCAATATACCTCTCTTTATTGAATACCTGGCCTTTTTAGGTTTAATCTGTTGTTTAATCATTTATAATACGAACATTGTATTTTTATCTATTATTATTGCTTTTGTTGCTTTAGAAATCATTATGGAAGCATTACAAATGCGGCTAAAACAAAAAATTGCCCATATTTATAATGCAATTTTTCTTTTGAGTGCTCTTATAACAAATATAATTAGTAATGGTTTTTATTTATCTACCGTACTTCCTGTATTCTTTATAGGTGTTTTATTATTCATAGCTAGATACGTTCATGTTCCTAATAACCAAAAACATGAACAAGAAGCTTAAAAAGAGGAGACACTGTGTACCAATCTTTCAAAGATAATCCAATGAAATATATATTGAATTTATATGAAAAAATGAATACTTTTTTTGGTATACAAGGAAGTTATACTGCACAATTTCTCCTTTATGGAATGTTATTTCTTATCTTGGTTACTTTCTCCTTGTTTTACTAACAAAAAAGGATCTCACATAAACTTGAGATCCTTTTTAATTTATATTAATTTTTAATATGTAAAATAAGGTTTATCCACAAGCATATTTTTCATAAATAAAACTAAGATTATATTTTTTCTCTAAGCTCATTCTTTGTTCATCGTCGCACCAATAGAAAAGAATATCATGAATCGTTGCATAACGCTTATTTTTAAGAAATAGTTTAAAGAATGATGGTAAACAATCATGTAATTGTATAAATATATAATTGCGTAGTATTTCTTCTTTGTATTCAATTCCCTTACAAATATACAGTAATTCTTCACAATAATATGCATGCTGTGGAACTTGGATCATTTCGAAAAATGGTACATATGATAGTAACTTTCCAATAAAATGACCATACCGATCCATTACCCCTATCGTCATATGCTCCATCATTTCTTTCATCACATATAAATAATCATCTACATGAGTTGTCTTTAAAGGGTCTAATCGATCGGAAATTTGAGAAAGTACAGCTCTTTGACAAGCTAAAACTGCCTGACTAGGTCCATAATATGATAGGAAGTCTGTACACTTACGATACTTTCGTAATAAGTCATGTGTATATAAATCATACACAAAAGTATTACAATACATTGCTAGACTCATCATATCACTATTTAATTGCTCTTTTGACAGTAGCTTCGCTCGCTTACACATATAAAAGAATGTAAATTCCAATACTTCTTTATGAGATAATAGATGTTTACAATTTGTTATACATTTCTCATTAAATTTAACTCGATCCCAAATTTCTACATCCTCAGCTGTTAATTCACCAATACGATATTTAATAATTAAATAGTTTAAAGCAACTGCTTTCGTCAACAGATCCCATGTTTCATACTCCAATGAAGTTTGGACAAATTCATCTAGTCCTTGGGCTATCATAAAAGCATTTGCCTCTTCATACCAACCAATCTCTTGACATAAACGAAGAATACGTACTAGAGTTGGAATTTCATCTTTATGAAACTGCGGTAAATTCTTTACTTTATTCATGCCATATACGATAAATGCCGCTAAATTCTCTTCTTTATAAAATTCTTTTTCTTTCCATACTAATATAGTTCGCTCTTTCCCTTCACCTTTTGGATGACAAGGTACAAGCAAAGAAAATAACTCAGCGAAATTATTTGGTTCTATATATGTATCTGTAACCAAATTCCAATTTGGATCGCCCTGTACAGCCCTCATATAATTCCCCTTCCCTTTTTATCTATGTAGGAAATAATAATTCATTAATTCATTATTACATCATTAATGATAAATATTGTTATATTCAAAATCTATCATAATACTTATATCTCTCAGTATATCATTTTTTCTCTTATTAAAAATTAGGAATGACAAATTTTAAAAAACTGTCAAAAATATTGACTCTATACTTATTATATAATGTCTCAGATACATCACGCTAATATATTAGTTTAATCCATATATACTAGAATAATGTATCTGATCTTTATACATAATTTATTCCGTATGCTCCGAGATTTCACTTAAAGCAAACCCTGCTTGATCATCTGCTGATTTTCTTATAGCTAAATCACCTAGTGCTAGCATCCCAACAAGTTGACCGCTCTCAACTACCGGTAATCGTCTAATTTGATATTGTGCCATTAACTCTGTAGCTTTTTCAATAGAATCATCTGGAGAAACTGAAACAATGTTTGTTGTCATTACATTTGTAATTTGATTAGATCCAGGATGTTTTTCAGCAATCCCACGAACAACTAAGTCTCGATCAGTAACAAGCCCAACAACTTGTTTATTTTCAATAACAGGAATCAATCCAACCGATTCTTCCTTCATTTTTACAGCCGCCTCATATACATTATCTAACGGTGTACAATGTACGATATGAGTACTCATAAGTTCTCTAACTTGTGTCATTTTTCATCTCCTCCTTTTAATACATACCATAGCTTTTCCTAAATCCCTTTATTTATTTCAGGAAAATAAGGTGATAAAAAGAGGCTTATACATAATAAAAAAGAGTCAGCAATATGCTGACTCTTTTTTTTATGACCCGTACGGGATTCGAACCCGTGTTACCGCCGTGAAAGGGCGGTGTCTTAACCACTTGACCAACGGGCCATGGCTCCGCAGGTAGGACTCGAACCTACGACCGATCGGTTAACAGCCGATAGCTCTACCACTGAGCTACTGCGGAATATATGGTGGGCCTAAATGGACTCGAACCATCGACCTCACGCTTATCAGGCGTGCGCTCTAACCAGCTGAGCTATAGGCCCATATACTTTACAGGGGCAGTAGGAATCGAACCCACACTGGAGGTTTTGGAGACCTCAGTTCTACCTTTAAACTATGCCCCTAAATGATGCCGGCTAGAGGACTTGAACCCCCAACCTACTGATTACAAGTCAGTTGCTCTACCAATTGAGCTAAGCCGGCATAAAAAAATGGTGGCTCGGGACGGAATCGAACCGCCGACACGAGGATTTTCAGTCCTCTGCTCTACCGACTGAGCTACCGAGCCAACATAAAATGGCGGTCCCGACCGGGGTCGAACCGGCGATCTCCTGCGTGACAGGCAGGCATGTTAACCACTACACCACGGGACCATTGGTTGCGGGGACAGGATTTGAACCTGCGACCTTCGGGTTATGAGCCCGACGAGCTACCGTACTGCTCCACCCCGCGACGATATTATGTTTTAAAAATAAATGGAGGAGGTAGAGGGATTCGAACCCCCGCGCGACTCTCGCCGCCTGTCGGTTTTCAAGACCGATCCCTTCAGCCGAACTTGGGTATACCTCCATGAAGGAAAAATTAATATCTTATTCATTTTTATATGTAACTAAGCCACTTTTTAAAAAAATGGAGGAGGTAGAGGGATTCGAACCCCCGCGCGACTCTCGCCGCCTGTCGGTTTTCAAGACCGATCCCTTCAGCCGAACTTGGGTATACCTCCGACATATAAAAAATAAAGTGGAGCCTAGCGGGATCGAACCGCTGACCTCCTGCGTGCAAGGCAGGCGCTCTCCCAGCTGAGCTAAGGCCCCATGTTTTTGGGAAAATCGGGAAGACAGGATTTGAACCTGCGACCCCCTGGTCCCAAACCAGGTGCTCTACCAAGCTGAGCCACTTCCCGTTAATAAAAGCGCGCCCGAGAGGAGTCGAACCCCTAACCTCTTGATCCGTAGTCAAACGCTCTATCCAATTGAGCTACGGGCGCATATGGTGCCGAGGGCGGGGGTCGAACCCGCACGGTGGTCACCCACCGCAGGATTTTAAGTCCTGTGCGTCTGCCTGTTCCGCCACCCCGGCATGTCATATTGAAAATTGGAGCGGAAGACGGGATTCGAACCCGCGACCCCAACCTTGGCAAGGTTGTATTCTACCACTGAACTACTTCCGCAAAACATGTATGAGTTATTTTATTAAAAGTGCGGGTGAAGGGAGTCGAACCCCCACGCCAAAGGCGCTAGATCCTAAGTCTAGTGCGTCTGCCAATTCCGCCACACCCGCATATTTTGTTAAAATGGTGAGCCATGAAGGATTCGAACCTTCGACCCTCTGATTAAAAGTCAGATGCTCTACCAACTGAGCTAATGGCTCTTAATGGCTGGGCTAGCTGGATTCGAACCAGCGCATGACGGAGTCAAAGTCCGTTGCCTTACCGCTTGGCTATAGCCCAATAATTAAGAAATGGTGGAGGGGGGCAGATTCGAACTGCCGAACCCGAAGGAGCGGATTTACAGTCCGCCGCGTTTAGCCACTTCGCTACCCCTCCGACATAAATGGTGGAGGATGACGGGATCGAACCGCCGACCCCCTGCTTGTAAGGCAGGTGCTCTCCCAGCTGAGCTAATCCTCCATTTTGCCTGGCAACGTCCTACTCTCACAGGGACAAGGTCCCAACTACCATCGGCGCTAGAGAGCTTAACTTCCGTGTTCGGTATGGGAACGGGTGTGACCTCTCTGCCATCATTACCAGACTATATTCATTTAAGACAAGAATCATTATAACTTATTAACTTTTAAAGGTCAACAAGTTTTTTATATTCTTTCAAAACTAGATAACATTGCTTCATATTATATGGTTAAGTCCTCGATCTATTAGTATTCGTCAGCTCCACATGTCACCATGCTTCCACCTCGAACCTATCAACCTGATCATCTTTCAGGGATCTTACTAGCTTACGCTATGGGAAATCTCATCTTGAGGGGGGCTTCATGCTTAGATGCTTTCAGCACTTATCCCTTCCGCACATAGCTACCCAGCTATGCCCTTGGCAGAACAACTGGTACACCAGCGGTGCGTCCATCCCGGTCCTCTCGTACTAAGGACAGCTCCTCTCAAATTTCCTACGCCCACGACGGATAGGGACCGAACTGTCTCACGACGTTCTGAACCCAGCTCGCGTACCGCTTTAATGGGCGAACAGCCCAACCCTTGGGACCGACTACAGCCCCAGGATGCGATGAGCCGACATCGAGGTGCCAAACCTCCCCGTCGATGTGGACTCTTGGGGGAGATAAGCCTGTTATCCCCGGGGTAGCTTTTATCCGTTGAGCGATGGCCCTTCCATGCGGAACCACCGGATCACTAAGCCCGACTTTCGTCCCTGCTCGACTTGTAGGTCTCGCAGTCAAGCTCCCTTATGCCTTTGCACTCTACGAATGATTTCCAACCATTCTGAGGGAACCTTTGGGCGCCTCCGTTACACTTTAGGAGGCGACCGCCCCAGTCAAACTGCCCACCTGACACTGTCTCCCGGGTCGATAAGACCCGTAGGTTAGAATTTCAATACAGTCAGGGCGGTATCCCACCAGCGCCTCCACCGAAGCTAGCGCTCCGGTTTCAATGGCTCCCGCCTATCCTGTACAAACTGTACCAAAATTCAATATCAGGCTACAGTAAAGCTCCACGGGGTCTTTCCGTCCTGTCGCGGGTAACCTGCATCTTCACAGGTACTATAATTTCACCGAGTCTCTGGTTGAGACAGTGCCCAAATCGTTACACCTTTCGTGCGGGTCGGAACTTACCCGACAAGGAATTTCGCTACCTTAGGACCGTTATAGTTACGGCCGCCGTTTACTGGGGCTTCAGTTCAGAGCTTCGCTTACGCTAACCCCTCTCCTTAACCTTCCAGCACCGGGCAGGTGTCAGCCCCTATACTTCGCCTTACGGCTTCGCAGAGACCTGTGTTTTTGCTAAACAGTCGCTTGGGCCTATTCACTGCGGCTTTCCGTTAAGAAAGCACCCCTTCTCCCGAAGTTACGGGGTCATTTTGCCGAGTTCCTTAACCAGAGTTCTCTCGCACACCTTAGGATTCTCTCCTCGCCTACCTGTGTCGGTTTGCGGTACAGGCACCTTTTATCTCGCTAGAAGCTTTTCTTGGCAGCGGGGAATCAAAGACTTCGCTCCATAAGGAGCTTCCCCATCACAGCTCAGCCTTCACGATAAGCGGATTTGCCTACTTATCAGCCTAACTGCTTGGACGTGCACAACCAATCGCACGCTTCTTCTATCCTTCTGCGTCCCTCCATTGCTCAAACGATAAAGAGGTGGTACAGGAATATCAACCTGTTGTCCATCGCCTACGCCTGTCGGCCTCGGCTTAGGTCCTGACTAACCCTGAGCGGACGAGCCTTCCTCAGGAAACCTTAGGCATTCGGTGGACGGGATTCTCACCCGTCTTTCGCTACTCATACCGGCATTCTCACTTCTAAGCGCTCCACCAGTCCTTCCGGTCTGACTTCACTGCACTTAGAACGCTCCCCTACCACTGATACCATTGGTATCAATTCGCAGCTTCGGTGGTGTATTTAGCCCCGGTACATTTTCGGCGCAGAGTCACTCGACTAGTGAGCTATTACGCACTCTTTAAATGGTGGCTGCTTCTGAGCCAACATCCTAGTTGTCTAAGCAACTCCACATCCTTTTCCACTTAATACACACTTTGGGACCTTAGCTGGCGATCTGGGCTGTTTCCCTCTTGACTACGGATCTTATCACTCGCAGTCTGACTCCTAAGGATAAGTCATTGGCATTCGGAGTTTGACTGAATTCGGTAATCCGATGAGGACCCCTAGTTCAATCAGTGCTCTACCTCCAAGACTCTTACACTTAAGGCTAGCCCTAAAGCTATTTCGGGGAGAACCAGCTATCTCCAGGTTCGATTGGAATTTCTCCGCTACCCACACCTCATCCCCGCACTTTTCAACGTGCGTGGGTTCGGGCCTCCATTCAGTGTTACCTGAACTTCACCCTGGACATGGGTAGATCACCTGGTTTCGGGTCTACGACCACGTACTAAACGCCCTATTCAGACTCGCTTTCGCTGCGGCTCCGCCTCTTCAGCTTAACCTTGCACGGGATCGTAACTCGCCGGTTCATTCTACAAAAGGCACGCCATCACCCATTAACGGGCTCTGACTATTTGTAGGCACACGGTTTCAGGATCTCTTTCACTCCCCTTCCGGGGTGCTTTTCACCTTTCCCTCACGGTACTGGTTCACTATCGATCACTAGGGAGTATTTAGCCTTGGGAGATGGTCCTCCCAGATTCCGACGGAATTTCACGTGTTCCGCCGTACTCAGGATACATTCAAGAGAGAACGAAGTTTCGACTACGGGGTTGTTACCCTCTGTGACGGACCTTTCCAGGTCGCTTCGTCTACCTCGTTCCTTTGTAACTCCGTATAGAATGTCCTACAACCCCAAGAGGCAAGCCTCTTGGTTTGGGCTAGATTCCGTTTCGCTCGCCGCTACTCAGGAAATCGCATTTGCTTTCTCTTCCTCCAGGTACTTAGATGTTTCAGTTCCCTGGGTCTGTCTTCCATACCCTATGTATTCAGGTAAGGATACCATACCATTACGTATAGTGGGTTTCCCCATTCGGAAATCTTCGGATCAAAGCTTACTTACAGCTCCCCGAAGCATATCGGCGTTAGTCCCGTCCTTCATCGACTCCTAGTGTCAAGGCATCCACCGTGCGCCCTTTCTAACTTAACCAAACTAAAATTAAAAAAATATGAGCTACACTGTTATCTAGTTTTCAAAGAACATACATTTAAACTTGAGAGATAGTTCTCTCAAAACTGAACGAAACGAAACAAGTCAACGTTTATTGATGAACTGCGTTCATCAATTCTCCATAGAAAGGAGGTGATCCAGCCGCACCTTCCGATACGGCTACCTTGTTACGACTTCACCCCAATCATCTGTCCCACCTTAGGCGGCTGGCTCCATAAAGGTTACCCCACCGACTTCGGGTGTTACAAACTCTCGTGGTGTGACGGGCGGTGTGTACAAGGCCCGGGAACGTATTCACCGCGGCATGCTGATCCGCGATTACTAGCGATTCCAGCTTCATGTAGGCGAGTTGCAGCCTACAATCCGAACTGAGAACGGTTTTATGAGATTAGCTCCACCTCGCGGTCTTGCAGCTCTTTGTACCGTCCATTGTAGCACGTGTGTAGCCCAGGTCATAAGGGGCATGATGATTTGACGTCATCCCCACCTTCCTCCGGTTTGTCACCGGCAGTCACCTTAGAGTGCCCAACTTAATGATGGCAACTAAGATCAAGGGTTGCGCTCGTTGCGGGACTTAACCCAACATCTCACGACACGAGCTGACGACAACCATGCACCACCTGTCACTCTGCTCCCGAAGGAGAAGTCCTATCTCTAGGATTTTCAGAGGATGTCAAGACCTGGTAAGGTTCTTCGCGTTGCTTCGAATTAAACCACATGCTCCACCGCTTGTGCGGGCCCCCGTCAATTCCTTTGAGTTTCAGCCTTGCGGCCGTACTCCCCAGGCGGAGTGCTTAATGCGTTAACTTCAGCACTAAAGGGCGGAAACCCTCTAACACTTAGCACTCATCGTTTACGGCGTGGACTACCAGGGTATCTAATCCTGTTTGCTCCCCACGCTTTCGCGCCTCAGTGTCAGTTACAGACCAGAAAGTCGCCTTCGCCACTGGTGTTCCTCCATATCTCTACGCATTTCACCGCTACACATGGAATTCCACTTTCCTCTTCTGCACTCAAGTCTCCCAGTTTCCAATGACCCTCCACGGTTGAGCCGTGGGCTTTCACATCAGACTTAAGAAACCACCTGCGCGCGCTTTACGCCCAATAATTCCGGATAACGCTTGCCACCTACGTATTACCGCGGCTGCTGGCACGTAGTTAGCCGTGGCTTTCTGGTTAGGTACCGTCAAGGTGCCAGCTTATTCAACTAGCACTTGTTCTTCCCTAACAACAGAGTTTTACGACCCGAAAGCCTTCATCACTCACGCGGCGTTGCTCCGTCAGACTTTCGTCCATTGCGGAAGATTCCCTACTGCTGCCTCCCGTAGGAGTCTGGGCCGTGTCTCAGTCCCAGTGTGGCCGATCACCCTCTCAGGTCGGCTACGCATCGTTGCCTTGGTGAGCCGTTACCTCACCAACTAGCTAATGCGACGCGGGTCCATCCATAAGTGACAGCCGAAGCCGCCTTTCAATTTCGAACCATGCAGTTCAAAATATTATCCGGTATTAGCCCCGGTTTCCCGGAGTTATCCCAGTCTTATGGGCAGGTTACCCACGTGTTACTCACCCGTCCGCCGCTAACTTCATAAGAGCAAGCTCTTAATCCATTCGCTCGACTTGCATGTATTAGGCACGCCGCCAGCGTTCATCCTGAGCCAGGATCAAACTCTCCAATAAAGTTAGTTTGTCTAGCATCTAAAAATAAAAATTGACGTTCACGTTGTTTGTTTCGTTCAGTTTTCAAAGAACTTGTTCGCCGCTCTGAAAGCGACTTCATCATATTAACATCTTCATTTTCCGATGTCAACTATGTTTTTTAATTTCTTTTTTGTCATTTTCTGCGTTTCCGCATCAGCGACGTTTATTAATATACCATCATGGTTTTTAAATAACAAGTGTTTTTTATAAAAAAATACAAAAAGTTATCCACCCTACTTTCTTCTATAGAAAGAACCATTATCCTTTCTACTGAAAACATTCATTTTGATTGTATACAATTTACTACATACTATCATCAACCAGGCGGTATTTCACAATAAGTTCCTTTCCTTTTTAAATTTTACAATTACCACAGTTCTACTTAAGAAGGACAAATAACCATTTAAATGTAGAGTAACAAAAAACGAGGCTACTATACTAGAGCCAAACTTTAATTAATGCTTTTCCTCGCCAACCAGGAACTTTACTTCCACAAATAACGAACTTCCCTTCGGAATATTAACTTAAGATTATTGTTAGAATTTTTTTACATTTAATTAATGAAAGATATCCATTTTTTGTTATATAGTAAGAAAGTGCCCACAAAACTATAAATAAACTAATGGAGGAATTATCTTATGGATAGGTTAACAAAATTTTCATTAAAAAACCGAGCCGCTATTATTATCATGGTTTTTCTCATTTCCATACTCGGCGTTTATTCCGGCTCCAAATTACCTATGGAATTTTTACCAAGTATCGATAACCCTGCAATAACTGTCACGACATTATCCCAAGGGCTCGATGCTGAAACGATGACCAAGGACGTAACTGATCCCCTTGAAAAGCAATTTCGTAATTTAGAACATATCGATGGCATCACTTCTTCCACACACGAGGGATTATCACGCATCGACATTGCATATACATCCAAGGCAAATATGAAAGACGCGGCACGTGAAGTCGAAAAAGCAATTAATACAATTAAATTACCTAAAGATGTAACTAAGCCTGTAGTTAGCCAATTAAATACTTCTATGATTCCACTCGCTCAAATTACCATCCAGAAGCAGAACGGATTTTCAAAAGCTGACGAAAAACAAATCGAGAAAGAAATCGTACCACAACTCGAAAGCATTGATGGTGTTGCCAATGTTATGTTTTTCGGAAAATCAACTTCCGAATTATCCGTCGTACTTGACCCTAACCAACTAAAAGATAAAAACGTAACATCAGAGCAAGTATTAGCAGTTTTACAAGGAAAAGAAACTTCCACCCCAAGTGGAGCAATTACCGTTAATAAGGAAGAATACAACCTTCGTGTCATCGGGGATATAAAAAATGTAAATGAAATTAAAAATATCACCGTTACACCTCAAGTAAAGTTACAAGATGTTGCTCAAATTGAATTAAAACAACATTACGATACAATCTCGCACATAAACGGGGAAGAAGGAACAGGATTAATCATCATGAAAGAGCCGAGTAAAAATGCGGTTGCAATCGGAAAAGAGATTGATAAAAAGATTAAAGATATAAGCAAGCAATATAAAGATCAATTTTCTATTAAACTTTTAGCTTCAACTCATGAGCAAGTTGAAAATGCTGTTACTAGTATGGGAAAAGAAGTAATCCTTGGGGCAATTGCCGCGACTCTCATTATCTTAATCTTTTTACGTAGCTTCCGAACAACACTCATCGCTGTCGTCAGTATTCCATTATCTATTTTATTAACACTATTTTTACTCCATCAATCTAACATCACACTTAACATTCTAACTCTTGGTGGCTTAGCCGTTGCAGTTGGACGTCTCGTCGATGATAGTATCGTTGTCATCGAGAACATTTTCCGTCGTTTACAAAAAGAACCCTTCTCTCAAAATATTATTCTTGAAGCAACGAAAGAGGTCGCAGTCGCAATTACCGCTTCTACTTTAACAACAGTCGCCGTTTTTTTACCTATCGGTCTCGTATCGGGAGTAATCGGAAAACTAATGTTACCTATGGTATTAGCAGTTGTATATTCTATACTTTCTTCCTTAATTGTGGCATTAACAGTCGTTCCACTTATGGCTTTTCTACTACTCAAAAAAACAAAACGTCGCAATTCTCATTCTTCACCGCGATATGTCGCTACATTAAAGTGGGCTCTTTCTCATAAGTTTATCATTCTACTCACTTCTTTTTTATTATTTGCAGGATCAATCGCAGCCTACATACTACTTCCGAAAGCGAACATAAAGTCTGAGGACGATACAATGCTATCCGTTAACATGACATTTCCAACCGATTATGATTCTGAAGCTAAAAAACAAAAAGCCTTTGATTTCGAAAAGAAACTACTCTCTAATTCTGATGTAACAGATGTTATTTTGCGAATGGGATCTAGCGCAGAAGATGCACAATGGGGACAGACAACTAAAAACAATCTTGCAACTATATTTGTAGTCTTTAAAAAAGGATCTGACATCGATCAATATATTAAAGAATTAAAAAAAGAGCATAATGCTTTTGAACCAGCTGAACTCGATTATATAAAAACTAGTTACTCTGACTCCGGAAGTGGAAACAACTTACAATTTAACGTAACCGCTACTAACGAAACAAATTTAAAAAAGGCCGCTAACATCGTCGAAACAAAACTAAAAAGTATGGAGGCTCTCTCTAAAGTAAAAACAAATATTGAAGACTCTAAAAAAGAATGGCAAATTCATATCGATCAAACAAAGGCGGAACAACTCGGTTTAACACCAGAATTAGCAGCACAACAAGTATCATTCCTTATGAAGAAATCTCCTATTGGGGAAATCTCAATCAATAATGAAAAAACAACTATTATGATAGAACATAAAAAGGCATCCATTAACAAACAAGAAGATATTTTAAACACAAACATACTCTCACCTATTAACGGACCAATTCCTTTAAAAGACATTGCAACTATTTCAGAAAAACAACTTCAAACGGAAATCTTCCATAAAGATGGGAAAGAAACGATACAAATTACTGCAGCAGCTTCAAGTGAAGATTTAAGTAAAGTAAGCGCAGAAGTAAACAAAGCTATAGCCGACTTAGATTTACCTACCGGAGCAAAAGTAAATATCGCAGGTGCTACCGAGTCTATGCAAGAGAACTTCACAGATTTATTCAAAATTATGGGGATTGCAATTGGAATTGTATATTTAATTATGGTTATCACATTCGGGCAAGCACGTGCTCCTTTCGCGATTTTATTCTCTTTACCATTAGCTGCTGTCGGAGGTATTTTAGGATTAATCATTTCCAGAACACCTGTTGATGTAAATTCATTGATTGGCGCATTAATGTTAATCGGGATTGTCGTTACAAATGCTATTGTATTAATAGAAAGAGTGCAACAAAATCGGGAAAACGGTATGGAAACAAGAGAAGCCTTACTAGAAGCAGGATCTACTAGATTACGCCCAATTATTATGACAGCTATAACAACAATCGTCGCTATGCTACCACTCCTATTCGGCCAATCTCAAGCGGGCAGCATGGTATCAAAAAGTCTAGCTGTCGTTGTAATTGGCGGCTTAGCCGTTTCAACCGTTCTTACATTAGTAGTTGTTCCTGTTATGTATGAACTATTAGATAAAATCGGGAGAAAAAGACGCTCCCGCAGAAAAATAAGTACTTCTACAGAAACACCTGATATTTAAACTAAAAGGCGTTATCTTCATAATTGAAGATAACGCCTTTTAGAATTCCCTACCTATCGATATAATCTAGCACTTTTTTCGTATATCGCTCTAGTGACTTACCAGAATCTACAAGAAGATATTCATCATTTAAAAGCCTTGTACTGCCATCTAGCCACTTTTACCAAACGTTACTTCTGATTCTACTGACTTATCTTATGTTCACGTGTTTGTAACCTACGATTAATTTCTTCTATATTATTAAGATAACATTCAATATATTTATATGTAGCACCATACTTCCGACATAAACCTATTCCTTTTTCAACCATCCCATCATAGAGTCATGGACTATCTAATATAACACTATGTTCTTGTTCCAACAAAAAAACTATCAGTTCCCACTCAATATCATAGGAGACTCCCCCAACAACTGTTAATTCAATCCCTTTTGCCGTTAATGATTTTAATAATGCTGATTTCACGACGTCATGGTCTACAATAACTGCACCTGTTAATTTAGCGATATACTTAGAAAGTGTCGATTTACCTGATCCAGGAAATCCCGAAATTTGCAGAAAGCACACCTCTCCCTCTTTCATCCTAATATCCGTATATCAAGCTACCCATTCAACAACTCTCCTTCTTTTCCTGCTAACATCAAAATGGCCGTAAAAAAACTCCCTATTTATAAACAGAGAGTTTTTTACAGCCATTTATGCCGCTTTTACCTTCTTCGTCGTTTTACTTTTTCTTTTCGTTCCTGTAAAGCGCTTATGCAATACAGATGCTACCAAGCGTGAAATGACATTGAATAGTAATACCATAATAATTAATACAGCTGCAGATTTTGTCGCAATCAACTTCGCATCTGGGATAATCCCTTCAGAATTCAACTTCCAAATATGAACCGCTAACGTTTCAGCTGGTCTAAATGGATTTAAAGGATGCGCAGGACTTGAGAAGTCCGCTGCTGAATTTAAAATTGGAGATGTTAAACCCGCTGTGTAAATTAATGCCGCTGCTTCACCAAATATACGGCCAGCCGCTAAAATAACACCTGTAATAATTTGTGGTAATGAAGACGGGATAATAATACGCGCAATCGTTTGCCACTTTGTCGCACCTAATCCAAGACTCGCCTCTTTTACATTATGAGGAACTTCTGAAATCGCATTTTCACAAACACGTGTTAAACCTGGTAAGTTTAAAATAGTTAAAGCTAGAGCACCACCCATTACCGTGTATCCCCAGCCTGTCATTGTAACGAACACTAACAAACCGAATAAACCAACAACAATAGAAGGTAAAGACGCCATTGTTTCAATACATAAACGAACAAAACTTAAGAATCGACCTTGTTTTGCATACTCCGCTAAATATATTCCAGCACCTAATCCAAGAGGAATAGATATAATAAGCGTTATAACAAGCATATAGAAGGAATTGAATAATTGCGGACCAATCCCACCACCAGCTCTTGTATTGCTTGGTTCTCCAAACAAGAAATTAGGATCCCAAAATCCCCATCCCTTTTGTAAAATTTCAAACACTAAGAACACTAGCAAGGCTACAACTAAAGCCGCAACCGCATAAAAGATACCTGTCCAAATTTTATTTACCGTTCTTGCATTCATTATTATCGCTCACCTCTTTGACCAATCGCTCGAATTACTAAAATAAATAGGAATGAAATAACAAGCAAAATCATCGCTAATGTCCATAGCGCATTATTCCAAGCTGTTCCGTTCAATGTATTCGTCATATCCATTGTCAGAATACCCGTTAACGTTGCTGTTGGACTATATATTCCTTCTGGTAATTTAATCGTGTTCCCGATTACCATTTGAACCGCTAACGCTTCACCAAAAGCACGCGCTAATCCTAAAACTATACCTGTTAAAATCCCTTGTTTTGCAGCAGGAACAATCACTCGACTAATCGCTTGCCATTTCGTTGATCCTAGACCATAAGAAGCTTCTAAATAATCAAATGGAACAGAGCGTATTGCATCAGAAGCGATACTAGCAATAGTAGGTAATATCATAATACTTAGGACAATAATACCCGCAATTAAACTAAAGCCCACTCCTCCAAACGAATCACGTAATAGTGGCACTAAAATCGTAACCCCTAATAATCCGTATACAACTGAAGGAATACCAACTAATAATTCTAAAACAGGCTTCAATACTTTATTTCCGAACTTCGGCGAAATTAAATTCATGAATATAGCAAGAGCTATAGCAATTGGTGCACTAATAATAACTGCACCTATCGAAACCAATGTTGAACCTATAATGAAAATTACAGCTCCGAAGGTTCCTTCGTCAGCATTCGGATTCCATTTTGTCGATGTTAGCACCTCAGTAAATGAGATACCACTTTGCGTAAAAGATTGAATTCCTTTACCACAAATAAACGCAATAATAGCTAATGTAACTAAAACAATAAAAATACCACAAAACGTAACGAGTGATCTTCCTATATATTCACTCTTTACGTAATTTATTTGTTTTTTCCCCTTCATCACAGGACAGACCCCACTTCATAAATTGAAATGAACAGGACTGGCCTTGCAGCCAGCCCCATAAATTTTATTACTTATTTAATTTAGACATTGGAATGTAACCCATATCTTCTACTTGTTTTTCGAAATCTTTACCTTTTACATAGTCAATGTAAGCTTTCGTCGCTTCTTTTGCCTCACCTTTAGTTACCATGTACTCGTAAGACCAGAATGGATATTTACCAGCAGAAATATTTTCAACTTTCGGTTCAGATCCATCAATTTTAACCGTTTGTAACGCACCTTTTTTCTCACCAACCATGTAAGACATTGCTAAGTAACTAACTGAACCTGGAGTAGAGTTAATTGCTTGCTCTACAGCACCATTAGAATCTTGTGTCGTACCAGTTCCATCATTAATTTTCGCGTCTTTCATCACTGTCTTTTCAAAAGTAGCACGTGTACCAGATGAAGCTGGTCGGTTAATTACATTGATTTTTTCATCTTTTCCGCCTACTTCTTTCCAGTTCGTTACTTTTCCAGTGAAGATATCTTGCACTTGTTTTACTGTTAAGTTATCAACTTTTACATCTTTATTTACGACAAGTGCGAATGCGATACCCGCAACTTTGTTATCTACTAATTCTTTTGCTTTTTCAGCATCTTTTATTTTATCTCCAGCTGGAACATCTGAGTTACCAATTTGTACCGCACCAGAAGCTACTTGGTTAATCCCTGTTCCACTACCGCCACCTTGAACTTGAATAGAAACTTTTGAATTTTTCTCCATGAATTTCTTTCCAGCTTCCTCCGCAAGAGGTTGAAGAGCTGTAGAGCCAGCTGCTGCAATCGTACCTGATAATTCTTGTTTTGCATCGCTACCTTTAGCAGCTTCCTTATTATCCGTACTTTCTGCTTTTCCACATCCAACTAATGCACCTGCAACAACTAAAGCCGCTAAAGAAAATTTAATACCCTTTTTCATAATCATGTCTTGTACCCCCATTTGGATTATCACTTTTCGAATTCATCTTCTTTCGAACACAAATTCATTGTAGGACAACAATATTATGTGAGTGTTAAGCAATTTTTAAGTTTAAGTAAATAGAGATAACATCCCATAAAAGCTAGACATTCCAACATTTACAGTCGAAAAAGCCAACAAAATCCACACTAAACACGCAGTATTGTAAATTTAATCTTAACAATGTAAATTCAATGTAAATGATTTTCTCTATTTTTCCCTTTAAGTTAAAACTACATTTACAATCCCCCTATATTTTTAAGCTTTTACACTCATACTTTATTTACATTAAAAAGAATTCCAGTAATATTTTTCGGTACAACTAAATAAATTGGAACAATTCTAAAAAAAATTGAATATTTTTAAAGTACTAATTGACAGCATCATTAAATGTAGTCTACTATATTACTATCAAAAAGTTTACCTAAGGAAACTTTTTAAACTAAAACTAAAAATATAGAGATGAGGTAACTTTTATGGTATCGGCTAATACTAAACCCCTTTCCGAATTCAGAACAGGGGAATTTGTACAAATTGAGAAGATACAATTAGAAGGAACTATGAAACGACGTTTATTAGATTTAGGATTTTTTCCTGGAGCGACAATTAAAGTATTACAACGCAGCCCACTTGGAGACCCAGTCGCTTATCAAGTAAGCAACACAACTATTGCACTGCGTAGTGAAGAAAGCTCCCTTATTTTCGGGGTATTAATAGGAGATGATTTCAGATGAGTAACCATCGCATTGCGTTAGCTGGTAACCCGAATACCGGGAAAAGTACATTATTTAATACTTTAACAGGCTTAAAACAACATACTGGAAACTGGACGGGGAAAACTGTTTTAAAGGCTGAAGGGGAATATAAGCACGGCGGAAATATGTATACAATAATAGATTTACCTGGAACTTACTCACTGTATTCAAATTCGGCAGATGAAGAAGTAGCACGAGATTATATTATATTTGAAAAACCAGAAGTAACTGTAGTTGTTATAGATGCAACTGCAATGGAAAGAAATTTAAATTTAGCACTCCAAGTGATGGAAATGACAAACGATGTGGTCATTTGTATTAACTTAATTGATGAAGCGGAGAAAAAAGGAATCATTATTGACGAAAAGAAATTAGCAAAATCACTCGGTGTACCTGTAGTGAAGATTTCTGCTCGCAACCGAGTAGGCATTGGTCATTTGCTAAATGTCATCGCTAAAGTAGCAAATAAAAAACTAATTCCAACACCAATTAAAATTACTTATAACGATAAAATCGAAAATATGATTCAGGAATTAGAACCACAAATTTATAAAGTATTCGGTGATACGTATCCAGCACGTTGGATTGCATTACGTATATTAGATGGAGATAAGAATTTCTTAACTACACTTCAAAAACACCATAACGAACCACTTGTAAGGGAGGTTGTAATCAATGGAATCTCACTCAGCCAGTAAAGCTCTTCCGCTGGACTATATTGTTCAACATGCACAAACACTTTCAAAAGAAGATATACGAGATGATATTGTCGGAGATATTTATCGAACCTCCGCAAGTATATGTAAAGAAGCTGTTCAATATACAAATACCGATAAATTGTACCGTTCTGAAAAACTAGATAAAATTTTCACATCTCCAATATGGGGATTCCCAATTATGCTCGGTATTTTATCTATTATTTTTTATCTTACAATTGCAGGCGCTAACGTACCTTCTGATATGATCGCTAAGTTCTTTGGCTGGGTAGAAGGATATTTAACATCTTGGTTCCAAGCAATGCATGCACCTGAATGGTTACATGGCATTTTAATACTTGGTTTATTCCGTGGTACCAGTGCTGTTATAAGCGTTATGTTACCACCTATGGCAATCTTTTTCCCTATGTTCGCACTATTAGAAAACTACGGATATTTACCACGTGTCGCATTTAACATGGACCGCTTATTCAAACGATCTGGTGCACATGGCAAGCAATCTTTAACAATGGCAATGGGATTCGGTTGTAATGCAGCTGCCATTATGTCAACACGTATTATCGAATCACCACGTGAGCGTATGCTTGCCATTTTAACAAACAACTTCGTCCCATGTAATGGACGCTGGCCTACATTAATCTTAATGGCTTCATTATTTATGGCTGCTGGATATACAGGCAGCATGCAAACACTTGTTACTGCCGGCGTTGTCGTTGGAATGGTTGTAATTGGCGTTATTGTAACTTTAACTGTTTCTTGGGTTTTATCAAAAACTGCTCTAAAAGGCGTTCCAACTCACTATACGTTAGAGTTACCACCATACCGTAAACCAAAAATTTGGAATACAATTGTGCGTTCAACGCTCGATAAATCAATATATGTTTTAAAACGAGCTGTAATTGTAGCTGCACCTGCCGCTGTATTAACTTGGATACTTGCTAATATTTTCGTCGGTGACACGAGCTTACTTATGCATTTTGTGAACTTCTTAGATCCATTTGCTAAACTGTTAGGACTTGACGGATTTATTCTAGCAGCGTTTATTCTTGGACTACCAGCTAATGAAATTGTTATTCCGATTTTATTAATGTCTTACTTATCGACTGGTGCTTTAACTGAAATAGATGATTTTAATCAAATTAAAAATCTATTCTTAGAACACGGTTGGACTTGGTTAACTGCGTTAAACACAATGTTGTTCTCACTTCTTCATTTCCCATGCGGAACAACACTAGTTAACATATATAAAGAAACAAAAAGTGCAAAATGGACATTTTTATCGTTTGCAATCCCTACTGTTATTGCCATTGTTGTTACATTCCTCTCTACACAATTGGTACATTGGTTAGGTCTTGTATAAAAGCAAAGTATACATAGAAGGAATCCCCCTTCAACATATACTTTGTGCACAAAAGAAACCTAAAATTTATTCAGGTTTCTTTTTTTGCGCCTCTTCTTTCCACGGCTGGGCACCATACGTTGTAATTTTTTTATGAATCAAATATATAGTCCCTGGAAGAACCGCCATTAATATCGTGCAACTAATCCCCAATCCAGTAAACAACTTACATCACCTTATTTCACTCTCTTCGGTAAAGCTGAACCTGAATGTGCAATCGTTGGATGAACACGAACAGTAATTTCAGCATTACTAAAGTAATTTTCACCTTGATCCCAATTCTTACTTATCTTTTTCCACTCTTTATAATTATGTCGCTTATATACTTCCCCTAATTCTAATACATCTACCTTATATTTTTTTTGAACAAGCTTAATCGATTTTTGGATGCGTTTCTCCATTTCCTCCGCGATGTTTTTCTTTAATCGATTTTCACTCATAATTTGTTTATGATCACTAAAATGCAACTCAGCTAATGTCCCTTCCAAAGATAAATGAATATCAAACTTCGGTTTTGTAGCATTTTCCGTAGATACTTTAATCTTTCGGTGCATCTTATGAATTTCATATGTAATAAGCTGGTCTTTTTTGCGGATAGTAAAAAAACCTCCAATTTTTTTACCTATTATATAATTCATTCCTAATGTTTGTTCTCCACTTAAACTGCCTACACACTTATTATCCTTCCCACGAAACAGCGCTGCCCCATTCATTTGTACCCCTTGTTTTGTTAGTTCGAGAATAGGTAATACGAAACTTTGGTTGGAAATCATCTTTTCCTGCACTTCACCAATTCTCGCAGCCTCAATCATTTGGGCATTTTTCGGAGGATGTTCAGCTAACATATCAATATACTGCGCCGGTAAATTTTCAGGCTTTGCACTCTGCTTTAAAATCGCCTCTGCATTCTCCTTCGAAACGAACAAACGAATATTTCTTCTCATTTCATGATCGCGAATATATACATCTAACGTATTTTGTAAAACATATGGATTTCCTAGTAAATCTTTAGAGAAAATTATCACTTGTATATGTGGGAAAAATAATGTACGACTAATTTTTTTAGCGATAATTCGTATTTGCTCAAAGACACCATCTGCTTTCGCACTAACATTAATATAATTTTCACTATCTCCATCGCCTTGTCCACCTTGTTGCGCTAACTTACTGGGAAGTACCATCTGATACGTCCCTTTCATAATTGGATTTGATTGTTTTTCCTTCACAATATCGTAAGCCGCCCCTACTACAAATCCCCTTTCTTCTATCTCCTCCAGCTCAGAGCACCCACTAATAGATCCAGCTAAAAACATAATTATTATAATTTTAAGAAGGTGTTTCATTTCCACCATTCCTTCTTTTTATTTTATATACAATAAAAACTAGCAAAGGTGCTAACACAACAAACCCCATATCTATCCAAGCTAAATAAGTCCCATAACTTGATAAATCATTCGAATTGCCAGGTGTCATATTCACCATAAAAATAATAGGAGCACTCACAAAAATAAATACGTGTTTCTTCACTTTTGGAAACATAGCACAAAACAATAAAGATGCGACGTCATAATACATTGCTGTAGTGTTATAAATAGTAATAATCCAAGTAGTAAAAAAAATCGCATCAAATCTTTCTAAAAATCCTCCACCAATCTCAATTTCTTTCCCTAGTTCAATTGTTGGAAATGTCAATCCACGTGTTGTCATATACGAAAAAACACTAATACAAGTTACATAAATTAAAATGTATGACAAAACGTTTACTATCACCGCTTTTGCAACTGCCATTGGCGCTTTTTTCGCTGTCTTATCGTTCAACATCACAGCATAAAACAGAGCTACCTCAAATCCGATAAATGTGAAAATAGAATTTTTAACTCCTACAGCATACTGACTTACGTTCGTTTGAAAAGCCGGTAGTAAATTATCTATTTCCATTAAGTTCACATTCAATAAAGAAAGCAGCACTATCGCAATCAAAACGATGGGTAAGAATAAAACGTTTAACCTTAATAGAGCCGCTCTCGACCCTGCTATTCCATAAATAACAACTAATAGGAAAAAGAACGACAATAGTTGTACTGGTGTATCACTAAACAAATACGTTTGTGAAATAATTGCAATCATTCGCGATTCATATGCTGTCAAAGCAGCAAACGTCAATACTAAAATGCTACTAATTGTGTATGCAACAGGCTTCGTCAAATGTGCACTTGTATATTGAACAAAGTTTTGTTTTGGAAATAAAATAGCTACCTTCGTTACAAACCAACCTAAAATTGCACATATCAAGCCACCCAAAAGCAAAATAATCCAACCGTCCGAAAATAAAGTTTGTGTAGCAATATCTCGCGGCATAGATAATGCACCTATACCGATAATTGTTGACGATACCGCAAAACCAAGTTCCCGAGACCCAATTTCTTCATCCCCATATTCAAATGGCTTCAATTACTCTCGCTCCTTTGGACGTAATGTAGGGTCTTTCGTTTGTAAATATTCCGGTCTCTCTTTCAACATCGATTTTGGCATACGAATAAGTTCTTCTTTCCAATCTTTATAAAATGCAGGAGCAATAGGCGTTGTATATGGCACTCCGACACTCTTCAAATTCGTGATATGAACCGCAAGTGCAATAAGGGCTAAAATGATTCCGTACAACCCAAAAGCAGTCGCTGCTAATACAAAGACAAAAAGTAAAATTCGAAACGTAATTGTAATGCTATATACAGGAAGTGAAAATGTAGCAA
Organism: Bacillus cereus group sp. RP43; assembly: GCF_040459645.1. NCBI lineage: Bacteria > Bacillati > Bacillota > Bacilli > Caryophanales > Bacillaceae > Bacillus > Bacillus cereus group sp. RP43. Next base: position 4,455,370 of record NZ_JARVHQ010000001.1, read on the forward strand.
TCGCAGTAACTGCAATAATAATAACTAAGAACGGATTCACAATCCCTGCATTCACCGCTGCTTCTCCAATTACAAGACCACCTACAATCCCAATCGTTTGTCCCATCGGTTTCGGCAGTCTAATTCCAGCTTCTCTTATTAATTCCATCGTTAATGCCATCATTAACGTTTCAATATATGCCGGAAATGGCACTCCTTCTCTCGCTCCCGCAATAGAATAAGCTAATTTAGAGGGAATAAGCCCTTGATGATACGAAACAAGCGCTACATACGTGGCAGGTAGTAAAACAGCAGCAATACCTGATCCCATACGTAAAATTCTTAATAACGTACCAATTACCCAGCGCTCATAATGATCTTCTACAGATTGAAAAATATCAACAAACACTAGTGGAGCGATAAGAGCAAATGGTGATCCGTCCACTAAAATGGCCGCTTTTCCTTTCGCTAGTGCAGCCACTATATTATCAGGTCTTTCTGTATTCAAAAATTGCGGGAATGGTGATAAATTATTGTCTTGAATTAATTGCTCAATCGTTCCTGTCTCAAGAATAACGTCTGTCACTATTGATTGAAGCCGTCGATCTAATTCGTCTACAATATAAGGGTTAATAATATCCTCTATATAGACTAAAGTTACTTCTTTTTGCGATCGCTTCCCCATAATATAGGATTGAAACCTTAACTTCGGATCACGTAAGCTGCGGCGAATTAACATCTTATTTACGTTAATATCTTCATTCAATCCAATTCTTGGTCCACGTATTAAATCTTCTGTTACTGGAGATTCTAGACTTCTTTTTTCCCATGCTCGGCTATTAATGACAATAGCGGTTTGAATATTATCAATTAATATAACTGTGTCTCCTGCTAAAATCGCATTTATAATGTCTGGAAACGTTGTCTTCATACCGACTTCTGCAATAGAAATAAAACGATCCAATAATGTTTGAACCACAGCTGTTTCATTTGGTATTTCTTCATATTGAAGTGTACGAACTACGTATTTATAAACATTATCCTTATCTGTCAATCCACATAAAAAAACAACCGCACAACGTGTAATGCTACCAGCAAGAGCAACTTCTCTAATTGTTAAATCATTAGGTGAACCTAACTCATCTCTAATTTCCTTCATAACTTCAAACAAGTTACCTTTTAGCTCTAACAATTTCCCCACCTAACTTCCTTTTCAACAAGTTTTTAGTTAGATTCCGCTAATAGAAGAAAATATATACAAAAAAGAGCTATCTCTTTTCGAAGATAGCTCTAACACGCGGGTTACTTTTCTACTATTATATTGTCTGTCTTTATAGATACACTTTTCGTAAATCCACTAACTATAAACATCACAATAATATTAATTAACAATGCGACTATACCTACATTCAAATCTTTTATATATTGCGGGAAACCCGGAAACATTGTAGCTATAGTAGAACCAGATAAGGTGATATATGCAACAACTAACAGCCCAACCCCCATCCCTGCAATCGCTCCTTGCTTCGTAATAATTTGCCGAGGAAACAAACTACATACAAGCGCAGGGAAAAGTTGTGTCACTATACTGTATCCCATTAAAAGAAGTGCCCCTATTGTTTCTCCTCCTTTAAATGTAAACAATACTGCTACGAGCGTTACTACGGGCACAAATAATTTTGCAGCTTTAGCAACTTGTCTATCTGAAGCAGATGGCACCATTGTTCGATAAATATTTTTTGCCAATAGTGTGGAAGCGGCCATAACAAGCATGGAACCTGGAACTAACGCCGTTAATACCCCCGCACTACCAATAATCCCAATAAACCAAGGATCAAAAGTTTGAAGAGCAAGACGGAATAACGAAAGGTCTACATCCGCTCCCTTTAATCCTGGAACTTGTAATATAGCAGCAAACCCTGCAAAGAATACGAAAAGCAAAACTAAAGAATACAGTGGCATGATTGCCGCATTTTTACGAAATACTTTTTCATTTTTTGCAGAGAAAGCAGAGGCAAATGTATGAGGCCACATGTAGAAACCGAGGGCCGTTAATATAATAGTAGAAACAAACCAAGAAATACTCATTCCTTCTTCAGGTAAAGATAAAAACCCTGGTTTCGCAGCTTCTACAGCTTCGAACATCGGCTGAAATCCTCCATAATAATGATACGGTAAATATATACCTAAAAACATAACGATGAATAGTATCATAATATCCTTCAAAGCAGCTGTCCAAGCCGAACCATGTATACCTGAAACCATTACATATATAGTTATAACAATAGCACCAATCCAAACTGCAACAACCGGTGATACTCTGCCATAAGATGCCTCCGAAACGATAATTCCTAATCCCTTTAGCTGCAAAACAAGATATGGAATGATAGAAACAACACCAATAATTGAAACGATTATTCCAAGTGCCTTACTCTTATATTTCTTCGCAAAAAAATCCGACTGTGAAACAAGGTTATGCTCTTTGGCATACTTCCAAACCGGCGGCAATAAAAAATACGATAAAATATAAGCTAGTGCTCCATATCCTAAAATATAAAAAGTAGGAGCTCCTTTACTATACGCCCAGCCACTTCCTCCTAAAAATGTAAATGTCGTATAAATTTCTCCTGCCATAAGGAGAAATACGAAAATGGTCCCAAACCCTCTTCCCCCAACTGACCATTGCTCTAAATTCATATCTTTTCCATGTTGTGCCCGAATCCCTAAAAATAGTGCTAGAAATAAAAATAAAATAATGATAAGTAATGCTGTCATTTTACATCCCCCTTATTAGCAGGATCGAATACGTACACAAGCCCCATACAAAGAGACGTAATAAACACTGATAATAATACCCAAAATAATAAAAATGGCATCCCCAATACGTAAGGAGTAACTGAATTCGCAAATATTGGTCCAACTACTAAACAAAACACTGGAATAAGTGCTAGCACGTGTATTTTCTTCATCTCATTCTCCTTTATTTATAAAATTCATAATGGATGACACGAAGACTTCCACTCCAATTGGTAATGCATCTTCGTCAATCGTAAAACGAGGGTGATGATGAGGGTATATAATTCCCTTCTCTTTATTTCCTGCTCCGATAAAAAAGAATGTCCCTGGTGCCTTTTGTAAAAATGCTGAAAAATCTTCTCCAGCCATCGTTGGCTGCAAACGAACAACCCGGTCCATTCCATAAAGCTGTAATGCCGTATGTTCAATAATCTCTGTCACTTCATAGTCATTCACAACTGGTCGATATCCATATTCATAAGAAAATGTATATTTTGCTCCGTAGGATTCAGTAATATGTTTCACAATCCGTTCAATCTTCTTCTCTGTTTCTTCTCGTAACTCATGCCTTAAACTCCTCACTGTCCCTTCAATTTCTGCTTGTTCTGGAATTACATTATGAGTTGTCCCGGCATGAAATTGCGTAACAGATACTACGAGAGAATCTAACGGATTCGTGAGACGAGATACAATTTGCTGAATATGCGAAACGACTTGTGTACCGATTACAATACTATCAACTGTTTCATGAGGAATTCCAGCATGTCCACCTTTCCCCTCTATCGTAATTTTAAAAACATCCGGTGCCGCCATCGCCGGACCATAAATTACACCTACTTTACCAACCTCTAACGACGCCCATAGGTGAGCACCAATAATATAATCGACACCTTCCATTACACCTGCCGCGACCATTTCCTCTGCACCGCCCGGAAAGTTTTCTTCTGCATGTTGAAATAAAAAGCGAATCTCTCCTTTAACTTTCTCTCTTTCCTCTACCAAGTTATGTACTACACCAAGCAATATTGCCATGTGACCGTCGTGACCACACGCATGCATCACACCTGGATATGTAGAAATAAAATCAAACTTATTTTCTTCATGAATAGGAAGAGCATCCATATCAGCACGAACCGCGATGGTTTTACCAGGATGCTTACCAATTAGCCTTGCCATTACACTATATTTAGTAGGCCTTGAGACTTCTAAATACGGGATTTTCCGAAGTATGTCGAATACAAATTGAGATGTTTTTTCCTCTTGAAAAGATAACTCTGGATACTTATGAAAATGCCTTCTCCACTCAATCAACTGATCTTTTGATAAAACAAGTTCCTTTGCGACATCCATTTCTCTTCTCCCCTTCTTCACCAAGTTAAATGTTATTATAGCGTGAACTGTTAACTTTTAAAAGAATCTTCAGAATTTTCTATAATAAATATTTAAAAATAAAAAGCCATCTCAAGATGACTTTTCATTTTATAAAATAGTAATTGCTTGTTTCCCCATTTGCTCCCATGCCTTTTCAAATTCAGCACGAGGAACGGCTTTTCGCGGATTGTTTGCAAGAGGATCATTTACATATACAAAGTTTTGATCATATCCAATTACTACAACACTATGCTCATAATATGTAATTTTCACTTTACCTGAACTCGTATTCCATGTTTCAAAACTACTTTCAGCTAATGGTTTAAACGTTGTATTAATAATTACCCATACCGGAGAACCAGAACTAATTACTTTATATAGATCTTGCACGTCTCTGCCCGTTAAATTAATTACTTTTTCAGGAATATACTTTTCTGCTAAATTAAAAATCGGTTGATTATATACACCGTATCCCGGCTCAGCTTTCGTATAAATATTTCCAACGAATCCCTCATAAGGATTTCCATGCAAATCATTTTGCTTAAATGGGACGCGATGAATTTCACTAGCAAGTTGCATCTTATCTACTTGTACACCTTTATGTTGTAGTAGCATAGCTAAACTTGTCACTTCACAACCTCTAGGTAATTCAGGTAACTGTCTAATAAACGGAACCTCTGTAATCATTGCACTTTCTTTCATCTCAGAGAAAAGGTCTAACCGTAATTCTTGTGCCTTTTGCATAATTTTATCTTTCTCGAAAAAAAACACGACCGCAAATATAATACCGAAAATAAAAATATATTTTAACTTTTTCATTATAAACCAAACTCCATTACATCAATTATTTTAAAGGCGCAACTCCTATCATTGTACCTTTCTTCTTACTAGTTTGCTAGAAAGATTCTGTGAATTATTATTCACAAATATCATCGTATAATTCTAATTATTCCTAATAAAAAGAAAAATATATACTTTTTCATAACATTTTACTAAAAATAAAATTATTAACATAGTGAAATAATTACATTTCCTTCACTATGTTAATAAATATTATAAGGTAGTTAGCTTTTCCTTTACATACTCAGTTCACAACAAAATAAACCAAGTATGTTTTTCATCCTCACTAATGATTAAAAGTTCCGAATGAAATCTAGTTAACACATACCAAAAAATATGGGGGGAGGGGCATATGAATCAACAAGCAGAATTAAAATACCGCACACCACTTTACCCAATGGTTCCAATCGTAGCTTTCTCACTCAATTTCATTACATTTGTTAGTTTAGCCTTCATTCCAGATTAGAGAATTGCTCTTTCTTACGGGATTCCATTTATGATCATTTGCTACATTTTATACCAAGTTAAACATTCGGAAAGTTGTCACATTTGAACAAAAAAGAAATATAACTCAGGTAACAAAATAAATATATTAAAAATTCAGTAATCTTTCCTATGATGAGATAATTTTTTTCTATTTATTGGGTATGTTGGTATAACTTTATTTATCTTAAAATTCTCACAATAACGTTTTTATTTGGAAAATAGTTTACAATGTTATCAAGTTACAAATGATATTCACCTTAAAAAGCGTGCATTTGTGTCTATTTTTTAACAATATAACAAAAACTATTGCCATCTATAAATTAATAGGTTTATATTGTTTTATTGGCATAGTTTCAATCCAAGGAGAAAGGAGATTTTCAATCGTGCAACTAAAGAAAGCATTTTGGAAGTTAGCTTCGCTTCTTCCGTTATCATTACTTCTGTTCCTCGGTGGCTGTGATAAGAAACTCGCAGTATTAAATCCGCAAGGACCCGTTGCAAAGGCACAGTATGATTTAATTGTTTGGTCATTCTTGCTTATGTCATTAATTATCGCAATTGTATTCATCTTGTTTACAGTCATCTTGATTCGTTATCGTGAAAAACCAGAGAATATGGACTATGAGCCACCTGATCAACATGGTAACACATTATTAGAAATCATTTGGACGGTTATTCCTGTTATTATCGTTATCGCATTATCGATTCCAACAGTTAAGGCAACTTATGCTTCGGAAGAGGTTCCGCAAGAGTCCAAACATATTAAACCAGTTGAAATTTATGTTACATCTGCGAACTGGAAATGGTTATTTAGTTACCCGGAGGAAAAAATTGAAACCGTTAACTATTTAAACATCCCAGCTGGTGTACCAATTCAATTTAAGCTTACTTCTGTAGGTCCAATGAATGCATTCTGGGTTCCAGAACTTGGTGGTATGAAGTACACTATGGATGGCATGATTATGGATTTATATTTACAAGCTGATAAGCCTGGTTCTTACCTAGGCCGTAGTGCGAACTTCTCTGGTGAAGGGTTCACTCATATGGAGTTCGAAGTTGAAGCAAAAACAAAAGAAAAGTATGACAAGTGGGTAAAAGAAGTACAAGAAACTGCTCCTAAACTAACAGAAGATAAGTACAACGAAATTGTTAAACCTGGTGTAGTTGGTCGTATGACATTCTCTAGTCATCACTTAAGTTATGTAGATCCAAAATCACTTGAATATTGTGATTACAACTACTACAAAAACAAAAAATAATAGCTATTATTCCAACAGATTGGAGTGAACACAGTGAAGCTTGATGAATTCTTTGTCACAGGTGACCCGATAATTTACGGTGCAGACGCTTCTATCGTTCTTGTGACATTAGCAATCATTTTCGTACTAACAAAGTATAAAAAATGGAAATGGCTTTGGGACGAATGGTTGACAACTGTTGACCATAAAAAAATCGGAGCCATGTATATTATTTCTGCGGTTATAATGTTATTCCGTGGTGGTATGGATGGTTTAATGATCCGTGCACAGTTAACATTCCCAGAAACAACTTATTTAAACGCTGAACACTATAACGGAATCTTTACAACACATGGTACAGTAATGATTCTTTTCATGGCAATGCCATTCGTTATGGGATTAATGAACCTTGTAGTACCATTACAAATTGGTGCTCGTGACGTTGCATATCCGTTCTTAAATGCTTTAAGTTTCTGGTTATTCTTTGTCGGAGCAATGTTATTCAACATCGCTTTCGTAATCGGTGGTTCTCCAGACGCTGGGTGGACTTCTTACTTCCCAATGGCAGGTACAGAGTTTACTTCTGGTGTAGGAAATAACTACTACGCAATTGCATTACAGATTTCAGGTCTCGGTACGCTAATGACCGGTATTAACTTCCTTGTTACTATCTTAAAAATGCGTACACCTGGTATGACGTTAATGAGAATGCCAATGTTTACTTGGTCAATCTTAATTACAACAGTTATCATTATTTTCGCTTTCCCAGTATTAACAGTTGCTCTTGCATTAATGACATTTGACCGTCTATTCGATGCTCACTTCTTTACGATGGCGAGCGGCGGTATGCCGATGTTATGGGCCAACCTATTCTGGGTATGGGGTCACCCTGAAGTATATATCGTTATTTTACCGGCATTCGGTATTTTCTCTGAAATCATTAGTACATTCTCACGTAAACGTCTATTCGGTTACAGTGCGATGGTGTACTCGATGGTTGCAATTTCTTTACTAAGTTTCGTCGTATGGCTTCACCATTTCTTCACTATGGGTGCAGGTCCGGCGGTTAACTCATTCTTCTCGATTTCGACAATGGCGATTTCGATTCCAACCGGTGTTAAGATCTTTAACTGGTTGTTTACACTGTATAAAGGACGTATTCGTTTTACAGTTCCAATGCTTTGGTCATTGGCATTTATTCCAAACTTCGTAGTTGGTGGAGTTACAGGGGTTATGCTTGGAATGGCAGCAGCTGATTATCAATACCATAACAGCTACTTCCTAATTGCTCACTTCCACTACGTATTAATCGCAGGTACAGTATTCGCTATGCTTGCTGGATTCACATACTGGTATCCAAAAATGACAGGTCATATGTTAAATGAACGCCTAGGTAAATGGACATTCTGGATCTTTATGAGCGGATTTAACATCTGTTTCTTCCCAATGTACTTCTTAGGTTTAGACGGTATGACTCGTCGTATGTACACTTACTCTGAAAGTCTTGGATGGGGCTGGCTAAACCAAATCGCATCTGTTGGTGCTGTAATGATGGGTATTGGCTTCCTAATCCTTTGCTATAACGTAATTTGGAGTGCACGTCACGGTGAGCGTGACACAACTGGAGATCCATGGGACGGCCGTACACTTGAATGGGCAACTCAATCTCCTGTACAACATTACAACTTCGCGAAACTTCCTGAAATTAAAGAAGCTGATGCTTTCTGGTTCATGAAAAAACGCGGAGAAACAGTTACACCAGCTGCAGAAGAAATAAAACCAATTCACATGCCAAGTAACTCTGGCGTGCCTATTATTGCGTCTTTATTCTTCGGTCTTGCAGGTTTTGCATTAGTATTTAGTTGGTTCTGGATTGCAGCAATCGGCGGAGTTGGTATTTTAGGTTGTTTAATCTATCGTTCATTCGATTATGACGATGGTTACTACGTAAGTGTTGATGAAATTAAAGAAACAGAACATATAGCATGAGAGGTGAAATGATATGGCGGCTTTAGATAAAAGCTTACCTTTGGAATATCAATCCGAGCAAAGCAGATTGAATATCCTAGGATTCTGGATTTTTCTTGGGGCTGAAATTATGCTGTTCGCAACACTTTTCGCCTCTTATCTAGTCCTTGCTGGTCGTACGGCTGATGGCCCAACACCAGCTCAATTGTTTGAAGTTAAAACACTTTTAATTCAAACACTGTTACTTTTAACAAGTAGTTTTACATGTGGTATCGCAATTCACGAAATGCGTAAACACAATCAAAAAGGAATGTTAGCTTGGTTTATCCTGACTTTACTTTTAGGTGCAGGCTTCCTATTCTTTGAAATTGAAGAATTCATTTTGTACGTTGGCGAAGGCGCAACGATTCAAACAAGTGCTTTCTTATCGGCATTCTTCGTTCTTCTTGGAACGCATGGTGCCCACGTAACAGGTGGTATCATCTGGGCAACTTGTGTTATTATCCAAATTTTAAAACGAGGTTTAACACCAGTTACAGCTCGTAAAGTATTTATTATCAGCTTATACTGGCATTTCCTTGATCTTGTTTGGGTCTTTATTTACACACTAGTTTACTTGAACGGGATGGTGGCGTAAATGGGTCAAAATAACAATCAAGCAAACGGGCATGCGCATAGCGGATTCCCATGGTCACACGTTTTCGGATTTATTTTATCGCTTGCACTAACGTTTCTAGCGTTATACGTGGCACTTTACACAAACCTGCCACTTTCAACAATATTAACAACTATCATCATAATGGCAGTTGCGCAAGCGTTATTACAATTAATTATGTTCATGCACTTAAAAGAAGGAGAAGGAAGAATTCAGGTTCTTACAATGATATACAGTTTCTTCGTTGCAACTGCAACAGTTGGTCTTACTGTATGGATCTTCTTCTCAATGTAATTTGCATGAAAAAGACTGCTGGGATTCCTCAGCAGTCTTTTTTTATTCTCTCCCCTATTACATCCACATTACGGAATTAACAACAAAATCATGAAAAATATACTTATTATGACAAATGTTAAGAAAACTCTTTCTTTATGAAATCGAAACCATATCCGTTGCTTTTCTACCTATTATATGGCTAAATAGGTACTATATTTATTTGAAGGGAGAGAACGCAGTGGAACATCATTCTTCTGTTCTATCACTTATGGTTGTTGTCGCAATCGCGTTTTTCGTTCCCCTTTTGTTACAACGCTTTAAATTAAAAGCACTTCCTGTTGTTGTTGCAGAAATTATCGCAGGAATCTTTGTAGGTAAAAGTGGGTTTAACATCATTGAGCCAGATATGTGGCTTCAAGTCTTATCGACACTAGGATTTATCTTCCTAATGTTTTTAAGTGGGTTAGAAATTGACTTTTCGATTTTTAAACAAAAAGGGAAAAAGAATACGACAAACGAACCAAACACATTCCAAGCAGCAAGCATTATCTTCTTATTTATTTTCATATTATCTTATGCCCTATCATTAATATTCGTATGGCTAGGATTTGTAGACAATGCAATGTTCATGACTTTAATTATTTCAACTATTTCTTTAGGTGTTGTCGTACCAACATTAAAAGAAAATAACTTAGGAAAGACTGCAATCGGGCAAATCATTTTATTAGTCGCTGTTATCGCAGACTTAGTTACAATGATTTTACTCGCTGTATTCGTCGGATTAAATTCCGAAAGTGGCCAAAGCATGTGGCTTCTACTTCTTCTATTCGGCGCTGGTATTGTAATTTACTTTGTCGCAAGACGCTTTAAAAATATTCCATACCTAGAAAGCTTAAAAGCCGGTAGTGTACAAATTGATACACGAGCTGTTTTCGCACTCATCTTAATATTAGTTGGATTATCTGAATCTGTTGGGGCAGAAAACATTTTAGGAGCCTTTTTAGCAGGTGTACTCGTATCTTTATTATCACCAAATGAAGATATGGTTGAAAAACTTGATTCCATCGGATATGGTTTCTTCATCCCTATTTTCTTCGTAATGGTTGGTGTAAATCTAGAAGTATGGTCTATTTTTAAAGAGCCTTCTAGCATGCTAATGATCCCAATTTTAATTGTGGGACTATTTATTTCAAAACTGTTACCATCACTCGTCTTACGAAAATGGTACCCACGCAATATCGTACTCGGAAGTGCTATTTTGTTAACATCAACACTTTCTTTAGTTATTGCGGCTGCACAAATCGGTGAAAAGCTAGGCATTATTAGCCCAAGTTTATCAGCATCCCTTATTTTAAGTGCAGTTATTACTTGTATTTTTGCACCTATATTATTTAACAAGATGTTTCCAAAAGTGGAAACACCAAAACCTAAAGTATCTATTATTGGCGCAAGCAGAATTACCCTTCCGTTATCACTTGATTTAAAACGTGAAGATTATGACGTAACACTATATATGATACGTCAAAATAAAATAAATGATGAGGAAGCGAAATCCCATGACTTCCCTATTGTAAAATTAGATGAGATTACTATTCAATCTTTAATGGAGCAAAAAGCTTTCGAAGCAGACCGTGTTGTTGTTGCGACAAGTAATGATGAACAAAACTTATTATTAGCAGAACACGCCAAAGAATTAGGTGTTGAACACGTCATCGCAAGTGTAGAAGATCCGCTTCTACAAGAAAAAGCGACTCAAGAACATATCGCTGTATTCTCGACTATTAACTCTACACGTATTTTATTACGTGCACTTATTGATAAACCAAGTCTCGTTCGCTTAATTACAACAGCAAATGAAACGGTACGTGAAGTTGAACTACGAAGTAATAAATATAACGGCTTAGCACTTCGGCGCCTTCCGTTTTTAGGTGATGTACTTGTTATTCAAATTTACCGTGGTAATAAAGCATTAATTCCACATGGTGATACGAAGTTACAGCATGGCGATACTTTACTTGTAACAGGTTCAAAAGAACATATTGATACAATGAAAAGCATATTAGAATAGAAAATGCCCCTCACATAATTGAGGGGCATTTTTTTCCATTCCATATGGTAAAATGTTACTATCACATATTATGGGGATGGATCACATTATGTCTATTGTAACTTTAGCTCTATTATTATTAGCGGAAGTACTCGTTGCCATTATTCTCATCGGTGTTAGCATTGAAATTTGTAGTTACGGCTGGAAAAAATCAAATGGCGTTAAATACACTTGTCTCTTGCTTTCGCTCCTTCTCGGAACCGCTAGCATACTCGGACTTTTCGCTGCACCTGCCTATTTCTTTATACAACTAACAGAAAAAGGCTTATAAGAAAGGATGTTAATATGATTACCGTGAAATATATTGATGCATCTGAAACTTACGTATTACGTCAAAAAATTTTACGCCCGAGTCAAACATTAGCAGATTGCAAATACTCTTCCGACTACAAAGCAGATACCTTCCACTTAGGTGCTTTTCTAAACGATGAACTAATTAGTATCGCTTCCTTCTCAAAAGAAATATATCCTGACTTACCAACAGGTGTTCATTATCGACTACGTGGAATGGCAACATTACCTAACTTTCGAAACAAACATGCTGGAAGCTCCTTAATTCAGAAAGCGGAACAAGTCTTGCAAGAGCGTAAAGCAAATATTTTATGGTGTAATGGCCGAATTACTGTAACTGACTATTACAAGCACTTAGGCTTTCATGAATATGGTGAAATCTTTGAAATTGAACCGATTGGCCTTCATAAAGTATTGTATAAAAAAATATAAGAAAAGCTTTCCGCAATACGGGAAAGCTTTTCTTATATTTCAATCTTCACTTTTTATTTTTTTCATATATATGTATATAAACAAACTAGGAACTAAAAAACAAGCAAACATAATAAGTCCTGTTATGCTAATTTCCTTTATCGAAATATCGGGTGTTACAATGATACAAATAGCTAAAATACCAATAACAATACCTACTGGAATGAATAATAGCTTCATGAAATAACTACGAGATACTCCCCCTGTATGCTCATACACTTCCACCGAATTTTTTAAGTTTAAAAAGTTAATAACTATTATCCCGCCCATAAATACCATTAATAAATCCGAAACACTTTCATATCCTGCCCCTTGTAAAACATAACGGTAAAACACGATACTTAGTATGACAATATTTTGTAAGATGAAAACTAGTCTAATATGTTTTAACCCCTCAATCATTAAACGTTCATCTTTCACGATTTTCACCCTATCACTCCTTTTCCTCCCAAAACAAATCATTCAATGTTTTATCTACCGCATAACAAATTTTCAAACATAAATCTAAAGACGGATTGTATTTCCCCTTCTCAATTAAACTAATCGTTTGCCTTGTAACGCCTACTTTTTCTGCTAATTGTTGCTGTGTTAAATCTAACTGAACACGTGCGACTTTTATTTTACTTACAGCCATTCATGTTCCTCCTCTGCCTTTATTGTAACATATATATTCCATTAAGTAATTTATATTTTACGTAATTGATTTGTTTTTTTCATTTTATTATACACAAAAAAGGAGCCTCTCATAAGAAGCCCCCTTTCCTATCTCTATACTATAAGAATAAATGACATCCAAATAAAATTGTAAATAAATATAGTAACGGATGTACTTCCATCCCTTTCCCCTTCACAATCTTTAATACTGGATACACTAAAAATCCAATTGCAATTCCATTTGCAATACTAGACGTTAACGGAATACCAACGAAAATTAAAAATGCTGGTAATGCATCTTCAAATTCATTCCAATTAATATCACGAATACTTTGTGCCATTAAACTACCTACAATAATTAATGAAGGAGCTGTAATAGCAGCTACACTTGATAAAGACGCGATAACAGGGCTGAAAAATGCCGTTATAATCGTTAGACCAACAACTACAATACCTGTTAATCCAGTTTTACCACCTGCAGCAATACCAGCTGACGATTCAATCGTTGCTGCTGTTGGGCTTGTTCCGAAGATAGAACCTGTAGTCCCGCCAATCGCATCTGCAATGAATGCCTTACCAAAGCGCTTTTCAGTGTTATCTGTATTTAAACCGGCTTGTTTAATTAAACCGAGTAAAGCACCTGTTGTATCAAATAAAAGTACAAGTAAAAATGAAAAAACAACTCCATATAACCCGTATTGAATTACATCCGAAAATGCATTGATAGGGTTTGAAACAATGATGCCTTCTGGCAAATGAGGCATCGCTACAATTTTATCCTCAAACTTCAGTTGCCCCGTAAAGAAGGCGATAACTCCTGTCACAATCATACTAATAAATAATGCACCACTCACACGTAATGCCATTAATACCGCCGCTAAAATTAAACCAATTAAAGTTAAAATAACGGCTGGAGAATGAAAATCACCAATCGTAACTAAGTTAGATGGATGATCCACGATAATTCCAGATAGACGTAATCCAATAAAAGCAATAAATAGTCCAATTCCACCTGCAATTGCATGTTTTAAACTGTCAGGAATTGCGATAATTAGCTTTTGCCTAAATGAAGTGAAAGATAATAAAAGAAAAATGATACCTGTTACAAATACTGCTGAAAACGCAATGACATACGTAATCCCCTCTGCCTGTTGAACAACAGAGTAAGCAAAGTATGCATTCATTCCCATAGCTGGAGCAATAACAATTGGATAGTTAGCTAAAAACGCCATACATAGCGTCCCAATAACTGTCGCAATAATAGTTGCCGTAAACGCTTGATCAAATGGTACACCTGCATCAGATAATATTTTCGGATTGATGACAAGAATATACGCAAATGTAAAAAAAGTTGTGATGCCCGCTAAAAGCTCTTGCTTCACAGAAGTGTTATATTTTTGTAATTGAAACATGGCTATGTACCCTTCCTACACCTGAATTATTATCACACATTCTTTTCTTACTAGTATGTGGGAAAATATAATACTTAATCTTAACAATCAATAAAAAGAAGAGTCAATATATTCTCTAATAGTGAGAATTTTAAGTTTAAGTCTGACAAGTTCAGATGTAGTACAGTTCATTTTGATTATTTTTGTAGCATAACAGATAGAAATGTTTTATAATTTGAAATAGTTAAATATTTATTGGATTCATTCAAATATTGTTCACTCTACAGGGGGTATTCTTCTTATGCAGCAAACAAACAAATCTGAAACTTTAAACCGTGGCTTAAAACAAAGGCATATTACTTTAATGTCTCTCGGTTCAGCTATTGGCGTTGGACTATTTTTAGGATCAGCTTCCGCTATTAAACTAGCTGGCCCATCTATTTTACTAGGCTATATGATCGCCGGACTCGTTATTTTCTTCATTATGCGCGCACTCGGAGAAATGGCAATTGAACAACCGGTTGCTGGCTCTTTTAGTAAATATGCAAATGATTACATCAGCCCACTAGCTGGGTATATTACAGGCTGGAATTACTGGTTTTTATGGGTTGTTACTTGTATGGCGGAAATTACAGCAGCAGGTATTTACATGCAGTACTGGTTCCCTGATATCCCGCGCTGGACTTGGGCGTTACTAGCTCTTTTATTAATGAGTGCTTTCAACTTCTTATCTGTGAAAGTATTTGGAGAACTTGAGTTTTGGTTTGCTCTCATCAAAATTGTCACAATTATCTGTATGATAGTGATTGGCTTTGGTATTATTCTATTCGGATTTGGAAATGGCGGCGTTGCAACTGGTATTTCAAATCTTTGGGAACATGGGGGCTGGTTCCCAAATGGCTTCTCTGGATTATTACTTTCCTTACAAATGGTATTATTCGCTTATTTAGGAGTCGAACTTATCGGAGTTACAGCTGGTGAGGCTCAAAATCCGAAAAAGACACTCGCAAAAGCAATTGATAATGTATTTTGGAGAATTTTATTATTCTACGTTGGAGCTCTATTCGTTATGATGGCAATTTACCCTTGGAACGAACTTGGCGAAAAAGGAAGTCCCTTCGTGCTAACATTCCAGCAAATTGGTATCGCAAAGGCAGCGGGCATTATTAACTTTGTTGTTTTAACAGCAGCTCTTTCTTCTTGTAACGGTGGTTTGTTTAGTACAGGCCGTATGCTATTTACATTAGCACAACAAAAGAAAGCACCCGAAAGATTCGGTCGTTTAAATAAAAACGGTATTCCGAGCCAAGGAATTATCGCAACAGCAATCGTTTTACTCGTTGGCGTTATATTAAACTATCTTGTTCCTGCAAAAGTGTTTACATGGCTAACTAGTATTTCAACTTTCGGGGCAATTTGGACTTGGGGTATTATATTAGTCGCTCAAATTAAATTCCGTAAAGGGTTACAAATTAATAAAAAGGATAAGCTAGCATATAAAATGCCTTTACACCCATTGAGTTCATATTTCTCACTCGGCTTCCTTGTACTTGTACTGGGTATAATGGCCTATTCAGAAGATACACGAATCGCATTAATCGTCGGGCCAATTTGGCTTATTGGCTTAGCTATCGTGTATTATGTGAAAGGTTTTCATAAGATTGATGAAACACCTAATTCAAAGATTAGTTAAACAAGCTATCCCTTCCTTATTAATTGGAAGGGATTTTTTATTGTCTATATAAATATTTCTCAACAAAATTCACGGTATTTTTACAATTTTTTAATATTTTTTACCTTTTCTGTCTTTATTTTTTCAGAAAAATAAATTACATTATTAAAGCACATATATTTATTATTAGGGGGATTCTTCTATGAAGAATAAAAAATGGATTACATTTTCTTTAGCAACAGCAATTACACTTAGTATAGGGAGTTCGTTCATACCGTCTACTTATGCCGAAAGCTCTGTAGACCCAGCTCCTGAAATTGCTGCAAAGGTTGTAAATCAAAACAATGGGAAGAAAGTATTATTTGATAATACGCACGGTCAAACTGCAGGGACAGCTGACTGGGTTATTGATGGCGGCTTTTCTGATTTCGGAAACGGCATTGCCCAAAACGGATATCATGTAAAAGAACTTCGTAAATCAACACCTATTACATACGACGACTTAAAAAATTACAACGTGTTTATCGTTCCAGAGGCAAATATTCCTTACAAAAAATCTGAACAAGACGCAATGTTACAATACGTGAAAAATGGCGGCAGTATTTTCTTCATTGCCGATCATTATAATGCAGATCGTAATAAAAACCGCTGGGACTCCTCAGAAGTGTTCAATGGATATAGACGCGGGGCATGGGATAATCCAGCAAAGGGAATGTCTAATGAAGAAACAACTTCACAAGCTATGCAAGGAGTAGAAAGCTCTGATTGGCTATCCGATAATTTCGGTATTCGCTTCCGTTACAATGCACTTGGTGATGTTTCAGCTAAAAATATTGTCTCACCTGCGCAATCATTCGGAATTACAACTGGCGTTTCATCTGTAGCAATGCATGCCGGCTCTACTCTTGCGATTACAAATCCAAAACTAGCGAAAGGCCTTGTATATCTTCCAGAAAATCCATCAAAATGGAATAACGCTGTTGATAGTGGCGTTTATAACGGTGGTGGCGTTGCAGAGGGGCCTTATGCTGCTATTTCGAAAGTTGGTCTTGGAAAAGCTGCCTTTATTGGTGATTCTTCTCCTGTTGAAGATGCCTCGCCAAAATATGTTCGCGAAGATTCAGGTCAAACAAAGAAAACTTATGATGGTTACAAAGAAGAAAACGATGCTGTTCTATTAGAAAACATCGTGAATTGGTTAGCGAAACAAGAAACATTTACAAGCTTAGATCAAGTGAGTGGTTTACAGCTTGATGCACCTACAGCTCTACAAACATTTGAACAACCAAGTTTATCAACCGAACCACAACCAGAACCTTGGAGCGCACCAAGTCAAGGTTACCAGTGGTTCAATACAAATACTTTCAAACCAGGTTCATACGGCTATAACGGTGCAGTGACAACGAGTGATTACGTAATTACGCACCCTAGCATTCTACCAAGCAATGAAGTGTTCCAAATGAAGATTCAAGTAAATAACTTATTACCAAATACAACGTACAATAATTATTCTTTAGGTATCTTCACAACTGGCGGAACACAGGTGGCAAAAGTTCAAAATACAAATGGTACTTGGCCATCTTCTTTCGGATATAGCAGTGCATTCTCTTTCATTACAAATAGCCAAGGATCTGCTGAAAAAATTGTGAATGTACAACTTGATCCAAATACAACTGGACAAGCAACACTTCGTCTACGTCAAAATACGACTGCGAAATATAGTGAAACTGTAACGATTAATAAAAAATAATGAAAAAGGCAATCCGGATATGGATTGCCTTCTTTTCACTTCTCTTCTTTTGAGAAAAACATTCTTGAAATAACGATACCTATACTACCAACGATTAAGAATAACACCGCCCTGATCATCATCGACACTTCTGGTAAGTCGAGAAGGAATAACTTCCCTACTGTTACTACTAATACGACTAAGCCAGCATATAATATTTCGTTCATCTGTCTATAACGGCCAAACCAAACTGCAAATAACGCATATACCATCCATAATAACGATACAGATACGCTAATTATACTTCCATCTGTAGAAAGAACTTCACCGATTCTAGTAATTGTAATAAATACAATAACCATTAATGAGTAGAGCGCTATAGAGTACACATATTTACCAAAACTCGCTAGCACTTCTTTCGCTTGTCTTATGCAATAATAGAACGTTCCTATCAAAATAATATGAGCGACAAATCCTGCCGAAATGAAATGATCAAACGGGCTAAAAATCGTCTGCACCATTCCAATAGCATAAATCGTTGCACTTACATACAATTTAATATTTTGCTTTACTTTAATAGCAGTAACCATACCAAGGAAACCTTGTAACAATAATACGATTGCTGCATTCACCAAACTGTACTCGTATAAAATCGCTAAACTAAATGACCCCATTGCAAAGCCAAATATTAGATTTGTAAATACAGAATGTTTATTTTTCCTATATTCAAGTGCGAACATAACAACATGCACAAATGCACTTATAACTAATCCCCACGTTGTAAATTCAGGAATTTGAGAAATGGCTAAAATAAAGAAAACTGCATTCGCACTAAATATCGCCAATCGTGCTTCTTGTATAAAATTTCTCTCCGAAAACATATGCCAAAATAATAGTAAATGAATTGCACCGTATACAACTGTTAACTGTACTTGCACATTCTCTACTAATATTGACATAACAGCAAAGAAGACAAATAGGACAATTGCCGCCACAACATAAGAAATCATATACAAGTACTTATAACGGTTTCTCAATGCATACCATAATAGACTAATTGTTAATATCGTCTCATAACTAAAGAAAATATACGTATTAGGAGTCGTACTATTTAACAAGAAAGGAACAAAAAATGCTCCCACCGCCACAAAAATAGCAAGGTATTCCGATTTATATCTTTTCGCTAAATAAATCCCTAAAACAACCCATATAATGTTGCAAATA
This sequence comes from Bacillus cereus group sp. RP43, assembly GCF_040459645.1. NCBI lineage: Bacteria > Bacillati > Bacillota > Bacilli > Caryophanales > Bacillaceae > Bacillus > Bacillus cereus group sp. RP43. The sequence goes on from NZ_JARVHQ010000001.1 coordinate 4,474,518, forward strand.
AACGCAATACTTGCAGGAATAAATTCATATAAATAATGTGCCGCAAACGTTGTTAAAACAATTCCCGTAATACTTCCTCCTGCTAATACTAACCCTAACGCTTGCCGCTCTTTTTTAATTTGTATATCTCCTACATAATACAAACCGGCAGATAGTACTATACCAAACACAACCCGTATCGCTGGTGTTAATAATCCGGCATCTACCCCCGCTTTGAATAACCAAATAACGCCAAGTAGCATAATACCGACAAATATGCGTGGTAACCATGTTTGACAAAACTTTATAATATTAAATGGTTCTGGTTTAAATGCAGATATATCTACTTGTTTCACCTCTGGCTCTTGCATGGACTTCCTCGTCTTAACAACATCTTCTTGTAACTTTTCATTACTTACTGCTTCAATATATTCTTTCTTTTCCTTATTAACGTTTTGTTGAACTTTATCTACTTCTATTTTTCTTTGTTTCGCTTTCAAATCATAAAGTGTCTCTTGCATCGTTTCAATTGCCGTTTCGAGCGCTTCTATTTTCTTATTTAAATCCTCCTTCATACAATCCCCCTCATCATCGATTTTTCACTTGACCTATATATTACCAATTACCTTTATCATACTCTTAGTCTATTCATTTTCAATACTATTTTCCCCAAAAAAGAAAGGTGTTTTCCAAAATAGGAAAACACCTCTTACTTATTTATTCTTATTTATAGCAATACTAACAATTACACCGAGGCAGACACCTACAAATGCCGGAACAATCCAACCTACACCTTCTGAATAAAACGGAAGTATTTTTAGTAGTGGTGTCCAATTATTCATCAGTACACTTTTGTTTAAAACATCAATCGCACTAAATAACGCTACGATTCCAATCGTTACCGAATATACGTATACATACTTTCCGATATACTTATGGAATAACCCTAAAATAATAAGCGTTAGTGCAACTGGATAAATAAATCCAAGAATCGGTACTGATACTTTTAAAATTTGCGTTAATCCTAAATTGGCTAAAACCATACTAACAAAGCTTAATATAAATGCCCAAACTTTATAAGATACTTTCGGAAATACACTTGCGAAAAATTGACTACAAGATGTAACAAGTCCGATTGAAACACATAGACAAGCGACAGTAAAAATAAGACCTAATAAAACTAACCCACCTTGTCCAAATAATGTCGTCATAACTTGCGCTAACACTTCCGCACCGTTATCAAATGTACCCAATGAACCGCTAATTGAGCCAACATATCCAAGAATGACATAAATAATAGATAATAAAAGCCCTGCTCCAATACCAGCAATACTCATATATTTCGCTAAACCTTTATCATCCGCTACACCCTTTGCACGCAGAGCATTTGCAATAACAATCCCAAATATTAAAGCCGCTAACGCATCCATCGTTAAATAACCATCTAAAAATCCTTGGAACATAGGAGCTTCTCCATAATTTCCTGCAGGCTCTTTCACACTGCCTACTGATGTAAACATACTTTTTATAAATATAATGGCAATCATACATAATAATAAAGGCGTTAACACCTTTCCAAACAAGCCCATTAATTTAGACGGTGATAAACTTAACCAGTAAACAATACTAAAGAAAATAGCCGTGTACAATAACAAAACTACGCTACCCGCTTCTGGGAACAACTGACCTGGTCCCATTTCAAAAGCTAGACTTCCTGCACGTGGTATACCAAGACCTGGTCCAATAAATAAGTACACAATACACGGAAAAATAATTGCAAATGAAGAATGAACCCTGCCCGCTAACGTTTGAAAGCTCCCTGCTTTCGCAATAGCGATAACACCTAATATCGGAAGCCCTGTTGCTGACATAATAAAACCTAGCAATGCAATCCACACATGCTCTCCCGCTTCGTATCCAAGGAAAGGTGGAAATATAAGATTTCCGGCCCCAAAGAACATAGAGAATAACATAAGACTAATAAGTAAAATTTCTTTTTTCTGTAACAATTTCATTTCTTTCTCCTTCTTCAATTTCACCTTACATGAAAACAATTCCACACATAAAAAAATGCGGTAATCCGCTTCCTTACAAAGAAAACATAGTCCATAGTCTATCACAAAAGAAACACCCATTCTATAGCTATTTCCCTTTTCAAATTTCTTCTGAAAAATCAACCTTTATTGACTTATAATAGTTAATAAGGTAAAATATTAATAATACAAAACTATTAACTTTGTTTTTTGCTTGTGTCAGGAGGAAAATATTATGGAATCAGCGATACAACTAGAAAGAGAACAACAAAGAAAAAAGAAACATCCTCCAGGTTTGTACTTACTCTTCTTTACAGAAATGTGGGAAAGATTTAGTTACTATGGATTACGAGGATTATTAACATTATATTTAACGACAGCTTTAGTAAGCGGTGGTCTTGGGTTTAGTCCAGCATGGGCACTCTCCATTTACGGATTTTACACTGGCGCCTGTTATTTCACCCCTTTAATTGGTGGATACTTAACAGACCGGTTCCTAGGTAGACGAAAAGCCATCACAATTGGTGGTATCACAATGGCACTCGGTAACCTTACACTATTCGCCTTGCAAAACCAAGTCGGCCTATACCTCGGATTAGCGCTTATTATTATCGGTAATGGATTCTTCAAACCAAATATCTCTACACTTGTTGGAGAATTATACGAAGAGAACGATCCAAAACGTGATAGTGCATTTACAATTTTCTATATGGGTATTAACGTCGGTTCATTTTTAGCCCCACTCGTTTGCGGGTTTTTATCAGAAAATTTATTCAAAACGACAGTTGATGGCGTTGTGCATTACGGATTCCGTTACGGTTTCTTAGCGGCTTCAATCGGAATGATTATTGGACAAATTTTATTTACAACACTATCTAATCGCTTCCTTGGTGATATCGGTAAAAAACCATCTCGCGATTTGCAAACAGCTGCTGGACAACAGACAGTAGGAGATACACCGTTAACAAAAAAAGAAAAACAACGTACCGCAGTTATCGTCATTTTAACATGCTTTGTTGTCTTCTTCTGGGCTGGCTTTGAACAAGCTGGTAGTTCGTTAACATTGTATACAAACAAATTTGTAGACCGCTCTGTGTTCGGATGGGAAGTTCCAACATCTTGGTTCCAATCGGTCAATCCGTTATTTATTATTTTACTTGCTCCAGTCATTTCAGCATTATGGGCAAAACTTGCAACTAGAAAAAATGGTGACATGAAAATCCCAACAAAAATGGGACTTGGTATGATCCTACTCGGTATCGGTTATATCATTCTTGTTATCGCTACATTAAAAACAGGTAGTGATGAACATAACATTACAGAAAAAGCAAACTTACTATTTATCGTCTTTACGTATCTTTTCCATACGTTAGGTGAGCTATTCTTATCACCTGTCGGGCTATCAATGGTTAGTGCTCTCGCTCCAGTAAAACTTGCTTCTTTACTAATGGGTGTATGGCTAGCAAGTTCAGGTATCGCCAACATTATAGGCGGACAACTTGCAAGCTTCACAACTTCACTTGGATATGCTGAAGTATTTACAGTAATCGGAGCTGCAGCGATTATTTTAGGTTTTGTTTTATTATTAATTTCTAAGAAATTAGTGAAATGGATGGATTAAAAAAAGATGAGGAATTTTCCTCATCTTTTTTTATGCTTTCTTTCCCTTTTCTATTGCTTGTTCATACAAGCCTTTATGTTCTTTATATTCACTTGGCACGAAACTCTTATAGAAGAACGAAAGCCAGCTGTCTCCTTTTTTATATCCTTCTTCTCGAATTTCCGCTGCCTTTTTATTTGATTTAAATCCTTCAATAAACCATTCCTTTAATGTTTCATTCTTTTCATACTTAGCAGGAACTTTTAAGTCGTAGTTTTCAAATGCATATGTATATCCAGCTTTTTTCGCTGCCTTTTTAGCAGACTTATATCCCTTTTCATACGCGGTTTCATATGCTTTCACATATACATCCTTTTCGGTATTCCCAGGTTTCTTTTCAGCTAATTCTTTACCAGCCTTTTCACCAAGTTCCGCTTGTTCTTTTTCAATCTTTTCGGTTCTCTCTTTATTACCTACTTGGAAACCTTCTGCAAAGTTCACCTTAAACTCAGGAGTAATTTGACTATCATCCATTGTCTCTTGTGCTAACCCTTGCTCTTTACCTTTTTCAAAATGCGCTTTTTTCTGCTCTTCTAAAGACCAAGCTGCAGTATAAGCAGTTGTAAATGCTTGTTTATATGCATCTGGCTTTCCAGCTACATGTCCTTCTGCATTATTTTTTCCCGCTTTAAAGTCTGTCTCTCCGCTTTTTTGCCCGTCAAGCTGCCCTTTTTCCATGTCAGCTTGACGCTGGGCTTCCTCTTGCTTACGTGCCTCTTCTGCTTTTCTTTGCTCTTCGGCTACACGTTGTCTCTCTTCTTCAGCTTTGCGTTGTTCTTCTGCAACACGCTGTCTCTCTTCTTCTGCTTTACGCTGTGCTTCTGCAGCACGTTGTTTTTCTGCCTCCGCATTGCGCTGCGCTTCTGCTTGCCTTTCAGCTTCTACAGCACCATTATTATTTTGGCTAGGAGCTGGACTCGTTGCACCACTACTAGAAGCTGGTGTATTGTGATAATGATATTCCCCGTACTGCAATCCCCATTTCTCACAGTTTGTACGGCACGTATGTCCACCATTAGCATCTGTACGTCCTGGATGTGCATAAGCAGAAATTGGCGCTACCAATAACGCTACACTTGTTGTTAAAAGAAGTTTTTTTACTTGCTGTTTCACTTTTGTTCCTCCCAAAATCTAGAATCATTACTTTATTATACAAAAATAGAAAAATACTTAAATACCAACTAAAATATTCTTTTATTTCTCAATGTTGGATAAAAAAAGAAGGTTCACTCTTTAAAGAGTGAACCTTCTTTTTTCTTTATTTCTTAGCCTTTGTTCCTACTAGATCACCCGTAATAACAAAACGCTTAGAATTATCCTTAACGGATACACATGTAATAAGTGTTATCTCATCTTTCCCATGATCCTCTACAACTTCCCATTTATCAGGAGTCACTTCAGATACACCAGTAACAGTATACTCATACTCATTTGCATTGTCGTACAAATAAATTTTATCGTTCTTCTTTAAAGTTGATACATCACTAAATAAAACACCTTTTTTTGACATATTATGCCCTGCAAGCGCATAATTTCCCTGTCCCATTACTTGATTTTCTCTTACAGTTGCCGCACCTGATAATAAATTCTTTTCAGTCGACGCTTTTAAAACAGGAAGTTCTAATGAGATGCTGGGAATTGAAATACGACCGATTACTTGTTTTTTATCTAACGATGCACTCGCTACTTCTGCCAAGTCTGGTTGATTAATTTTTGAAGCATCTACAAATTCCGTGTCGTGCTTTTCATATTCCATCTTTTGAACAGCTTGTACATTCGCTGTCTGTTTCGTCTCTGCCTTATATCCATCATAAAATGGCTTTCCGATTAATACACCACCTACAACAAATAGAAGGATTGCTACTATACTATAAATTCTTTGCTTATTCATATACAATTCCTTTCCCTTACAAAATCTTACTCTATATAAAATGATAAAATAATATTGCTGTATGTACAAGTATAAGCTGAAAAGAAACCTTCTTGCCGATGCAAGAAGGTTTCTTTTCAAGCTAATTTATTTTTGTATAAGGATATGTGAAAGACTGTCACTTGAGTCAAATAAATCAAATATACAACATATAAAGGATACGCTGGAATATACAAATTTGCTACAGGTGTAAATATTAATAATCCTAGTGCACAAGGTAATACAAACCACAATGATACAAATGTTGTTCGACATGCTCTATCTGTAATATCCTTCTCACGTTCATCCTCTTGGGGAAATAATAAAGGATACAATCGCAATGATGATTTTTTATATTTCTTCTTATGCAATCTTTTAAAAAACGCTAATATGATAGCTACAATAAATAGTAATACAACAGGTGTCAAACTCATTGTTATTTTAGATGGCAAACTCTCATTTTTAATAATATCAGCAAACTGTATATAAAAATCATAAAACTCTACAAATGCCCAGCATGCCAATACACTGTAAAATAAATTTATGATATATGAAGCAATAATCCTATTCATCCTCTTCCCCCTCCTTATTTAAAACAAACACATCTTCCATCTTTAACTCGAATACATCACAAATCGTCAATGCTAGTAACAATGAAGGAACGTAATCCCCTTTTTCAATTGCAGCAATCGTTTGTCTCGTCACCCCAACCTTTTCTGCTAATACACTTTGCGAAAAATTAAAGCGAGCTCTTAATTCCTTCACCCTGTTTAAAATGGTCAATTTTACCACCTCTTACCATTATTGTATGCTAATCTTAACAAAATGTAAACTCAACTTAACATTATTTTTACAAAAAAATCCAACTTTACGTTTTGTAAAGTTGGATTTCATTTTAGTTTAAAATTGTAACTTTAACACTTCTTCTGCCCCAATTATTAGCTGTAGCTGAATCTGGCATTAATAAATCAATTATATGACCTTTAATCGCACTACCAGTATCTCCAGCAATTGCCGTCCCATAATTTTCTACATATACAGTAGAACCTAATGGAATCACAGCTGGATCTACAGCAATTAGTTTCATGTTTGGATTTGCAGTCAAATTATGTCCTAACTTAGACTTTACAATTTCACCCGGTTTATAGCCATTTTCAGATGGATCAGCTGTATAAGCAGTTGCTGTTACATAAAATTCTTTTCCACCTTGAGTTGGTTTTGGATCCGGCTTAGCTGGTGTTGTATCTTTAGCTACAGGCTCTGCCGGCTTAGCTGCCTGTTCTTCTTTTTGCTTAGCTGCTGCTGCCTTCGCTTTTGCCAACTCTTCTTGCTCAGCCTTTGCAGCTGCTTCCGCTTTTGCACGCTCTTCCGCTGCAATTCTTGCTGCTTCTTGTTCACGAGCAATTGTTTCTTGTACTGCCTTCATATTTGATTCAATTTTAGCCTTTTCTTCTGCTGCTAAATTAAGTTGGCTTGCAACCTGATTATATTTAGCTTGAACTGTTTGTAAGTTATCTTGACGTTTTTTCAAGTTATCTTGCAAATCAGCTTGTGCTTTTGCTAATTTTTGTTTATCTACTACTAAAGATGCTTCTTTTTCGTCAATCGCTTTTTTATCTTCTTCAATTTGACGAAGATCTTGTTCTTGTAGACGTAAAATTTCTTTATCTGCATCTAAAATTGTAGATACTGCGTTCATACGTTGTATGAAATCAGCAAAGTTTTTTGATTCTACAACAACTTCTACTACTAAACTCGTATTTGAGCTATTTTGAACAGAAACCATACGTTTGTTCATAATATCCTTACGAGCAAGGACTTTATCTTCTAAAACGACAATATCTGCTTTTTTTTGTTCAATCTGCTTATGTGTTTCATCGATTTTACGTTGAATAGCAGCTTGATCCTCTTTATTTTTTGCAATTGTATTATTTAAATTATGTAGTTCGTTTTCAATACCTTGAATTTCTTTACTAACAGCTTGCTTCTCTTGCTCTTTCTTCTGCATATCTGCATCGTTTTGCTGCAATTGCTGTTGCATGTTGTTAAGTTTCTCGTCGTTTGACTCTGCTTTTACAGCGACTGTACTAGAAAGAACGATAATTCCTGCTAATACTAGACTACTGATTCGCTTAAAATAGTTCATAATCCGACTCCCTTCTTATACAGTTATACATGATTTATTTTACAGTTTGTTTACAGAACCATTAAATACAGTTTATTTTTCATGACAAAAAAAAGGGAATTATGAATAAAATGTAATAGATTCTTAAATATTTAACAATTCCTATATTTAAAAAATATAAAAAATGCTAAAATCCAAATATAGAGAAAATATAACTTCTAAAGGCGGTTGAGATAAATACATGTTTACTCAAAAGAAAGCACTCCAACATAAAATTGATCAATTAGAAAATCGTATACAAGAGCTAGAAACAGAATTAAAACAAAAAGATATTGAAAACCAAGAGACTATTTCTTCCATCCACGACCGTGTACAAAGCGTTGTTCAAGAGCATCAACTTGTAAATAACCAGCACCATACACTCCAAAATTTAATTCAACAATTAAACTCATGTTTTGAAAATGTTTCAACACGTACGACACATTCAAATGAATTAAATAGTGAAATGTTACAAAAAGAACAAAGCTTAATTCAGTCTATTGAAGAAATTATCGATTGCTCTAATGAAGGAAAAGAATCCGTTCATCGCTTACTCATTGTAATTAATAAATTAGGCGAACAATCTCAACGTACTTCTAATAGTATGAATCATTTAAGCGAACGCTCTAAAGAAATTGAACAAATTGTAGAAGTGATTCAAAACATTGCAGCACAAACAAATTTACTAGCATTGAATGCAAGTATTGAAGCTGCACGTGCTGGAGAACACGGTAAAGGATTCGCTGTTGTTGCTAATGAAGTAAGAAAACTAGCAGAAAGCACAGCTGAAAGTACAAAAAATATCGGTAACTTAACGAAAAAAATTCAAGAAGAAATTGAAAAAGCATATGAAAATACAAAAGATAATTTACATTTAGTTGATGAAGGTGTAGAAATGAGCGCTGATACTAACGCTAGAATTGAAAATATTTTAATGATGATTCAAACATTACAAAGTGGCGCTACAAATGTTATTAAAGCTATCGAAAACCAAAAATCTTGTAACGATGATATATTACGAGAATTTGCAAACACTCAACAAATGTTCCAAAAATTAAATACTACTATTATGAATCATATTAATGATGCTGAAAAAGTCGATGTCCAATTATCAAAAAGTATTCAAGAAATAGTAGTTTCTCAGTAATGTAAAAAATCCCCTATGACGTAATAGGGGATTTTTACTATATTTCGAATATTATTTTCTTCTCAATATTCGCTCTCCCTTTTGTTATAATAAAAAAGTTGTTTCTTTCGACTAATACACAAGGAGGATGTTATGGAACAATTTTATTACATTTTGAAATATTTAATTCTTGGTCTATTCCAAGGACTAACAGAACCAATTCCGATTTCTTCAAGCGGTCACCTCGTTTTAGCACAGCATTTGCTAGGACTAAAAATAGAAGGGTTTAGCTTTGAGCTACTTGTTAATTCAGCTTCATTATTAGCTGTATTACTTATTTATAGAAATGACTTAATTCGTCTAACAAAGAATGGTCTATCTTATATATTCACAAGAGCAGAAGATGCAAAATCAGATTTCTTCTTTATTATTTACCTTATTATTGCAACCATTCCAGCAGGTGTAATTGGAGTTTTATTTAAAGATTATATCGACCACTATTTAAAAGGTGTTAAAATGGTTGGGATTTCCCTTCTAATTACTGCTATCGGCCTTTGGATTATTCGAAACTTGCGTGGACGTAAAAATGATGGCGACCTTTCTATGAAAGATGCAATCATTATTGGTCTAGCACAAGCTTGCGCACTAATCCCCGGTATAAGCAGATCAGGTGCTACAATCGTGGCAGCAATGTTACTTGGTATGAAGCAAGAAACAGCTCTTCGCTTCTCATTCTTACTATACATTCCTGTTAGCTTAGGTGGTTTATTGTTAAGTATTACAGACATTGCAAACGATCCAAATTTAGATACATTATTTGTACCTTATATTGTTGCTTTCATCGCAACATTTGTCATGACATATATTTCACTAAAATGGTTTATGAACATTATGGCAAAAGGAAATTTAAAATATTTCTCTTTCTACTGTATTATCGTAGGTGTGCTAACTATCATTTTCTTATAAAATGATAGTTAACACTCTTTAAAGCAAGTCATTCTATTTAGATAGGACGACTTGCTTTTTTATATTTCAATTTTAAATACGTTTCGTTATTTACTTTGAATTTTCTGAATAGTATAATATTAATTATTCTCGTTACTTCTTCTTACTATAAATAAAGTGAAACCTTACTTATCGCTCACCCATCGGCATTTTACGGGATAAAACTTCTCTCTTCTATCCTATTTTTTACTACTATCGAAAAAAGAGGTGTTCGTATGTTTATCGTTACTAAACTTATTCATATTAAATATGGCTATGAAAATGAAATGTTTCATTCGCTTAAACAGCATTCTCCATCATATGGCACACAAGGCTTTATTAACATAGAATTTTCACAAATGCATCGTATAGATAATAAAGCCGAATATATGGTTCGTATGTTATGGAAAACTCAACAAGATTATCATGAATGGCTTTCTCAAAGAAAGAATGATGAAACGTGGAAGCACCAAATACAAAATTATATCCTTTCTTCAAAATCCAATGCTGCCTATATGCAATAAGGTGAAACTTTAATCAGTGGGTGTTTTGTTCATCCCCCACTGATTATTAGCCTTCACCAATCGGGCGTTTACGGGCAGCCCGACTCCCACCTGAATTTTGAGGTGGGAGTTTTACTGCCCACAAATAGCAGGATAAAAAACCTCTTACTGCCCCATGCAGTAAGAGGTTTTACTTATGCATAAACTTTCTTTTCCTGACAATACAAGCGAATAACATGTGTATTTTTTTGAAATAAATCATGTGTTAAGCGAATAATAATAAAATTTCGTTTTGTATTATCATCATGAACAAAAATCTGTTCCCCCTCCTGAAAACGCCATGTGCTTTCAAAAGTTGTAATATGATCCCCGCTTACAGAAAAAAGCTCATATCGCATATCTAGTACCCTCTCTCAACTTATATAATCACAATATCCTTATATTAGATTTAGTATAACTTAATTTCGATAAAATTTGTAATTCTTTCTATTTCTAAATATTTTAACTTTGTTTTAAACTCCTTTTAGCGCTATAATAATAAACGAATTTTCATTAAAAGGAGCTTCATTTTGACTGCATATTTATTTCCAGTAAAAACAGCATTTATTTTATTTCCTATTTTAGCAATGTTTCTCTTAATTCCTTTTTTAATATTTAATTATCGAAAATACGGTTATTTAAATAAATGGCGCTCATTTATTTTATATTCATTATTACTCTATTTATTAAATGCCTATTTTCTTGTTATTTTACCTTTGCCGCAAACATATGACACATGTAGCCTACAACCGGCTAATACACAGCATATGCAACTCTCGCCATTTTATTTCGTACAAGAGATTAGTAATCATACATCGGCAATTTTGACGAAGCCAGCTACCTACTTCTATTTATTAAAGGAATCTGCATTTTTACAAGTCGCTTTTAACGTTCTACTAACCGTTCCATTCGGTATGTACTTACGTTATTATTTCCGACGTAGTTTCTTACAGACTATTTGTATTTCTTTTTGTCTTTCACTATTTTTCGAGCTAACACAAGTGACTGGACTATATGGTATTTATAATTGTGCATATCGCTTATTTGATATCGACGATTTGTTTTTAAATACACTAGGTGGCGTAATTGGTTTTATCATTGCACCAATATTTACGTACTTCCTTCCGAAAGCAAACGAGTTAGATAGTCGTATTGATTTGGAAACGAAACCAGTCGGATTCGTTCGTCGCCTTATCGCGATGCAAATTGATTGGATTTTCTTATCTATCGTTGTACCTGTCATTAAAAACAAAGGAAATTCTTTCTTCATTTCTAATATCCAATCTTACACAAATGTATACGAACTCATCTTCATTACATGTTCGATCTTTATTTACTTTATTATCATTCCATACTTTACGAACGGAAAAACAATTGGGAAAGCATTGCTTCGTATTTACGTGAAAGGAAAGTCAGATCGTATTACAATGAAGGAATTATTCATTCGTTACGGTATATTCTATTTCATTTTAGGTGGAATCAATTACATTCTTTCTAGTAGCTCTATTTTAAATCATACAGAGCCTTTAGTATTACTAGTTATACTGTTATTCCAATTTGTAATTAACGGGCTATTTATTATTCATGTTTTATTACATGTATTTAGCAGTGATAAATTACTATTTTACGAGCGTATTAGTCATACAAGAAATGCAATTACACTTAAAAAAGCTGACAAATAATAATTTGTCAGCTTTTTTTCATACTCGTAAATAACTTTTCTGTATAAGGGCTTAAAAACATTCCTGTTTCATCTAGTGACTTCCTCATTTTTAGAAACGAATGCAATTCTGGATATATATTTTGTAATTTTTCGTACGTTAACGTATGCATTTTCCCCCAATGTGGGCGCCCTTCATACTTTAGAAAAATTTTCTCCACTTCACCAAAATAAGCGGCATACTTCATACCTTTATACATATGAACAGCAATATACGCTGAATCTCTTCCGTACGCTGGACTGAGCCATATATCATCATCTCTCACGTAGCGGCATTCAATCGGGAAGTGTACCTTATACTTTTTCTTTTCGATAAGATTTGAAATCTCTTCTACAACAGTCCTCATATACTTTGAAGGAACACTATACTCCATTTCATAAAATGGAACTGTACGTGATGTAGCGAACACTTCATAGCTTGCGCCAATTATTTTCGTGTTCGGTACAGCCTTAGCCGATAATCGGCTTACTCCTTTACTTATAGAAGGAAACCATTTACACCCTTTAGATAACAAAGAGAACATCCTATTTTCAAGTAGCTCCACCTTTAGTTTATGCCATTTCAAATCACTTTCTTTACTCGTTGTTTCGTTTGTAAATTTCACTTGCACTTCATCTGAATAAGGAAAAACGAAAAATTCAAAATGACGATTCTTCTTATATTCTTCTAGCTTGTTCATTACAGTAGTTAATGACTGTTTTTCGCTTTCATAAACGAGAGAATACGCTGGGATAACCTTCAATTTTATCTTTACAATGATACCTAGCATTCCAAGCGACAACTGAAATGCTTTCCAATATTCGGCGTTCTCGGTTGCTGAACAGACTATACTCTCACCTGTTGATAAAACTGCCGTGATCTCTATAACTTGTGTTGATAAACTCCCAAATGTAACACCCGTCCCATGAGTCCCCGTACTAATCGCTCCTGCAATAGATTGTGAATCAATATCTCCTAAATTTTCTTGCGCATAACCTTTTTCCTGAAGTAACTTCCCTAAATCATGTAACTTTGTTCCCGCCCACACTTCGGCAACCATCTTCTCTGCATCAATATTTGCAATGCCCTTCAATTCATCTAAAGAAACTAAAATTTCTTTCGTTTGCACAAGAGGTGTAAAAGAATGCCCTGAACCGACAACACGAATTTTCTTTCCTTTTTTTCGTGCAAGCCCCACAACTCCTACTACATCTTGTATACTTTTTGGATACATCGTATAATGCGGTGTTCCTTCTACATTCCCTGTCCAATTTTTCCATTTTTGTCCCTTTATAGAAAGCATTGTCCATCCCCCCGATATGTTGAATACTCTCCAACGATTTCCCCTTGTTTAATGCGATACAAAACTGGAAAACGCTCACATAACTCTCCAGCTTTACTATGACGAAACAAGATAGAATCTCCTATATCCACTCGTTCCTCACCGTTATAAAAAATTGGCGTTTGCACTTCACCAGCACCTTCTAAAACTAATAGTTTTGCACCACCCGGTCGCCAAACCACAGGCTCTTTATCTTTACCAACTGCACCTGAGGCAATATATCCGCCACCTAGGCAAGTATAAATAAAAGGAGCCGGTTTACGTACAACTGGTAAAGCAAATCCGGCAGCTGGCTGAAATTTTACTTCTTTATAATAGTCAAACAGTTTAGGAGAGTAAAAGGCGGATCCTACAGTAATCTCCGTAACTGAGTTATCTTGCTCAGTTGTTTTTATACTTCCTGTTCCTCCCCCATTTACAAGTCTTAGTTCAATACCAAGGTTTTGTATTTCTTTTACGATACGTCCTCTTCTTTCTTTAACCTCTAACACTGATTTCTTCTTTAAATACGAAACAACTTTACTTTTCATCCATTGATTCGGTATATGATCCCCCACCCCGGCAATTTGAGCTTCATATCCCATTACACCATCTAGTATTAAATATGATGAGCCCTTCACCTTTTCTACTATTTTCAAAGCGCTCTGCACATCTTTTACCGGGGATCTTTTTACACCAAAATGAAATTTCAAAAAACGACTACTCATATCAATATCCAAACAAACGCGAAAACAGCCTTTAGACTTCTCAGCAATTTTTTCTAAATAAGTAATATGGTCTTCACAATCCACCATACAAGTTATGATGTGTCCTTGCTTTGTTAGCAAACTAATTTCATGTAAAGCTCTTTCATCATAAACAGGATATCCGAGCAATAAATCATTAAATCCTTGTTCAATTAAAAACAAAACTTCTCTAGGAGAAAAACACATAATACCTTGAAACTGATTATTTGCAGCTAAAATCTTTTTCATAATTGGAACGGAGCGTAATGATTTACTCGCTATACGAATCTTCTTATCTCCACTTAACTCTATAATCGATTGAATATTTCTATCTAAAGCCACTTCATCCAAAAATGCACACGGTAATGGAACTTCTTTAAAAATTCCTCGATCCACATTTTTCTCTCCTCTTCTATATATGTCTTATACATATTGGAAAGAAAGAGTGATTTTCCTGTTTTCAAATAAAAAAAGTTTCTTCTTCACGAAGAAACTTTTTTAAGACTACTTCATAGAAATAGTCGCCTCTACTGGATAATGATCAGAGTAATCATTATACGTATATTTTTTGAGCCATGATGTAACAGTCCATTGTGAAGATTTCGGCTGTAACACTTTATTTTCTATATACGATGGATTCGCATGATCCTTACTTGCAATAATATAATCTAAATACTCGGCCGGGCTATCGGGGAAATTGTATTCTGCAATACTGTTTGTCGTCGCATCCCAGGTCGCTGTATGTCCAGTATAAGATGGAATAGAAGCATGTAATGTTTTAAACATGGATGCATACTCTGAATCACTATTGTTCTCTGCGTTTATTTTATTCACGTTCATATCCCCACCAATTAACACATACTCGTTATTTGGTATATTTTTATTTTGAATAAACTCTTGCATTTCTTGTAGCTGTTTTGTACGTACAGATGCAGGTGAAGTTTTTCCGCACATACTATCTTCAGCCTGTAAATGCGTCCCAATTACATGAACGAAACTATCATTTTTCTTAATTTTTGTGTATACAAATCCTTTATTTGATAAGTTATCTGGTCCGCATCCTTTTTCAAATACATATTGAATCTTTTCAACGATTGGCCATTTACTCACGATCGCAACGCCCCCATCTTCAGGAGTCGAAGATGAATAGTTCCCTAATGTTTTATCCCATTCGTTTCCACTACTACGACCTAATACCGCCGTTTGATTTGGATATTCTCTCTTCAAATTTCCTAACAAACGATCTGAGGCACTATTATCAAACACCTCATTTAATATAACAACGTCCTGATTCTTTATATAATCTGCCGCTCCAATTAAATTAGCACGCTCATTTTGTCCCCAGTTCGGATATAAGTTTGTTGATAGCATGTACACATTATGCGTCATCACTTTTAATGTATTATTTTGATTTATAGACGTTTCTGCTTGAGCCGAAGATCCGCTATATAAAGCTCCTAAACCAATCCCAAAGCTAAGTACACCTTTTAGCAATTTACCTTTCACGTTTCATACCTCCATGTACTGTATAGTGTAAAAAGGCCAAATACTCTATTCTGAGATTTGACCTTTTTCAAATACTTAACGATTTCCGTACGTATCAAACCAAAGCTGGATGTATCCAGCAGTAACACGTTGTGCATCCATTAAACGCTTACCTGTCATTGGTGTAACTTCAGCGCGCCATTTATCTGCGTAGTCTTGCGATACAGCTGCTTTTACGAACCAATCTTTCGTATTATCATTTACAATACCAGAGTAATCTTGTTTCGCAGCTACTGCCGCTCCGTGAATCCAATCTTCTGGATTTGTACCTTTCCAGTTCCAATATCCATTTCCATCCGTTACTTTATAATTATCTTTTATCGTATCTACAAAGTTTTCATATTTAGAATGGAATCCTTGTGGATACGAAAGATTTGTAAAGTTTGCCGCATGCATCGGTTGATTTACATCTCCTAAATAATGAAGAGATAATCCTAAATAGAAGAATGCTTGTTTCATATCTTTATTTTTGTATGACTCACCAGCTAGTTTGAAATATTTAGCACCTGTTTCCTTTGCCTGCTTTGCAAATGGAATATAAGTCTTCCCATTGTCTGGGTCATAGAAGTGTGAAGCAAATGTGCTATTATCATAATAAGGATTTTCATAGTCAGCAGCATAAATACCGTTCTCTAACTCCGTACGCCATTCATTTAATAGTGCAACTTGATCTTGTTTTACAAGTGTCGTATTACGAGACATAATATCCATTGCACGGTTTACAATCCATAAATGAGAGTTTACACCTTCTTTATGTTTATCTTCAGCAGACCAGCGTGGAATAACTCCAACTCTCTGTCCTCCATCATTTTCATGAGCAAACGCAACGCTTTGTAATGGCGCTACTAACGTAATAGCTGCTGCTAAAGCAAGAACTTTCTTTTTCATCTGAAATCCTCCATTTTATAATTGAATTATTGTTCATATTTTGTTAGGATCCTATGATGTCTTCCGGTTAACCTATGACTAGAATATCCCACCTTTCACAAAATTTCTATCAATAAATTAAAATATGCAAATGTTCATATCACTATAACTTTATACATAGTGAACTTAATGAATGAATACACTTACATTGTAATAAAGTATTGTTAAGCTACTGCAAATACTTGTCTAAATTAATGTAAAAAAAGAGTAAAGCGATTAACCGCTTTACTCTTTTTTTCTTTTCGATAATATACTTGGCAGTTGCACATTAACTGCTAATTTATGAATAAATCCAAACACTAATCCAATCCCGATAAATATGTATAAGATCGTAAATACCTTTCCAAAATCAGTTTGCGGACTAAAATTCCCATCACCGACAGTCGTCAACGTGACCACACTAAAATATAAAGCGTCAAGAGGACGTAATCCTTCAACTGTACTATAAAAAATCGTCCCCGATGTTAATGTCAAAATTGTTAATACGAATAACACTTGAAACTCTTTATCTTTCCATGCTCGTAAACAGGCTCTTAACATCCGTTTCAATGTCAACATAAATGAAAGCATTGGACTTCCCCTTCCAAACAAAAATACCTTTAGTTAAAGGAAAGTCTATCACTTTTCAGTATAGAAAAAAAGTAGCCCTTTTCTATTTCTAGAAAAGGGCTACTTTCTTCTATTATATATTATTTAGGTGAAACAAGAATTTTCACTTGTTTTTTATCTTTTACAAGTGCTTCAAAGCCTTCTTCAACAACTTGGTCCACTGTAATTTTTTTCGTAATTAATTTCTCTGCTTGAATTTGACCAGAGCTAATTAATTTAATAACAGCTGGGAATATATGACGATATCCAAGAATACCGATAACTTCTTTTTCTTTTAATACAAGGTTGTTCGGAGTAATTGTCGCATCTTTTTCCCACACACTAACAATTACAGTTTGGCCTTCAAAGCTTGTACTTTCAATTGCTTGACGAAGTACAACTTCAACACCTGTTACTTCAAAGCTAACATTTACACCTAAACCATTTGTTAAGTTGCGAATTTCTGCTAGTACATCTTGAGTTGCTGGATTTAATACGTAATCAGCACCTGCTAATTTAGCTAGCTCTTGACGTTCTTTAGAAAGTTCCACTGCGATAACAGGAGTTGCTCCTGCTGCTTTTGCTGCTTGGATTACAAGAAGCCCAATCGGACCACAACCAAATACAGCTACAGCTTCACCCTCTTTTAATTTACTTTGACGTACTGCATGAACTGCTACTGCTGCTGGTTCTACAAGCGCACCTTGTTCATACGTCATTTCATCTGGAATATGATGAACCATATCTTCTGGTACTACTGTATATTCAGAGAAACCACCGCCGTCTCCACCAAGACCGTGGAAAACAAGTTGTTCACAAACATTGTAATGTCCATGTTTACAAGCTTCACATTTACCACAAGAATAAATTGGTTCTACAACAACGCGGTCTCCCACTTTATGAGATGTAACTCCTTCACCAATTTCTACTACCTCACCACTAAACTCATGACCTAAAATAACCGGTGCTTTTACGTGTGTTAATGGATGTTCTTCTGTTGGAATAAAAATAGGACCTGCTAAATATTCATGCAGGTCTGTCCCGCAGATACCACACCATTTAACTTTAATTTTCACTGCTCCTGGTCTTACAGTTGGTTCTGGTACTTCTTCTACTCGTACATCATGTTGATTATGCCAAAGTAATGCCTTCATTTTATACATCCCTCTCTATGTATATACTTAACCTGGTGAAGTTTACAAATCTATTATAATACTTTTATCCATATATTTCAAAAAACAATCTCGTTTTCACTAATTTTTAACAAATAACGTTCAATATTTTGTCACTTTGTACTTTTTTCCACATCTGTTAATTCAATTTCATTGCGGTTGAAATTAGCATTATGCCATAATAGCATAGGAGAGGTGAATATCGCTTGAAATATTTTATTTACTTTATTGTTATCGTAGCGTTTTTAGATACATTTTCACAATTACCTATTATGAGTACTTTCGCTCAAAGCCTTGGAGGAACCCCTCTTGTTATCGGGCTAGTTGTCGGTATGTACTCATTCGCTAATATGATCGGTAATATTATTGCTGGAGCCGCTGTTGATAAATTTGGTGCAAAAAAAATCCTTTATATAAGCATGGGAATTACGAGTTTCATAGTCTTGTTATACACCGTTGTTCAAAGTGGTGAACAACTATTAGTTGTGCGCTTTATGCACGGTTTTAGTGACGGATTTTTAATTCCTGCTGCCTTTACGTTTTTATCAAAACAAACAAATTCAGCAAGGCAAGGTAAGGCAATGGCTCTATCTGGTGCTGCTGTTGGAACAGCGGCAATCGTAGGACCTGCTTTCAGCGGCATTATGAAAGCAACAGCTGGTATAGAGTGGGTGTTCATTACCATTTCTATTTTAATGGTCCTTGGTACAATCGTATCTCTATTCTTCCTACCAAATAACGTATCAAGAAAAGATACATCAAGAACACAAATGATGAACAAAGAAGATATGATTGAACTATTGAGATCTGAGCCTTTATTACAAGCATATATTGGTGCTTTCACACTAATGTTTTCACAAGGGATTGTCACTTATATGTTACCAGTAAAAGTTGAGGCGTTAGCACTTAAAGCATCTACAACAGGCATGATGTTAAGTGTATTCGGAATTACCGCTATCCTCTTCTTCTTACTGCCAACAAATCGTATTTACGATCGATTTAATCGTTCAAAACTAATGCTAATTGGGATTACAGTAATGGCATTAGCGTTATCTTTACTTGGATTATTCGCAACAAAAGGTATGCTCTTTATCGTTATGATGATTTATGGCATTGGATTCGCTATCCTCTTCCCATCGATAAATGCATTACTTGTTGAAAATACGACAGATGATAAACGCGGAAAAGCATTCGGATTGTTTTATGCTTTCTTCTCATTAGGAGTTGTTGCTGGATCCTTTACAGTTGGTGCAATCGGGGCATCCCCTAGCGTCAGCTTCGTTATCGGAACTGCATTCTTATTAACATTTGCCGGTATGATTTACGTAAGAAGCAAAGTAAAAAAGACAATGATGGGGTAACTCCATCATTGTCTTTTTTTCGCCTAATATATATTACTTTTGCATATAACCAAGTAATACTGTAAATAAACTTATGTATAAAGACAATACTACATTTCTTCTTTTACAAAGAAAGTGTATCAATACCGACGATACTTCGACAATTTCCTCGGAAATATTTCCTTTCCCCACATAATTTGATACACTACATATGAACAGACACTTGTATTACATAAGCTAAAATCATAACTTACTGTACAAATTAAAAAGCACATTCTTCATATGAAGAATGTGCTTTTATGTTATTAACGTCTAATCCAAACAGCACCTGCAGACTTATCATCTGCTTGTCCAACAACTTGGAATTTAAGACCAAGGTTTGGAACTTTGCGTCCTGCGTCAGCAATTTGTTTGTTGCTGTATACTTTTGAATCATCAAATGTTGTAACACCTTGTAATCCAGTATAATTAAATTGTCCACGTGTTAATGAATTTGCACTCCATGCTGGCGTTTGATCAAATGAGAATGCAGCATCTGCAATTTGCATTCCAGTATTACCGTACGCTGGTTTTCCGTTTAGATTGCCAACTAACGCTTCTGGATGAGAGTCAACAACACCAAGGAATCCTTCACCTGGATGCACCCCAACCCAGTTATCTTTGAAGCTATCATCTGCATACCAAACGACAAGACCTGTATTATACACCGGGCCTCTTCCCGCTTTTAATCCACTATCTGACCCAGCATAGTTTCTCCACTCTAAGTAGTAATAATGAGCTTTCTTTTCTGTCCCATCAGAAACAACGAATCCATTTAACTTCATTTTAGATTGTCCTTCTGCATCATCAGAAAATACTACTTGGCCATCAACTGTTACATTTACACTATCCATTGCGAAGCCTTTATATGTTAAAGCCGGATCTGTAATGTAGTCGAATTGTAGTTTCACTTTCTTTCCTTTAAATTGACTTAAATCGTATGATTTATCAATCCATTTTCCATCGGTCGTATCTTTATCTCCTTGGACTACTTTTTCTCCAAGTCTATCAATTAATATTTTCGTTCCATCTTCCGTTACAGCATGTACTTCAATGAAATCGCACTCTGCTTCTAACTCATAATTTGCTTTATAATCGAACTTTGCATTTGTTCCCTTTGTTAAATCAAAGAACGGTGTTTCTAATGTTGTATGCATATCATCACCTCTTGTACTATAATATGCATGCTTTCCAAACTCAGGTTTAATCGTTTCAACACTCTTATCTGGTAAGTTAACACGTACAACACCTGGACGATTTGATTTCGTAACACTTTGATCAATATATGTAGGAATTCCTACACCACGCTTAATTTTATCGTAATCTACTTCTAATATTTTTGCCCAGTTACCACCCATATTCTTTTGTAAGAAGTCTTTATTTTGTGGTGAAAAACTAGTCGGCTCTGTTCCTGCAATTTTTCCTGTCCAACTGCCTCCACTCATTAATGACCAAGCTTCAACAGGTGAACCATTTCCAGTATATTTCGTATCATATTCATCCGGTAAACCAAGGTCATGTCCAAATTCATGTGCAAACACACCTACAGCGCCATCTTCTGGTTCAATTGTGTAATCATGCGCTGCTACTTTTCCACCAAAGTAATCTACCTTTGATTTTGTCCCTTCAATTGCTACTGGATCTGTAGCTAATTTTGAACGATGTGACCAGATTGCATCATCACCTAATTTACCGCCACCAGCTTCTTGACCAACACCAGAATGAATTACCATTAAATGATCAATTACACCGTCAGGTTCATTTTGATTCCCATCGCTATTTGTATCATATCTATCGAATTGATCGAACTGAGATAAGTCTAACCCTTTCTCAGCAGCTGCATGTAAAGCTTCCTTCACTAAATCACGTGCACCTTTTGGACCTTTATTATCGTGACCACTACTACCATCAGCTCCATAATCAGATGCTTTTCCTGGAACAGTTAGCCACTCCGTTACATATCCGTCTGTCGTATAGCTACCGCCAGACTGCTCTTCATAGTATTGTTTAAATGTTTTTACTTTCGAACCATCAAATAATGTATAAGGCTCATTACCAAACAACATCTTTTGATAATGTTCTCTACTAAAGTCTTTCGAATACATATAACCTGGTGTTTGATCAATATTATTATGTTTATAATCACTAAATTCAACGAGTAGCACTAATACTTTATCCGATCGAACAGATCCCTTATATGGAGCTTGCTTTGCCTTGGAAGTTGGAACTTGTCCATTCAATTGCTTTTTATTTGGTTCCGGCTTTTGCTCAGGGCTAACATTTTTTTCAGCCTTCTTTACGTTCTCCTTTTCTTCCATCTTTTTCTCTTTTACCTTTTTCACGAAATCAGATGCTTCTTGAGCAGCATCATCGGGAAGAATTTCTTTATTCGCCTGATCCCCTTGCTTTTTTTCAATATATTGCTCTACAGCCTTTTTTGTCTCTTCTTTAGACGATGCTGGATTAATTGTTCCTCTTTCTTTCAGCGCTTCCGCTAAACGATCTTCTTGAATTAAATTATGATCAATTGGCGTTGTAGACACACTTTCTTTTGCTGGCGTTTCTGCGTATGCTAACGGAGCACTCATTACAGATGTACATCCGATAATTGCCGCAATTGCTAACGTTGATAGTACTTTAAATGGAGCTTTTCTTTTCATCCTTTGTCTCTCCTTTTATAAAACTTAAAATTCAGATAAATAAGTGCATTTGAATCGAAATCCCCGCTTTCTGCCCTCCCTATATAAAAAGGCATAATTCTATAAACGTTAAGCTTTCTGTTATAGAATCATGCCCTCCAGTTTTCTGGTCAGACCCTCTATCTTTTTATCCCGCTATTCGCTGGGCAGTAAGACTCCCACCTCAAAATCCGGCGAATGTGAGGAAGTTAGGTGGGAGATAACTGCCCGTAAAATCCCGATTGGTGCGGGCTGATAATCAGTGGGGATGGACAAATCCCCCCTCTGATTAAAGTTTCACTTTATGTCGAAATGTGAAAAATAAAGAGTGATTTGTTATATATTAAATAGCTTATATTAAAAATTTAAAAGACAATATGCACAATTGCATGAAAATTCTTTCAAACAAAAAAAAGAACCCAAGTTAATTAAACTTGGGTTCTCCATTTCGTATTATTTCTCTTGTGTTTTTTCCCAATCAGCTAAGAATTTCTCAATTCCTTGATCTGTTAATGGGTGCTTCACTAATGAAGCGATTACGTTTGCTGGGATTGTTGCAATATGTGAACCGTTTAATGCTGCTTCTGTTACATGAACACTGTGACGTACAGATGCTGCAATGATTTCTGTTTCAATGCCGTGAATTGCAAAGATTTCTGCGATTTGGCGAATTAAGTCCATACCGTTATGACCGATATCATCTAGGCGACCTAAGAACGGTGAAACGTATGTCGCACCAGCGCGAGCTGCAAGTAATGCTTGCACTGCTGAGAATACTAATGTAACGTTTGTACGAATTCCTAAATCAGAGAATGCTTTTACTGCTTTTAAGCCTTCTGTTGTCATTGGAACTTTTACAACAACGTTTGGAGCGATTTTTGCTAACTCTTTTCCTTCTTCAATCATTTTATCAGCTTCTAAGCTAATTACTTCTGCGCTTACAGGTCCTTCAATAAAGCTGCAAATTTCACGAATACGCTCATGGAAATCTACGCCTTCTTTTGCTACAAGTGATGGATTTGTCGTTACTCCAGCTACTACACCTAATGCATTTGCCTCTTTAATTTCGTTAATGTTTGCTGTATCAATAAAAAATTTCATTTGTTATTCTTCCTTCCTAATTTTCATTTTATATTTATTTATTTTTTCTTAATAAGCTCTAATTCAATCGGAACAAATTTGTCCACTTTTTTACCTTGTGTTATTTCTTTCGCTGTTTCCATCGCCTTCTCTCCGATTAATTCCGGTTTTTGAGCGACTGTTGCTGCCATGCGCCCATCTTTAACCGCTTTTACAGCATCGTCCGTTGCATCAAATCCAACAACGACTACGTCCGTTTTACCAGCAGATTTCAACGCCTCAAGTGCGCCTAATGCCATTTCATCGTTATGAGCAAACACTGCTTTTATATCGCTATTTGCTTGCAAAATATTTTCCATAACGGATAACCCTTTTGCACGATCGAAATCAGCTGCTTGTTTTGCTACTACTTTTAAAGACTTATCAGCTACGTTATGGAATCCTTTCCCACGCTCACGAGCAGCAGACGATCCAGGGATTCCTTCTAACTCCGCAACATTTGTTCCTTCACCAACTAATTCCCGAATGTAATCACTAGCCATTTGACCACCTTCGACATTGTTAGAAGCAATGTGAGAAACAACTTTACCTGAATTCGCAACTCGGTCTACTGTAATAACAGGAACATTGGCTGCATTAGCTGCACTTACCGCTGAAGCAACGGCATCTGAGTCAGTTGGATTAATAACAACTACATCGACACCTTTTTGAATTAAATCTTCAACATCGTTTGTTTGCTTCGCTGCATCATTTTGTGCATCAACAGCAATTAGTTCAATGCCACTATCTTTTGCTTTCTTTTCTGCACCTTTTTTCAACGTGACAAAAAATGGATTATTTAAAGTGGAAACAGAAAATCCAACTTTAATAGTTTTATTTCGACCTTTATCGCTAGAATCCTTTGCCCAATCTGGTGGTTCCATTGAACAACCAGCAGTAACTACCATGATGCATGCAACGAGTATCAGTAACCATTTTTTCATGAATTGTCCCTCCATTACGCTTCTTTTCGACGATCAATTAGTACAGCTAGTAAGATTACAAGTCCTTTTACGACTTGTTGGAAGAAAGAAGATACACCTAATAAATTTAAACCGTTATTTAGTACACCAATAATAAGCACACCGATGAATGTACCAACAATCCATCCTCTTCCGCCAGAAAGACTCGTTCCTCCTAACACAACTGCAGCAATTGCATCTAATTCGTAAGAAGTACCAGCAGTCGGCTGTGCAGAATCTAACCTTGATGTTAAGACAATACCTGCAAGCGCTGCCAAAATTCCGGAAAGACCGTAAATCATTACTTTAATTCTCGTAACATTAATACCTGATAAAGCTGCGGCTTCTTCATTTCCACCAATCGCAAACGTACGGCGACCAAACGTTGTTTTCTTTAAAATAAAGTACAGTACTGCAAAAGCGATCATCATTGTAACGGCTGGCACAGGAATACCAAGGAAATAACCACGGCCAAACATTTGGAACATTAAATGATCACCAAGACCAGTGATCGGACGTCCGTCCATATAAACAAGCGTCAACCCGCGAAAAATAGTCATTGTTGCTAAAGTTGCAATAAACGGAGCTACTTTTCCCTTCGCAATAATGATACCGTTTACAATCCCCATTGCAAGACCTGCTAATAATCCAACTACCATTGCAAGGAACGGATCCATGCCACTTGCCATCATTCCGGCAACAAGTGCACTTGATAATGCTAAGATAGAACCTACCGATAAGTCAATACCCCCTGTTAAAATAACGAAGGTCATTCCAAATGCAATGAGTGCATTAATCGATACTTGGCGCAGTATATTAAATAAATTTGGAATTTCAATAAATGCTGGATTTAAAGCTGTAATTACTACGATAATTAATACTAATCCAATTAAAGAACCAAGTTGTTGTAATACATTCCCCTTTTTAGCCATATCTTACTCTCCCCCTGTAGCTAGTGCCATAATAGACTCTTGTGATGCCTGATCCTTCTCTAAAATACCACCGATTTTCCCCTCATGAATGACGAGAACTCGATCACTCATTCCTAAAACTTCTGGAAGCTCAGACGATACCATAATAACGGCATCTCCTTGCTCGGTAAGCTTATTCATAATAGAGTAAATTTCTTTTTTAGCCCCAACATCTACACCTCTCGTTGGTTCATCTAAAATGAGTAACTGCGGATGAATACCTAGCCATTTTGCAATTACAATCTTTTGTTGATTTCCACCAGAAAGAGATTTTACAGCTTGCTCTCCGTTTGCTGCTTTCACATTAAGAAGCTTCATCATATCCTCTGTAAATTGCTGTTCTAAACCTTTATTAACAACGCTTCCCTTTGAAAGACTTTCTAAATTTGGTAAAGCTAAATTTTCACGAATCGAAAAATCTAACACAAGCCCTTCAGATTTTCTATCCTCTGTAATAAAGGCAATTCGTTGTCTAATCGCATCAATCGGACTATCAATTTTTACTTCTTGTCCATTCATAAAAATTTGTCCTGAATCAAGCGGTTCATATCCAAATATTGCTTTCATAATATCCGTGCGACCAGCTCCCATCAAGCCCGCAACACCAAGGATTTCACCTTTTCTAACTTGAAACGAAACATTTTCAAATTTCCCCTTTTTCGTTCCGTTACGCATTTCAAAAATCACTTCGCCAATTTGACTATTTCGTTCTGGATAACGTTCACCAATACTGCGGCCCACCATCATGCTAACTACTTCATCAAATGATGTTTCCGGAATTAATCTCTTCCCTACATATTCTCCATCACGCAAAATCGTAATTGCATCACATATTGAAAAAATTTCTTCCATCCGGTGTGAAATATAAACGAATGAAACGCCCTCTTTACGTAATTTATTAATAACAATAAACAGCGTTTCAATTTCGCGATCAGTCAATGCTGCTGTAGGCTCATCCATAATAATAACACTTGCATTTGTCATTAATGCTTTAGCAATTTCAATAATTTGCTGTTGTCCAACTGATAGTTCACCTGCTAGCATAGCACCTCTCACATGTAGACCAAGATCTTCCAATTGCTGCTGGGCAATCGCATTCATTTGACGCGTACGTAAAATGCCCGTTTTCCCATACATTAACTCTTTTCCAAGAAACATATTTTCAGCTACCGTTAAATTCGGTAATATGTTCAACTCTTGATGGATAAATGCAATACCGTACTCTTCCGCTTCTTTCGCATTTTTAAAAGTTCGTTCTTGTCCATCAATTGTGACTGTTCCACTGTCTTTTTTATATACACCTGTTAGAATCTTCATGAGCGTCGATTTCCCCGCTCCATTTTCCCCCATCAATGCATGGACTTCTCCTGTTTCAATCATAAACTGTGCGTTTTTTAGAACAGGATTACCACTGAACGCTTTTGAAATGTTCTTCATTTCAATATGCATTCTCATCACATCCCTTTATTAAAAAATCACGCCTGCATGTAAAATAACATTCGCATAAGGCGTTGCTTCTCCTGTACGAATAATCGCCTTCGCTCTCTTTGTATGCTCTTTAAATTCCTTATGAGACACATATTCAAATGCTGGCTCTATTAATCGCATCTCAACTTCTTTATTTACCTCTGCATTATTCATAATAACTTCTTCTGCTAACGTCACTTTTTCAATTGCCATATCATCAGCAACAACTTGTAATACGTCTAAAAAACTAGGTTTTCCAATTTCAACTGCTAAATCAATTCGTTTTACTCCATCAGGAATAGGTAACCCGCAATCAGCAATTACAATCGTATCTGTATGTCCAAGTGAAGCAAGGACTGCCGCGATTTCACTATTTAATACACCGTGCTTTTTCATCCAACAATCACCTGCACTTCACGTACTCTCTCTCTCGTTGGCATACCGCCCTGTGCCCCAAGTTTCGTTACGGAAAGACCACCAGCAATATTTGCAAAACGAATTGCCTTTTGAAGTGTTACTCCTTCAGAAAGCGCAACTGCTAATGCACCGTTAAATGTATCACCTGCTCCAGTCGTATCTACTACATCTACAGCAATACTTGGAACTTGAACAACTTCCATTCCATTATGGAATCGAACACCGTTAGACCCTTCCGTCATCAATAGCTTATTTGGATATTTCGCAAGTAACTCTTCAATTGGTGATGTGAAATCATTTAATACGATGCGACATTCATGTTCATTCGGCGTAATATAAGTCGCTTTTTCTAAAATATCTTCTGATAAAAATTGTGCTGGAGCCGGATTCAGCATAACTGGAATTTTATGCTCCTCACAAATAGACAGAACGTATTTTACTGTTTCAAGCGGAATCTCTAGTTGAAGAACAACCATATCAGCTTTTACAAGAAGGTCTTTTGAACGATCTACAATCGACTCATTTACAAGAGCATTTGCCCCTTGCACAACAACAATACTGTTATCCTCTTCCGCTAAAACGATATGAGCAATTCCTGTCGTTCTATCTGTAACCGGTACCACATAGTCGATAAAAACACGTTCGTTCTCTAAATTTTTTCTAACTACTGTTCCGTAATCATCATTTCCTACTGCACCAACCATCGCTACATTTGCTCCCAATCTAGCTGCAGCAACTGCTTGGTTGGCCCCTTTTCCACCTGGGATCGTATGAAACGCTTCACCAATTACCGTTTCTCCTGCTTTCGGCCGTATTTTTGAAACAGCCACTAAGTCCATTGAAATACTACCTACTACTGCAATATTTGGCATCTGTCTCATCTCCTTACTTCGTTGTATTTCGTTCTATAATTTCAATCGGTAAACGATAGTGTTTCTCTTCTAATGGATTTCCTTCCATCTGCTCTAACAACAATTCTGTTGCAACTTTCCCCATTTCATAAATTGGCTGTGCAACAGTTGTAATAGATGGATACATCATTTCTGTTAAAGAAATTCCATCGAATCCGATAATTTGTAGCTCTTCTGGAATAGAAATTCCCTTTTGAAGTGCAGCCTTTACAACGCCGATTGCAATTAAATCATTCCCAGCAACAATTCCATCAATATGCGGATATTCTTCCAATAATTCCACCGTGACCTGTTCACTATTAGCTGGATCGAATGTACTCTCTGCAATCATATAAGAAAGATTATTTTGCGTAATAACGTCTACAAAACCTTCAAAACGTTCATTAGCTGTGCTCACATCACGCGGTCCGCGAATATGTGCAATATGTTTACACCCTTTGTCTATTAATAACTTTGTCGCTGCCTGACTCCCTGCATAGTTATCTGCATATACAGTAGGAATGCGCTCATTAAACATACGGTCAATCGCAACAACTGGAATAGACAAATTCATGTAATTAACACTATTTTGTGGATTCGTTGCCACAATAAACCCATCCACATTATTTTGTCTAAGCACATCAATGTATTGTTTCTCTTTTTCTAAACTTTCATCAGAGTTACAAAGGACAACTGTGTAACCTTGCTTATATGCTACATCTTCTACGGCACGTGCAACTTCTGGAAAGAATGGATTCACGATATTTGGAACAACTAAGCCAATTAAACGAGATTTTTTATTGTATAAAGAACGTGCTACTGTACTAGGTTTATAATCTAGCATTTCAATTGCTCGCTCTACTTTTTTTAATGTATCCTCATGAACATATCCATTTTTATTTAACACTCTGGAAACGGTCGCAACAGATACCCCTGCTAATTTTGCAACGTCTTTAATCGTACTCATTCTCTTTTCTCCTCATTTCATGTAACCGTTTACAGAAAATAATATAACGCATTTATAAAAATACGTCAATCATTTCTCACTAAAAAGCTTTTAAGGTTATACTCAAAAAAGCATCGCCATAAGGCGATGCTTTTTCATTACGAATATGATACCGTTTGTTCTTTCTCTTCTACAGCAGGCTCTTCAGCACCTTTTTTACGGTCAGACAGTTTAATTTTCTGTAAGAAAATCGTAAAGATAGCACCTACTATGATAAATACCAATCCTGTTAAGAATACAGTATGAAGTGAGTCCACTAAAGAGCTTTTCAAAATTGGTACGATGCTATTAGAAAATGCTTCTGGCATTTGTTTTAATGCCTCTGGACTAAATAGCATAGAATATAAACTTTGTGGATCTGTATGAATCATATCTTTAAATTTTGTTACCATTTGTCCCGCTTCTTTTGGGAATGTGTCTAATACAGGTACTAATTTATTTGTTAACGTTGTACCTGAAGTGTTATTCATAATTGATCCTAAAATTGTAATCCCAAAAGTTCCACCGATTTGACGGAAGAATTGACTTGATGATGTTACAACGCCAAGATCTTTTTTCGGGAAGCTTTCTTGTAATGCTAATGTTAATATCGGCATAACAAGACCCATTCCTAAACCGATAACCATCATATAAGAAGTAGCGGTAAGCTTAGTTGTATGCATATCCATCGTTGTTAATAGCCAGAAACCACCAGCCATAATAAGCATCCCTGTAATAATTTGTGGTTTCACACCAATTTTTAATACAAGTTGACCACCGATAATACTCATAACGATCATTGTAATCATCATCGGTGTCATAATTGTTCCTGATTCAGCAGCACTTACGCCTACAATTCCTTGCATAAAGAACGGTACGAACATAATTGCTCCAAACATTCCGATACTCATAAAGAAACCGATCGCATTCAGTAGTGTAAATGTGCGGTTTTTAAAGAAGTGCATCGGTAAAATTGGTTCTTCAGCCTTCGTTTCAACGATAACAAAGCTAACAATACCAATGGCAGCTAGTGCAAACAACCCGATAATTTGCCAAGATCCCCATGCATAATCTTTCCCGCCAAACGTTAACGCAAGTAATAAACTTACAACACCGAGAATCATCGTGAAGATTCCAGCGATATCAATTTTAATTGGTCCTGTTTGTTTATGTGCTTTTAATCCCATTGCAATAAAGATTGTCGCTAAAATACCAACTGGTAAGTTAATGTAGAATACCCATCTCCAGTTCACTGCGTCTACAATCCAACCACCAACTTGTGGTCCAATTACAGAAGCAAGACCGTATAAAGCGCCAAAAATCCCTTGCCATTTAGCACGTTCTTTTCCCGTGAACATATCTCCGATAATAATCATAGCCATTGGCATCATAATACCGCCACCAAGACCTTGAATACCACGGAAAATAATTAATTCTGTCATACCGTTTGCCATACCACATAACGCTGAACCAACCATAAAGATAATTAATCCTGCTATATATACGTTACGACGTCCAAGTAAATCCGCTAATTTACCTGCAATCGGTACAACCGTTGTTGATGTTAACATATAAGCTGTTGTTAACCATGTCATTAAACTTAATCCGCCTAGTTCACCGACGATACGCGGCATTGCTGTACCAACGATTGTTCCGTCCAATGCAGCAAATAGCATTGCGATTACTAAACCGATTAACAACAACTTTCTATTCTGATTCTCTTGTTGCTCCATGTAATCTCCTCAATTCCTCTTAGTTTTTCTCTTTTTTCTCTTGTGTCCCGCAAATAATTGTTTCTAGCTTTTCAAAGAGGCGTAACAAATCTTCCCTCTCTTGTAATTCTAAGTGTGAGAAGTATTTTGCAATATGCTCATTACGAGCCGCCATCGCTTCTTTTACTGTAGCTTTCCCCTTTTTAGTTAGCTCAATGATAACAACGCGGCGATCATTATCGTCGTGATAGCGCTCTACTAACCCATGATCAATTAAACGATCAATCATTACTGTAATCGCACTCGGTTTCACGTACATTTTCTCCGCCAATTGTGTCGCTCTTGAAGCTCCGTAATGATCTAAAATCTTTAAAATATAAAACTGCGGTGGTGTAAGTCCTGATGCTTGCATTTGTTCTAATAGCTCTGTTTGCATTTTCTTTCCTATAGCGAATGTAAGAGCTTGAATCTTATCAATATGAGTCATATCATTTGGCATGTTATCCACCTCTTATTTAAGCAATAAAATATTTAATGTATTTAAATATTAACCCCACAAACAAACTACGTCAACAACTTTCTTTATAAAAACGTTTACATTCTTGTCACAAAGTTGTATAATTTTCGTCGAAGTTAATATTGACAGTCACGGAGAATCGGAGTATACGGCTATGAATCATAAAAAAGGGAGCTTTTTTATATTTCATAGCCTTTTTGTATTCTCTCTGTCTTAAAACGCTTCCAATTAATTAGGGGAGGATTTTCATTTTATGTTTTTCACACAATTATTTAAACCTGCGCCCCACGCAGAACGCTTACCAGCTAATCGCACTGATAGCGAATACCGCAAATTGCGTTTGCAAGTATTCTTAGGCATCTTCATCGGTTATGCGGGTTACTACTTTGTTCGAAAAAACTTTTCACTCGCAATGCCATACTTAATCGAACAAGGCTTTAGTAAAGGGGAACTTGGGGTTATCCTTTCAGCAGTATCT
This sequence comes from Bacillus cereus group sp. RP43, assembly GCF_040459645.1. NCBI lineage: Bacteria > Bacillati > Bacillota > Bacilli > Caryophanales > Bacillaceae > Bacillus > Bacillus cereus group sp. RP43. The sequence goes on from NZ_JARVHQ010000001.1 coordinate 4,506,489, forward strand.
ATCGCTTACGGATTAAGTAAATTTCTTATGGGTATCGTATCCGATCGTTGTAATCCTCGCTACTTTTTAGCAGCTGGGCTATTTTTATCCGGTATCATTAATATTATTTTCGGCTCATTTTCTTTCATTACAACGAGCATTATACTTATGTTTGTACTTCAGTTTTTAAATGGATGGGTACAAGGTATGGGATGGCCTCCTTGTGGTCGTACGATGGTTCACTGGTTCTCCGTTAGTGAACGTGGTACAAAAATGTCTATTTGGAACGTCGCTCATAATGTCGGCGGCGCGCTTATGCCCTCTCTCGTTACATTAGGCTTATATTTCTTTGCAAATGACTGGAAAAGTATATTTTACTTCCCAGGTATTCTTTCAATTTTAGTGGGGATTTATGTATTAATTACGATGAGAGATACACCTCAATCTTGCGGATTACCTTCTATTGAAGAACATACTGGGGAATATCCATCAGATGAAAAAGTAGCGGACCGTGAACGCGAACTTTCGGTAAAGGAAATTTTATTTAAATACGTATTAAACAATAAGTTTTTATGGTACATCGCTATCGCTAACGTTTTTGTTTATTTCGTTCGTTACGGCGTTGTAGACTGGGCTCCTACTTATTTAGTAGAAGAAAAAAGCTTTACTCATAGTAGCTCACGTACAGCTTACGCTCTATATGAATGGGCTGGTATTCCAGGTACACTTCTTTGCGGATGGATGAGTGATAAACTGTTTAAAGGGCGCCGCGCACCTGCTGGTATTTTATTTATGGTCGGTGTATTCATTGCCGTTCTTGTTTACTGGCTAAATCCTGCTGGCCATCCAATCATTGATAGTATCGCACTTGTTTCCATTGGATTTTTAATTTATGGACCTGTTATGTTAATTGGCCTACACGCTCTTGACTTAGCACCAAAGAAAGCTGCTGGAACTGCCGCTGGGTTAACTGGGTTCTTCGGTTACCTAGGCGGAGCTACTTTTGCTAGCGCAGCTATGGGCTTTATTGTAGATGGATTCGGATGGGACGGCGGATTCATTTTGCTACTTGCTTCTTGTGTGCTTGCAATGTTCTTCCTTGCTCTTACTTTAAATACAGGATCTGCAAAACAAAAACAAGCTTAAACACTAATATTATACTTACAAAAAAAAGAGAGACAATTCTTTCCAGAACGTCTCTCTTTTTTCTACATATAGTACTTTTTTATTACAAATAATTTATCAATCCAACCCATAATTGTTAGCGTTTTAAAAAGGTTTTTATCCTTATATTACTGCGTCTCATCTCTATATAAAAAGATTTTTGAATATTTACTCTTGTCAAACATTGTCATTTTATATTAAAATAACAACATACTAAATATTTAGTCTTTTCAGAAAAGATGGAGGGATAACCATGAAGAATCCACTTCTTCGCATTGAAAACTTACAGACTTCCTTTCGCATACAAGATCAATATCATGCAGCAGTTGATAACGTTTCGTTAACTGTCCATGAAAATGAAATTGTCGCGATAGTTGGTGAATCAGGTTGCGGAAAAAGTGCACTTGCCCTTTCCATTATGCGACTGCATAATGAAGCAAATACAAAATTACAAGGGCAACTTAACTATAGAGATAAGGATTTACTTACTATGTCGACCGCAGAGATGAATAAAGTACGCGGATCAAACATCGGTATGATTTTCCAGGAACCTCTTACAGCACTCGATCCTCTTATGACAGTTGGAAAACAAATCGAAGAAAACTTAGACTACCACACAAACCTTTCGAAAGCAGAAAAGAAAGAACGCACCTTAGAACTACTCCATCAAGTTGGTATTCCAAAACCAGAACTTACATATAAACAATACCCTCACGAATTATCTGGCGGAATGAGACAAAGAATTGTTATCGCGATTGCGATTGCTTGTAACCCAGCACTCATTATTGCGGATGAGCCAACAACGGCTCTTGACGTAACTATCCAAGCACAAATTTTAGACTTACTAAAATCTATTCAAGAACAAACGAAAATGGGCATCATTTTAATTACACATGATTTAAGCGTTGTTGCCGAAACAGCTGATCGTATTGTCGTTATGTATGCAGGACAAGTTGTAGAAACAGGAACAGTAGAAGAGATTTTTAATAACCCTCTTCACCCATATACTCGTTCTCTATTAAACTCAATTCCATCTGCGTATGCTGAAAAAGAAAAACTGCATGTAATTCAAGGCGTGGTTCCTTCGTTAGCTAAGCTTCCTCGCACAGGTTGCCGATTCCAAGCCCGAATCCCGTGGGTTAGACCAGATCAGCATGAGGAAAATCCTGTTTTACATGAAGTAAAACCAGACCATTGGGTACGTTGTACTTGCTATAAGCACTTCAACTTCCAACATAAGAAAGGAGATGACGTAACTCATGGCACTGCTTAAAGTAGAAGATTTAAAAGTACACTTTCCAATTAAAGGCGGTTTCTTCGGACGTACATTAGATTATATACGAGCTGTCGATGGCGTAAGCTTTGAATTACAACCTGGTGAAACATATGGAATCGTTGGTGAATCAGGTAGCGGCAAGTCAACAACGGGTAAAGCAATTATGCACTTAACGAAAGCGACAGGCGGTAGCATTCATTTTAATAATAGGGATTTAACGAAATTAAGTCGCTCTGAGTTAAGAGAACAACGAAAAGATATCCAAATGATTTTCCAAGATCCATATTCATCGCTAAACCCGAAGAAACGTGTTCTCGATATTATTGCCGAGCCTCTTCGGAATTTTGAGAAGCTCTCGCCTGATGAAGAACGTAGAACCGTTCAAGGGTATCTTAGTATAGTTGGATTAAATCCAGAGTCTATTTATAAATACCCACATGAATTTTCCGGTGGACAAAGACAGCGGATTGGTATTGCACGCGCACTTACATTAAAACCGAAGCTTATTATCGCAGATGAACCTGTATCTGCACTTGACGTGTCGGTACAAGCTCAAGTTTTAAACTTCTTACAAGATTTACAATCTGAACTCGGACTAACATACTTATTTATTAGTCATGATTTAGGTGTAATTCGCCATATGTGTGACCGTATCGGTGTTATGTATCGCGGACGCATTGTGGAAGAAGCAACTAGTGCTGAAATTTATAATAATCCACAGCACATCTATACGAAGCGCCTAATATCAGCTATTCCTGATATTCGTCCAGAAAACCGCGAGCAACAACGTAAATTGCGTCGTGAGGTAAGCGCTGAGTATGAGAAATCCTACGAAAATTATTTCAATGAAAATGGACGTGCTTACGATTTAAAACCAATCTCGCCAACTCACCGGGTGGCATTACCTTAAGGGAGTGATAAAACATGTGGAAATTTATATTACGCCGGGTTTTAGTTATGATACCGCAATTATTCATATTAAGCGTACTCGTCTTTACACTGGCTAAGGCAATGCCAGGTGATGCATTAAGTGGCGCTGAACTAGCAAATCCAAAAGCCGATCCAAAAGTGATTGAAGAACAACGTGAAAAACTAGGTTTAAACGATCCTATTCCCACTCAATATGTAAGGTGGATTTCAAATGCCATGCAAGGGGATTTCGGTATTTCTTACGCACATAAAATAAAAGTAACAGATATTATTGGGGAACGTCTTGGCAATACAATACTGTTAGCTCTTTTTATTCTTATTCTTACTTACTTAATTGCTATTCCACTTGGAGTTATAAGTGGACGTTGGAATGATACGTGGGCTGATCGACTCATTACGCTATATAACTTTTTAGGATTCGGTACACCACTGTTTATTTTCGGATTAGTAATGTTATTCTTATTCGGCTTTTTATATCCAATTTTCCCTACGAGTGGTAGCGTTGCCCCACAAGTTGCAACCGGATCATTTGATTACTATTTAAGTAAATTAAATCATATGATTTTACCAGCTTTATCTGGGGCATTAATTGGAACTGTAGGAACTGTCCAATATTTACGAAGTGAAATTATCGATACGAAACATAAAGATTTTGTACGCACGGTAAAGGCAAAAGGTGTACCAGAATCTAAAGTATATTCCAGACATATTTTACGAAATTCATTTTTACCAATCGCAGCATTTTTAGGCTATGAAATTACAGGTTTAGTTGGGGGCTCTATTATTCTAGAAAATATTTTCGGCTACCCAGGAATTGGACAACTATTTTTCCAATCTATCACTCAACGTGATTTCAGTGTCGTAACTGCTCTTGTATTATTTACTGGATTCGCAACGCTACTCGGGACTCTTCTTTCCGATATTATTCTAAGCATCGTTGATCCACGTATTCGTATTGATTAATGGAGGTGAAGAAACGTTATGTTAGCAAATCCTGAAAAACAAACTGAAGTCATTCATTACGAAAAGAGCCCTTCTGGTTTCTCCATTATGTGGCGAGAATTTCGTAAAGATAAACTAGCAATGTTTTCTCTATTCTTTTTAGCTTTAATATTAATAGCCGTTTACGCAACTTCATTTATTATGAAGCAAGAAGATATCGTCCGAGTCGATCTGTTCGCCATTTATGATCCTCCTTCTGCTGAACATTGGTTAGGAACTGATTATGGAGGTCGCGATATTTTCGGACAATTAATTATTGGTACACGTAACTCCTTTACAGTTGGTTTAGCTATCACTCTTTTATCAACCCTTATCGGTCTTACGATGGGACTAATTGCTGGCTATTTTGGAGGAGTTGTCGATAACATCATTATGCGTTTTATCGACTTTATGATGATTTTACCATTCTTAATGATTGTTATCGTGTTTATCTCACTCGTTCCAACTTTCAATATTACGACATTTATTCTCATAATGACCGCTTTCTTATGGGTCGGAAAAGCAAGGCTGATACGTTCTAAAGTATTGACTGAGAAAGAACTTGATTACGTATCTGCATCAAAAACGTTAGGAACACCAAATTGGAAAATAATCTTCCAGCAAATATTACCTAATTTAAGTTCTATTATCATCGTAAATATTACATTAAATCTTGCTGGTAACATCGGAATTGAATCTAGTTTAACTTACTTAGGCTTCGGTCTACCAGAGAGCACACCAAGTCTTGGTACACTTGTAAGTTACGCAACTAACCCAGATGTATTGCAAGAAAAGTGGTGGATTTGGTTACCCGCATCAATCATGATTTTAGTGTTGATGCTGTGTATAAATTTTATTGGTCAAGCGTTAAAGCGTGCGGCTGATGCGAGACAAAGAAAAGGATAAGGGGTGGAGAAGTTATGAACAAACCAAAACTGTACAAAGTATTAAGTACACTTGCTGCTTCAACATTATTACTATCTGCATGTGGGGGTGCTGATAGCAGTAGTAAAAAAGCAAACACAAAAAAAGTAGAAACAAATAAATTTAGTGCTGCTGTAAAAAATGACGGTAAAGAAATTAAAGACGGATCATTAACTTATGGACTCGTTTCAAATTCACCTTTCGCTGGTGTTTTAAGTAGAGTATTGTATGAAGTTGCTCCAGATTCAGAAATTATGGATTTCTTTGATGAACAATTATTAGCTACAGATAAAAACTGGGAAATTACAAATGAAGGTGCTGCAACTTATACAATTTCTGAAGATAAAAAAACAATTACAATTAAAATTAAAGATAATGTAAAATGGCATGATGGTAACCCTTTAACAGCTGAGGATTTAGAATATTCTTACTTAATTATCGGTAATAGTAAATATACAGGTATTCGTTACGATACACAAATGCAAATGATTGAAGGTATGGAAGAATATCACACTGGAAAAGCTGACAAAATTTCTGGTATTAAAGTAGTCGATCCAAAAACAATTTCCATTACTTATAAAGAAGTAAACCCTTCACTGAAAACTGGTATTTGGACATATCCTACACCTAAAAAATATTTAGGTGATGTACCAATTGAAAAACTAGCTGAATCAGATAAAATCCGTCAAAATCCAATTGGATTCGGTCCATTTAAAGTGAAAAAAATCGTTCCTGGTGAATCAGTTGAGTATGAGCGCTTTGATGATTACTGGGGTGGCAAACCTAAGCTAAAAAATGTAACATTAAAAGTTGTAAATCCATCTATTGTTAGTGCATCTCTGAAAAAAGGTGATATTGATATTGCATCAATTACTGCTGATCAATATCCGAACGTAAGTAAATTAAAAAACACACAACTAATTGGTAAAACTGACCTTGCTTACACTTATATCGGATTTAAGTTCGGACATATGGACAAAGCAAAGAATGAAGCTGTAATGGATAACGATAAGTTCAAAGACGTTCGTTTACGTCAAGCGATGGCATATGCAATTGATAGAGAAAAATTAGGAGAAAAAGTATATCACGGACTTCGTGTTCCAGCTAACTCTCCAATTCCACCATCTATGCCAAAGTACCATAATAACAGTGTTGGCGCATATAACTTAGATGTAGATAAAGCGAAAAAACTATTAGATGAAGCTGGCTATAAAGACAAGAATGGTGATGGATTCCGTGAGGATCCAAAAGGTAATGAATTTAAAATTAACTTCCTAGCTAGTAACGGTAGTGAGACAAGTGAACCACTTGCAAAATTCTATATTCAATCTTGGAAAGATATCGGCTTAAAAGTAGAACTTCTTGATGGACGCTTACACGAATTTAATGCTATGCGTGATATGATTAAAAAAGATGATCCGAAGGTTGATATTTTCTCTGGTGCTTGGAATACTGGCTCTGACCCTGACCTTTCTGGCCTATGGGGCAAAAATGCCGGATTCAACTACCAGCGCTGGGTAAATGATGAAAATACGAAGTTATTAGACGCAGGATTATCAGAAAAAGCTACTGATGAAAAATATCGTAAAGAAATATACGATAAATGGCAAAAATTAATTCATGACGAAGCACCGATGATTCCAATTCATTACACATTTGATTTAACAGGTGTTAATAAGCGCGTAAAAAATTATGATGTCAACACTGAAGTAAATCAAATAACTTCACATTGGAAAGACGTTACTGTAACAAGTGAGAAGCCAGAAGTAGAAAAATAATCATACAAATAGCTCTTAGCATCTACATACATGCTAAGAGCTATTTTTTATTTACAATCCTTTTCTTACTATTTATAACAACCAATTCCTTCCCTACTATAAAATCAAAAAATTTGATGAATCATCTTTATTAAAACAGCTAAAGTAACAGATCCAGCAAATCCCCCTAAACAAATAAGACCCACACCTTGGCTATATGATAAATTTTGGAATGCTTTCATCTTTTTCATCCTCCCTATCTCCCCTTTGATACTCTTATTTTACCAATGGACTAATTTTCATAACATCGATTTCGCTGACAACTAACTTACAAATTTGTAAGTTAACAATTTCCCTTTAAACTTATATATCTAGTATGTCCACGCTCTCCCCCTTTATACATCAAAAAAGACCTCGAATCATATCAAGGTCCTGCTTACACTACATAATATCTCACTCAACTTATTTTATCCCGCTATTCGCCGGGCAGTAAGACCCCCACCTCAAAATTTAGTGAAAGCAACGAAGTTAGGCGGGGATCGGGCTGCCCATAAAAGCCCGATTGGTGAAGGCTAATAATCAGTGGGGATGAACAAAACCCCCACTGATTAAAAGTTCACTTTATAATCATAACTGGACATTTCACACGCTTTGCTATTTTATGACTTACACTACCAAGCACCATCTCTTGCAGTGTATTTAGCCCTCTACTCCCAGCAATAATAAGATCTATATCTCCTGTATTTACATATTGAACAATCGTATCTCCTGGATCGCCATGTAGAATCGTAATTTTGTAGGGAATGTTCTCTTTCTTTAATAAACCCTCAATCTCTTTTAATTTATCTTTTCGACTAGCTGATATTGTTTCTAAATCCGTTTGTCCTTGTATAATATCTGACTTTGCCGTTCTATTATCTACTACGTACACAACTTCAACATGTGTCTCTTCGTTAAATTTCGCAATATATGTTGCATGCTCGGCTGCTCGAAGTGCATGTTCAGAACCATCGCATGCTAATAAAATTTGTTTGTACATATGCTGAATCCCCTTTTCGTTATCCTACTCGTATTATATAATAAAGCCCCCTAAAAAGGAGGCTTCTAACTAGCAATTCTCTTATTATAAGTAGCTAAATTTGAAACAATCTTCGAGCTTCTTTCATTTAATCCCGTTATACTTACATTCACATCAATTTGTTTATACTTCATTATAATTTTATCAATTGCCGCTACTGCTGAATCATCCCATACATGCGCATGAGTAAAGTTCATCTCAATTTCTTTCACATCTTCATTGTATGAAAAAGCATTTATAAACTCTGCCGTAGACGCGAAAAATAGTTGGCCGTGAATTTCGTATATTTTCTTATTTTCAATATACAAATGTTTCACGTGAATCTTTGCCATATTGAATGCAAATAAAACAGCACTAATTATCGTTCCGATAATTACACCTAATCCTAAATTATGTGTAATTAGGACAATCACAACTGTTACGATCATAACAAATGCGTTTCCCTTCGGTACTTTATGAATTGTTGCTACAGAGTTCCAATCAAACGTCCCAATCGAAACCATAATCATAACAGCAACTAAAGCAGCCATCGGAATATGCACAACGTAATCACCTAAAACAAATAGCAATACGATTAAAAAACCACCGGCTACAAACGTCGATAATCTCCCTCGACCACCTGATTTAATGTTAATAACAGATTGTCCAATCATTGCACATCCTGCCATTCCTCCGAAAAAACCAGCGACAATGTTTGCAATACCTTGCCCGCGTGCTTCCTTATGTTTATTACTTTCCGTATGTGTCATATCATCTAAAACTGAAGCTGTTAATAATGACTCTAGTAAGCCGATAATTGCAAGCATAACTGAGTACGGTAAAATAATACGTAATGTCTCAAGTGTAAACGGCACATCAGGAATACTAAAGAACGGTAATTCTTTCGGTAAGCTTCCCATATCCCCTACTGTTTTCAACTGTAATCCGCTCATAAGTGCAATACTTGTCACAATAATAATTGAAATCAGTGTAGACGGTACAGCCTTCGTAATACGTGGAAATAAATATATAATTGCAAGTCCTAATGCGACAAGTGCATACATTTGCCAAGTTGCATTTTTAAAATGTGGCAATTGTGCTGTAAAAACTAAAATTCCAAGTGAATTTAAAAAACCACTCATAACGGATTTAGGAACAAACTTCATAAATGAACTCAGTTTGAACACTCCAAAAATAATTTGGACAATACCTGTTACTATTGTCGCAGCAAATAAATATTGTAAACCGTGATCCTTCACAAGAGTGACCATTAATAAAGCCATCGCACCCGTTGCCGCCGAGATCATCCCTGGTCTTCCGCCGACAAACGAAATTGTAACCGCAATACAAAAAGCGGCGTATAACCCAACGGTCGGATCTACACCTGCAATAACAGAAAAAGCTATCGCTTCAGGAATTAATGCTAAAGCAACAACAATCCCCGATAGCACGTCCCCTCTCATATTTGAGAACCATTCATTTTTTATAGTTTGAAACAAAGTAACACTCCTCTACTCTTTTATCATTTGATTTTCTCCGTAAGAAAATCAAGGCCGACTGCACGAAGGCTATTATATAACGAGCAAAGGATGTTGTGCTATGTAAAAGTTTCCTAAAGAAAAGACGCTACCTTCGTAGCGTCTTTTCTCATTTCATTAATGTCCACCATGCCCCTTACCACTTTCCTGAACAATCTCTAACCTCTCATCCAATATACCTTGTGTTTCAAATGAAATATCACTTGTACTTCCTAATAGGAAACCATGGTTATACGGTCCAAGTGTTGGATTATCTTTAAACTTCGGCTGAATAGTAGCAAGGAAGTTATAAACTGGTTGTGAAGCTTTTCCTTCCTCAAGCAAAACAACAGGGGCATGTTTCCCCATATGCGAAAACGGTGCTCCCGCAATTGCTAAGTCTGGTGTTTTACTCGAAACAAACGACAAACCGTGACCAGGTTTTGTGAACCCCCAGCCAAATTTTGTTTTTTTATCTTTAAACTTCGCGAATGCAATAGAATTTTCTACTGGAGTCTCTCCACTAATACGCGTTACTTTCCCATATTTACTTAACTCTTTTTCTACTTCTTTCGAAACGATTTTTTCTGGTCCTAACACATATATATTCGCTTTATCTTTTCTCGTCTTTAATGCCTCTATTGTCGCTTCTGGCACTTTATTTTTTTCAGTATATAGAAGAGGTTCTGGCATATGAGAAATCCAATTTACAGCTGGTATTGTATATAAACGTCCTTCTTCTTCAGACGAACCGATAATAACGCTATTTGGATAATTTCCTGTTATATCGGCATATTCTTTATCCACATCTTTGGCAAATTTAGCTGGATCCGTTTCTTTAATTTGCTTTACTTTATATTCTTTTAATTGCTCTAGGCTAGATACCTCTACATCCCCCATCACCATAATTTGCGTTCCATCTTTCGTTCCGAGCGGATTTAATCGTTTTATTTCTTTTAACGTCATTTCGGGTACCGCTTCTTTTTCTATAAATAAAATCGGTCCGTTATTCGGATGATGAATAAGATCCGCACTTGCAATACCTAATTGCCACTCGTTTACTGGTACTAAAATAATAGCGCCTGGCTGATTCTCTTTATGCGTTGCTGGCCATATTGTCTGCGAAGTTAACACTGCCATTTGCAGAGGATCATTTGTATTTAATCTCGTTACATTTTTTAAACTTGTCGTTAATAAATCATTCGCTGCTCCTTTATTCATTTCTTTCGGCGCAGTTACCTCTTGATTCATTTTCATTTCCTTTTGCTCTGTTTTCTTCTCTTTTGTAGATTCATGATTTTTATGATCAGTATTCGTTTGTCCACACGCCGCAAGACCAGCTGCCGCAATTATTGTTATCCCAAGAATTCGGGTCATCTTTTTCACTATATCGCCTCCGTATTAATCTTTTTCGAGCCAATATTATTGCCTAAAATGGAATTTCACCTTTACAATAACAAGCAATTCTGAAGAAATTATGCAGATGCATTATAATCTGCACCATTTCTTCATGATTTTGACTTACAATTTAAATAATGACTACAAATGCGGAGGTACTCTATGATCGATATACTACTCGTAGACGATGAACCGAGAATGCTTGAATTATTAACACTTTATCTTACTCCAATCGGATATAACTGCGTATGTGCAGTGTCCGGAGAAGAAGCTATTTCACATATAGAAAATCGAAATTTCAAATTTGTTTTACTCGATATTATGATGCCAAAGATGGATGGATGGGAAACGTGCAAAAGAATTCGATCATTTAGTAACGTTCCTATCATTATGGTAACTGCTCGTGATCAAACGGTAGATGTCATCCAAGGGTTAAAACTCGGAGCGGATGATTACGTAACGAAACCTTTCCATGAAGAAGAGCTTTTCGCAAGAATTGAAGCTGTTTTACGCCGAACGAATCAACGTACGCAAATCCAATATCAAGGCATTTTATGGGATGAGGCCAAGCATTTCGTTTCTGTCTATAATGAAGAACTTCTTCTCACTCCAATCGAATTCTCTTTACTCGGATTATTTTTACGTCATGTGAACTACGTATTAAGCCGTGATCAGCTCATTGAACGAATTTGGGGATTAAATACAAATACAGAAGATAGAACAGTCGATTCACATATTCGTAATTTGCGTGATAAATTACGAAAAGTAAATTTCCCTATTGATCACCATTTAAAAACTGTTTACGGAGTAGGCTATCGATGGATCGATACACTATATTAAGGAGCAAAACAATGAAGCGAATTTCTATTCAACTCGGATTTTATTTTTTAATTGTTACACTTTTAATCGAAAGTGTTCTATTTGTCTTGCTCTATTATAGCCTTGTAAACAATAGAGTAAATGAAGAAATGACAGCTTTATTGAAGCGTGGAAATAGTCACCGAGATGTCCTTGAAAAGTATTTTGATAAGCAAACAATCTCCCATGTTGCACTAATGGAATCCGAAGCTGAAACCACTGTTGTTATTACAAATGCAGATAAGGAAGTACTAGCCAAATCCAATGAAATAAATACTACTATAAAAAAACATATTGAAGGAATGCAAACACGAACAGATCATGATGGAGCTATTATAGAGAATCATTGGAAAACATCTAATTATATATGTACAGTTAGCCCAATTGTAGTGGCAGGAAAAACGGAAGGCTATGTATATATGTTTCTCGGAACGGAATCAATCGAAGAAATGGTTAACGGACTAACAAGACAATTCATTATCGCCGGAGTCATTACTTTTCTATTAACAGCCATCACCATCTTTCTATTATCACGTTTGTTAACAAAACCATTGTTACACATGAAACAAGCGACTGAAAAAATGAGTAAGGGCGATTTATCAGTTTCATTAACGACTACTCGAAATGACGAAATTGGTGAACTAACAGAATCTATCCAAACTCTCGCAAATGATTTACATTATATGAAAACAGAGCGAAGTGAATTTCTAGCAAGTGTTGCTCATGAATTACGAACACCGTTAACATACGTAAGAGGTTATGCTGACATTGCTTTAAAAGAAAGCACACCTCCAGAGCAACGTTTACGATACTTATCCATTATAAAAGACGAGTCTGATTATATTACAAACTTAGTTCAAGATTTATTTTCACTCGCTCAAATGGAAAAGCATAACTTTTTCATTCAAGTAAAAGAAGTGCATTTACACCCCTTCCTTACTCGCATGACCGAAAAAGTAAACGTGATGTATAAGGAAAGACACGTTAAAGTTTCTTTCACTTGTCCTCCTTCACTGTTAGTAAACTTAGATGAACAGCGATTCGAACAAGTTGTAGTAAACATTTTAAATAACGCTTATAGGCATTCAAAAGACCATTCTCATATTAATATTTCTGTTATAGAAGAACATAAAAGTATTTCCATTACAATTGAAGATGAAGGCGAAGGTATTCCGCCTGAAGACCTCCCTCACATTTTCGACCGTTTTTATCGAGTTGATAAAGCAAGATCACGAGCTACAGGCGGAACTGGTTTAGGACTATCTATCGTGAAAGAAATTGTAGAATTACACGGCGGGAATATTACTGTAACGAGCGAAGTCAATCATGGGTCTTGCTTTATCATTTCATTACCATCTATAAAGAAACACGACTATCATCAATAGTCGTGTTTCTTTATCATTTTACTTTATAATATAAATTTACAAACTGTCCAAAACGTTTCGTATCCGTTAAAGTTAAATTAATTTCTGGATTCTTGTCTTGAAATAACGGAACTCCAGAACCTAATATATGCGGTGTAATCGTAACGATATATTCATCAATTAGATTATTCTTAAAGAACTCTCTTAATAGACTTCCTCCACCGACCATCCATATTTTAGATCCCTCTTGTGCTTTTAACCTTTTTGTAAACTCCACTACATCTTCATTTACAAACTCTACATGTCCATTCGTGCCTTTTTCTGAATTAGAAAAAACATAACACGCTTTATCTAAGTACGGGAATGTCTCTGTATGCTCTACTACATAATCGTACGTTCTTTTTCCCATGATTATTGTATCAATTGTCTCATACATTTCCGTATAACCGTTGTCTCCCTCTCCTTCCGTTTCCATTAACCACTGTAAATCATCATCTTCTTTCGCAATAAACCCGTCTAAGCTCGCTGCAATAAATAAAACAATTTTACGTGACATATCTTCTCCTCCTTACAGCTTCTATTGATAAAATCATCTTATAAGCACTATACTAACCATAAAACATGACAACTTATGTCATGTTAAAAAAGAAAAAGGTGATATCCTTGTCAAAAGCAAAACGTTTACTAGACATTCTTATATTTGCTTCTGCGAAAAGAAAATTTACAGCTCAAGAAATAGCTGATGAGTTCAATATATCCGTTCGTACTGTCCATAGATATATTTTAGATTTAAGCGATATGGGGTTACCCATTTACGCTGAACAAGGTCGCAGCGGAGGATATACAGTATTAACAAATAGCATGCTTCCCCCCATTTTATTTACCGAAGAAGAAGCAGTCTCCATCTTTTTTGCTTTTCAATCTTTAAGCTACTATCGTAACTTGCCTTTTAATACGGAAATCAATTCCGTTACACATAAACTATATGGCTCTCTACAAAATGATGCGAAAGCTAAAGTTGATAAAATACGTTCTTATATCTCTTTTTGGAATCCGAAGAGAGCTATTGAGACACCTTTTTTAAACGAAGTGTTAACAGCGGCTATTGAAAACAAAAATTTACACTTTCAATACGAATCTAAATCGGGGATAAAAACAAAACACGTTCACCCTATCGGTGTATATGCTCACGATGGTTTATGGTATTTGCCATCCTATGACTTTAGCAGGCAGAAAGTATTACTGTATCGTGTTGATCGTATTCTTTCTATACTATCCACGGAAGAAAACGAAGATACTTTTATGAATTTAGAAGAATGGTTTGCCTCTAACTCTAACGTAATAAACATTCCTACTCAGTTACATGTTTTACTCACAACAGAAGGCGTACGCCAATGTAAAAGCGTTCCTTACCTTGAAGAGTTCGTTGAAGTAAACGAAGATGGGACAGGGTATATACATTCAGCCATTGATAAAGGAGAAATCAATTTTATTACTCCTTTATTTTATAGACTCGGAAAAGATGCACAAGTTTTAGAACCGAAAGAATTAATAGATGGTTTACGTATATGTGCGAAAGAAGTTTTAAATATGTATGGAGACTAAAAAGGCGTAAGAAAACCCCTCTTACGCCTTTTCAGTAAGCAGTATTTTCTCTATCGCTTCTTTTAACAAATGCTTTGTCTCTTCAAAGTGATGATTCTGCTTTTCTTCCGGTTGTACCGTATAAAACTCAGTAAATGAGCGCTCTTTATATCTCGGTACAACATGCATATGGTAATGCGTGAGTTCGTTAAAGATTCCACCATTTTGACAAATTGTAATTCCGTCAGGTTTATATAATAGCTTAATTGCTTTTGCAATAATCTTAGAAGCATCCATAATTGATTTTGCTACACAATCATCTAATTCGTCCACTTCTACAACATGCTGCTTTGGCACGATTAAAGTATGTCCTGGATAGAAAGGGGCATGATCTAAAAAACAAGTTACATTATCATCTTCATATATTTTATATATTTTTTCCTCTTCATTTGCTAATTTACAACCTAAACATTCCATCATGCTTCCCCCCTCTGCTAAAAACATAAAAACGTGAGCGCCCTATTCTCACGTTTTTATGTTTCACTTTATTAATTCAATTGTTTCCGTAACTTTTATACTATCTTTTACAGATTGAACAATCGTACAATTCTTTACTGCAAGTTGCAGTGCCTTGTCTAATTGCTCTTCTGTAATTTTTTGCGCTTTAATTTTATAGTGCAAATGAACACTTTCAACTGGTTTTGATAGAGCTTCACTTCTACCAATTTCAGTTTCAATTGTAAACGTATCGTATGTAATACGTTTCTTTTCTAAAATCGTTCGAAAAACAATTGCACTACACCCTGCAATAGAAGAAACGAGTAATTGTAACGGTGAATACCCGTTTTCTTTTCCAATCGCTAATTGACCATACGATAAATCTGCTTCTATATCATCGTGTTTGATTGTTAGTTTCATTTGTTTTTTCCATCTCCACTTTCATCGGTTTCTTCCGTTTCTTACTCATATAATAATATATGTAGCAGAAAATGATAAATGGAATACCACAGTATAACGCCATTCTTTGTTCAGGAATAAACGCTAAACTAATGACAACGACGCTATTTGTAATTAAAGCTAGAATTGGAACAAGCGGGTATAGTGGTGTTCTATACTTTAAGTCCTCTAATTTTCCTCCGCCTTTTAAATACTGACTTCTAAAGCGAAGTTGCGATAAAGCAATAATGATCCAACTTGAAACAGCAGATAAACCAGCTATAGATAATAGGTACATATATACTGTATCTTCTGCAAGGAAGCTTGTTAATAACGATAACGCCGCAACAGCAATCGTTACGACTAGCGCTGTAATTGGAATACCACGTTTATTTACTTTCTTAAAAGAAGTTGGTGCCATTCCTTCATTTGCAAGTGACCATAGTATACGCGTTGCTGCATATAACCCTGAGTTCGCTACAGATAATAAAGCAGTAATAATAACGAAGTTCATAATATCAGCTGCATATGGAATACCGATTTTATCAAATACAACTACGAATGGACTTTCAATTACCCCTGCTTCTTTCCAAGAAATTAATCCTACTAAAATTGTCATTGTTAAAATGAAGAATAACATAATGCGCCATACTGTATTACGAATTGCGCGTGGAATTGTTTTTTCAGGCTCCTGACTCTCTCCTGCTGCAATCCCGATTAACTCTGTTCCTTGGAAGGAAAAGTTAACTGTAATCATCGTAAGAAGCACTGCAGCTAGTCCATTTGGGAATAGCCCACCATCACTTACAAAGTTAGAGAAAAGAGGCGCTGCTTCTTTTCCGTCGTATGGTAAAAATCCTAGTAATGCACTACCACCAAGTAGAATGAATGCAATAATTGTAACTACTTTAATACTAGAGAACCAAAACTCTAATTCAGCATAACTCTTCGCTGATATTGCATTTGAAGCATATAAAATAACTCCGAATACGAGACACCATACCCAAACATCAACATTCGGAAACCATCTTTTCATCATTAAACCGATCGATGTTAATTCTAATCCTACTGTTACTGCCCAGCCAATCCAGTATAGCCAACCGATCATAAATCCAGTTCCTGGTCCAATAAACTTCGTCGCATACTTTTGGAAAGATCCTGAAACTGGCATTGCTACCGTTAGCTCTCCAAGACAAAGCATTGTTAAATACATAATAAATCCGCCCACTAAATATGAAAGGATGGCTCCCCCTGGTCCAGCCTGATTAATGGTGTAACCTGAACCTAGAAAAAAACCAGTTCCGATTACACCACCTAGTGCGATCATAAATAAATGTCTACTCTTCATCGTACGATGTAATTGCTCATTCGTTGTTTGCTGCATCTTAATCCTCCCCCTACAAGTACCCCTATCTCTTTTTAAAATTTTCTGATAATAAAAATATACACGAAAGCGATTACAATTTCTATATAAAATTAAAACTTTTCTGATAAAATAATATAAAAAAACGAATTATTGCAAGATTTAGATACTATTTAGAGGAAAATAAGGAGAAACAAGGAAAAACCCTTACATATATTGTAAGAGTTAACGAAGCTCTAATCTTCTCGATAAAATTGATAAACTATAATTCACTATAAAGTACATACAAGCCACTACTATAAAAGTCGGAATCATATAATTTACATTTTGCCCGCTAATAATTTGAGCATTATGCATAAGCTCTGGCAATGATATAACAACTGCGAGCGACGTATCTTTTAGCAATGAAATAAACTGACTAACAAGCGGGGGGACCATCCTTCTTAATGCTTGTGGCAAAATAATATACCAAAGCGCTTGCACATACGTTAATCCTGAAGACCTTGCAGCCTCAATCTGCCCTTTTTCGATAGATAATAGACCACTTCGAACAATTTCAGATATCATTGCCGCTTCAAATATTGTTAAAGCAACAATTGCAGCTGTTATAATTTCTAACTTCAATCCCGCTTCTGGAAGTGCAAAATACGTAAAAAATATAATTAAAAGTAGCGGTAAATTTCGAATCACTTCCACGATCAAGCCTAATATTTGTGAGACGACAGGTATTTTCGTATAGCGCAATATTCCTATTACACTACCAATAATAAAGCTAAGTACAATTGCTACGAGCGCTACCTCTAACGTTATGAGTAATCCTTTTAATAAAAAGAGGATATGATCACCTGTTATCGCTCCCTTAAAATCCATTTATACCGCCTCCTTTGCCAAGCGTTTTTCTAAATAACGCACTAGCATACTGAGCGGAATTGTTAATATTAAATAAAACATCCCGACAAATATATAGACGTCGAACGTAACAAATGTCTTCGTTGAAATTAAATCTCCTTGATACATCAAATCGGTACCAGCGATAATTCCGAGTATGGAAGAGTTTTTTACTAAATTGAGAAATTGATTTCCTAAAGGAGGGATTACGATTTTCATCGCTTGGGGTAAAACGACATGGTACATTGCTTGCATATAAGTCAATCCTGAGGAACGTGCTGCTTCCATTTGACCTTTTGCAACGGATAAAATACCGGCGCGAATAACCTCCGCAATAAAAGCTGCAGTATATACGGTAAGTGTAACTGTTCCTGCTACAAAACCATTTAAAGTAATTCCTACTACAGGTAAAGCGAAATAAAATATAAATGCAATTAATACGAGCGGAATATTTCTTACAAATTCTACAATAGCAGCTCCCAACCAATTTAAAATACGAATCGGTGCAATACGCATTACCGCCAAAATTACTCCTAAAATAAAGCTCCCTATTAATGCAATTACACTAGACATAACTGTATACTTAAAGCCTTCTAAATACATATCAATGTTATTCGTTAATATAGAAAAATCAGGCACATATGCTCCCCTCTTTCTTTACAAGAAGAGGATGAGCATCCCTCATCCTCTCACTCTTACTCTTCACTAGGAATAAAGCCCCACTAATTAAAGTTTCACTTTACTTCTCTTGTTTTTGACCAATCCATTTCTCATACAATTTATCGTATTCTCCATTCGCCTTCATATCTTTTAGCAAGCTATTAATCTCTTTCGTCAAATCATCTGCACCTTTTTGCACTGCAATTCCGTACGGTTCATCCGTAAAAATTTTTCCTACAACTTCATAATTAGAATCTTGCTTTGCCATTCCGTAAAGAATTGCATTATCTGTCGTTAAGACATCACCTTTCCCTGCTTTTAACGCCGTAAATGCCTCACTGTAATTTTCAAACTCTAATACAGTCGCTTCCGGTGACTTTTGGCGAATATTATTTGTAGATGTTGACCCTTTTACAGCTAATACTTTCACACCTTGTTTTATATCATCAATACCCTTAATATTGCTTCCTTTTTTCACAAGTAGCGATTGCCCTGCTTTAAAATATACATCTGAGAAATCAACCTCTTTTTTACGTTCTTCCGTAATTGTCATCGTTGCGATAATTGCATCAATATCACCATTTTTCAGTAGTGGAATACGTGTTTTAGACGTTACTTCTTTTAATTCTAGTTTCTTTTCATCTCCAAGGATTTTTTTCGCAAGCGCCTTTGCGATATCAACATCAAATCCTTCTACTTGCCCTGTTGACGGATTTTTCAATCCAAATAAGTTCGTATCATTCTTCACTCCAACTACTAGTTTCCCTCGCTTCTTAATTTGTTCAATAGCTCCGCCTTGCTTCGTATTCGTTTCTTTCGCCTCTTCTTTTTTACTTCCACATCCAGCGACAACAAGCACGAATAAGCATGAAAATACAATTAAAGTAAACAGCTTTTTCATTTTAAGCATGAAATTCCTCCTTTAATGATTTAACACTCGGCTTAAAAATAGACGAGCTCTTTCTTGTTCAGGATTTGCAAAAAATTGTGCTGGTGTTGTATCTTCGATAATTTGACCGTCATCCATAAATAAAATCCTATCTGCTACCTCACGTGCAAATCCCATCTCGTGTGTAACGACAACCATCGTCATGCCTTCTTTAGCCAGCGCTTTCATAACATCAAGCACTTCCCCAATCATCTCCGGATCAAGAGCAGACGTAGGCTCATCAAACAGCATAATTTCCGGTTGCATCGCGAGGCCTCTAGCAATCGCCACCCTTTGCTGTTGACCTCCGGATAATTGATGTGGATACACACCTGCCTTCTCCGGGATTCCTACTTTCTCTAAATAAAACATCGCTGTTTTCTCTGCTTCTTCTTTTGAAACTTTATTTACTTTAATTGGTGCTAGTGTAATATTTTGAAGAACTGTTTTATGCGGGTATAAATAAAAGTGTTGAAAGACCATCCCAATATTTCGGCGCAATTCATTCATATTTGTTTTCGCATTGTGTACTTCCGTATTTTGTACAATTAATTCTCCATCGGTAATTGCCTCCAATTGATTTATACACCGAAGTAACGTACTTTTTCCTGACCCTGATGGTCCAACAACTACTACCACTTCACCTTTCTTTACTTGAAGATTAATATTTTTTAAAACTTGAAAGTTACCGTAATATTTATTAACTTTACGAAATTCAATCAACATAACCCCTCCTTCCCCTAACAAAGCATGTACATTCTTTTTATATTCAAAAATAAGCAAAAAAATAACTTTCCTCTTCATTTTGCCCATAAAAAAGAGCAAAGGGATTTCCCTTTGCTCTCTTATTCCTATTCTATTAAGATACTTCTTCTTTTTTATCTTTCCCATATTCATGCTCCCAGAAATCAGCATTTTTAATTCCTAACTGCTGCGGATCGAATACTGGATCTTTTCCTTCTTTTTTCTGCTTTTCATAATCCTTTAATGCGATCAATGCCGGTTTTTGTAATAATAGAATCGCAATAATGTTAACCCATGCCATAATTCCTACACCGATATCTCCTAAAGCCCATGCTGTTGCTGCTGTTTTTACACAACCGTAGAATACAACTCCTAAGAATACAAACTTTAGTACGATAGACATCCAAGGGCGGTCTTTATCACGGTTTAAGTAAGCTATATTTGTTTCTGCAATGTAGTAATAAGCCATAATTGTTGTAAATGCGAAGAATAGTAGAGAAATTGCTACGAAACCATTTCCAAATCCAGGGAAAACAGATTCTACTGCTGCCTGTGTATAACCAGGACCTGGCTGTGCACCATTTAATTTATTGACGATAAAGTTTTTTCCGCTTGCATCAAATACGTTATACATGCCTGTAATAATCATCATAAATGCTGTTGCTGAACAAACAAATAATGTATCAATGTAAACGGAAAATGCTTGTACTAACCCTTGTTTAGCTGGATGCGATACTTCAGCAGCTGCCGCTGCATGAGCCCCAGTTCCTTGCCCTGCTTCATTTGAATAAATACCACGTTTTACCCCCCAAGAAATTGCTAAACCAATAATCCCGCCAAAAGCTGCTTCTAATGCAAATGCACTTTTTAAAATTAACATGAAAGCGTCTGGTAATTTTTCAATATTCATAGCTACAATTACACAAGCTACTAAAATATAACCAAGCGCCATAAACGGCACTACAACTTGCGCTACGTTAACAATTCGCTTAACTCCACCAAATATAATAAGTGCTAATGCCGCTACTAATACCGCTCCTGATACGGAAGTATTAATACCAAAAGCTGTTTCTAAACTTACAGCAATACTATTCGCCTGAACACCCGGTAACAGCATCCCCGTTGCAAGAATTGTCGCTGCAACGAACACTAATGCATACCATTTAACCCCTAGTCCTTTTTCAATGTAGTAAGCCGGACCACCGCGGAATTGTCCTTGATGCTTCGTCTTATATATTTGTGCAAGTGTCGATTCTACATAAGCAGAACCTGCTCCTAGAAAAGCTACCGCCCACATCCAAAAGACAGCTCCTGGACCACCAAATGCAACAGCCGTTGCAACACCCGCAATATTTCCGGTTCCAACGCGCCCTGATAATGAAAGTGCTAACGCCTGGAACGAAGAAACACCAGCATCTGATTTTTCTCCTTGAAATGTAAGCTTAACCATTTCCCCTACATGCCTTACTTGTAAAAACCTCGTTCGAATGGAAAAATATAGACCTGCTCCTAAACATAAATAGACAAGTGCGGGACTCCAAACAATATTATTTATCCAACTTACGATAGCTTCCAACATTCCTCCCCCTTTTTGTAAAGAATATTCAGAATATACATAAAATTATATAATGTATACCGAATCTATGACAATATTATTTTAATAAAACAAACATATTTTTGTATAAAAAAACAAAGTATACATTTATTTTGTATACTTTGTTCCCTTATCTCTGTATTATATATTCACTATTGCCTCTTGCTTTATAATTCTTTCATACAACTCATCCGATAACTTTTGAAAATCCTCTGGCATATCTTTCCCTTTAAATTTCTTTTGAAGCGTACCGTATAAACCGATATCACGTAGACGTAAAAATAACGGTAACGATTCATACCAACTATCCGCCAGTCTGTGCTCATATTCATAACCTTTTCGTAATATTTGTAACTGTTTACGAGCAAATTCCGTCTTTTTCTCCAATGTCCATGGTGTAAAAAGAACAGAGTAATAAAGAACCATTGCCAAATCATGAATGAAGTAATTATAGGCAGCGTCATCAAAATCAAAGATTGTTAGCTCTTTGCCGTCATAATGAAAGTTACCTGGATGAATATCGCCATGCATAAGGCCGAACGTTTCTCTTTCGATTGGAAGAGCCTTTATTTCATCCATTAATACAGCAGCAATCTCTTTCACTTTCTCATCTTCTAATTCATTAACAATGCTACTTTCGTCCTCTTCCCACGTATCACGGTAGTCTGTTTTAGGGTAATTCATTGTAAGACGATGCAGTTGTCCAATTGCTTTTCCCCACGCTTCAAAGTAAGCATCTCCCCAATAAGGCGATTCATCTCCTTTTACTTGCTCACCTTTTGCATATGTAAATAAAGACGCAAAAAAGAAAGTGCCATCTTCCGCTCCAATTTCTGCTACAAGATTTTGAGATATTGAATTACGAGGTCCCGCCACTTTCGCCCCATACTCCGCAACATATCGTAAAAAATCTAGTTCAGCCTCTACCTCTTTTTTTGAGCGATGAGAAGAATGCGTTAAACGTAATACGTAATCTTCATCATTTTTATCCTTCGCCTTAAAAATATAATTTTCAAAATCACCAAGTGGCTTTTCTTCCACTGTTACATGAAACAAACTTGCTGCTCTTGTTAAAATCTCTTTTGTAAAAACTCGTTCTACAGCTATTTCCATATGTATCCCTCCTATATATCTTCTTAATTCGACATAAATGTGAGAAGTACTGCTATGAAATTGAATAATGCATGGGCAACCATAGCTGATAAAAGAGAATTTGTTTTCTCATATAACCATGCGAATGCTACTCCACTTAAAAAATTCACCGGTAATGTGTTATATGTTGGAATATGAACAACGGTAAATATTATGGAACTTATAAGTACGCCGCCCCATATGCCATATCTCTCACGAAAAAACGTATAAAAAACACCTCGATATAAAATCTCTTCATAGACCGGGGATATAACTGCCGCTCCTATTACTGCAATGCAAAATGAATATACTGATTTATCACTCTGAATCGTATCCGTTTTGCTATTTTCAAAAGATATCCCCATCTCCTCCATCATTATTAATACACCAATACTCATTACCATTAAAGACATAAGCACTACAATCGTCCATAAAAACCCTTTCCATGAAAGCTTCCGAATCCCAATATCTGCCCACGACAAGTTATATCTTTTTATGCAAAACACATAAACTAAAAAAGTAAATACAACTGCCATAATAAATCCCATTAAAACCCCAGCATATAATGAATTCCCTAATAGATTTAAAGCATATTTATAAAAAATAGATTCAATTGTTACTGGAACAATAATAAATACAAAAACAAATAAATATAAAATTTCTTTCCATCCCCATATATATTTTAAAGTCATATATACCATCCCCTACTTCTCATTTTCTTTAGTATAGAAGATGACGTAACGTAACTTTCAAGCTAATTTCTTAAAAAGAACACAAGCATAATTTTTTCATAAAAAACAAAAATTAACAGTGATAATTTAATCCTAAAAGGGGTGGACAATGTGACAGAACAAAACAATAACCAACAGACGAATAAAACGAAGCCTATGTTTCCATCACTTGCGGAAAATATTAATTACATTGAAAACAAGCTCTCTCATTCCGATGATATAAAAAAATTAGATGTTCCTTTTCAAAATGGAAAAGGAACAATCTTATATATCGAATCTTTAACAGAACCCAATTTAATTCACCAATTAGCTCTTGAACCACTATTAACTCGATCTGATCTGTCTATGAAGGAAAACAATCGGAATAAGGATTATGCGAAAGTAAAATTTAAGCCGGAAGTAGAAGTGAAAATTTTATATAGTGGCGTCTTAAAATAAAAGGTTGTATGCCTTTATGGCATACAACCTTTTATTTTGTATAGCGATATACAATTGATTCGTATGGTCTCAATACAAGGTTTTTAATGTCCTTACTTAAGTCTTTGTAATTAGATAACAATATTTCTTGTTCCATTCCATCTAGTTGAACATGCTCTGGTACAGAATACGTGATTTCTTCACTATAGAAGTTATTTACAACAAGTAATAATTCATTATCTACAGTACGTGTATACACCCAAATCTTAGGATGATTCCCATCTAAAACATCATATTTCCCGTCTGTAATTACATCATATTTTTTTCTAAGTTCAATTAACTTTTTATAATGGTAAAATACAGACGCTCTATCTTCTAATGCCTTCTCTACGTTTATTTCTTTAAAGTTTTCAGCCACTGAAATCCAAGGTGTACTTGTTGTAAAACCACTATTTACCTCTTCATTCCACTGCATCGGAGTACGTGAGTTATCACGAGATTTTTGTTTTAAAATCCCTATAATCTCTTCTTTTGATAAGCCTTCTTCCTGTTTTATATCATGTATATTTAACGATTCTACATCACGATATTGCTCGATAGAATGGAAGTTAGGATTCGTCATACCAATCTCTTCACCTTGGTAAATATAAGGTGTCCCTTGCAACATATGCATAGCTGTCGCTAACATTTTAGCAGATTCATTTCGGTACTTCCCATCATCACCAAAACGGGAAACAATACGAGGCTGGTCATGGTTACACCAGAATAACGCATTCCATCCTCCGCCCTTTTGCATTTCAATTTGCCAATTAGACATAATTTCTTTTAATTTAATGAAATCAAAATCAGCCTTTGTCCACTTATCACCATTCGGATAATCTACTTTTAAATGATGGAAACTAAACGTCATACTTAGTTCATTACGCTCAGGGTTTGAGTATTTAATACAATTATCAATTGTCGTAGATGACATTTCTCCAACTGTAATTACATCTTTCCCTTCAAAAACATTTCGGTTCATCTCTTGTAAATATTCATGGACGCGCGGGCCATCTGTATAATATTTACGTCCATCACTTGTCGCAGTACTACCGTCATCATTTAAGAAACGTTGGTCTTTTGAAATTAAATTAATCACATCTAGACGGAATCCTGTTACACCTTTCTCCAGCCAAAAACGCATCATGTCGTACACTTCTTCACGAAGTTTTGGATTTTCCCAATTTAAATCAGCTTGTGTCTCATCAAATAGATGTAAATAGTATTGCTCAGTCTTTTCATCATACTTCCAAGCAGACCCGCCAAACTTAGACTGCCAATTATTCTTTTCATCACGCCAAATATAATAATTACGATACGGACTATTTTTATCTTCTTTCGCTTCTTTAAACCACTTATGCTCCGTTGAACTATGGTTTACAACAATATCAAGCATAATCTCAATATTACGTGCTTTTGCTTCTTCTAAAAGCTCTTCAAACTCTTCCATCGTTCCGTAAGATGGATCAACGCTGTAATAATCACTTACATCGTATCCATTATCGTTTTGTGGTGATTCGTATATCGGTGTTAACCAAATATAATCTACTCCAAGTTCTTTTAAATAATCTAGTTTCTCTGTAACCCCTTTTATATCACCGGTTTCTTTATTGTAATAACTATTAAAGCTCTTCGGATAAATTTGATAGACTACACTTTTATGCCAATCCTTCATGCTTAACTTCCTCCTACTTCTGTTTAACTCGTTTTGCAAATAACCATGTTAACGTAAATGGAATTACGACTGCGATAATCATCCCAACAATAAACATCGGAATCGATTTCGGAATGATAGAAATAAATGCTGGTAATCCGCCAATTCCGATAGCAGGTGCTAATACACCATTTAAAGTAATGAATATCGCCGCAATAGCAGATCCAATAATCGCTGCATAGAACGGGAATTTATTTCGTAAATTCACACCAAACATCGCTGGTTCTGTAATACCGAAGTACGCTGAGATTGCTGATGTCGATGCCATACTTTTATCATTTTGATTTTTAGAAATCCAGAACATCGCTAATGCCGCACTACCTTGTGCAATGTTAGAAAGAGCAATCATCGGCCAAATAAATGTACCGCCGTGTTGTGCAATTAATTGCAAGTCAATTGCAATAAACATATGATGCATTCCTGTAATTACGAGCGGTGCATATAATGCTCCAAATAATACTGCCCCAAGTGCCGGTACTGTTTCATATACTCCTACTAATCCAGCTGTTAATAAATCGCCAATATGACGTGTAACTGGACCGATAATCCCTAATGCTAATACACCTGTTACAACGATTGTTGTAATTGGTACAACTAATAATTGAATTGCGTTTGGCACATGTTTCTTTAAGAAGATTTCTACTTTACTTAATACGAATGCCGCTACTAAAATGGGTAAAATTTGGCCTTGATACCCTACCTTTTCAATTTGGAATAGCCCTAAAATATCGAAGTACTCAATCTTTTGTCCCTCTAAACCAGTCGCTGCTTTTCCATAATCCCACGCGTTTAATAAGGCCGGATGCACAAGCATTAATCCCATAACAATCCCAAGTATCGGACTACCACCAAAACGCTTCGTTGCTGACCAACCGACAAGTGCTGGTAAAAATACGAATGCAGTATTGGCCATCATATTAATTAAATCCCAAAGCCCACCTAAGTTCGGATATACTTCTAATAAATTTTTCCCATCAAAAAATAAGTCCTTTGCCCCTAATAGGTTATTAATCCCCATTAGTAAACCTGCCGTAATAATTGCTGGCAAAATTGGCATAAATACATCTGAAAATACTTTTACAAAC
This sequence comes from Bacillus cereus group sp. RP43, assembly GCF_040459645.1. Lineage (NCBI taxonomy): Bacteria > Bacillati > Bacillota > Bacilli > Caryophanales > Bacillaceae > Bacillus > Bacillus cereus group sp. RP43. The sequence continues at coordinate 4,533,508 of NZ_JARVHQ010000001.1, forward strand.
TTTTGAACTGGGTTTAATTTTTTATCCCCTGAACCTTTTACGTCAGCTACCGTCGACTCTTCCATACCTGCAAGCGTTATCAATTCAGCGTATACTCGATCGACATCACCTGGACCAATTACAACTTGAAATACCCCAGCATTATGAAACGCTCCCTTTACTAATGAAACAGACTGCAATTTATCATTATCTATTTTACTTTCATCTTTTAAAGCGATACGGAGCCTCGTTACACAGTGCGCAGCTTGTTCAATATTGTCTTTCCCACCAATATACTGCAACACTTCTTCTGCTGTTTTACGATAGTCTTTCCCCATATTCCCGTCCCTCTTTTCTTTTTTTGATACCGTTTACACTTACATATTAACTCGTATATATAAGTTAGTCAACACTCGTATATATGAGTTGGTGATTTTTTTATAAATAAAGAGATGGAACGATTATTTCGCTCCATCTCTTTATTTTCTTCGCGCCACATCCGAAAAGTGAAAAATATCTAAACGGTGACGTGATTCCGTATATTCGAACTGACTCCCATCGTATAAATGAGTAAAGTTTTTTACAACGACAACATAGTCTGTTCCATTTAAATCTAAATACTTTCGGTCATCATCTGTACATGGTTGTACTTCGATTACCCGCTGTGAATAGCTAATATGTAGCCCTAATTCTTTCTCAATGTATTTATAAATCGATGCAGTTGCAATTTCTCTCGTTAATCCTGGAATATACTCCGATACAAAATGGTTTATATCTAAAATTACTTTTTCTCCATCAATATTTCGTACACGTTTAATATGATCTATTTCTGTTTTTTCTTCCACGTTTAATAACTTTGCTACATCTTTCGTCGCTTTCATTTTCTCTATTTCCACGACTTCTGTAATACAGTAACGCCCTAACCGTTCGTTTTCTTCTTGAAAACTTACAATACCACCAAAGTTAAATTCAATGTTTTTGCGCTTTAATACAAAAACACCTTTTCCGTGTATTTTTTGAACATATCCACGCTCTTGCAATAAATCTACAGCTTTTCTTACAGTACCCCGGCTTGCCTCATACTGCTTCATTAATTCCGTTTCTGATGGAATTTTGCATCCTTCTTTTAATTGTTTATTATCAATAGACTTGCTGATTTCTGTATAAATTTGTTCATACTTACTCATCATCTACAATAGCCCCTTGTCACCTTCTAGTTCTATATGTATTATACCACGCTATACTCTTCTGCCAATCTCTCACTTATTTTCCAGTACAAGAAAACTATGGGTAAATATTTAGTCCCTAAAACGTATTTTTATAAATTTTTTAATATTTTTCTTTTCATTCAAAAAAACATGTAGTATACTAACTTCAAAATCAGAGGAGAAAGGGAGCAAAGAACTATGCTTACTTATACAACTGTAGTTACATTTGCACAAAAACATCATCATCATACTTAACCCTTGAAACCTAGCGGAAAAATTACGCGTAGGTACAAGGGTTATTCCCATTGTACCTACGCTTTGGCAAAGAGCCATGTAGGTATTTTTTATCTACATGGCTCTTTTTTTATTGCCAAAAATGCTAGTAAAAAATGATGTTTAAGCAAAACTTACTACAAAGGAGTTAACAAAAATGGAAACGAAAAAATGGGGATTATGGATTTTAACAGCTTTTGTTATCGGGAATATGGTTGGCGGTGGCGTATTTATGCTCCCAGCAAATTTAGCACACGTATCAGGTCCAATGGGATCTACACTTGCATGGAGTATTACAGGACTTGGTGTATTTATGATTGCACTCGTATTCGGAAATTTAGCTATTCGTAAACCCGAATTAAAAGCAGGACCACAAAGTTACGCCCAAGCAATGTTTACTTCCCAAAAGGCAGGTAAAGTTGCAGGATATAGTATGGCTTGGGGCTACTGGGCTGCTAACTGGGCTGCTACAGCATCTGTAATTATTTCCTTTGCCGGATATTTATCAACATTCTTCCCAGTTTTACAAAGTAAGCAAATTCTCTTTTCAACAAACGGATTTTCATTAGAACTTGGAAAAGCTTTAACCTTCATAGTATGTAGTATGATGCTATGGGGAATTCAATATATTCTTTCTCAAAATATTGATAGAGCAGGAAATATGAACCTTCTTGCAACGATCGCAAAAATCATCGGATTTACAATGTTTATTGTAATCACATTATTCATTTTCAATGCCTCTAATTTCGGGGACGGCCAAACATTTATGAATGAAGCTGGACAACCTATTGCGTTGGGGGGACAAATAAATTCAGCTGCTATTGCAACACTTTGGGCGTTTATCGGTATTGAGTCAGCAGTTATGCTCTCTAACCGCGCAAAATCTCAGCGCGATGTTAAGAAAGCTACGATTTTCGGATTAATTATCGCTCTTCTTATTTACATGGCAATTACTCTACTAACAATGGGTGCTCTTCCACAAGACGCTTTAAAAGAGTCTCAAAAACCATTAGTAGATGCATTAAATTTAGCAATTGGTACTAAAGGTGCTTATATAATGGCACTACTTGCACTCGTATCTTTATTCGGCTCTACTGTAGGATGGATCGTTGTTAGCTCAGAAGTACCTTACCAAGCAGCAAAAAATGGGCTTTTCCCTAAGTTTTTCGGAAAAACAAATAAAAAAGGAAGTCCTTCTAAATCATTATTTATTACAAATGTGATGACACAAATTTTCTTATTTTCAACAATTTCTGGTACTGTTTCAGAAGCATATAATTTCGCTATTGTTGTAGCGACATTAGCATATTTAATCCCGTACCTTGTTTCTACCTTGTATCAGTTAAAATTAGTTATTACGGGGGAAACGTATGATATAATGCCGGGATCTCGAATAAAAGATGGAATCATTACTGCACTAGCATTTTTATATTCCATTTGGGTTATTAAAACAGGAACTGCTGATTTAAAAACGTTCTTCTTAGGAATTGGGTTGTTTGTATTAGGCCTTATTCTTTATCCAATTTTAATGAAAGATTCACAAAAAAAATAATAAAAAAGAGAAGCTTTCCGCTTCTCTTTTTTTATTAAAAGTCAGTTAATAACTTTTCTTTTAATTCCCCTACATCTAACGGTTTCGCATAATAAAAACCTTGTACAAAGTCGCAACCCATTGATTGTAATAAACTTTCTTGTTCTACCGTTTCTACCCCTTCAGCAACCACTATTAAATTTAAACTATGGGCAATTTCGATAACCGATTTTACAATCGTTCGCTCTGGCTGTGCGTGATCATAATGAAACTCACGAATAAAATTACGATCAATTTTCACAATATCAAGTGGTAGTTGTTTTAAATAATATAATGAAGAATATCCTGTTCCGAAATCGTCTAAAGCGATTAAAATTCCCATACTTCTTAATTCTTGTAATGTAGCAATAATATAATCAAAATGACGTACAGCTATACTTTCTGTTATTTCTAATATTAAACGATTTGGTGGAAACCCTGTTCGCTTCAATATACTACGAACAGATAAAATAAATCGCTTTTGCATCAATTGTTGTATTGATAAATTAACAGATAATTTCAGTCCCTCTTGATAATCTGGTAAAGTTTTAAACAGTCGACATGACTTTTCTAGTACCCAGTCACCTAGTTTTATAATAAGTCCACACTCTTCGGCTATAGGGATAAATTCACTTGGTGAAATAGGACCTTCTTCTGTCTTACAGCGTACTAAAGCCTCAATACCAGTGCATTTCTTTGTTTTCAAATCAATAATGGGCTGTAATGCCACTTTTAATTCTTCGTCACGAATTGCTTTTTGCAAAGCAAATTCTATTTTCATTCTACGGTTTATTTTCGCACGTAATTCATCTGTAAAGAAGCACGCCGCATTTCTTCCTTGCTCTTTCGCACTATACATGGCTAAATCCGAATTTTTTAATAATGTTTCAACGTCTTTTCCATCTTGCGGATAGGAACAAAGTCCTAGACTAGCTGAAATATATACTTCATGACCTTCAAGCATAAATGGCGCTTGAAAGCATGACAACACTGATGTCGATAACTGCCTCATCTCATCATGTGTATGAGTTTTTGTTAACAGCACAAATTCGTCGCCACCCAGCCTAGCCAGAACATCTTTCTCTCCTAGCACATAATGCAACCGTGAAGCAACTTCGCTTAAAAGTAAATCTCCTATCATATGACCTAACGTATCATTTACTAATTTAAAACGATCTAAATCAAAGTAAATCATGCCAAACTCTATTTTCTCTGCAATCATCTTATTTACAGTCGTAATTAACTGTAAACGGTTTGGTAAACTTGTTAACGCATCGTGATAAGCAAGTTCCCTATAACGACTTTCGCTTAATCGTAATCTTTGTTCTGCTTCTTTCCTACTACTTATATCATTTCGAATTGCAATAAATTGATAAGGTTCTCCCTTTTCATTTAAAAATGGAACAATTGTTGTTTTAACCCAATAATACGTACCATCTTTTGCTTGATTTCGAATTTCCCCCGTCCAAACTTTCCCACTCAAAATACGCTTCCATAAAATTTGAAAAAATGTTTTCGGATGATATCCAGAATTTAAAATACGGTGATCTTTTCCTATTAACTCTTCTCTTTTATATTTTGAGATTTTACAAAATTTATCATTCACATATGTAATACGACCATTTCGGTCTGTAATAGCAACAATTGAAGACTCATCTAATGCTAATTTTAAATCTTGCAATGAAGAGTCATATAATGCATGACCTCTTTGTTCTAGCATGCGCACCTCTCCTTGCTTCCTATCTGACTAAAACACAACTCGTTTCTCTTCATAGAAATAGAGATATTTCATTTTCTAACAATACGCCTTACATAAATCACAAATTTTTTAAAATAGGCCGATTAAAATAACATAATATTATTTATAAAAAAAAGCAATATAGTGCCGTTTTAATTATAGTAGAGACTTTTCACTTCTCTGATTATCTGATCTTATTATACCGTATTCCCTTACATTTTTTTAATTTATAAAGCTACAATTTAATCAATACTAGCCCCTGTTCCCTACTAATGCGACCTCACACCTAATCTCTTTGCTTGCATGAAATATTAAAGTGTAAATCTAGCTACCGACAGCTAACAGAATAGAAATTGAAATTGGTATTTAATATTTCGAATTACAATAACTAAATATTAACATATATTCACATTTATTTTGGAAGTATTTTATAAATATATACATTATTAAACTAAAAAAGAGGGTATCCTCTTTTTTAGTTTAATAATACGGATTCGATATTTGCTGGTAACCTGGGTATGGTGCTGGATATGGCGTTGGATAAGCTACTGGATATGGAGCTGGGTAATATCCCCCACCACTAGCTGCACCTGTTAACGCTCCGGCTGTAAGTCCTCCTACTACTCCTCCTGCAAAACTTCCTGGGAAAAATCCTCCGCCCCATGAGCCGCCACCCCAGCCCCATCCGCCGCCGTGATGGTGGTGGTGATCATAATGATTGTGTCCACCATGATGATTATGCCCGCCGTGATGATGGTGTCCTCCACCCCCGTGATGATTCCGATCATATCCTCCATAATTCCCAGTATAGTTCATTTTTCTTCCTCTCCTTTTAGCATATAGTTCTGCCTCTCTTTAATATGTGGAATAATAAGGATTCTGCTGATAATCCGCATAGTATGGATAATCTGAATAATAAGGATAACCATATCCGCCATAACCAAACGCTGGACTGAGTAAAGCACCTGCTACAAACCCTGGAAAGAAACCTCCCCCAAAAAACGGCGAATGTCCAAAACCACCCTGGAAACCTCCATGACCAAAACCACAGCCATGACCAAATCCTCCAATTGGACGACCGTACATTTTATTCACATCCCTTTTTATATAAGAACGTAACAATATACTGTATGTAGGACAAATGCGGAAAGCATGGGGGAAATGTCTATATTTTGTAAAAAAAACAAAACACTTTATAATAAGAATGTCGGATTATACCTTTTATATAAGAAGTCTATATTTAAGAAAGATTAGAGGAATTTTATAGAAATGAAGAAGCCTATCGTTCAATTATTATTGGTATTTACAATTGTATCTATCGTTCTCTTCCTATTAAATACGTCGATTATCTCGTTATATACATTCGTCGGTGTATTATGGTCTATTACAATCGTTGGAATTTCGTTCGTTATTTTTATCGAAAACAGGTCTCCTCAAAGCACCTTAGCGTGGTTTTTAGTATTAGCACTTCTTCCTGTTGTAGGTGTGCTTTTATACTCCCTTTTCGGACGTAGCCGTTGGAGAAGAAAGAAACATTTACATCGTTCAGAAGAACAAAGAAAATTATTCCGTGAAATTTTAGAAGGAAGGCGACTAGAATTATCACTCACAGTCCCATTAAGTGAACGTTCTATACATTTAACAGGAGTCGTACAAAAATTTGGAGGCGGTCCTGCCGCAGATAGAACGACGACAAAGCTTTTAACAAACGGAGATCAAACCTTTTCAGAAATCTTGCAAGCTATCGAGCATGCAAAACATCACATACATATTCAATACTATATTTATAAGGCTGATGAGATCGGTATAAAAGTTCGAGATGCTTTAATAAAAAAAGCAGAATCTGGGGTTATTGTACGATTCCTTTATGATGGACTCGGAAGTAATACGTTAAGAAGACGATTTTTAAAACCGATGAAAGAAGCTGGAATTGAAATTGTAGAATTTGACCCTATTTTTTCAGCTTGGTTACTTGAGACAGTTAATTATCGTAATCACCGTAAAATCGTCATTGTAGATGGAGAAATTGGTTTTACCGGAGGTCTCAACGTCGGTGACGAATATCTCGGCCGTTCAAAGAAATTTCCTGTTTGGCGTGATAGTCATTTAAAAATAGAAGGAAAAGCATTATACAAATTACAAGCAATCTTTCTAGAAGACTGGCTCTATGCCTCCAGTGGTTTAAATAACTATTCTTGGGATCAATTTATGAATGTACAATACTTCCCTGGTAAAGAAATTTCGAATGCAGAAGGTGCTGTTCAAATTGTAGCAAGTGGACCAAGCTCAGATGATAAAAGTATTCGTAATACATTACTAGCTGTTATGGGCTCTGCCAAAAAATCTATTTGGATCGCTACACCATACTTCATTCCAGATCAAGAAACTTTAACATTATTACGCTTAAGTGCAATATCCGGCATAGATGTACGTATTTTATATCCAGGTAAAAGTGATAGTATTATTAGTGATCAAGCATCTCAATCCTATTTCACGCCACTTTTAAAAGCTGGTGCTTCCATTTACAGTTATAAAGATGGTTTTATGCATGCGAAAATTGTACTCGTTGATGATAAGATCGCAACAATTGGAACAGCAAATATGGATGTACGTAGCTTTGAATTAAATTATGAAATTATTAGTGTACTTTATGAATCAGAAACCGTTCATGATATTAAACATGATTTTGAAGAAGACTTTAAGCATTCCACTGAAATTAAATGGAACTCGTTCCAAAAAAGAAGTATCAAAAAACGAATATTGGAGTCTTTTATGCGGCTCATTTCTCCTTTACTGTAAGCAATCAATTTCATATTGATTGCTTTTTCTTTTATATTTGTCCCCTCTCCTTTTCTTTGCATACCATATTAAAACAAGTTATCATAAGATGTATTACTTTATGAAAATAATGTTAGGTGGGAAATAAATGTTAGAACAATTTCATATACATGCTGATTTAAAACAACAGCTTTCATCAATTCACGAAAAGAATAAACAAGAAGCTGGTGAAAATGCTCATTTAATCGGTACAAAAATATATAAAGCATCTGATAAAAGCATCATCGAAGATGCTATTACAGCACTTCTTCTTGGTAAAAACATTCTATTAAAAGGACCTACTGGTAGTGGTAAAACAGTACTAGCGGAAACTCTTTCTTCTTTATTCCAAAAACCAATGCATAGCATTAACTGTTCTGTCGACTTAGATGTAGAAGGTATTTTAGGATACAACACATTACAAACAAAAGACGGCGCATCTGAAGTTGCATTCGTTAACGGCCCTCTTATGAAAGCTATGAAGAACGGTCATTTCCTATATATTGATGAAATCAATATGGCAAAACCTGAAACATTACCACTACTTCACGGTGCATTAGATTACCGTAAAATGATTACAAACCCATTTACACAAGAAGTTGTATACGGTGATGACGAATATCGTGTAATCGCTGCGATTAATGAAGGTTACGTTGGGACAAGTGAACTAAACGAAGCATTAAAAAACCGTTTCGTTATTATTGAAGTTCCTTACATTCAAGGTGATACATTAAAAGAGCTATTACTATCTGAATCAAAATTAAATGATGTTGCAACAATTGAAAAATTCGTTGCATTCGCAAGCGATCTTATGCCTTTAGCTCGTGATGGACGCGTAAGTGAAGAAGCAGCGAGTATTCGTGGTATTATCGACGCATGTGATTTAGGTGTATATATTCCTGTTATGCGTGCAATTGAACGCAGTATTATCGCAAAATTAAATGATGAAACAGAACAAATGACTGTCCGTGAATTAGCAGAAAGTTATTTCTTTGAGGGATAATTCATGAGACAAATTTTTAGTGACAAAAAAATTGATGCGTCGCTGTTTCTACAAATGGAAAACTTAATGTATGCCCTTCTAAAAGAAGACGATGCCTATCTTGAGTATGGCTATAAAGCATACTACGACGAAATTGAAAAAAAGGTTGTCATTAGTCACTTTTGGGATGATCGAAAAGAAGAAGATACAGTAATCGGATTAAAAAGCGAAGTGTTCTTAAAAGCACTTGGTAATAAACATTACTCGGACATGACTTTAATTCGTTCTTATGCGATTGAATTACAAGAATCGCCTCTAAAAAAGTTTTTAACACAATTATTTGTTCTATTAGAAGATTTACGTGTCGAAGAAATCGTAAAAAACTTACGCCCTGGCACAATGCATGTTTTCAAAAGAAGAAAAGAAATGTACCGTAATTACTTCGGCTCACAAAATGAAATCAATCGCGTTCGTAACTATCATGGTGATCGTCTATTTTGTCTATGCTATCTTTCATTAACGAGTGATAAATATGAAATGTTTAATAATGAATATTTCGAGCAAATTGAATCAATTTTGCATGAAACATTCCAAGCTCGTAATACGGAAGATATTATGTATATCGTTGAGAAAATTCGCTATCGCTTAGAAGGACTTCTTGAAAGTGATATGCTTAATAATTATTTCGGACATGCCCCGCTTTACTTATCTGTTATTGCAGATGAGAAAGACAGTCGCGCTGAAAAATTAGCAAATGATGATACGCAAATCATAGATGACGATGACAATAAAAACAAAATGGATGAAAGCTTCTCCACATGGCATCGTGAAAATAAAAATAACGAAAACGAGAACTTTCTACGCTTTGAATTAGAAAGCGGAACAAAAACAAATATGATGGGTGATACTGCTCGTGAATCAGAAGATGGTGACCAAGCACTTGGTTCTGTACAAGGCACTTCCCAAAAAAGTACACAATCTAACTTTGATGGTGCTGATACAGAGGAAGCAAGAGCGTCTCATGCTTCTAGCCAAAACGAAGGTGCATACGGCAAGTATAATGTCGGAGCTTCTCATACATTTAAAGAAGCTCGCAAATCAAATCCTGATGAGAAAAAAGATTACCAAGCTATCAAATCAGTCGTTAATAAAGATGTAAAAGAATTAAAAAAAATTATCGAAAAAACAATTGAAAATAAAACGAATGCAAATAGTGATAAATACTACGGAAGACTTCGTAAGAAATTCCTTCGTATTTATACTGAAAAGCAGCCGCGCATGTTTTATAAAAAAGGACAAGAATCACAAGAGCTCGATGTTGCATTCCAACTATTAGTGGACTGCTCTGGTTCTATGTATAACAAAATGGAAGAAACGAAAAAGAGTGTGGTCCTATTCCATGAAGCATTGAAATCTTTAAAAATCCCGCACGCTATTAGCGGATTTTGGGAAGATGCTTCTAGTGCTAAACCTGAAGATAAGCCGAACGTTATCCATGAAGTTGTAAATTACAAAAACTCAACGTTACCAAACGTTGGTCCAGAAATTATGCAGCTTCGCGAAGAGGAAGATAATCGCGACGGATATATTATTCGTATCGTTTCTGAAAAGCTTGCGAAAAGACCAGAAAAGCATAAATTCCTACTAGTTTTCACTGACGGTGAACCCTCTGCGCTAGACTATCAACAAGACGGTATTTTAGATACGCATGAAGCTGTCAAGCTCGCTCGTAAGAGTGGTATGGAAGTAATCGGAATCTTCATCGAAGAAGGCGAAGCGAAAGAAGCAACTTATCAATTAATGAAGAACATTTATAACCATCACTTCTTAGTTGCAAATCACGCTGAAGATTTACGCCTGAAGATTAAACCACTATTGAAAAAGTTATTACTGAAGACGATTGAATAGAAAAACAGGAGCCTTGTCGCTCCTGTTTTTTCTTTCAATCACTTTGTTTCTGGTTGAAACTTGTATGGAATGGATACTTCTAACAATGATTCGAATCCTCCGTCATAGAATGGGAATCGCTCATTTGCAATTTTCCTGTCTACCCACTCGATTGCGGAAATTTCTCCTTCATCTTCTGCACTAAGTTCACCTGTTACTACATTTGCTTGGAATGTAAACAATAGCGCATGATTGCCTTGCTTCTCAAAAAACTTCTCATTTATTGCGACAAGTCCACCTGTTACGGTAGTTAAGCCTGTCTCCTCTTTTACTTCCCTTACTAAAGCTTCCTCTAACGTTTCACCTTTTTCAACAGCCCCACCCGGCAGTGACCAAACATTTTGTTCTACATTATGTACCATTAATATTTTATCTTTTTCGCTATCGTATATTAGTGCATATACAACATCAACTCTTTGCATGTTGTTTTTCTCCCTTCCTAAAATAATTAAGAGCCGATCCCTAAGAATCGGCTCTTCCTATTAATTCATCACTAACTCAGCTGCAAGCTTTTTTTTTAACTTAGCAAGCATGTCCATTGTCATTTTGTCTAAATCGTATTCTGCTTTAAAGCCCCACTCTTTCATTGCTGCTGTTGCATCAATAGAATTTGGCCAGCTATCGGCGATTGTTTGACGAGCAGGATCTACAGCGTAATCCATCGTAAACGCCGGGATGTGTTTACGAATTGATGCTGCGATTTGCTCTGGCTCAAAGCTCATTGCTGTAATGTTAAATGCATTTCTATGCACTAGCTTACTTGGATCAGCTTCCATTAATGAAATGATTGCTTGTAAAGCATCAGGCATATACATCATGTCCATGTACGTTCCTTCAGCAATGTATGAGGTGTATGCGCCTTTTTTAATCGCCTCATAATAAATTTCAACTGCATAATCAGTCGTCCCGCCTCCTGGAGGAGCTACGTACGAAATTAAACCCGGGAAACGTACACCGCGCGTATCAACGCCAAACTTTTGATGATAATAATCACATAGTAATTCTCCTGCTACTTTGTTTACCCCATACATCGTAGTAGGACGCTGGATTGTATCTTGCGGTGTATTATCTTTTGGCGTTGATGGACCAAATGCACCGATAGAACTTGGCGTGAAAAACTTACAGTTTAATTCACGTGCTGCTTCTAATGCATTTACAAGTCCGCCCATATTTAAATTCCAAGCAAATAACGGATTTTTTTCTGCAGTTGCTGAAAGTAAAGCCGCTAAATGAATAATTGTATCTACTTCATTACGCTTTGCAATATCATGTAATTTTTGTCCATCCGTTACATCTAACGTTTCAAATGGGCCAGACGTTACTACTTCACTATCTGTTTCACGAATATCTGTTGCAATAATATTTGATGCACCGTATACATCACGAAGTTTCATTACTAGTTCAGAACCAATTTGCCCTAAAGAACCGGTTACTAGAATTTTTTTCATTTTTCCCACTCCTCATTTGCAAGCTATTCAAAAGATGTTGTTAATTAAATGATACCCATTTCTTTCCCTACTTTTTCATACTTACGAATTGCTTCATCTAACATTTCTTTCGTATGAGCTGCTGTAGGCATATTTCGAACGCGTCCCATTCCTTTTGCCACGGTTGGGAATACGATAGATTTTGCGTATACGCCTTCTTCATTCAGACGTTTACTAAATTCTTGTGTTAATACTTCATCACCAATAATACAAGGTGTAATTGGTGTCTCACTTTCTCCAATGTTAAAGCCAAGTTCTTTTAACCCTTGTTTTAAATAGCGACCATTTTCCCATAAACGATCGTGTAACTCTGTGCTTTCCATTAAAATTTCAATTGATCTCATACAAGCAGCTGCATCAGCTGGTGTTAATGCTGTAGAGAATAAGAATGGACGTGAACGCACTTTTAACCAGTCAATTAAGTTTTGTTTCCCTGCTACATATCCACCAATTACCCCAATTGCTTTTGATAATGTACCAATTTGGAAATCAACTTTATCAGATAGACCGAAGTGCTTTACAGTTCCTGCACCTTTTCCAAGTACACCTGAACCGTGTGCATCGTCTACATATGTCATTAAATCTAATTCTTCTGCAATCTCAACAATTTCTGGTAATTTTGCAACATCTCCATCCATCGAGAAGACACCATCTGTAATTACCATTAATTTATTGTAAAGACCTGATTCTTTCGCCGCGATTGCTTTTTGGCGTAAATCTTCCATATCAGAATGTTTATAAACAATAATTTTTGCTTTTGATAGACGACTACCATCAATAATAGAAGCATGGTTTAATTCGTCTGAAAGAATCGCATCGTTTTTATCCATAACGGCTGAAATCGCTGCCATATTACAGTTAAATCCTGATTGGTAAGCAATTGCTGCTTCTGTATGTTTAAACTTTGCAATTGTCTCTTCTAATTTAATATGCAAATCTAAAGTACCGTTAATTGTACGAACAGCTCCTGCTCCAACGCCGTACTTATGAATTGCACCAATTGCTGCTTCTTGCAAACGGCTATCTGTTGCTAATCCAAGATAGTTGTTTGAAGATAAGTTAATATATTCTTTTCCGCCAATTGTAATGATCGGTCCATTTGAACTCTCAAGCGGATCAATTACGTTATAAAGCCCCTTTGATTTTAAATCCTCTAAATTTTCTTCTAAAAATTTCGCAAGTGTTTTACTAGACATTGTGAAGCCTCCCATCGTTCATGTAAGCGAATTATTGTCTTAATAGTTCTAATAATCCCTCTACTAGCTTAACACGTTTTCAGAATTTATTATAGAAAAATAGCTTAAAGTAACCGCTTACAATTCTAGATTATATATGATTCATTACAAGAAATCTATCATTTACTTTTCATATTTGGTAGAATAAAAAAAATATTTAAGGGGGCTTCAATCATGGCATTTACTGAATCTGATGTATATAATAACGAAGCATTTTTTGAACAATATATGAAACGAAGATACCGAGAAAATAGCCCAAATGAATCACTTGAAAAACCAGCCTTCTTTCAACTCATTGGTGATGTGAAAGGAAAGAAAATCCTCGATTTAGGCTGCGGTGACGCCAAGTTTGGCGAGGAATTATTAGAGAATGGCTGCCACTCTTACACTGGCATTGAAGGCTCCGAGCTTATGTATGAAAAAGCTCGTAAGCACCTAGAAAATAAAAAAAATGGATCTGTTCATTTTATAAACCTCAAAGACTATACCTATCCTCCTTCTACTTTTGATTTAGTAACATCTAGACTCGCCTTACATTATATTGAACAGCTTGATATTATTTTTCAAAATGTGTTTCAAACTTTAAAAACAAACGGGACCTTTACCTTTAGCGTTCAACATCCCGTTATTACCTCTTCGTTTGAAAGCTTACAAACAAGTAGTAAAAGAACTAGCTGGCTCGTCGATGATTATTTCAAACCAGGGAAACGAGTTGAGCCGTGGATTGATCAAGAGGTTATTAAATATCATCGGACAACGGAAGAATATTTTACATTATTACAACAAGCCGGATTTACCATTACAAACCTAAAAGAAGCTACACCAAATCAAACCTATTTTCAGAGTAAAGAAGAATATGAACGTCGCTTACGTATTCCCCTTTTCCTACTATTTTCTTGCAAAAAATAAAAAAACGATGAATTACTCATCGTTTTTTTATCTCATCGCCTGAACAGCTTCTTTACGTACACTTCTTCCTCTTCCATGCGGGATACAGAGCGGTGTTCCAAATAACGGATCAGCGCTTATTTGACACTCCATACGGAATACATCACGAACTAACTTTTGATCAACAACTTCTTCTGGTTTACCTTGCGCATATATTTGTTTATCCTGAATAGCTACAATGTTGTCTGCATAACGGCATGCCAAGTTCAAATCATGCAATACCATAACAATCGTTCTTTTCTCTGTTTCATTTAATTCGAATAATAAATCTAACACTTCAATTTGGTGAGTCATATCTAAATATGTAGTTGGCTCATCCAGTAAAATAATATCGGTATCTTGTGCAAGGGTCATTGCAATCCAAGCACGTTGACGTTGTCCACCTGAAAGAGCATGAACATCACGCTCAGCAAATTCTGTCATACCCGTTGCTGCAAGCGCTTTTTGTACCATTTCCTCATCTTTTTCTGACCATTGCTTCAGCCATGTTTGATATGGATAACGTCCTTGCTTTACAAGTTGTAATACCGTAAGTCCTTCCGGTGCTTGTGGCCCTTGCGGTAAAATCGCCATTTGACGAGCGATTTGCTTCGTTTGCATACTTTGAATTGCTTGATTGTCTAACAAAATGTCACCGGTTGTTGGCTTTAATAATCTAGCTAGTGAACGTAATAAAGTTGATTTCCCACAACCGTTAGAACCGATGAAGATTGTAATTTCCCCTTTTGGAATTTCTAAATTCAGCTCATCAATAATAATCGTTTCACCATACGACAGCGTCAAGCGTTTCGTCTCCAATGCTTTTTGCATATTCATCTCCCTTTATGAATTCCGACTTTTATAAAGTAAATAAATAAAATAAGGTGCACCAATTGCTGATGTAAATACCCCTGCTGGAATTTCAAGTGGTGTGAAAATTGTGCGCCCAATTAAATCTGCAGCAAGTACTAGAATTGCACCAATAATCGCCGCAACTGGGAGCAATGCACCGTAGAAAGAGCCAACCAACCTTCGTGAAATATGAGGTGCCATTAAACCAACAAATCCAATTCCTCCTGCAAAGGCAACTGCCCCACCAATTAAAGCTGTACTAAGTAACAACATAAATACACGCGACTTCGTTAAAGGAACACCAAGTCCCACTGCTATATCATCCCCTAGCTCTTGTGCATTTAAATGTCTCGCAGCGATAAATGATATTGTCGTTAAAATGAGAACCCACGGCGCAAGTACCATAACATTTTGCCATGAAGAACCATAAACAGTACCTGTGATCCATACATTCGCTTGACTTGCTTGATAAATTGGTGCTAACAACATAAATAAAGTTGTTGCTGCTTTCGTTAATGCCCAAAATCCAACACCAATTAAAACGAGACTAATCGGTGATAATCCATCATTTTTCCAGGCGAATAAATATACAAAAAACGCTACAATTGTTGCCCCAGCAAAAGCTGCTAGCGGCATATAATGAATGCTTACTGTTAGCGCATTGTTTTTATCACTAAATATAGCTAAAAAGAGTACAACTGCTACACTTGCCCCGCCCGTAATTCCGATGATATCTGGAGAAGCAAGTGGATTTCGAACGAGCCCTTGTAAAATACAACCTGCTACTGCAAGCGCAATTCCTACGAGAATAGCAATTAAAATACGCGGCATACGAAACTTATTTACAACCATATTTGACATCGCATCGCCATTTCCAGTAATTGCTTGCCATACATCATAAGGAGCAATTTTCATATCGCCCATCCCTGCACTAGCAAAAAATAATCCTATTAAAATAGCTAGTAAACTTAATACGACTAGAATAGCTCGTTTATACATTAAAAACGAGAACCTATCTTTTCCTATACGAAACGGAATATACTTCTTCATTTGCTAAGCCCTCTCTTACGTGCAATATAAATAAAGAATGGGGCTCCGATAAATGCTGTCATAACCCCTACTGGTACTTCTTGTGGCATAATGACATATCTTGCTGCTATATCAGCCAAGATTAGTAGTATTGCACCTAACAAGCCGCTATAGGGTACTCTCCATCTGTGATCAACTCCAACAAGAGATCTGGCAAAATGCGGAGTAACAATTCCAATAAATCCTATTGGGCCAGCAACCGCAACTGAACCACCAGACAGCAGTACAATAATAAGTAGTACGAATGATTTCATTAAAATTGTTCGTTGTCCAAGTCCTTTTGCAACGTCTTCCCCCATCATTAATGTATTTACTTTCCCAGCCATCATAAGAGATGCAATCCAGCCTATTAATAAATACGGGAATACAGATTGTAAAATCTCTAACTTTCTTCCTTGCACAGATCCCGCAAGCCAAAATAATACCTCTTCCATCGCCTTTTCATTTAAAACAAGTAACCCTTGTGTTAACGATGAAAATAAAGCACTA
Organism: Bacillus cereus group sp. RP43; assembly: GCF_040459645.1. Classification (NCBI taxonomy): domain Bacteria; kingdom Bacillati; phylum Bacillota; class Bacilli; order Caryophanales; family Bacillaceae; genus Bacillus; species Bacillus cereus group sp. RP43. The sequence goes on from NZ_JARVHQ010000001.1 coordinate 4,550,101, forward strand.
ATTGCTACACCTGCTAACGTTAACTTAAGAGGCGTTGTCCCTTCTTTTCCTAAAGAACTAGAGGCAAATACAAGTACTGCTGCAACTGCCGCTCCTAAAAAGGCAATCCATGTGAAAGCTGATAATGATGTCACGGAAAAGAGTACAATTGCTACAACTATAAAGAACGCAGCGCCTGAATTTAATCCAATAAAATCTGGAGAAGCAAGCGGATTCTTTGTTAAAGTTTGCATCAGACAACCCGCAATGGCTAAACTAGCACCAACACTTGCTGCAATTAACGCCCTTGGTAGACGCACATTTTGAATAATAATATGCTCATTTGAACCATTAAAATGGAAAAAAGCATCTAAAGCTAATTTCCAACTCGTATTTGTATATCCGAAAATAATACTTCCCCAAATACAAATAACGACTGCAATGATTCCAACAAATAATCCAATCCATTTTGCTTGATTTGTTTTTAATAACATGCAGCGTTTCCCCTTCAATGTATAATGATACGTTGTAAGTGTATTTCAACTTAATTCTCATTGTCAACGATAATGAGAACTATTTTCAGTAATATATATTGACAATCAAAAGATAAAGGCTTAATATCATGCTTGCTATTGAAAAATATTCTCAACATGTAGGGGGTACATAATGAATTTCATGCAAAAGAAATCGTTTACAGTATTTGTATTTCTACTAGCTTTTTCACTTCTTTTAAGTGCTTGTGGAAAATCAAATAACAAAGAAGAATCAACAAAAGAAGATAATAAAAAAGAAATGATTACCGTTGAACACGCAATGGGTAAAACAGAAGTTCCTGCTAATCCAAAACGTGTAGTTATTTTAACGAATGAAGGAACTGAAGCTTTACTTGAATTAGGTGTGAAACCAGTTGGTGCTGTAAAGTCTTGGACTGGTGATCCGTGGTATCCACATATTAAGGACAAAATGAAAGATGTAAAAGTTGTTGGCGACGAAGGACAAGTTAACGTTGAAACGATTGCTTCTTTAAAACCAGACTTAATTATCGGTAACAAAATGCGTCACGAAAAAGTGTACGAGCAACTAAAAGCTATTGCACCTACTGTTTTCTCGGAAACATTACGTGGTGAATGGAAAGATAACTTCAAATTTTATGCAAAAGCATTAAATAAAGAAAAAGAAGGTCAAAAGGTTTTAGCTGATTACGAAGCACGTATGAAAGATTTAAAAGGCAAACTTGGCGATAAAGTAAATCAAGAAATTTCTATGGTACGTTTTATGCCTGGTGATGTTCGTATTTATCATGGAGATACATTCTCTGGCGTTATTTTAAAAGAACTTGGATTTAAACGTCCTGGTGATCAAAATAAAGATGATTTCGCAGAGCGTAACGTATCTAAAGAGCGTATTTCTGCAATGGATGGTGATGTATTATTCTACTTCACATTCGATAAAGGCGACGAGAAAAAGGGTTCTGAACTAGAAAAAGAGTATATAAACGATCCTCTATTTAAAAATTTAAATGCAGTGAAAAATGGTAAAGCATACAAAGTTGACGACGTTATTTGGAATACAGCTGGTGGCGTAATGGCTGCTAACTTACTACTAGACGACATTGAAAAACGCTTTGTTAAATAATTTCATTCTAACCAGCTCCCTTTTTATGGAGCTGGTTTTTTCATTTCACTGAAGTGTCACATTATTTCATTTTGTATTTTTATTCCCGATATGTTATATTATAAAAGTAAATATAGTTTATTTTCTCTATATCAGAATAAATATTCTAATCTAAATTTTCTGATTTATCACTATTTTACTTTCTTTTAGAATTCAATTACTACATTTGAAAACGCTTATTATCTTGTTTTCAGGGAAAAATACAATAACGGTTGAAGAAAAATAGATTTTTTCAGAAATTTTCTTGCTATTTCCATATAATTCTATTGACTTCTAAATATTTTGTGAATTAAAATAATTACATAAATATCCGTTATACAGGATTAGGGGGAAACAAACATGGATGCAGCTTTAAAATTAGACAAAGCTGGAGAGCAACAATCACCAAAAAAACATCCACCAGGATTATATTTGTTGTTCTTTACAGAGGCATGGGAAAGATTTAGTTATTACGGAATGCGTGGCTTATTAGTTCTTTATTTAACAACGAGCTTAGTAAGTGGCGGTTTAGGATTTGATAAAGCAGTTGCTGTACAAATTTACGGTATTTTCACAATGTTAGTATACTTCACACCGATTATTGGTGGTTGGCTAACTGACCATTTCATTACGAAACGACACGCCATTACCATCGGCGGTATCATTATGGCACTTGGTAACTTTGTACTATTTTCAATGAACACGAAAACTGGACTATTTTTAGGATTAGGATTATTAGTTATCGGTAACGGATTCTTCAAACCAAATATTTCGACTTTATTAGGTCAATTATATAGCGACAACGATTCTCGTCGTGATAGTGCCTTCACTATCTTCTACATGGGAATTAACTTAGGAGCTCTTATCGCTCCATTCATTTGCGGTTACTTCGCAGATTATAGATACGGTTTCTTAACAGCTTGTATCGGTATGATCATTGGACAGATTGCATTTAACTTATTAGCACCTCGTTACTTAGGATCAGCTGGAACAACTGTTGTCGGTAAAAAATCTAAAGAACAAAATGCAAAACCTATTGAGAAAAAACCTTTAACAACACAAGAGAAAAAGCGTACAACTGCAATTTTAATTTTAACTTGTTTCGTTGTATTCTTCTGGGCAGGATTTGAACAAGCTGGTAGTTCTTTAACACTTTACACAGATAAGTTCGTGGATCGTACAATTGGTGGATTTACAATTCCAACACCTTGGTTCCAATCTGTAAACCCACTATTCATTATCTTACTAGCATTACCAGTTTCTGCATTATGGATTAAACTTTCAAAAACAAAAAATGGTGATTTAAAAATCCCTACAAAAATGGCTTTTGGTATGATTTTACTAGGAATCGGGTACTTAGTTTTAACTTTAGCTGTTCTAAAAACTGGTAGCGATGAAGGTAACATTACAATGAAAGCAAACTTACTATTCATTGTATTCACTTACATGTTCCACACAATCGGTGAATTATTCTTATCACCAATTGGATTATCTATGGTAAGTGCAATCGCTCCTGTTAAATTAGCATCATTACTAATGGGTGTATGGTTAGCTGGTACTGGATTTGCAAACTTATTAGCAGGACAATTAGCTGCTTTCACTCAATCTTTAGGATATTTAGAAGTATTCGCAAGCATCGGTATTATCGTAATCGTGCTAGGATTAGTACTTCTTATGTTCTCTAAGAAAATTGCACATATGATGGAATAGCAAATAAAAAAAGACGCTTCTACAATTAGAAGCGTCTTTTCTATTACATTTCTTCTAAAGCCGTCACATCCACGTGAACGCTCTCTCCTGGGTTGGATACGTCATACACTTGAGCACTCCCCTTCTGCTCATCACAGCTCTCAATCCATACGGGGACTCCCTCATATGTAACATCAATTCTACTTGAAGAAGATAATATCTGTTTCACACGTTTTACATCCATTAGATTATTCCTCCTTTGGCTTACAGCACTCCTTTCTATCTTTTCATATCCCTTCAGAATATATTCCGTCAATTTAGCACTTCAACCGATAGTTTGTTTCTTTCTCACGCGCTAATACATACGCTCTCAAATCTTCCTATTATTAGATTCTTTCCAAATAAAAAAAGACGTATATTTCACACGTCTTCTTTCCATAATATTCAAAAATTAAGAAAATAATGTTTTTACTACTTCACTTACTTTATCGTTATGAATTTGATAGTACACTTCTAACCCGCGTCTCTCAAAGCGCACTACTTTATTTTGTTTTAATTTCGTTAAATGCTGTGAAACAGTTGATTGTGGTATTTCTAATACCTCTTGTAATTGTGTTACATTACATGTTCCACGCTGCATTAGTTCCATTACTAGACGTAGACGAAGTGGATGAGCTAATGCTCTTAACATCTGTACGTCTTCTTCTGAAATACGACAGTCAAATTGGTTTTGGTTCATAAAATTCCCCTCATTTTCGTTTTTTATTTTCTTTATTATTTATTTATATATCTGTTCTTATATTTCCTGTTACGACATAACTTTATCAACCTATAATGCTGAAAAATTTTTCCTCCTTTTATCAGCACACAGTTCAGGAAAAAATCCCTGCTGATTTTGAATATTATACTATATGATATAAAGAAAAAGCAAAACAAAGGGCTAGTAATACTTTGCTTACAAACGTTGATTTATCAGCCTTTTTGTTATATTTTCACCTGACTGAAATGTACAGTAATGATATTGTAAAATATCGTCTATAATTGATAACCTATCGTAAAGTAATTTGACCATATTTAACCGCTTTGTTACGATAAAAAGGAAATTTAAGTAAGGAGGATGATGTAATATTAAAAAATGGTTTATTATTGCGTTAATTAGCATTGCGGTTGGCTGGACTATTATCGATCACTTCCTATTAGACACCAAAGAAGATATAGCTTCAAAATCAAACACCCCAATTGGAACTGAAGTTGGCAATGTTGCCCTCAATTTCCTTCTGGAAACAACCACTGGTCAAGAAGTTCGCCTTACAGACTATAAAGGAAAAAAAGTAATATTAAATTTTTGGGCAAGCTGGTGTGGTCCATGCAAAATAGAAATGCCTGATATGGAAAAGTTTTATCATGATACTAAAGATATGGGGATTGAAATTGTCGCTGTAAATGCGACAGCTACTGAAAAAGACCCGAACAATGTAAAACAATTTCTTGAAGAAAACAAATACACCTTCCCCGTCCTATTAGATCAGAAAGGACAGGCAAGTGCCGCATATCAAATCATCAGCATCCCAACATCTTTTATCATCGATACAAACGGTGTCATTCAATATAAGCATGTAGGACCAATGACATATGAAAAAATGAAAGAATATGTAAATAATTTATAAAAGCGTATTCAAATCAATTTGATTACGCTTTTTGTCTACTTTATGAACAAGATGTTACTTTTAATACTATTATGGAATAATTATACTTTTTCACGTTGACAATAGTGTTGAAGCAGAATATACTAAGCATGTAAGTTGATTGTGAATAGTTTCACAAATAATGTGAATTTCTTCACATATAATAGATAGGAGTTGTCATTATTATGAGTACTTGGACACAAATTTATGACCCATTAAACAATATTTGGTTATCTGCACTAATCGCAGCACTTCCAATCTTCTGTTTCATCATTTGTTTAATGGGACTCAAAATGAAAAGTTACATCGCTGGGCTTTATAGTGTGATCGTCGCTATTATTCTTGCTATATTTGTTTATAAAATGCCCGCAACTGTAGCTGTAGCATCTGCCGGGTTCGGTATTTTATCTGGATTTTATCCAATTTGTACTATCGTTATCGCAGCGATTTTCCTTTACAAATTAACTGTTAAAACAGAGCAATTCAACATAATTCGCGATAGTATTTCAAGCATTACAAATGATCAACGTTTACAAGTATTATTAATCGCTTATTCTTTCGGTGCTTTCTTAGAAGGCGCAGCTGGTCTAGGGGTTCCAGTTGCTATTACAGCTGCACTACTTGTAGGTATGGGCTTTAATCCATTAAAAGCAGCAGGTATTTGTTTAGTTGCTAACATCGCTGGTGGTGCTATGGGTGCTATGGGTATCCCAGTTACAGTACCAGCACAATTAACTGAACTCGACGCACTAACTATAGGTCGTCAAACTGTTCTTATTTTACCTTTCATTAGCATTATTTTACCTTTCTTACTTGTTTCAATGGTCGATGGAATTAAAGGTATTAAAGAAACTTGGCAAGGTATTCTTGTAAGTGGTGTTTCTTTCGCAATTACTCAGTTCCTTGTAACTTACTTCTTAGGTGCAGAACTTACTAATATTTTCGCAGCCGTTGTAAGTATGGTCTCTCTTGCATTATTCTTACGTGTTTGGCAGCCAAAATCTTCTGCTAAAGAAGAAAAACAAGGAGAAAAAGAATCTCATACATTCAATCAAATTTTATATGCTTGGTCTCCATTCGTATTCTTAACTGCATTCGTAACAATCTTTAATTTAAAACCGATTAAAGCTTTATTTGCTCCGGATGGCGCGTTAGCAAACTTAGTATTTAACATTCAGTTCCCTGGTCTTCATAATATGGTTATGAAAACTACACCAATTACAAAGGCTGATACACCTTTCGCAGCGATTTTCAAATTCGATGTATTCTCTTCTACAACTACTGCGATTGTATTAGCAATTATCGTTTCACTTATCGTTTACCGCGTAAAGGGTAAAATGATTAAAGAACTAATAGTTGAAACAATGAAAGAACTAAAAGCTCCAGTATATACAATTTGTAGTGTTATCGCTTTAGCTTACGTAGAGAACTACTCTGGTATGTCATCTACACTTGGACTTGCATTCTCTTCTACTGGTAATGCATTCCCAGTTCTTTCTCCAATCTTAGGATGGATTGGCGTATTCATTACAGGATCAGTAGTATCAAGCGGTTCATTATTCGCACCACTTCAAGCAGTAACTGCAGATCAATTAAACATCGTGCCTTCTACACTCGTTGCGTTAAACGTAGTAGGTGGTACAATGGCGAAAATGGTTTCACCACAATCTGTAGCAGTTGCTTGTGCAGCAGTTGGACTAGTTGGTCAAGAATCCGCCTTATTTAAAACAGCAATGAAATACAGTTTAATCTTCTTAGCTGTTATTAGCTTACTTCAATTAAACGCTGTATTTAATATCTTCTAAAAAAAGAACCGATCCAAATGGATCGGTTCTTTTTACATTACATTTTTTTATTCTTTAATAAAGAAGCACCAGCAATTTCAGGATGCGTCATTTCGTATGGATCCAAAATAATATCAAGCTCTTCTGCTGTAAGTACACCATGTTCTAAACATAGCTCCCTAACAGATTTTCCTGTCGCAATTGCTTCACGTGCAATGCGAGAAGCTGCTTCATAACCAATATGTGGATTCACTGCTGTAATAACTCCAACACTTTTTTCAACATATTGCTTAAGCAACTCTTCATTCGCTGTAATTCCTTTAATACAATATTCACGGAATACACGGAATCCATTGTTCATAATACTGATGGATTGAATTAAATTAAATACTAATACCGGTTCCATTACATTTAACTCTAATTGGCCAGCTTCTGACGCTAAGCAAATTGTATGGTCATTTCCAATTACTTGGAAAGCAACTTGGTTAATTACTTCTGCCATAACTGGATTTACTTTACCCGGCATAATAGATGAACCTGGTTGACGAGCTGGTAATTGAATTTCCGCCAACCCAACACGTGGACCAGACGCCATAATACGAAGGTCATTTGCAATTTTAGACATATTCATCATACATACTTTTAGTGCTGCAGATACTTCTGTATATGCATCTGTATTTTGCGTCGCATCAACTAAGTGCTCTGCACCAATAAGAGGGAAACCACTAAAAGTTCGTAAATGCTTCACAACTTGTTCTATATAAGTAGGGTTTGCATTTAATCCCGTACCGACAGCTGTCGCACCCATATTAACTTCGTATAAATGTTGACGAGACTGTTTAATTCTTTTTATATCACGCTCTAGCACTCTGCTATATGCTTCAAATTCTTGTCCAAGGCGAATTGGAACTGCATCTTGCAAATGTGTACGCCCCATTTTAATAACGTGATCAAACTCTTTTGCTTTATCATGAAAAGCAGAGTGAAGTTCTTCCATTGTAACAAGAAGTTCTTCTAGCATCATAAGAGTTGCAATATGAATCCCAGTTGGGAACGCATCATTTGTTGATTGAGCCATGTTCACATGAGTGTTTGGGCTAATTTTCGCATATTCACCTTTTTCGTATCCCATACGTTCTAACGCTCTATTAGCAATTACTTCATTAGTATTCATATTAATTGAAGTACCTGCCCCGCCCTGAATTGGGTCTACAATAAATTGATCATGGAACTTTCCATCCACAATCTCTTGCGCTGCTTCTGCAATTTCTTGTCCGATATCTTTAGCTAAGTAACCTGTATCTATATTCGCAAGCGCTGCCGCTTTTTTTACAATTGCCATTGCCGTAATGAGTGACGGATGAATGCGGTATCCTGTAATAGGAAAGTTTTCTACGGCACGTAATGTTTGTACACCATAATAGGCTACACTCGGTACTTCCTTTTCACCTAAAAAATCTTTTTCTATACGTATATCCTTCGTTGCTATCATTTTTCATCACCTATACTTTTCATTCTAAATCCTTATCTAAAGAATTCGCCCTATAAAATACGAGTATCATTAAAAGAATTCTTCAGTATCCACCTTCACTATATAGCACCTTTTTTGAAAGCGCAAACATTTACTTTTCTATATATCCCTTTTATTAAAGTTAATATAATAGAAAATCCATTCATTCTTCTACTTTCTTTATTTCAACTCGCTTAATTTGATGCATATCCTTTTCAAGAACTTTAAAAGAAAAGCCGTGTTTCTCAATAATATCTCCCTCAGCAACGATTTGCTTTTGTACCATAATCCAACCACCAATTGTATCAACATCATCAGCAACCAAATGTATGCCAAATAAATCATTTACTTCGCTAATAAGCACTTTCCCCTCTACAAGTTTACACACTTCACTTATATGTTCTATAGGTGGATGCTCATCTTCATCGTATTCATCTCGGATTTCTCCAACAATTTCTTCTAAAATATCTTCCAATGTAACAATCCCTGCTGTGCCACCATATTCATCATATAATACAGCTAATGGAATGCGCCTTCTTTGCATTTGCAATAGTAAATCATGGATTGCGATATTTTCTAACACTTCAATAACTGGACGTGTATATGGTGTAATCGAACACTCTTCATCTCGATTACCATCCATATAACGAATAAACAAGTCCTTTACATTAACCATCCCAATAATTTCATCTTTATCTTCACCAAATACTGGATATCTCGTATATTTTTCTTGTGCGATTACTTTAATATGTGTCTCAAACGGCTCATCTTCATATAAACCAACAACTTCAGTACGAGGTACCATGATTTCCTTTGCTACCCTGTTATCAAATTCAAAGATGTTATTTACATATTTAAATTCAGTTTGATTAATCTCGCCACTTTCATAACTCTCAGACAAGATTAATCTTAATTCCTCTTCAGAATGTGCAACTTCATGTTCAGAAGCTGGATGTAAGCCAAATAAGCCTGTCACAAATCGTGCAGAGCCATTTAAAGCCCAAATAAATGGATACATAACTCGGTAAAAATAAATAAGGGGCTTTGATAATAATAAGCTAACTTGCTCTGCTTTTTGGATTGCAAAAGTCTTTGGAGCGAGTTCACCAATTACAACATGTAAAAACGTAATAACTGCAAATGCAATAATAAATGAAACTGTACTTGCAATTGCAGGAGATAAATCCAATTTTAAAAACAGTGGTTCGAGTAAATGTTTAATCGTCGGTTCTCCTAACCACCCGAGCCCTAAAGCAGTAATCGTAATTCCTAACTGACATGCCGATAAATACTCATCTAAATTTGAAGTTACTTTTTTAGCTGCCAATGCGCCTCGTCTTTTTTCACTAACGAGTTGATCGATACGACTGCTACGCACCTTTATAATTGCAAACTCTACAGCTACAAAGAAACCTGTCAGCGCAATAAGAACAGCTACCATCAATAATTTTAAAATATCCACATATGTCCTTTAGCTTTTCTTAGCTAAAGTTACACCTCCTTTAAATAAAGAAGTTTCACTTTAGTTTCTTCATTTACTTGAAAGCAACCCTATATAAAATTCACCAATTTTCAGCCCTCATACAATTCTAATGGCAAACCGTCAGGATCTTGGAAAAAGACGAATTTTTTTCCCGTTATCTCATCAACACGTATCAATTCCGTCTCAACATCGCATCGATTTAAATGTTTAACAGCTTCTTCTATATCAGTAACCGCAAAAGCTAAATGTCTAAGTCCAGCAGCCTCTGGAAAGCTTGTGCGGTCAGGCGGACTTGGAAATGAAAATAATTCAATTTGATACTCTCCTCCTACACATAAATCTAACTTATAAGAATTTCGTTCCTTTCTATATACTTCATTCTTCACTTTGAAACCTAATATTCGTGTATAAAAATCCTTTGACACTTCATAATTTGAACAAATAATTGCAACGTGATGTACTCTACATATATTCATGATTCCTCTATTCCTCTCTTCACCAAACATGCATATTCTCACTTTAAATGAAAAACATATATATCAGAATATCTCTTTTAGGGGGCTTACTATGAAATTTATCACTTTTTTCGTTGGACTTATCGTTGTTTTTTTCCTTGCTTACATTGCTAGCAACAATAAAAAACACATTAAATTCAAACCAATTTTCATCATGCTTATTATACAGTTAATTTTAACCTATTTATTATTAAATACAGAAATTGGTCTCATACTTATTACGATAATTTCCAACCTGTTTACGAGGCTACTTGAGTATGCTGCCAGTGGTATAAACTTTGTATTTGGTGGCCTTGCAAATAAAGGGGAAATGCCATTTTTCCTTAACGTATTATTACCGATTGTCTTTATCTCCGTCTTAATTGGTATATTACAACATTTCAAAATACTACCATTCTTTATTCGTTGGATTGGTTTCTTTCTTAGTAAAATAAACGGTCTTGGGAAATTAGAATCTTACAACGCCATCGCTTCCGCTATTGTCGGCCAATCAGAAGTTTTTATTACGGTTAAAAAACAATTAGCCCAAATTCCAAAACATCGACTATATACACTTTGCGCCTCTGCTATGTCAACAGTATCTATGTCCATTGTTGGTGCCTATATGACAATGATTGAACCAAAATATGTAGTAACCGCACTCGTTCTCAATTTATTTAGTGGTTTTATTATCGTACTCATTATTAATCCTTACGACGTTAATGATGATGAAGACATTTTGGTAATAAAAGGGGAAAAACAAAGTTTCTTTGAAATGCTTGGAGAATACATTCTTGATGGTTTTCGCGTAGCAATTGTCGTCGGTGCTATGCTCATTGGATTCGTCGCATTAATGAGTTGTATTAATGACCTATTCCTCATTATATTTGGAGTTACTTTCCAACAAATAATAGGCTATGTATTCGCCCCTATTGCATTTCTTATCGGCGTACCAAGTTCTGAAATTGTCACAGCTGGTAGCATTATGGCAACGAAGCTTGTAACAAATGAATTTGTAGCAATGATGGATCTTAGTAAAATTTCCAGCACGCTCTCTATCCGTACAGTCGGTATTATTTCTGTCTTCCTCGTTTCTTTTGCTAACTTTTCTTCCATTGGAATTATTTCCGGTGCGGTAAAAGGGTTAAACGAAGAACAAGGAAATGTCGTTGCCCGCTTTGGCCTAAAATTACTATACGGAGCTACTCTTGTTAGCATTTTATCTGCGATTATTGTAAGTATTATGCTTTAATTAGGTAAAATTTTATCATTTTCTTATCCCTGTCTTTTGTATACAATAACGAATAGGTGTCTTATAAATAATCAAGACATCTATTTTTTATACATGTACAATACCTTTTATTTAGCGTACAATATTTTTTATGTGTTTTAATACGCTTCTAGATGTATACACTTTGATTGTTTTAAAGGAGAAAAAATGATGAAATCCGACATTAACAACGACACTCGAGCCAAAAAAGGACGCTCAAAGAAAAAGCGCCTACTTTGGTTCCTTCTTATTCCCTTACTTATTGTAGCAATGGGAGCAGGAGGCTACTCCTTCCATATATACAGTAAAGCAAAATCCGTCTTAAGCAACGCCTATTCTGAACTCGGCCGAGGAGATAAATCCAACAAACGTGAAAAAGTTGTTAAACCTATGACTGATAATATTTCTGTCTTGATCATGGGTGTTGATGAAAGTGATATCAGGGAAAAAGGTTACGGAAAAGCGACTCGTACAGATGCATTACTACTTGCAACAATTAATAAAAATGATAAATCTGTTAAACTAGTTAGCATTCCACGTGATTCACGCGTCTACATTAAATCACGTGATAAATATGATAAAATCACACATGCACACGTATTTGGTGGTGTAGACAGCACAATTGATACAGTAGAAAAATTTTTAGATGTCCCAGTTGATTACTATGTAAAATTTAATTTCAAATCCTTTATCAAGATCGTTGATTCTCTAGGTGGTATAACTGTCGACGTTCCAGTTGAGTTCACAGAACAAAATAGTAGCGACGAAGCAGATGCAATTCACCTAAAAAAAGGGCGTCAACATTTAAATGGAGAAGAAGCACTTGCACTAGCTAGAACGCGTCATATTGATAGTGATTATATGCGTGGTCAACGACAACAACTTGTTTTAGAGGCTATTGCTGAAAAAGCCCTATCTCTCAATTCCATTAATAAAATCGGAAGCCTATTAGATGCTGTCGATAAAGATTTAAAAACAAATTTAACTTTTGATGATATGATGGCTATTGCGAAAAATTCAATGGATTCAAATTTAAAAATGGATAAATTGCAAGTGGAAGGTACTGATAAATATATAGGTGGTATTTATTATTACGTTCCAAACGAAAAAAGTGTTAATGATATATCGACAACACTTCAAGAACATCTCGGTGTTACGAATAAAAATGAGCATAAAAAATTATAATAAAAAGGCTGCTAGATTTTTCTAAGCAGCCTTTTTATTATAATTTTCAACATATTTCTCATGCATATTGTGACAAAAAGAGACAATTATTACAACAGTGTAACATTTTTTATGAAAACATTACACACATAGTGAAAATAATAGTATACTAGTACGTACATAATGTTATTTTCATCATTTTTATACAAAAAATGTAATACATATATTTATACAATTTTTTCTGGGGGGAAATAAATGAAGCTAAGCAAAATACTGATCGGTTCCGCTATTGCCGGTGGCATATTACTTTGTGTTGGTGGTGTTGGTGGATATCAATATGTATCCAAATTAAATAATCAACTAAATACAACTGCACTACCAAACACTACATTTGAAGGTATTTCTCTTGATGGAAAAAATAAAGCAGATATTCAAGCCATTGTTAATCAAAAAGTGAATGAATTAAATCAAAAATCTCTTAACTACGTATTCCAAAATGATAAACAAACTTACATATGGAAAGATTTAGGAGTAGATTATAAAGAGAAGGATATTGTCGACAATATCTTTAAAGAACAAGAAGGGAACGTAATGAATCGTTACAACATGCGTAAGCAAGCTGAAAACGGTGAAGTAAAACGTGACTATAAATTAACACCACAATTAAATACAACAACTTACGAAACCTTTATAAAGGATAAATATAATGAAACATTAAAAAATCCTGTCAACGCCGAATTAAGTGTTGAAGGCTCTACAGTAAATATTAGCCAAAGTCAAAATGGAGAAAAAATTGATAAAGGAAAATTAACCGATTTAACAAGCGCAGCTATTACTTCTGGCACATCCGATGTTGCATTACCAGTTACACTAATAAAACCTGAACGTTCTACAGAAGATATACAACAAATGGGGATTAAAGAAGTGATCGCTGAATACTCTACCCCAATGGCTGGCCGTAATGGAAATCAGTCCTATAACGTAAATAAGTCAGCTAATACTTTAAGTGGAGTTATTGTTGCACCTGATGACACGTTTAGTTTTAATGACCGTGTTGGCGTAACTGATGCTGCACATGGTTATAAATCCGCAGCAGTATATTCACAAGGTAAAGTTATACAAAGTGCAGGCGGAGGCGTTTGCCAAGTAAGTAGTACTTTATACAGCGCAGCTTTAAGGGCAGATTTAGGAATTGTTTCTCGAAGCAATCATTCTATGCCCGTAAATTATTTACCACTTGGGCAAGATGCAGCAGTGGCAGATTATGGCCCGGATTTAAAATTTAAAAACAATACAGGTAAGCATATTTACATTCAAGCATTTTCAAATGGAGGTAGTATTACTACTCGCATTTTCGGTACAAATACTGGTAAAAATGTTGAAGTTTCTTCTCAAGTAATTAGTAATACTGGTGATAAAATAACAGCGGTTACGTATAAAAAAGTAACACAAAACGGTGAAGTAATATCAAATGGACAAATTTCAAAAAGCGTATATAAAAGTGCCCCAAAACAATGAGATAATATCAAACGGACAAATTTCAAAAAGCGTATACAAAAAGGCGTGATCTACTCACGCCTTTTTCTTTTGCAATAATAGTAAAAAAGTTTCAAGATGGTCTTTCGTTTCTTCTAAAGACCACATACGATTTCCTTGCTTCGCAGCTAATACGCACGCTTCTTCCCACGCGTTCTTTTTCTTCATATTTACTAATTCATCGCGTAATTTCAAAACAATTTCTTCATCTTCTTGCTCTATAAACTCTTCCATCACGCTTGCTATTTCATCCTCATGAATACTTAACGTACAGTATGATTTTAAAAAGTATTGTAATGTTGGATACATATATACTCCCCCCTTTATTTATCTGATGGATAAGAAGTAATAATCTTAAATCCTAGATCTCCTGATTTATCTCTCGCTAAAACGGTAACAGTCTTTACTAGTTTGTCTTTTACATTCATATTTTTCTTTATTACCGTTTTTCCAACTGGGAATGAATGAGTTGTATTCAATACAAGGCGAGCCTCTTTAGAGTTTTTTAACCAATCCTGAATTTCTTTATCATGTTGTTTTAAACTATCTTTCACAGCCTTTGTCGCTGTTTCCTTATCATAGTATGTACTGGCCGCTGAAACTTTATCTGTCTTCAAACGATTCTTCAAATCCTCTTCTGATTTGCCTACATGCCTTTCAATCGTATGACCATTTTTAGGTGGTCCTTCCATTTCATCTAAAATATTGTCACTAATTTTTTCTACTGATGTAGAATGATCCTCTTTTGGTTTTTCTGTTTTTTGTTCTTTTCCTGCACATCCACTTAAAATCAGCATTAATGCCAATAAACCACTCAAGAAAAGACTACTTAGTCGTTTCATCGTATCACCTCTTCCATGATTATTATCGTAACTCCACTAAAAGTCAATTTCACAAAGAAAAAATGTATACAGTTTTAAAATCCCTCATTCATCTCACTATATTTTCCAACCCCATTTCATCAAATCACTATTTTTCGCCCTCATAAAAATATACCCCCATGTTTTTCTAATTATTTCCCAGATAAAAAATACCAATCATAATACCCACAAACCCTTTAAACATAGTATTTATGTAGTGTTTTTCAAACAGAATAAATATACCCCTACTTTCATATACCCAATACCTATATAAGGTATAAAAACACCTTCCTATCAACTGTTTTCTACATTATGTAAATTTGTACTTGCCTATACAATGGAAATATGGTGTAATGCAAAAAAAGATAAAGGATTTTATAAAATGGCTGCAACAATTCAAAACTTCTTAACAGACTATTATTCACTCGCAATTCCACTTAGTATCTTAATCAACATCATCATCAGTCTTTTAGGTTTTATCCCTAGTATTTTTTTGACCGCCATTAATATACAGCTCTTCGGTGTAACAAATGGCACAATCATTTCGATCGCAGGTGAGGCATTAGGGGCTATTATCTCGTTTTATATTTATCGCATAGGCCTTCAAAAGTTCACTCACGATAAAGTAAATAAGTATCCAAAGGTAGAACGTCTTCTTTACGTAGAAGGCAGAGAGGCATTTCTACTCGTCCTATCTTTTCGTTTTATTCCTTTCATTCCGTCCAGTATCGTTACTTTATTTGCAGCTCTCGGCAAAATGTCATTACTCTCTTTCAGTATTGCCAGCACAATAGGGAAAATACCGGCCTTATTGATTGAAGTATATTCTGCATATCATGTCATTAACGGAACAAATGAAGCTAAGTGGATTATTACAATCGCAGGTTGTGTTGGATTGTTTTATTTGTGGAAAAAATGGAGAAAAAAATAAAGAAGGAGCCTATGCTCCTTCTTTATTTTTGAAGTATTTTATTAATAACTATCCTTTAAAGCCTTAGTTTACACCAACAGCACTAAATGATTGCTTCACTGCATTTACTTCTGCAGAGCTAGCACCATATAAATCTGCTGCAGCTTGTACTGCACCAGCACGAGCTTGACTAAATGTAGTAGATTGCGTGAAATACTGTGTATTTGCACGGTAGTAAATCGCACCTAATTTATCTTTACCGATACCAGTTACAGTTACACCAGAATGCGTACCACCATTTGCTAATAAATAAGCTTGTTTGTTAATAATACCACTGTTTGTATGAACGCCACCGTTATCACTTGAACCAGTGTAACGCTTAGAATAATGATCTGGATCACCATACTTCGCAGGATCACTCATAGAACGAAGTGCATCTCCTGCTTGTCCAGGTGTATAAATATCCTCACCAATCTCCCAATCTGGGTTACGGTTATCATAGAATTCTACTAAAGTACCAAAAATATCAGAAATTGCTTCATTTAACGCTCCTGATTCATTTTGATAAATTAAATCTGAACTGTTTTCTGTAACAGCATGCGTTAATTCGTGGCCAATTACATCAATGCCACCAGATAATGAAGTGAATGTTACACCATCACCATCTCCGTATACCATTTGTGAGCCGTTCCAGAATGCATTATTATACTTACTTCCGTAATGAACTGTTGATTTTAATGGTGCTCCTGCATCATTAATAGAGTTTCTGTTAAATGTAGCTTTATAGTAATCATATGTTTTACCTGCATAGTAATGAGCATCTACTGCCGCTGCATCATACGCTGCATTGAAAACATTATCTGCATCTGCCCATAATGTTCCTGGTAATGTTGAGCGGTTTTTCGCATCATATGTGAAAATTGTTGCTCCGCGCGTATTATCTTGTAAATAGTAAGACGATCCAGATAACGTTGTATTAAGCGATTTCGTATCTCCTAATACACCTTTACCAGTTCCAACTTTATTCGTCCCTGTTACAGGCTTTACAACCGCTTTCGCTTCCTGTTTAGGAGCATCTTGCTTAACTGGTGACTTATCATCATTCGTTACATGATCAAGTTTATTATATTTATTTAACACTTTACCGCTTTCCGCTTCAATGAAATAGTAATAGTTTCCTGGATTTGGCTCTAAGAAGTTTAAATTCACAACGTATGCATATGTCGTTTCTTCACCATTTTGATATACATATAAGTCCGCTTTTGGATCCACTTCATATTTAGGTGTTACTCCTAAATCTTGTTGCGCAATTTCAATTGCTTTTGCGCCTTCAATCTTATTTTTGTTTTTTAACTTTTCCTTCTTGTCTAAATCAGGCGCAACTGTTCCAGACAATACTTTTAAAGAACCATCTTTACTTACGTGAGCTACTTGAGTAGACCCCCATACAGGTACTCCCTCGTAAACTTGTTGCATACGTACTACTGTTGAATCAGTTACTGCATCTTTTTTCACTTGTTTCACTTTGAAAGAATCTTGCGCACTCTTTTCCCCTAGCTTATAATCACCTTTTGCTGCGTTTAAGTAATCAAACACCACAGATTCCGCTTTCTTACCAGTCGCTCCAGTTAGATCACCAGAAATAAACTCAGGTGACTGTACCGTCTCATTGTACTTCTTAGTAGAGAGTACATTTTTAGAATCCGCAAATGCAGAGCCTGTCCCTCCAAACGCTGTAACTGCCATTCCTGTCGCTAACACTAACGCTAAACTCTTCCTTTTCATATAAACTTCCCCCTAATAAAAAAATTTGAAAACGAGTAGTTTCATATTAGCATTATGTTTCCACTATTAATATACTAAAAATTCAAATAATTGTTTTCTCAAGTTTTGTAGAATTTTGAGGAACAAATATTGAAAAAACCCCTTTCCAGTTGGAAAGGGGTTTTTGTTATGAATTAATTTGTTGAACCGTTTTAGCTTGTTGGCCAACGATATCGGGTTTACTACTATACTGATGTATTCCTCCAGCAACTGTAAGAGTCACTATAAACGCTAATACTCCAAATACCATCTTTTTCATTTTTACTCCTCCTTATTATCATTCATCAAATCAATAACTAACCTATAATATCGATTACTTTCCTCAAATCTCGATAAACTAGCGAAATGTTCTGCGAGTTCAACGTATACTTTCTTTAATTCTATTTTATTTCCCGCAGATTTATACAAAGGAATAGCCTCATTTTCCAAAAATACTTTATAATCTTTTGCTTCTTCAAAATGTTTATATCTAAGAATTAAAAGCAAATATAACTTTGCATTAAATCTCTCTTCTTGTTTTGCTGCAACAATTCCCTTATCAATCCATTCCTTTGCCTCTTCTAATTCTTCTAATTTAATGCACACTAATGCCAGTTCATATATTGTATCTAGATAGTTTAAATCTATTTGTTTTTGAAGTTGTAGACTATCCAAATAATATTTCTTCGCCTGCTGATATTTGCTTTTTTTATAATATATACTTCCCATATTGCTTAAAGTAATAGCTAAAAGTACATCCTTATCCGCAAAAGATGTGGCCTCCCTCAATATACTCTCGTACATTCTTAAAGCCTCTTCATACTGCCCCTTTTCTGTGTAACTTACCGCAATAAGTATCTGGCAATTAATTATATTTCTAAACTTATATTCACTACGAAATCCTTCTAATGCTATATTCACAAAATGAATTGCAAGGTGATGAATATCTAAGTGAGTATATGCAAGCGCTATATTATAGTACATACCCGTTTCATGATACCCTTGTTCCTTGGCCATTACTTCTGTTTTTAATAAGTAGTCTAGTCCATCCTTCCATCTATACTGCAAACAGCACAATAACCCTCTACTGTACGTATATAATAACTTCTGAAATGGAGAATACTTTTTGTAGACTTTCTTTAATCTCTCTAATTCTTCTTCAAGAGCTAAAATCTCCCTTTTCATAATTAAATAACGTGTATAAAGCAGTTTATAATAATTTATAATTTCAAAATCCAACACATGCTTCATTTCACCTTGCAACTCTTCGTATATGCGTTCTACTTGTTGCTTGTCCAAATGAACTAGTGCATTCAACCACTCGTCCAACTTCACTTTCACATCTTCTTCTACATCTCTCAAATCCGTCACAGCAATTTCTAGTCTTGTGCAGAGCAATTGTAGAATTTCTTCTGATGCTTCTATCTTCCCATTTTCGATCTTACTTAAGTATGAGACAGAACAAATGCCCTGACATAATTCTTCTTGTGTCATTTTTTGCTGTAGCCGTTTATAAAAAACTTGCTTGCCTATTTTTTCTAATGTTTGTTGCATTGTCCTCCTCCATTCTCATTACCCCCATTACTCTAATAATACATAAAATCTAGAGAAATATAAATTGATAAATGTAAATTTTCTAAAAAATATGCATTATTTCATTTTTTTCTCTCTTGACTTCAATCCCTATTACTTCTTTGCTACGAAAGGGGGAAAATTGGTATACTATAATCAAATTACGGAGGTGTTTTCGCAATGAATCATTATAAAGACGATAGTTACGCCTTACATACAGATTTATATCAAATCAACATGGCTTATACATATTGGAAAGATGGTATTCATACTCGCCGTTCTGTTTTTGATCTATACTTTCGAAAGCTTCCATTCGAAAACGGCTATGCTGTTTTTGCTGGGCTTGAAAAAATTGTAGAGTACATAGAAAATTTCAGCTTTACCGAAAGTGATATCGCTTATTTAGCAGAGCTGCAATTTGAAGAAGATTTCCTTCATTATTTACAAAATATGAAATTTACTGGCACGATTCGTAGTATGCAAGAAGGTGAAGTTGTTTTTAATAATGAGCCTTTATTACGTGTCGATGCACCGCTTGGCGAGGCACAAATAATTGAAACCGCCCTCTTAAATATTGTAAATTACCAAACATTAATTGCTACAAAAGCTGCACGTATGAAGCATGCTGCAAATAATGATGAACTTTTAGAGTTCGGTACAAGACGTGCTCATGAGTTTGATGCTGCCCTTTGGGGCACTCGCGCTGCCTTTATTGGTGGGTTTTCATCTACAAGTAACGTTCGCGCAGGGAAACGTTTTGGCATCCCTGTAGCTGGCACACATGCCCACTCTTTCGTTCAAGCATATCGTGATGAATATGTTGCGTTTAAAAAATATGCTGAAACACATAAAAAATGTGTATTTCTCGTCGATACATACGACACATTAAAATCTGGTGTTCCAAATGCGATTCGTGTTGCAAAAGAGTTCGGGGATCGTATCGATTTTTATGGCATTCGCCTGGATAGTGGTGATATGGCATATTTATCAAAGGAAGCAAGAAAACAACTTGATGAAGCTGGATTTACAAACACAAAAATTATCGCTTCTAGCGATTTAGATGAATATACGATTATGCACTTGAAATCTCAAGGGGCAAAAATTGATGTATGGGGTGTTGGCACAAAGTTGATTACATCCTTTGAACAGCCAGCATTAGGTGCTGTCTATAAACTAGTCGCTATTGAAGATACCGATGGAAAATTAAATGATACGATTAAAATTTCATCTAATCCTGAAAAAATTACAACCCCAGGACTTAAACGAATTTACCGTATTATTAACCGTGTTAACGATCATGCAGAAGGCGATTTTATTGCTTTAGAGTCAGAAGAACCCGGAAAAGAAGAACGTTTAAAAATGTTCCATCCTGTTCATACATATATAAGTAAATTCGTAACAAACTTCGAAGCACGCGAACTGCATCAAGATATTTTCGTTAACGGTAAAAGAACGTATGAATTACCTAATATATTAGATATTCAAAAGTATAACGAACACAGCCTCTCACTATTTTGGGAAGAATATATGCGAACTTTAAATCCTGAAGAGTACCCTGTAGATTTAAGCCAAGAATGTTGGGATCATAAAATGAATTACATTCAAACTGTTCGAGAAAAGGTTGCAAAAAATATACAAAAATAAACAGAGAAGTTTCTCCTTCTCTGTTTTTTTCAAATTATATTACCAACAGTCACCCTCAATAACACGGTAAAATAATAAAAATAAGCGAGGGCGTAATCGCGCCCTCGCTTATTTTTATAAATCTTTCACTCTCAGTACACGCATTGCATTTAAAACTGCAAGTAGCGTAACACCAACATCTGAGAAGACCGCTTCCCACATTGTTGCAATACCAAAGGCACCAAGTAATAAAACTAGCCCTTTTACACCTAATGCAAATATAATATTTTGCCATACAATACTACGTGTACGTTTTGCAATTTTTACAGCTGTCGCGATTTTTGAAGGCTCATCAGTCATAATAACGATGTCAGCAGCTTCAATTGCTGCATCTGACCCTAAACCGCCCATCGCAATACCAACGTCCGCCCTTGCTAGTACTGGTGTATCATTAATACCATCACCGACGAATGCAATCTTTTCTTTACCGCGTTTTGCTGCATCAATTTTTTCGATTTCTTCTACTTTTTGGTGTGGTAATAATTCGGCATGAACTTCATCTAAACCTAATTCTTTACCAACAGCTTCACCAACTGATTTTGCATCACCAGTTAACATGACTGTCTTCTTAATACCTAGTTCTTTTAACTTTTGAATGGCTTGTTTAGAATCCTCTTTTACCTCATCAGAGATAACAATATAACCTGCATATTTACCATCTACAGCAACATGAACTAGTGTACCTACTGTATTTGGTTGCTTAAATGTAATGTTTTCTTTTCTCATTAATTTAGCATTACCTGCGAAAATTTCTTTTCCTTGTACTTTTACAACCGTACCATGACCAGAAATTTCACTATAGTCTTCAATAGTATTTTCATCGATTGATTTTCCATATGCATTTCGAATAGATTGTGCAATCGGATGATTAGAATATACTTCTGCAAATGCTGCATATTCTAATAGCTCTTCAGCCGTAATACCTTCACTAGGCTCCATCTTCGTAACTTTAAAGACGCCTTTTGTTAATGTTCCTGTTTTATCAAAAACGATATATTTCACATCATTCAATGCTTCTAAATAGTTACTTCCTTTTACTAAAATACCACTTTTAGATGCCCCACCAATACCACCAAAGAATCCAAGAGGAATCGATACAACGAGCGCACATGGACAAGAGATTACTAAGAACACTAAAGCTCTATAAATCCAATCGGAGAATGTAGCACCTTCTAAAATAAGGGGTGGAATAAATGCCATTATTGCTGCTGTTATAACTACAACAGGAGTATAATAACGTGCAAATTTCGTAATAAAGTTCTCTGTTGGCGCTTTTTTGCTACTTGCGTTTTGTACTAAGTCCAAAATTTTCGATACAGTCGATTCACCGAACTCTTTTGTAACTTCAACAGTTAATACACCATTTTGGTTTACAAAACCACTTAATACGTCATTACCAACTTCTACTTCTCGCGGTACAGACTCACCTGTTAACGCTGAAGTATCCATCATTGATGTTCCCTCAACTACTTTCCCATCTAACGGTACTTTTTCACCTGGTTTTACGATAATATACTCACCAATTTGCACATCTTCTGGTGATACTTGTTTCGTTTCGTTTCCTACTTTCACATTCGCATAGTCAGGACGAATATCCATTAATGACGTAATTGATTTTCGAGAACGATTTACTGCAATACTTTGGAACAGTTCCCCTACTTGGTAAAATAGCATAACTGCTACCGCTTCTGGATATTGTTGAATCGCGAAAGCTCCTAAAGTTGCAATTGCCATTAAAAAGTTTTCATCGAACACTTGGCCGCGAGTTATGTTTCTTACCGCTCTCCAAACGATATCTCCACCTATTAATAAATACGCAAGGACGAATAATGGAATTGTTATCATTTGCGGCAATCCGGCTAATGCAGCAATTCCTGTCAAAATTCCACCGACTACTAATCGTCCTATCATCTTTTTCACATTGCCATCACCATGATCATGACCGTGGTCGTGTCCTTTTTCCTCTTCACGAACAACTTTTACATCCGGCTCTAACTTTTGAACAACATTTTTTATATTTTGCACAGTCGATTCAAGCTCTCTTTTATTTGCAACTTCTACTCTTAATTTCTTTGATACGAAATCAACAGTCGCTTCTGAAACTGTTGGCATTTCTTTTACCTTATTTTCAATCTTCATTGCGCAATTTGCACAGTCTAAGCCTTCTAATACAAATACTTCTTTTATTGATTTTGTTTTTTGTTCTTCTTGTACTTTAATATGCGGTTCTAATTTTGTAACAAGTTGCTTTGCTTCCGTAACAACTTGATTTTCTTTATTTTGTGGTGTTTCTAAAAGCATCGTTTTTGTTGCGAAGTTTACGGAACAAGATGTTACTCCCTCTATATTCCCAACACCTTTTTCAATTTTCATTGCACAATTTGCACAATCTAAACCTTCTAGCATAAGTTTCTTTTTCACTAATGCTTCTGCCATCGTTCTCCCTCCTCGCTTTTTTATTCTTCCTCGTTTACGTGTTCAAACGCTTGCTCGAAGATATGAATTACGTGTTGATCAGCTAATGAATAATAAACTACCTTTCCTTCTTTACGGTTCTTTACAAGCTTTGCTTGCTTTAATACACGAAGCTGATGTGAGATTGAAGATTGCGTCATTCCTAATAAATAAGCTAAATCACAAACACACATTTCAGCTTCAAATAATGCATGTAATATTCTCGTACGTGTACGGTCACCTAATACTTTAAATAATTCTGCTACTTTACTTAAACTTTCATCAGTCGGAATTGTTTGTTTTACTTGATCCACGATTTCCTCGTGAATTACCGTTTGAGAACATGCTTCCTGTTGCGTTTCTACTTTATTTTCAGCCATCACAGCTCACCTCTTCATTTGAACATATGAACAACTATTCATATATCTTATACCTTTATTATATGAGCGTCCATTCATATGTGTCAACGAATTTCCATACATTTTTTTGAACATTTCGTTCACATTTCAAAATACACCTATAAATATTTTCAGCATCTATCATGATCTTCATACAAAAAGGATGCACGAATATCGTACATCCTTTTCTTA
The DNA here is from genome assembly GCF_040459645.1 of Bacillus cereus group sp. RP43. Lineage (NCBI taxonomy): Bacteria > Bacillati > Bacillota > Bacilli > Caryophanales > Bacillaceae > Bacillus > Bacillus cereus group sp. RP43. The sequence goes on from NZ_JARVHQ010000001.1 coordinate 4,574,220, forward strand.
TTTATTAACTTTCACTGCATCCACAATTAACGAAGCGAATCCTAACTTTCCATCTTGATTTCTATGGTCAAAGCGCTTCGAACGATAAATAAAACCTCCTTGCTCATTCCAATCATTATAATGAAATTCTCCATTTTCATCGCAATACTCTAGCAACTTTACTTGAAAACCCGCTGCTTCAAACATTGATACAATCGTTTTATAGTTATGTACAATTTTATGACTTGCAGCTGGATGATCTAACGGACCGGGTCCTCCCACTTGCACACCACGCTGATATTCTTCATTGGGGAAACATGCATCCGGCACTGCACAACGAATATAACCATCATCTTGTAAAAAATCAAAGCATATTTTAGCTGCTTCTATACCTTCTTCATACGATAAATGCTCCCATACATGTTCAGCTAAAATTACCGATAAAGAATTAGGCTGAAATTTATTAAGCCACGTTTCTCTTCTTAATAAATTTAATTCTTCTTCACTCGTATGTAACCAACCTGGATTATTATTATATCCCTCTGCTCCAACGACAACTTTCGTCTCCATCTTTCCACCCCTTTTTCATATTCCGACATAAAAAGTTCGACAAAGTAACATTGACCCCCTTTATTTCCCCAAAAGAAAAAGCCTTGCGCGCTCCCTAGACGCACAAGGCTTACTATCTTATATCCCTTTAATTAGCTTTTTCTAAATTATCTTGCGAACTTCCATCTTCTTTTAGATGACTGTGCTTTTTCGAATATACAAAGTATACAACTACTCCAATTGCCAACCAAACACCGAAGTATATCCATGTTTTTAACGGTAAATTTACCATTAAGAATAGACAACATGCAACTGAAATAATCGGTAAGATTGGTACAAGTGGTACCATAAATCCGCGTTGTAATTTCGGATGCGTTTTACGAAGAATGATAACAGTTACACCAACCATTGCGAATGTTAATAACGCTCCAATATTCGCTAAATTCGACAATTCTTTTAAATCGATAAATCCAGCAATTAAAGCACTACCAATTCCTGTTAACCAAACTGAAAATGTTGGCGCTTCAGTCTTCTTGTTAATTTTCGCGAAAGATTTTGGCAATAAACCGTCACGGCTCATCGCGAAGAATACACGTGTTGTCGCATAAATGTAAGCGAAAATTACAGCCATAATACCGATTACAGCTCCAATAGCAATTACACCAGCCACTTTATCTTGTCCTACAACTTCTAACACATATGCCATAGCTTCAGGTACATCTAATTCCTTATAAGAAACCATACCTGTCATAACGAGACAAACTACAACATAAATGATTGTACAAATAACTAACGAAGCAATAATACCAATTGGTAGATCACGTTGCGGATTTTTTACTTCTTCAGCAGAAGTTGCTAATGCATCAAATCCTAAGAAAGCGAAGAATACTGCTGCTCCCCCTGCGAACACTCCACTTAAACCGTAAGGTGCAAATGGTATCCAGTTTTCTGGTTTCACGTAGAATACACCAACTGCAATGAATAAAACAACAATACCAATTTTAATTAATACCATTATGTTATTCACACGCTTACTTTCTTTTGTACCTCGTGATAATAACCAAGTTATCACTAACGTAACGATAATTGCGGGTAAGTTCACCATACCACCTTGCGATGGAATCGTTAACAATGCTTTAGGAATTTCAAGTCCCAATCCGCTCACTAAATTATTGAAATAACCTGTCCATCCGCCAGCTACTGCGGCAGTTGTTACGACATATACGGATAACAATGTCCATCCCATTAAATGGGCAACAAACTCACCAATTGTTGCATATGAATATGTGTATACACTACCTGAAACAGGAAGTGTAGATGCAACCTCTGCATAACATAAAGCTGCAAATCCACAAACAATTGCTGCAATCATGAATGAAAAAATAACTGCTGGACCAGCATCTCTTGCTGCTACTAATCCCGTTAATACTAGAACTCCTGTACCAATTATCGCACCAATCCCTAGCATTGTTAGGTCAAATGCCCCTAGCGTTTTCGTCAAAGTTTTACTTTGACTTTCCCCTAACAATTGCGTAACGGATTTCTTTTTGAATAGGTTGGCCACGATGAATGCCCCCTTTTACTAAGAAGAGCTAAGAGGTATTATCTCTTAGCTCTTATCATGTTGTATTATATATTGTTCGATTTTTTTTTGTATAATGCTGCTATTAGCAAGATACTGTTTCTGCTTCTAATAATTCTTTTGCACCTTTGTACTCTACACCGTGAGCTTCTGCAACTGCTTCGAATGTTACATAGCCTTCTAATGTATTAATACCTTTTAATAATGCAGTGTTGCCTAGGCAAGCTTCTTTGTAGCCTTTGTTAGCAATTTGTACTGCATATGGTACTGTTACGTTTGTTAATGCAAGAGTTGATGTACGTGGAACCGCACCTGGCATGTTTGCAACTGCATAATGAACAACGCCGTGTTTTTCATAAGTTGGGTTATCATGAGTTGTAATACGGTCAGTTGTTTCGAAAATACCACCTTGGTCAATCGCGATATCTACAACAACAGAACCTGGTTCCATTGATTTAATCATTTCTTCTGTTACAAGTTTTGGAGCTTTTGCACCTGGGATTAATACTGCACCGATTACAAGATCAGATTCTTTTACAGCTTCTGCAATATTGTAAGGATTAGACATTAAAGTTTTTACTTGGTTTCCGAAAATGTCATCTAATTGACGAAGACGTTCTGCACTTAAGTCGATGATTGTTACATCCGCACCTAGTCCAACTGCAATTTTAGCAGCATTTGTACCAGCTTGTCCACCACCGATAATTGTTACTTTACCACGTTTAACTCCTGGAACACCTGCAAGTAAGATACCTTTACCGCCTTTGTTTTTCTCAAGGAATTGCGCACCGATTTGTGCAGCCATACGACCAGCTACTTCACTCATAGGTGCAAGTAATGGTAATGAACGGTTTTCTAATTGTACTGTTTCATATGCGATAGCAACAACTTTCTTTTCAATTAACGCTTTTGTTAATTCTGGTTCTGGAGCTAAGTGTAAGTATGTGAATAAGATTAAACCTTCGCTGAAGTGTTTGTATTCGCTTTCAACTGGTTCCTTAACTTTCATAACCATTTCCATGTTCCAAGCTTCTTCAGCCGTATCAACAATTTTTGCTCCCGCTTCAACATACTGAGCATCTGTGAAACCAGATCCTACACCTGCATCCTTTTGAATGAATACTTCGTGATTGTTACGAACTAAATGTACAACACCTGCTGGTGTCATTGCCACACGGTTTTCGTTGTTTTTAATTTCTGCTGGTACCCCAATACGCATAATGAAATGCCCCCTTATAATTAACAGAAAAAAGGAATTCTTTTTTCTTTTTTAAATAATTAATAACTTATGTCCTTATTCTAGCATAACTTAAAAATTATGAAAACGCTAACATACCATTTTTTTAAAGTTTATATATTTAGAATAGTGTAAATATACGAAACATTGATTCTATTGGGTTATTCGTACCATCGCATTATCTATCACTCTATTTACATTATATCCATTCAAAACGCATAGTAATTATTTATTATTTGACAATAATGTAACAATGCAAAAAACTAAGTAGTTACGTATACATATACACTTATTACTTTGTACAATACTTTAGAAATATATTCTTTTCATAAAAAAAACAGCTACTAGCATTTAGCCAGCAGCTGGATAGATCATAAATAACTTTGAAAATAGATCTTCTGTCGTCTCAGTAATTTTATCAAACATATCACTTTCACGATCTTCTTGCTCTTTTAACATCTTAATTGTTTCACGTGCATCTTCAGGATAATCGGTAATGATACCATCTACGTTTAACTTATAATATCCCTTTAAACTTTCCATATCATTTACCGTCCATACGTAAATTGGCTTGTTTAACTTCCTTGCTTCTTTTACTAATTTCTTATTTAACATGTATTCTTCTGCTACATAAAAATCAGCCTTCACATTCTTTAAGTTAGCTCTACTCGCATACAGTATATATCCTACTTTTATATTTGGATTTGCACGTTTAAACTCTTTAATAAGCGGATAGTGTAACGTTTGAATGACACATTGCTTCTCAAATTCATTATCTTTAATCGCTTTTAATACTTTGTTTACGAAATCTTTTTCGCCACCATGAAGCTTCACTTCAATATTAAGTTTGATTTTTCCTTTTGCCAGCTTAATGATCTCATCAAGTGTACTTATTTGTCCTGAAAAACCATCTTGACTAAGGGTAAGCTGTCTTAACTCCTCCATCGTTAAATCTGACACATGAACATTAGCATTAGCAAGACGTTTTAGCTTCAAATCATGTATAACTGCTAGTTCACCGTCTTTTGTTTGCAGTACATCAATTTCAGCGTAGTCTGCTTTGGCATCAATAGCCCCCTGCACAGCTTCTTTCGTATTCTCTACACCTTTTGAAATATAACCACGATGAGCCATAATAATTGGTTCTTTATATGAATTTGAAATAAACGTTACAATGAAGGCAACGACCATTCCGGCAGTAATAATTCCTACAATATATACACCAATAAATTTCCAACGATGTTTTTGAAAGAAACATTTATCTGCTTTTGTTTTCGAATAATCTAATCCTTCTTCTAATAAAACATCTTCAACCGGAACCTTTTGTAAATACAATCGTGTTATTGCCATAATATAAAATGGCGTCACGATAAAACTAAATAAATACAATGTACTCGTTAAAAATACAGACATTGTTGATTCTGCTAATAATGCAAATGTTCCCTGTGGATTTGTAAATTCATACATGCCCCATAGACACAATAAATACATTCCAAAAAATACACCGTACACAATCCCTATTGAAATAAAAAATCCTACTAAAAAGAATAGTACTTTAAAAAAACTTTCTTTTACTAACGTTGCACTTTTACGTGCTGCTGTGCGAAACGGCTTTTGCTCTAACACAACAATAGGTAGAACAAAAATCCAGCGAAGGTTCAAATACGCAACTACAGCAAAGAACGTGTAATAACCAACTTGTCCCATCGTTGTCTTAAACAGTTCTCCTGTAATAAAGTTAGGAATTTGAATTTGCGGAATTAATGCCGTTTCATATCCAATATTTAAAAGAGGTAACAATACGACAGCATATAAAATAAATCCTGGTAAGCAATATGTGAAAAGAGTAGGTAAATACGTTACGGTTTTATATAAAATCGGACGTAATTTCACCTTTTGTCTTTTATGAGCGAAGTACGAAATGATAATAAGCACCGCAAATTCCGTAAAGATAAGAAACAGTGCTAACAATGATAAAATTACGATTGCCAAAATGCCGTATGGTGTCTTTAAAAACGCTAATAATTCATCATTCGTCGCATTTGCATAACCACCAAAATACAATAACTTATTAAAAACGATCCCAAATAGCGGGACAAATACAATCGCTGCTAATAATTTATAAGCAAGTTGAAAGGTTAATACATTCCAAAAAGCAAATCTAACTGTTTGAAAGGAATGTCCCATTACCCCTGGTATAGATAGTCTTTTACGGTGTTGCATATATTCCTCCACATTCTAAAACGATATTTGAGATGGATTCCATATTTCCATTTCCAACCCATCTTTTTAATAATAATATATTCCGCTTAACATGAACACTCTTATACATACAATGAAAAAGTGATGGCTACTTGCCATCACTTTTTCATTTACTCTATTTTTTCTCTAACCCTTGACCAAATGCTTTCAAGAAGCTAAAACCGAATGTAATTGCTCTATTGATATCTGGATCTTTTAACACTTTAAAGAAATCCATCACTTTTGTTTTTTTACCACTATTTAATTCCTCTGTTGCAAATTGCAATCCGGTTACTAAACTCGATGTGATTTGCTTTGTTACTTCTGGGTCAACTGAGGATAACGCTTCCCCCGCCCCCATCATATTGTTGAGTGCATTTTTAACTGGTTCACGATTTAATTGCTCCACAGCGATTTTCGAAACATCTTCCTTCGCAGCAAGTAAACTAATTGCTGCATCCAAAATTCCAGCTTTTTGCAACTGTGCTAATAGCTGCATCGTCTCTTCTACTGCTTCTCTATTTTCAGCTAGATCATTTAACAGTTCAGCTGTTACTTGCTGTTTCTTTTCTTCTTCTGTTACAACCTTCTTTTTAATTAAAGTAATCTCTTTTGCCATGATCTCCGCCCCCTAATTCTGGTCCACAAGTGATACGTATTGTTTTCTTTGCCACTTTTGCTCGATTTCAACACCATTTTGCGGATGACGTTTTTTATCTCTCGGGTTTGAAGATGGTAACGGACGATTTCCTTTTTCACGTAATACGCGCAGTTTCACCATCGTTTGTTTATAAGCTGGTGTACACGTATAAATGTCTGTCGCTGTTCCTGTTAAAATATTGATTGCCTCTTCATTTACTGTCGCATGCATCGGCAAATATAACTCATTTCCAGTTACACGATCTGTAACAAGCGCTTGTACTTTAATCTTTCCAAATGGTGATGCTAATTCTACAAGACCACCATCTTTCACATTACGTTCTTTAGCAAGTTCAGGTGAAATTTCAACAAATACTTCAGACACTTTAGATAAAATACCAGCTGACTTATTCGTCATATTTCCTTCATGGAAATGCTCTAGCATACGGCCATTATTTAATAGTAAATCATACTCATCTGGTGCTACTACTGGTGGTACCCATTCATCTAATGATAAACGAGCTAGCTTATCCGGGAAGTTAAATCCATCTACATATAATAATGGTGTATCGCTACCATCATGGCTACCCCAGCATAAACTATTCCAGCCTTCTAAACGGTCATACGTTGCTTGTGAGTATAACGGAGCAAGCGATGCAATTTCATCCATAATTTCACTTGGACTTCCATAATTCCAGTCTCCGCCAAGTGCACGAGCTACTTTTTGTAAAATCCACCAATCTGGCTTAGAATCACCAAGTGGCTTCAACACTTCATACAATCTTTGAATACGACGTTCGGTATTTGTAAATGTTCCTTCTTTTTCTAAGCTTGGTGCTGCCGGTAAAATAACATCGGCAAAACGAGCTGTTTTCGATAAAAACATATCTTGAACAACGAGGAAGTCTAAATTCGCTAAAATATGTTGTACATGGTTGGCATTTGAATCTACTAAAGCCATTTCTTCTCCCATAACATACATACCGCGCAGTTTTCCTTCTTCCGCTGCTAGTAACATTGCGATATTATTTAGTCCCGGTTCTTTCGGAATGGTAGTACCGTATGCTTTTTCAAATTTCGCACGATGCACATCATCTGAAACTGCTTGATAACCTGGAAGCCAGTTCGGTAATGTTGCCATATCACAAGCACCTTGTACGTTATTATGTCCGCGTAACGGATACGCACCTGCACCAGGACGACGATAGTTGCCCGTAACAAGCAGTAAATTTGAAATTGCAGCTGACGTTGTACTTCCTCCTGTATTTTGAGTTACACCCATTCCCCAAAGTACACAAGTACCATCTGCTTCATATACCATACGAGCCATCTCTTTAAGATTATCTTTAGAAATCCCTGTAATTTTCTCAGTATAATCAAGCGTATACTTTTCTAGCATTTTGCTATATTCATCAAAATTCTTTACATTTTCAGCTATGAACTTTTTATCATGCCAATCTTGATCAATAATATATTTCGTAATACCAGCAAGCCATACATAATCCGTTCCTTGACTCGGGTGAACAAATATATCAGCACGCTCTGCCATTTCATGTTTACGAAGGTCTGCTACAATCAATTTTTGCTCGTGTAATTTATGAGCACGCTTTACTCTAGTTGCAAGTACAGGATGACCTTCTGTTGGATTTGCACCAACAATAATAACAAGACCTGCTTCAGCAATATCTTTCACTGTTCCAGCATCTCCGCCCATACCAACAGTTTTAAATAAACCGTCTGTTGCTGGAGATTGGCAATAACGGGAACAGTTATCTACATTATTTGTTCCATATATTTGACGAGCTAGTTTTTGCATAAGATAGTTTTCTTCATTTGTTACTTTCGAAGAAGAAATAAACCCAAACGCATCGCTACCATATTCTGATTTAATATGTTGCATATTAGATGCAACAACTTCAAGAGCCTCTTCCCATGAAACCTCAACAAACATATCCCCTTGGCGAATTAACGGCTTTGTAATACGCTCTTCACTGTTCACAAAGTCCCATCCAAATTTGCCTTTTACACATGTGGAAATACCATTAACCGGTGCATCTGAAACAGGTTGCACTTTTAAAATTTGTCGATCTTTCGTCCATACTTCAAATGAACAACCTACACCACAAAATGTACAAACTGTTTTTGTCTTATTAATTTTCGTCTTACGCATCGCGGACTCTACTTCTGAGACTGCTAAAATACTGCTATATCCAGGCTCTACATCTTTTACAAAATCAATCATTGGATTTAGCACATCTGGTTTTAAACCAGTCATAAATCCAGCTTCTCCTAGCATCGTTTTTTCCATTAATGCATTACAAGGACAAACTGTTACACATTGCCCACAGCTAACACAAGACGAGTCATTTATACTCACACCATTGTCCCAAATAACACGCGGACGGTCTAAACTCCAATCAATCGATAAAGTTTCATTCACTTGTAAATTTTGGCATACTTCTACACACTGCCCACAAGCAATACATTGATTTGGATCGTATCGATAGAATGGATGCGACGTATCCACTTCGCATGCACTTACTTTCGGTTCATATGGATATTTCTGTTCTTCAATTCCCATCATATCTACTGTATTGTGGACTTTACAGTTACCATTATTATTATCACATACCGTACAGTACAATAAATGATTCTCTAATATTCGATCCATCGCTTCAGTTTGTGCTTCCTTCGCACGTTCCGATTGCCTCTCAATATGCATACCATCTTCCAACTTCGTTGAACAGGCACGCAGTAAACTTCCATTCACTTCTACAATACATGTATCACAAGTTTGAATAGGATCTACCTCTGGTACATGACAAATTTGAGGATGTTCTAAATCACTTTCGTTAAATAATTGGAGTATCGTCTTTTCACCTGATGCGAAAAATTCTTTACCATCAACGGTTACACGGACTGTCTGTTCTGTCATAGTTTCCCCTCTCCTTACAACTAACTGTACAACACAATTGTGAATCCGTTTTCAAAACTGCGTTGCTGTACATATTTTTGAAACGCCCTGTTGAAATACTTTCCTTTGGAAGTCGATTCTAGATGTTATAAGGTATAACTACGAAAGCTTGAAAATGTCGCTATTCTACAAATCTATTATATCGTACATATACAATAATAACCAAAATAATCTGCCATCTTCTTGTTAATAGATGCTTTTGGTTTTTCGATGTTTTATGATAAATATGGAGAAAAAAATATATAAAGGGGAATTTAATATGGGGCCTATTCAAGAAACATATACCATTGTACGCTATCAATCTGGTACATTTTCAAAACAAACCGATGAGGTTGTTACAGAATCTCCTATTACAATTAAATTAAATAACGAAGAATACGTAACAGTTGTATGCACTCCTAATTACATTGAAGATATGGTAATCGGTTTTTTAATTTCTGAAGGAATTATTTCTTCTTATAAAGATATTGAAGAATTATGGATCCAAAAAGAAAACGGAATCGTCCATGTAAAATCATCAAAAATTAATCCACTCTATCAAACCTTATATAATAAACGGTACGTAACTTCTTGTTGCGGGAAAAGTAGACAAGGTTTTGTTTTCGTCAACGATGCAGCAAAAGCAAAAAAATTACATGATATACATATAACTATTACTCCGGAAGAATGTTTTCACCTAATGACTTCCTTACAACAATCTTCAACTACATTTCGCCAAACGGGTGGTGTGCATAATACCGCTCTATGTGATCGAAATAACATTCTTTTATCAAGAATGGATATCGGAAGACATAATGCGCTAGATAAAATATACGGTCATTGTTTACGAAACAATATATCTGTTCAAGGGAAAATCATTGCGTTTAGCGGACGCATCTCATCTGAAATTTTGTTAAAGGTTTCAAAAATAGGTTGCGAAATTGTTCTATCTAAATCAGCTCCAACTAAACTAGCTCTGCAACTCGCCCATGATTTAGGTATTACCGTAGTAGGATTTATTCGAAATGGATCTTGCAATATTTATACACATCCAGAACGAATCGATGGTTATCAATCGAACAATTAAAAAATAGCTTCTCAATTGAGGAGCTATTTTAGTTATAAAAATGTAATATACATATCACTTGAATAGTTAACGAAGTTAATATATAATTTCATTACATAAATAAAATAAAAACATAGTAGCATAATCTTTTCATTCTTTTACAAATTAAGAAAGAATAGTCACAGAATACATTTAACTAAACTTAATCTTACAAAGTTAATGAATTAAATTTGAATCAATCTAGGAGGTTACAACTATGGAAATTCGCTTATTAACAACAGAGGACGCAGAAATTTATTTGAAAGTTTGTATGGAAGGTTTAACGAAAAACCCTGAGGCTTTTAGCTCTTCTTATGAAGATGTTCTTAAACATGAAAACCCTGTCGCTGCTATGGCAAAGCGATTAAGCAATCCGGATAAGTATACTCTAGGTGTCTTCAAAGATAATGATTTAGTCGGTATTGCTACTCTAGAAACAAAGCCATTTATTAAGCAAGAGCATAAGGCAAAAATCGGCTCCGTTTTTGTTTCTCCAAAAGCGCGTGGTCTCGGTGCAGGACGAGCTTTAATTAAAGCGATTATTGAAAATGCCGATAAATTACATGTAGAACAGCTCATGCTTGATGTTGTTGCTGATAACACTGCTGCAAAAAAATTATATGAGTCCCTTGGCTTCCAAACTTACGGCGTGCAAGAACGGTCCTTAAAACATAATGGCCAATATTGGGACGAAGAGCATATGGTTTTATTCTTAAATAATTAACATTTTAATATAATTTTTCAAAAGCATCTTCTTATTAATTAAGATGCTTTTTTCATTACAACAATGTAATCTTCATGTCACCTTTATCGATCGTTCCAATCCTTTCCATTCGTTATACTAAAAATATAAAGTAAAACTTTACTCAGTGAGGAGGACCCATCTCCCGCTAATTATTAAATGAACGTATAGCATGCAATTGATATGTAGAGGAGAATGTAACATGAAACAAAACAAACAAGCTATCTTTTTAATATTTGCTACAGCAATTGTAACTTCTGGATTAGCAATCTTACCTTGGTTTATTATATAGAATACATAAAAAAAGCTTATTGCTTCTTAAGAAGCAATAAGCTTTTTTTCTATTATAAAATCCCGAAAAATTTATTTACACAACTTATCATAATAAGCATAGATACCGCAACACACATTACAACCGCATTACGATCTTGCTTTTCTTTTTGTAAATGCTCTACTTTTTTACTCATGTGTACAATCCCCTTTTAAAAAAAGTGTGAGATAGGAAATTTTTCTTATCCGATGCGAGGTGAATACGAAAACCCTCTCTATCTCACATACACAATAGAATGGAATTGTCATTTTATAAATAAAATGACATGACGTTATGTCGCAACATAGGGTATTTGTGTCGCTACGTTTTCTATTATAAAAAATAGTTGTGCAAAACTAGTGCATTTTTTATGTCAATTGCCCTGATCGAAAAAATCAGCCATCCATTCAATCACATAAAAAGAGTTTTTTATTATTTTCATGTAAACTATACAAGTAGAATGAATAGTTTGGGGTGCACAAGATTATGGTGAAAATTTTATTAGTAGACGATGAAGAACGTATGTTACGATTATTAGATCTGTTCTTAAGCCCTCGCGGCTATTTTTGTATGAAAGCTACTTCTGGCCTTGAAGCGCTAGAAGTAATCGAACAGAAGGACTTCGATATTATTTTATTAGATGTTATGATGCCGAATATGGATGGGTGGGATACTTGCTATCAAATCCGTCAAATTTCCAACGTTCCAATTATTATGCTAACAGCTCGCAACCAAAATTATGATATGGTCAAAGGTCTGACTATGGGAGCAGATGACTACATTACAAAACCATTCGATGAGCATGTATTAGTCGCGCGAATCGAGGCTATATTACGTCGCACAAAGAAAGATGGCTTTGTTAGCTTCAATGGTATTGAGTGGGATAAAACAAAACATACTGTTACAGTTTATAATGAAAAAATCTCACTAACTCCTATTGAATTTTCGTTGCTCGGACTATTTTTACAAAATACAAACCGTGCCTACAGCCGAGACGATTTAATAGAAAAAATTTGGGGCTATCAAACAGACATCGAATACAGAACTATCGATTCACATATTCGTAATATACGGGATAAGTTACGCAAAAAAGGATTTCCAGTTGAAGATTACTTAGAAACTGTCTATAAAGTCGGATATAAATGGAAAAATGAATAATTACTTTAATCAGTGGGGATGGAGCTCCCCACTAATTAAAGTTTCACTTTATATGAAATAAGGTATGGTGAGAAAATGAGCAAACTTTCCCTTAAAGTTGGGACATACTTTTTAATATTAGCTTTATGTATTGAAACAATTGCCTTCGTATCTTTTTATAAGAACCTTTCAAACATACGCATTGAAGAGGAAACTCTTGCTCTTTTAGAGAAAGGAAATCGCTATAGTAAAATGATTAAAAACCGCGCGAAGTGGGGTGCATATTCTAAAGAAAAGAAACTCACAGAAAGCGCTGAACACAGTAAACGGCCTAAACGTGCTGTGTACCCCGAGTTTGATATCAACACTGAGGCTGAACACTTAGTTGAATCAGAATTAATTGCTAACTCTGATATAGCTATCATTATAACAGACAATAACGGCAAAATTATTTCTACCTCAGAACCCGTAACGAAAGAAATGCAAAAACAACTTACTTGTAAAACAGAGACTATCCCAGAAGGTGGATTAATCGTTGAAAAAAACTGGAAAAAATCAAAATTCATCTCAACAGTAAGCCCGCTGGAAATTCAAGGATTTCAAGGTAAGTTATATATGTTATTAAAGACATCTTTCTTAGAAAATATGTTACTTAAACTCATGAATCAATTTCTTATCATTAGTGTTTTGACAATTATTTTAACTACTATTTCTGTCTTTGTTTTTTCTCGTGTTATTACAGAACCGCTTATAAAAATGAAGCGGGCGACAGAAAAAATGTCAAAATTAAATAAGCCGATTCAATTAGGAATTAAACGAAATGATGAACTTGGAAGCTTAGCAAAAACGATTGAAGATTTATCTAGTGAACTTACGTATATGAAAAAAGAACGAAACGAATTTCTCGCTAGTGTAGCGCATGAATTACTAACTCCATTAACCTATATGAAAGGTTATGCAAAGGTAGCAAAAAGAGATTCTCTAACGAAAGAAGAACGTGAAGAATACTTACAAATCATTGAAGACGAAACGGATAGTGTAACCGATCTCGTACAAGATTTATTTATGCTTGTACAATTAGAGCAACACCAGTTTGTTATAAAAAAACAAAAAGTAATTCTTAAACCATTTTTAGAACGAATGGTTGAAAAAACAAAAACAACATTAACAAACAAACAAATGCAACTCCATGTACATTGCAAAGATGATTTAGAAGTTTGCATAGACGAAAGACGTATGGAACAAGTTATGTTAAATTTATTACACAATGCTTATCAACATTCACCAGAAAACACTTCTATAATAATACGTGTACTAACCAGTACGAATACTTTTACAATAAGTGTACAAGATGAAGGTGAAGGTATTCCAAAAGAAGATATCCCACATGTTTTTGATCGCTTTTACCGTGTCGATAAATCCAGAACACGAGCTACAGGTGGAAAAGGTATCGGACTGGCTGTTGCAAAAGAAATTGTAGAACTTCATAATGGTTCTATTGAAGTTAAAAGCGAATTAGAAGTCGGAACAGAATTTATAATTGAATTACCATTTGTATAATATATGCGTGAAATCACCAGTAGTAGTCAACACTACTGGTGCTATTTTATTTATAAAACCAACTATTATAAGCTAAGCTTTTGAAATTATTCTTATTTCAATATAAAATATAGGTACAACTGTCAAAGATTTGGAGGGTGATATAATTGGATATCCATGTATTAACAAAAGACGAAGCAGAAATTTACTTAGAACTTCGAGTAGAAGGGTTAAAACAAAACCCGGAAGCTTTCAGCTCTTCTTATGAAGATATTATTAATAAAGAGTGTGCTATTGAATATAAAGCCCAAAAATTAGCACAAGACGAGAACTATACACTAGGTGCATTTAAAGATGGAGAATTAATCGGAGTTGCAACACTGGAAACGAAACCATATGTAAAACAAGAACATAAAGCGAAAATTGGTTCAGTATACGTGTCTCCAAAAGCACGCGGACTTGGAGCGGGAAAAGCACTTATTAAAGAATGTCTTGAGCTTGCTAAATCTTTAGAAGTAGAGCAAGTTATGCTTGATGTTGTTGTTGGCAACGATGGTGCAAAAAAACTTTACGAGTCATTAGGGTTTAAAACATTTGGTGTGCAAGAACGTTCATTAAAATATAACGGACAATATTGGGATGAAGAGCATATGGTTCTTTTCCTAGATGAAGAAGAAAAATAATAAAAAACATCCTCGCATTTATGAGGATGTTTTTTACTTTCTTGTAAACCATGCTGTATATAATAATTGAATTGCCTCTTCAATTTCTTCCTCTAATAAAGTCGCAAATCCAAGCAATACTGTATTTTCGGGAGAAGTCCCTTCCTTATAATACATCGAAACAGGATACACTTTAATACTCCATTTAGCTGCAGCTTCCATTAATTCTTTCTCTTCCATCCCATTATGCACTTTTAATAAAATATGTAGGCCCGAATCTTCCCCTATTACTTCAATGCGATTAGAAAAATATTTTTCTAATACAGAAACAAGACGGTCTCTCTTCTTTCGATACACAACACGCATTTTATGAATATGCTTTTCCCAATGCCCGTCATTTAAAAATTTCCTAATGATCTCTTGATCTATTCTTGAAACGCTTTGTGTGTAAAATAAATATCGCTCCTGATACTGCTTAATGAGGGATTTTGGCAACACCATATAACTCATCCGTAAGGATGGCAATAGCGCTTTAGAGAGCGTCCCCATATAAATTACTTTCCCGTCTCTATCTAATCCTTGCAGCGCTGGAATCGGCTTTCCTGAATAGCGGAATTCACTATCATAATCATCTTCAATAATATATCTTCCTTCTTCTTTTTTCGCCCATTGTAAAAGCTGCATTCTTCTCGTAATTGGCATAATCATCCCGTAAGGAAACTGATGCGAAGGTGTAACAAATACAACATTTGCATGACTATCAGCTAACTGTGACATACGAATTCCATCTCCATCTAAAGATAACATTTGTACATTTTGTTCCCCTTGCTCAAAAACAACCATTTTCCGATGATACCCAGGGTTCTCAACCGCATAACGACTCCCCTTTAACAACTGAAATAACATTTTTACTAATATTTGCGTACCCGCTCCTATTACAATTTGACTAGCTACGCATCGTACACCTCTAGATTCATACAAATAGCTCGCGATTTCTTCTCGCAAACTTACCTCCCCTTGCGGATGTCCAATAAAAAGTAAATCTTTATTTTCAAATTGCCATACCTCATTCGTAATTTTTCGATATACACGAAACGGAAAAGTATTAGTATCCACACCCGTTTGAGTGAAATCAAATTTATACTTCTTATCTTGAAAAGGCGCTTCTCCTATTACCTCTTCGCTGCCTTCCACATGAATCATTTTCTCGATTTCACATACAAAATAACCTTTTCTAGAAATCGACTCAATATATCCTTCGGCAAGAAGTTGCTCATAAGCAGCTTCAACTGTATTTTTACTCACTTGTAAATATGTCGCCAGCTTCCTCTTAGCCGGTAATTTCGTAACAGCCGGAATCGTTCCATCTTTAATCTCTTTTTTTATATACTCATACAATTGTACATACAATGCCGTTTTACTATTTGCATTCAAATTAGGCGTTAATTCTAACACAACATCTGACCCCTTCCAAAAATACATAACTGATACTTTTTGTAGTACCAGAAGTTCTATATAATTCCTTTTATCATGTAACACATTAATAATCAAATACTAGAGAGGAGATGCATGATAATGAACAATGGTAGACGCATTGGACTTATGATGATTATTACAGGAGCTACCCTATGGGGATTGTCTGGTCCCATGATTCAGTGGCTATTTCAACATACTAACGTATCATCACTTGATTTTTTAACGATTCGCCTGTTACTCGCAGGAATATTCATTTTGGCTTTCTTGCTTATTAAAAAACAAAACATATTTCACATTTGGAAACATCCTAAACACTTTATACAACTTATAATTTTCTCTATTCTTGGCATGCTTGGTGCACAGTACGCTTTTATCGAAACAGTTCATATTAGTAATGCCGTAACGGCAACACTATTTCAATTTCTAGGTCCTGTTCTTATTACAATTTACGTTGCGTTTGAGCAAAAGAAATTCCCTGCTTCTATGCAAATACTCGCAATTATAACTGCTCTAACAGGGACATACTTTATTATTACAAACGGTTCAATTGAAAATATTGTTTTATCTAAAGCAGCTATTACTTTCGGCCTATTAACAGCGATTGGTTTTGCGTTTTATACCCTTCATCCTGCTTCTCTTATTAAAGAATGTGGAACAACTATAGTAATTGGCTGGGGAATGTTAATTGGAGGGATTGCATTGCTTATTTGTAATCGCTCTTTTGGATGGAATCAGATTTCGCAAACTTTCACACTTCAAACTTTTTCTATGCTTATTCTTATCATTATAAGTGGCACTCTTTCTTTCCTTCTCTATATCGGGAGTCTTAAATATTTAGCAGCAACAGAAACAAGTATTTTATCTAGCATTGAACCACTTGTAGCTGCCATCGTTTCAATCGCTTGGCTTAATGAATCTTTTGGAGCATATCAATTATTAGGCGGAGTATGTATCGTCCTTTCTGTTATTTTCTTAACAATGCCTCAAAAAGAGAGAGAACCAACCTTTTCAACTGAACAAATATAAAGTGAAACTTTAATCAGTGGGGGGTTCCATCCCCTACTGATTATTAGCCCTCACCAATCGGGATAGAAAATGTCAAAAGAGGTCGTACAAAACTTACGACCTCTTTTTATGATTTAAAGGAATTGTCTCGTCTTCTAGCAAATACAATTACACTAACAATAAAAATTAGGAGTGTGGCACCATGAAAAAAATCGGAACTATGCTACTTTTCTCCTTCCTCATTACTGGCTGTGTGCAAGTGCAACCCGATTCAAATGTACCTAAAAAAGAAGTACTAGAAACATCATCCTCTCAAATTAACGAACCTTCCTTTTTTCATCTTAGTGTCTTAAAAGATGTAAATTGGGAAGAAGCGCCGTCATTCGTAGAAGGAAAAATTCCTTTAAAAGGAATTGAAGGGAAAATCGCAGTGGCTGATAGCTCTATTATCGCAAATGAACAAAATGAAATAATGTGGTTCTTCCTAGATCCTGAAATGCCAACTGGAAAACTATCTATTATTGCGTTAAAACAAGGAACTACAACTCCAACACCAGTACTCTTTCAAAAAGAAACCTCCAAACAAACTTGGACTACTTCAAATACAGTCGATACAACCGTAAAGGAACTCCCTCTCGTAATGTCACTACCTTCATCTGGATTATGGGTATTAAACATATATGTGAATGAAAGATATTATGATCAATTTGTAATCAATGCCGAATAAAGTGACAAAACTGAAACACTTCCTTACACCAATGTAATTTCTACGTCACGTACTTCGATAGTTGGATTATCTCTCTTCTCTTATACTTAAAGTAAGAAATGACGCAAGGAGAGATGAGAGATGAAAAAAATGATAGAAGTGATCGTAGCAGTAACTGCGGTTTTAGTAAATGGTAAACAAGTTGCAATGGAATTAAATAAATAATGAAAGGGGCTTAAATAAATTTACACTTCTTCAGTATTTTGATTTCTTATCTCAAAAAAGCAGTGCCTTTTTAAGGCGCTGCTTTTGACTATTTATAACTTGGCATTTTCATAATTTGTGCCACACCTGAATCAATGGCTGCTTTCGCTACTGCTTCTGCAACACTTGGAACAACTCTTTTATCTAATGGATTTGGGATTACCTAGTTCGCACTACGCTCTTCGTCCGTAATTATGTTAGCGATCCCATATGCGGCTGCTAATTTCATCTCTTCTGTAATATCAGTCGCGCGTACATCTAAAGCACCACGGAATATACCAGGGAACGCTAATACATTATTTACTTGATTTGAATAATCAGAACGACCAGTTCCAACTACAGCAGCTCCAGCTTCTAATGCATCTTCTGGGAATATTTCTGGAATTGGATTCGCCATTGCAAACACAATCGCTTTCTCATTCATCGTCTGTACAAGTTCTTTCGTTAATACGTTAGGCGCAGATACACCAATAAAGATATCAGCCTGATGAATCGCTTCTTTTAACGTTCCACGCACATATTCTCGATTTGTCTTCTTTGAAACTTCGATTTGCGCTTCGTTCATCCATGTTTCACCTTCACAAATAATACCTTCTAAGCTAACTAACGTAATGTGTTTTGCTCCAGCTTTTAATAATAATTTTCCAATTGCAATTCCCGCAGAACCCGCACCGTTAATAACAATTTTTACATTATCCATTTGTTTACTTACAACTTTTAATGCATTAATAACAGCTGCTAAGACGACAATAGCCGTTCCATGTTGATCATCATGGAATACAGGAATATTCGTTTCTTCTTTTAATCGTTTTTCAATTTCAAAGCAACGTGGTGCTGCAATATCTTCTAAATTAATACCTGCAAATGTAGGTTCTAAATTTTTCACAAGGGTAACGATTTCATCCACATCCGTCGTCCCTAAACATAACGGGAAAGCATCTACATTCGCAAATTTCTTAAATAAAATACTTTTCCCTTCCATAACAGGCATAGCCGCTTTCGGTCCAATATTCCCTAAACCAAGTACTGCAGTTCCATCTGAAACAACTGCAACCATATTACCACGTGCTGTATAGTCATAAGCTGTTTCCTCATCTGCCGCAATTGCTTTACAAGACTCTGCTACCCCCGGTGTATAAGTCAAACTTAAATCGTCCGCTGTATTCACTTCTACTTTACTTGTAATTTCAATTTTCCCTACTAACTCTTTATGCAATAACAATGATCTTTCATTAATTTGTTTTTCTAACATACTTATAATCTCCCCTTAATTTGACAAGCTAGCTATATGAATATAGCTAGCTTGTTTGATCATGAAAACATTTTTAATAAAATTGTCGCTGTTACGACCATTGCAGCCCCACCTAAACGCGTTGAAATTTGTGCGAACGGCATTAATTCCATACGATTTGAAGCTGATAAAATAGCAACATCTCCAGTTCCACCTAAACCGCTATGACATCCAGTTACAATTGCTGATTCAACTGGATACATTTTCATTACTTTCCCTACAAGAAAACCTGATGCTACCATTGTAAGAACAACCGATGCGCACACAACAACATATCCTACCGAAAGAACTGCTGCTACGTCTTTTAACGGAATATATAGCAATCCTAACCCGACCATTAACGGCCAAGTTAAATTCTTTGAAATAAATTTATATAAATGGAATGCTCCTTGCTCCATTTTTGCTGGCATTAATTTAAAGTATTTCACAAGTGCTGCTGAGAAAATCATAATGATTGCCCCAGGAATACCGATGAACTTAGAAGCAAATCCTCCGAAGATGAAGAACGTACATGCAATTAATAAACCTGCTCCCATTAATGAGAAGTCAATTGGCTTCTCTGTATTTTGTTCTTTTAATAAATCTGCTTGATTGTCTGTTTTCACTAATACACCGTTACCACTAAGCTCCGGTTTCTTCTCACCTAAACGCTTCATATACCCTGCACTCACGATTGCAAACATATTCCCAATAATAGCTGCCGGAATAAGCTGTGATACAAATGTTGCTGATGATTCATTTAAAATATCACTATAAGCTAGCGACAATGGTAAAATCCCTTCCCCGATACCACCACTCACAATTGGTACGATGATAAAGAAGAATGTCTGCTTCATTTCAAATCCAAACAGTGAACCGACTAATAAGCCCACTGCTACAGAAGCTAACGTCCCTACTACTAAAGGAATAAACATACGAACGAAACCTTGCACTAACACTTTACGGTTCATTCCTAAAATACTTCCAACTACTAAACAAGAAATATATAAATATAAAAAGTTCGATTTTTTCATTAACATAGTCGCAGCTTCCATTGAAGCTGGATTCATCCAGTTAAAAAATACAAGTAACGATGGAATAAATAATGAGAGAATTGCTGGACCACCGATATTTTTTAATATTGGAATTCTCATTCCAATATCACCTAAGAAAATACCCATGATCATAATAACTGCAAAACCACCAATCATATCTGCTGGTAATTTATTATATACAGATGCTCCATAAATAATAGCAGCCAATACTACGTATAACGGTAAAGGTATAACACCGATTTTAACGTTCATAATTTTAGAAGCGAAAGATTCACTTTTCAATTCATTGCCTTCAGAAAATGATACCGCTTCCACATTCTTTTGAATTCCCATATGGCACCCCCTTGTTTTCTTAATAACAATATTAAAACGCTTTCAATAGTAAAAATAGTTTTTGTAAGTTTTGTAACTACTTTTGTAATTAAAAAAAGTATAAGCGACCTATAATAAGTCGCTTATACGTAAAAGTCTATTTTATTTTGATCAATGCACCTTAATTTACTTACCGGCCTTCCCACATGTTGATACACCATTTCATTCTCTAAAACTCCAATTTCAGTCAAAAACATTACATACTTTCGAATAGAAACTCTTGAAACCCCTACTAATTTCGCCATTTCATCTGTTGTAAATGCTTGTCCGTGAAGCAATTTGATTTGCTGCCAAATTAGTTGTAATGTTTGCTTTGTTAATCCTTTCGGAAGCTCTTTATAGTCAAAGGACTCTCTTTTTTCTTTTTGTAAAATTAGCGAATCTAATTCCGATTGACTAATTTTTTGTTGTTCTTTCATGAAAGTAAATTTTTCTCGATACACAGTTAATGCTTCCTTAAAGCGTTCAAATGTAAATGGTTTAATTAGATAGTCTACAACTCCATATTGTAATGCTTTTTTGATACTTCCCATATCATGCACAGCTGAAATCATCATAATATCAATTTCTTTTTCTTGATTTCGAATATACATTAAAAGCTCAAATCCAGTCTCCTCAGGCATAAAAATATCAAGTAATATGAAGTCTACTCGTGACTTCTCTAATACTTCTATCGCTTCTTTAACTGAGTTAACTGCATAGACAAGTTCAAACCCTCCTACTTGCTCTAAATAATGCGTATTTAACATCGCAACCATCGGATCATCTTCTACAATCAAAACTTTGATCATCTTATCTCTCATCCCTACCTTTAGGTATTTCAATCGTTATTGTCGTTCCCGTTCCTAACAATGAATGAACATAAATTTCCCCATTTATTCGCTGTATGCTTTCCTTTACAAGATGCAAACCATACCCCCGATTATCACCCTTTGTGGAATAACCTTTTATAAATAATGCATCAATTTCATCTTCTTTTATGCCTTTCCCTGTATCTTGTACTGTAATAATTAATGTATCCCCATATTGTATTCCAACTTCAACCTGTTTCTTCTCACAGTTCGTCACTGCGTCTAATGCATTATTAATTAAATTTCCGACAATGGTGATCAGTTCATGAATGATACGCTCATCATATATTTCTGGTAAATAAGAATCTTTTTTTATAATTAACTTTATATTTTTCTCTCTAGCATAACTAAGTTTACCTAGTAAAAATCCAGCAAATACTGGGCTTTGAATTTTTTTCATAATCCCCCCAATTTCATATTGATGCTCTGATACCATACTACTTACATATTTCTGCAATTCTTCATACTGCTTCATATGTGTTAACCCTAATACGACATGCATTTTATTCATAAATTCATGAGATTGAGCCCGTAATGCTTCCGCATATAGCCTAATACCAGTTAATTCTTCTGCTAATTTTCTAATTTCTGTTTTATCACGAAATGTTGCAATTGCACCAACTATTTCTCCTTTTACATATAAAGGAACACGATTAGTAACAATCGTAATCCCATAAATTTTTTGTTCTTCGTTTAATTGTACCTCTCCTGTTTGCAACACTTCTTTTATACGTGAATTCGGCATATACAATTCAACATCTTTACCAATAAAGTCTTCTTCAAGTCCACTTTTCTTAAATAGCCGTTTTGCTTCATTATTAATTAACGTTACTTTCGCTTCTTTATCTACAGCAATAATACCTTCTTTGACCGATTGTAACATCGTATTTCTTTCTTCAAGAATTTTCGCTATCCTATGCGGCTCAAGACCAAATAAACTTTTCTTTATATGTCTAGCTAGCAATATTGCTCCTATAATCCCAACTAATACTCCAACTCCGACACCAATATAAATAATATGTCTACTTTGCTTAACTCTTTCTTTTACATTATCTGCTGAAATACCGACAGCTACTGCTCCAAGCTGTTCACCTGTTTCAGAAAATATTGGTACAAACACTCGCATTGAAATACCTAAAGTTCCTTCTGCTAGCGATACATGTTCCTTTCCTTTCAATGCAGGCCCTTCATCTCCCCCAATAAAATGATGACCTATTTTTTGAGGATTTGGATGTGATTTTCTTATTCCGTTCATGTCCATAACTACAATAAATTGAACACCTGTGTTTTTTAATATTCTATTTGTATACGTTTGGATTGCGGAAGTATCCGCTTTCCCAATTAAACCATCGATTACAAGCGAATCATTTGCTACAATATGTGCAATCGTTTTTGCCTTCTCGGCTTGGCTTTCCTCCGTTGTTCGTTCTACATTATGACTAATTAATATATCTGTCACAAGTAAAGAAAAAATTACAACTGTACAAACTAACAATGTAATCGTTTTCCATAAATTCCATAGTCTATTTCTTTTTTTCATCCCGTTAATGACTCCCCTAATTGCTGAATAGAAAAATAAGTAAGGTGATATTATTTTCACCTTACTTATTTGCTGTTATTATACTTTAAATTTACTAGTCATTGCTTGTAGTTCTTCGGCCATCTCAGCTAAGTTTTGCGAAGCTGAACTAATTTCTTCCATCGAATTTACTTGTTCTTCTGTTGAAGCTGCAACACTTTGCATACTAGCGGTATTTTCTTCTGCAGCCGCTGCAATTTCATCAATAGCATTTGTTACTGCATTTGCATCTCCAGCAATTATCTTCGTTGTTTCTACCATTTGATTAACTTGAGAAACAATATGTGTAGTAGAACTTAAAATTTCTGTAAAACTTACTTTGGTTTTCGTTACAACCTCTAAGCCCTGCTGAACTTCCCCACTCACATTATCCATCGCCTTAACAGTATGTTCAATATCAGCCTTAATTTCTGTAATTAAATTTGCAATCTCTCCAGATGATTCTCCTGATTGCTCTGCTAATTTTCTAACCTCATCTGCTACAATAGCAAATCCTCGTCCCTGTTCACCTGCTCTTGCTGCCTCAATAGCCGCATTTAAAGCTAATAAGTTCGTTTGAGTAGCAATGTTTTGAATTGCTTCAGAAATAGCTCCTACCTGCTTTGATTTCTCATCAAGAAGTTTAATAATGGCATCTGATTGGGACACGGACTTAGAAATAGATTGCATTTGTTTTGCAGTTTGCTCAACCAATTCTTCTCCCTCTTCAGCTCTTTCTCTCGCATGTAATGAGGAGATTGAAATTGACTCTGCACTTCCAGTTACATCTTGAATTGCTGTATTTACTTGTTGTAATGTAGCCGCACCCTCTTCAACACCTTGTCTTTGTGATTCAGCCCCACCCGATACTTGTTCCATTGCAATTGTAATTTGATCTGTCGCATCATTCGCTTGCTGTACACTCGCTGTTAACTCTTCCGCCGATGCAGCGACATGTTCTGCTGAAAAACTAATTTGAGTAATCACATCTTGTAAAGACGTAGACATTTCATTAAATGAATTCCCTAATTTCCCTATATCATCCTTGGAATGGATTGTAATTGTTTCAGTTAAATCTCCCTTACTAATTTTATGTGCCGATTCAGCTATTTTTCGTAATGGCCTTGTAATAGAATTTGTAATGAAATAAATTAATACACTACCAAATACAATAGCGATAGCAATGACAATCAAAGTCTTATAAAACACTGGATTCGCAGCTTGAGTAATTTCTTCGTCAAACATAACTCCAACTACTTTCCATCCTGTTTTCTCATTTGTTGCAAAGATTAAATTCTTTTTATCATCTTGTTCTGCATAAGATACATTTCCTTGTTTATCTTCATAAATTGGTTTAATCCAAGGCTCAGTAACCTTTGAACCTGGTTTTCTAGATGGATGACTAACAATTTGCTGATCTTGATCTAAAATAACCGCATAGCCTTTTTCACCAATGTTAATCATTTTTGAAATCTTTAAGATGTTATCCAAATTCAAGTTAATGCCTATAACACCTTTACCATCTTTTACTTCTTTAGCAATTGTCACTACCATATTTTTTGTAGATGCTGATTGATACGGTGCAGTAACAATTACTTTCCCTTTATTTTCATGTGCTTCTTTATACCACGATCTATCTGTTGGATTATAGCCATCAGACATTTGAATAAATGGTTCTCTTATAAACTTTCCTGTCTGCGTTCCAATATAAATACCTTCTACTTCTGGATGAAGCTTTATATATTGCGCTAACTTCGTTCTTACTATTTCTTCTTGTCCGTTTGGATATGTATCCTCTGTTAAGATGTCTGCAAAGTACGTCGCATCAACAAATTTCTCTTCTATATTTTGAGAAATAACAGTATTTAAAACTGAAATATTTTCCTTTGCTTTATCTGTCATTTGATGTTCAAAATTTGTTCTGGCAGTTTGATATGAAAAACCACCGATAATAAGTCCCGGTATAGTTAAAATAATAAAAAATGAAATGATTAATTTTTTCTTGATACTCATACTTTTAACCCAGTTGAATATATTTTGCATAATAAACCTCCTTTATGTAATGTAGAACACTTGTGTAATTTTATACAATCAACATATATAAAACAATATATAATGATAACATGTAATTTTTTCGTCAATTATGCATTTTTACATATCCACTTCTCCTAAACATTTTAATCCTAAAAAATAAGAGAACTTTAGCATATATAATAAGCTAAAGTTCTCTTATTTCTTAACAGCTTCTCTTCAAAAAAATTCGCAAAAATTCTCTTACAATTCCTTAAATCTTTATCCTTCACCTTATAGTTATATAGTTCATGCTCTTCTTCCTAATTTATTTGGAGTTATTTACATAGCTAATTGCCTGACTCCCCATCTGCACCCATGCCTGTTCAAAGTTCCCTCTTGGCACTTTTACATCTAAGCTATCATCGAGGGGATCTCGAATATATACAGATTCCTTATCGTACCCAACAAGTACAACACAATGTTCATTATACGTAATAGAAACATCCCCACTATTTGTTTCCCATGTAGTAAATTCATCCTCATCTAGCGGTGCATATGTTGCATTCGTAATCATGACTACCGGTTGTCCTGCCTTTACACTCTTATAAATTTCTTCTATACTCTCCCCTGTTAAATCCACGGCTTTATTAGGTAAATATTTTTTCGCTAACTGAAAAAGCGGTCCATGATATACACCGTATCCGGATTCAGAAAAAGTATAAATATTCCCTACAAACCCTTCATTCGGATTCCCACGTACACCCTCATCCATAAAATCAACTTTTTTTATTTCATTTGCTAATTTCATCTTATCTACAGAAACACCCGCATATTGTAACATCATCGCTAGGCTTGTCACTTCACAGCCTCTATCTAGCTCTGGTAATTGCTGAATTAAAGGCACATTTGATAACATGACTTTTTCATCGTTATTACTAAACTCTATTCGTTTTTGACTTTGTATACTTGATAATAGTAATTCCTTTGCTTTCTCCACATACTCTGTAATCCCATTTGTATATGCACCCCATATTCCTATACATAGTACGGACATACATATATACCACTTCCATTTTCGTATCACTCTCACGCCCTTTTTAATTCGTTAAATATGAATAAAACGCATCAGCATCTGTTTGAACCATAGGAACAAACTTAAGCTCTTTTCCCTTTTCAGGTTGTTCAAAATTTATCTTCTCCGCTAAATCTTGAATATTCAAATTCGCTCTATCCATACCAAGCTCATCTGCTATTTCTATTACCTTTTGCTCATTTATTTCTCTTAATACTTGATATATATCTTTGCCATATAAATCAATATGATATTTTTTTGCTTCTTCCTGTACTTTTTGTTCGTACACTTCTCGTGCTAACTCTTCCATCTCTTTTCCTTGTTGAGCAATACCTAGATTTTCTGCTTCTTCTCTAACTTTCGCTCCGTAGATTTCTTCCTCAATTTCTTCTATTTCTTTTCCTTCAGTTGAAACACCAAGCTTTTCTGCTTCATTATTAATTTTAATCTTATTAATTTGATCAATTAAACTTACAATCGACGTATTCTCTATAGATATTCCTAGTTTCAACGCTTCTTTCCTCACTTTTGTTTCATAAATTTCTTCTGAAAGAATTCCAACATCTTTTCCTTCTGCCGAAATACCTAATTGTTCTGCTTCTCTTCCTACCTCAGTCTCATGAATTTCTTTTTCTAACGTAATTTGTTCTTTCCCATCCGTTTCAATGCCTAACTTTTCCGCTTTTTCTTCAGTATGCATTGCATGTATTTTCCCATCATTTAATTGTTCTTTACTACGCTGCGTGTAATCTGTCTTTCCTTTTGTCATTCCAGAAGGAGAGGCACCCCCTAATATACTTAAACTCATTACTCCAATAGTGAATACCGTCATCATTTTCTTTTGCAAAATTAATTCCTCCCTCTCACGCTTTCTTTTCCCAGCTTTCCCATAATTTTTTTTATACTATACATAAACTTCATCTCTGTTAGAAATAACCTTATGATTTATCCAGTTCATTCAAAAAAACCTTACAGCTTTTCTTTCCATCACAAGTTTCCATGATGTAATACATGATACAAGTTGTTCCTTAACTTTCCCTTAAAAAAAGACGACCTTGTAAAAAACAAGGTCGCCTTCTCACTTATAATCTTTGGTTTTTAGGAAAAATCACTTCAAAACAAGTGCCCTCTCCCCATTTGCTCTCTACTGATATTTTTCCGTAATGCTTTTCTACAATCCAATTGGCGATTGAAAGACCTAATCCAGCTCCTTCTGATGTACTTCTTGTCTTATCCCCTTGATAAAAACGATCAAATAATTTCGGAATATCTTCTTCTTTAACCCCTATCCCATTATCTTTCACCCGTATACGAATTGAATTACTCATTTGTGTGCAATCAATTTGAATATGCCCGTCTTCATTCGTATACTTCATCGCATTATCTAACAATATGACCATCATTTGATGGATTCTCTCTCTATCACCCCTAAACGATATGTCACGTTCTACTTTTAATATCATCTCTTTTTCTTGATAAGAAGCAATTTCTTTATATGGATCTATGATCTCTTCTAACAATTTATCCAGTTCAAATATTTTCTTGTCCATCTCAATTTGATTAGAATCAGAACGTGCTAACAATAATAAATTGCTAACTAGTTTCGATAACCGCCTGCATTCCTTAGATATTGTAGAAATGTCCATCGCTTTTTCTTCTATCGTAGCGGATGGTGACTGGAATAAAACATCCGTTTTTGATTGAATAACTGCAAGTGGCGTTCTTAATTCATGCGATGCATCGGAAACGAACTGCTGCTGCTTCTCCCATGAATTTTGAATAGGTATGAGTGCTCTGCCAGCTAGGAAAAAGCCGATACCTATTGCACAGAGACTTCCTATACCACAACCTATAACGAGAATTAAAAATAAAGTATTTAACATTCCTTCTTCCGCTGTTATATCTCGCACGATTTGAACTATTTCTCCATCTTTTTGAAGCGCAAATGCTCTAAAATATCGTCCTTGCACTTCAATATCTTGCAAATCCTCTAACTTTTTTGGAGAAAACTTTTCCAAATTCTCTTCAAAAATAGAACGAAATTTACGGTTATCGCCCTCTATTTTCACTATTTTCCCATTCCAAGTTATTCTAGTTACCCATGGATCTCCAATTTGGATATTCTCCATGCGTTTTCTTGGTGGTATTTTAACATCTAGTTTTTCTCCATACTGAGCCATCATTTTTATAGATTGATCCACTTCATTATAAATACGCTTATATGTGTACGAATAAACAATACTACCTAATACTCCTATTAATAGAATAAATACTAATGAGTTCACTATAGTCAAACGGATGCGTGTTTTTTGAAACATACTTCCTTTTTTCATTGTTCTTTTAACATATATCCAATACCACGAACAGTTTGAATATCTTTCTGATAACCGAATGGCTCTAATTTTTTACGTAAATGATGCACATACACTTCTACAATTGCTACTGTCGTATCTGAATCAAATCCCCAAACACGATCAAAAATTTGTTCACGCATTAAAATCTTTCCACTATTTTGAATGAGATACTCTAAAAGCTCATATTGTTTTAATGTCAGCTTAATATCTTGTCCATCTACTTGAACATCTTTATCTTTTCCAAACAATTCAATTCCTTTATATCGAATTGTCTGCTTTGTTGTTAAACTACCACTTCTGCGTAATAAAGCACGAATTCTCGCCTTTAGTTCTGGTGCTTGAAACGGCTTTACGATATAGTCGTCTCCGCCAAAATCCAACCCTTTCACTCGATCTTCTAAAGAATCTCTCGCTGTTAAAAACAGGACTGGCGTTTCAATCTTTTCATCACGTATTTTTTGAATTACTTCAAACCCGTCCATTCCTGGCATCATCACATCTAGCAAAATTGCATCATAAATGTTTTGCATCGCCAAAAACAATCCATCTTCTCCATTTAACGCTGTATCTACTTCAAATTCATCACGCAAAATTTGTACGATAGACTCTAATAACGAAGCATTATCTTCTACTACAAGTAAGCGCATATTCTCACCTTCCATAATATAGTTCAATTCCATTTATTATTACATTACTTCTCTTCATAACGAAAGAATGTAATCCTATTATGTAATTTCATTTTCAACTATTTCCTTCTAAGTTTTTGCTCGATATAGAATTTTGAACCTTTATTATAAAAGCTCTTTCTTAAATTTTGCTTAAGAAAAAATTGAAAGAAATAAGATTTCCCTTATCTCTCTCAATTTTTTACTACATACACCTTTTTACTCGGCAACTCCAAACAATTTAACTGACCACCATATACAGCCCCGCCATCAATTCCAATAATACGATTACTACCAAAATATACTCCGCAATTCTCACTACCATGAAGCGTTTTTGTTTCCGTATGGCCAAATACAACAACCTTTTCGCCACTATACCCACTATGAAACTCATTACGGATCCACATTAGCGTATATGGTTCAGATTCAGAAACTCGTTTCATTGGCTCAACACCAGCATGTACAAATATATACTCTTCTGTTTCAATGTAATGATCTAATTCTTGAATGAATTTTACATGTTCCTCTAATACGTGAGATTGTAAAATCGGCTTTTGGAAGTCTCCTTCATTAACTGCGATATCTTCTTCTACAAATCCATAGCTATATAACGTTTTATCTCCACCATTTCTTTTTACCCAATGGTTCCATGAACGTTCCTCATCTGTCGTTAACGCTTTAATCATCATATCTTCATGATTTCCCTTTAAAACGAATGCTCCTTCTTCTTTTAGCTCTTTTACCTTTTCAATTACAGCACGTGCATTCGGACCACGATCCACATAATCCCCTAATAGAATTAATTGATCTTGTTTTGCATTGTATTGTATTTCCTCAAGTAACTTTTTAAATTTATCAATCTCTCCATGAATATCACTAATGACAAGTATCCTATTCATTTTTCTCCTTCTTTCTAAATAAAGTTATTTCTAATTATAACTTTATTTAAAGGAATTTTCTGAACTCAACTACTAGAAAGTATTATTATTACAAATGCAGCTAATTTCCTTACAACACTGTAAGCCTCTTGTCATTCAATTCGATAGTTGCAATTACTATATTTCCTTATACTAAAAGTAAGAAATGAAACAAAAAACAAGGAGAGATGAGATATGAAAAAAGTGATGGAAGTTGTAGTAGCGGTGGTAGAAGTTTTCGTAAATGGTAAACAAGTTGCAATGGAGTTAAATAAATAATGAAAAGGACAATATTCGTTCTAGACCCTTTACTCATATAAAAGAGATAAGAGTTCATCATTTCATTGATCCCTTATCTCCCTGTAAAGAAAGCCGTATCCTGAACAAGGATGCGGCTTCCTTTACAATAATCTAGATATTCGAATAAACTCCAACAGCAAACAACTGTGTTTAAAATTTAAGTGATATGTAAATTCATTCCGTATTTAATCAATTTTAGTTTTCTCGCCACTGCTTGCGAAGCAAAGTTATCCCAAGAAGTACTATAAAGCGGAATGCGTTTTTCTTCTTGTATTGATATTGCCCAAGCTGCAACAACATCAGCACCATATCCATTTCCTTGGAACGCCTCTAAAGTTTCCACACTTGCCTCAGCAGCTATGGGCGTACTTCTGGCACTGCAACATATAGAAACTACCTTTTCATTTTTAACAATCGCAAAATAAGGTTTCCTCCATTCCATCTGTTCTATTAAATTAGGGAAATTTTCTCGCATGAGTTCTTTATTCTTCTCTGTTATTTGTATCGCCCTAGTTAGCTTGTTTGAATTATTTGGAAACATGTAAGCAGAACCCATCCAAATATTCTCCACCGTTCTCTCATCATTTAATACTTTAATAATCTTTGCTATCTCTATATGATTTGAACATTCTAAAATTAATTTTTCAATCTTACTTATCATTTCACTATCCAGATTATAATGATATCTCTTTATATTCCCTTCACGAGTTCTGCCAAGAAAAAAACGCGGTGCTTTCGGATTTCCCTGTTCATTTACACATATCATTTTTCCTACTTGATTATGAACAAATAAAACCTCTGCCTGAATTGCTATTAACTCAAGTTCTGAAAGCCTCATTTATATCCTCCTTAGTTACTATGTGTAGTCTCCATATACTATCCATTCATACTCTATTTTTCATGTTCAAAACAAAAATCCCATTTAAATACACATTACTGAATCCATCATACTAAATGACTTCTTCATTCTGTCTATCTAAATGGGATTAATTCGTACCCTTTATTTCTTCTTCTTTTTACTCCATTGGTTGTTGTGGCTGCACTACTTCATTCGCTCCAGCTATCCTCAACATATTTGCAATATCTTTAAAGCCTCTTTTTTCAGCATATTGCAGCGGCGTAATATTTTCCTTATTGGCCATATTTACATCTGCCCCGTGGTCAATAAGCATTTGAATTACTTTCTTATGACTTTCACTACCATTTCCTAATACAATTGCTTCTAATAAAGCTGTTCCACCACGTTCATTCTTATAATTCACATCAATATTTGTATGCTCTAATAATTCTTTAACAACCTCTACA
Source organism: Bacillus cereus group sp. RP43 (assembly GCF_040459645.1). Lineage (NCBI taxonomy): Bacteria > Bacillati > Bacillota > Bacilli > Caryophanales > Bacillaceae > Bacillus > Bacillus cereus group sp. RP43. The sequence continues at coordinate 4,606,078 of NZ_JARVHQ010000001.1, forward strand.
TGGCCACGCTCAGATGCAGAAATAAGTGCTGTTCCACCTGACTTAGTCGTTTCTTTCGTATTAACTCCTGCATTAATTAATACTTTTACAATATCCGTATATCCTTCTCTACTTGCATAAAGAAGTGGATTGCTTTGTTTCTCATCTTTAATTTCAATATTAGCACCTGCACCAATTAATGCTTTAACTGTCTCTACATGATTTTGATACGTCGCTGCAAGGACAGGCGTTTCTCCGTTGTCACCTTCTACATTGATATTCGCTCCATCTTGGATTAGCTTCATAGCTGTTTCTGTGTCTCCAAGCGTCGCAGAAAGTAGCAACTGTTTGTCCATTAAATTTATACTTTTTTCTTCTTTAACTTCATCTTGTTCTTTATGCTTTTCTTTTTTCTTTTCACTTTTCACATGAACCGGTTTCGATTCTGGTTCTTCTTGCTTATCGCAAGCCACTACCGTCATTAAAAGTCCTAATAACATACATAATAAAATTTTTTGTTTTCTCACAACTACAGCTCCTATGAAAGATAATGTTTTCTTAACCATTCCTCCATGACATACAATAACTCTTCTTGAGTACATTTATCCATAAGCCCTTTATATTCCTTCTTTAATCGGATTATCTTAAACTTATACTATGTTTCTCAACCTATTGGAATGATACGCCTGATGGCCTCATCATTAACATTACGAAGCAATTAGTTTAGCACGTTTTTACCGCATTTGTATACATTTCTAAAAAGTACATAAATGATTGCTTTAGGTTACTATATTCCATTGTAACCGTTCTTCTGAAAATTTTACACCTTTTCTATATTTGCACCTGAGTAATAATAGAAAAGGACAACCATACATGGCTGTCCTACATTATAAATACTTCTTCACTTTAATGGGAATGCCCACCGTTATTCCCTTTTGTTGGTTTCCCCATCATCTCTTTATTCATTTCCCATTTATGCTCTGCTAGCTCTTTATACGAAAGAACCTTCCCCTTATAGTTAGATACAAAGCTCTCTGCATCTTTTTTATTTTCAAATGAAATGACATTATAAGCCATTGGTGTCGTTATTGTTTTATCATATACGTAAGTGGCATCTTCTAACGAAACCCAATCTTTCGAATCATAATCTCGGACAAATTTTTCTTTCGTCTTTTCACCTGAATTAATCTCCATCCATTTATACATACAACCAATATCATCAAACTTTAACGCTTTTCCGTTTTCTAAAATGATTTCTGTTGCAAATTGATTATCCATTACCCCAATTTGGCAAATATCACACTTATCATGTTTCTCATCAATCGCAACAGCTTTTAGTTCCTTTTTTCCACATCCTACTATCGTAAATATGAAACATAAACATATAACAAGTACGACATATTTTATCCTCATCAATATTCCTCCCTAAAAACCGTTTACTCCACGAAAAGAATATCAAAAGTTTGTGTGAGATTTGTGAAAAAACAATGTTCTTTTTGTAATATATGGAACAAAAAGAGATGTGCAGTTACTTCTACACATCTCTCATCATTCACAACCAGTAATTAATAAATCATCTTCTAACTTAACTAATAATGTGTCCGCATCAATGTTCTGTCCAACTTCTACATTTACTAATCTTATATTTCCACTGATCCCTACTGCGATTTTTTCAATCTCACCGTCATTTTTTCGGATCATCATTAATTTCTCCCATTCATATACGTAAGAGGATTCATTAATACAAATCTCTTCTACTATTCCTGTACATGAACTATAAATCTCTTCTATTCTTGTTTCCATTCAAAATCTACTCCCTACTTCACGCGCTTCTCTTTTTCACCTTATTCTACCATTCTTGTATACAGGTATTTATCTTTTTAAAAATTCAAAATTACCTCGTGAACAAAATGATCAAAATAAAGATTATGCTTCTAATGATGTTATTTTCTTAATTATTTACCATTCGAATTGAACCTTTTATTATAAATAAAAAACCTTTTATCTGAATTTTTATTTTATTTTGAAAGCGCAATCATTTTCTGAGGGGGAAATTACATGGTAGCATTACTTGGATTTGCAATGGTATTTGTCTTTATGTTTTTGATTATGACTAAACGTATGTCAGCCTTAGTAGCATTAATATTAATTCCAATTACTTTTGCATTAATTGGTGGATTTTATGCAGACATGGGTCCTATGATGTTAGACGGTATTAAAAAGTTAGCACCTACTGGTATTATGCTTATGTTCGCCATTTTATATTTTGGAATTATGATTGATAGTGGTTTATTTGACCCTGTTATTAGTAAAATTTTGAAATTTGTAAAAGGCGATCCTTTAAAAATTGTTGTTGGTACGGCTATCCTTACTATTATCGTTTCATTAGATGGGGACGGAACAACAACATATATGATTACAGTTTCCGCAATGTATCCACTATATAAACGTCTTGGGATGAATCCACTTATATTAGCTGGGGTTGTTATGTTAGGAGCAGGTGTGACAAATCTTACACCTTGGGGTGGACCAACTGCCCGGGTTATGAGTGCTCTTGGACTTGATGCCTCAGAACTCTTCACACCACTTATACCAGGAATGATCGCTGGTGCAATTTGGGTAGTTTTCGTTGCCTACTATCTTGGAAAAAAAGAAAGAAAACGTTTAGGAATTATGGATGTACAGTATTTAAAACAAATGCAAACAATGGATGAGCAAGCTGCGACAGTTGAAGCTGAAATACATAAACGCCCGAAACTGCTATGGATTAACTTTTTATTAACTGCTTCCCTCCTCGTTTGTCTCATACTAGAGATTATGCCGTTACCTGTTTTATTTACAGTCGCTTTTGCTATTGCTGTTATGATTAACTATCCTAACTTAGAACAACAAAAAGAGCGTATTGCGTCTCACGCTGGAAACGTATTAGCGGTTGTTTCTCTCGTCTTTGCTGCTGGAATTTTCACAGGTATTCTATCTGGAACAAAAATGGTAGATGCGATGGCTCAAAGTGTTGTTACTCTTATACCAGATGCACTTGGCCCACAGCTTCCAATTATTACAGCTTTACTAAGTATGCCGTTCACATTTTTCATGTCTAATGATGCTTTTTACTTCGGCGTATTACCTATTTTAACGAAAGCCGCTGCCGCTTACGGAATTAGTGCCGCAGAAATGGGACGTGCTTCGTTACTCGGTCAACCTGTTCACTTACTGAGTCCCCTCGTTGCTTCCACTTATTTATTAGTCGGAATGGCCAAGGTTGATTTTGGTGAACACCAACGATTTACTTTACTTTGGGCTGTTGGAACGACAATGGTTATGTTGATTACTGGAATTGTAATTGGAATTATTCCAATATAAGATGAAACTAGGAAAAACAGTAGAGGAAATGTAATCCTCTACTGTTTTTATTGTTGTGAAAGTCCCCTATGAAGAAACGCGGAAATACCTTCTTTCTGGCCTCCCCACACTTCCATATATAAGCTCCGCATGCACTTTCTTTCCAGAGATCAAATACTCTAAATAGCGCCTCGCAGTTGATCGGCTTACACCTACCATTGAACTTAGCATCTCTGCAGTAATTCCCTCTTCATTAACAGTTAACATATGCTTTTTTATTTTTGCTAACGTTAAAGGATCGATTCCTTTTGGCGCATATTCTATTGGATTTGCCTGCACCCCTCTTTGGGACCATAGATGTTCAATCTGTTCTGAAGATAATTGAGCATTTTTCTTTAACTTCGTAATCTTCTTTTGATAACTTTCTAAACTTGTTTTAAACCGATCAAATGTAAGTGGCTTTACGATATAATCTGTTACCCCGCCTCGTAAAGCATGCCGCACTACATCCGTCTCTGATGCGGCTGTAATCATAATAATATCTGTATCATGCAAATTATGCCTAATATATGTGACGAGTTCTGTCCCTTGCATGTCAGGTAAATATACATCTAATAAAACGAGTTGTGGCTTTACAAACTCTAGCCATTCTTTCGCCTGTTCCCCAGTCGTTGCTGTTCCAATTACTTTAAACCCTTCAATTTTTTCAGTAAAACGCCGATGAATGTCCGCAATCCGAATATCATCTTCTACAATTAATACTTCAATCTCCTCACCCATTACAACTCGCCTCTCTCTTTCGGTAATGCAATAATGAACAACGCACCACCTAAATCCCCTTTTTCAATTGCAATGCTTCCATTTAAATCTTCTACTAACTCTTTCACTTTCGCTAATCCATATCCACGTTTTTCGCCCGCCTTCGTCGAAAAGCCTTTATAGAATATGCTTGTAATTATTTCATCATGAACACCTTGTCCTGAATCTTCCACTTCAATTAATATTTCTTCGCCAATGTCTGTTACAAACATTCTTACTTTCTTATTATGCTCGTGATTTCTTTCAATTGCTTCAAATGCATTCGTAATCAAATTCCCTAAAATAGAAACAACGTAATTACTCTCAATATGCGGACTTAACTCTTCTAAACTACTTTCCCGATCTAACATAAAATCAATCTTCAACTCTCGCGCCCTATTATAAAATCCAATTAAAATCCCACCTAACCATGGATTTTGAATTCGTTTCATAATAAATTGAACAAACTCTTGATATACTGCCGTTTCCTTATGAATAAGCTCTAAAGCATCTTCATAAGACTCTAATTGAATAAGACCTGAAAGCGTATACAATAAATTGTTATATTCGTGCGTTTGCGCCCGTAATGCCTCTGTATATTGCCGTGTTTGAGATAATTCCGCTGTTAATTGATCCATCTCAGATTTCAAGCGCAAGCTGGATACTACACCAGTTACTTTATTATTAACTTTAATAGGTAGGCGATTGGCAATAACATCCTGCCCCTTTATATTTAATTGGCGATCAAATTGTTCTTCTCCAGTTTGAAGTACATCCAGTATCGATGAATTAGGAATAACATCTAAAATAAATTTCCCTATTATATTTTGTTGTTTATCTAAAGAAAGGATATCGTATGCCGCTTGATTTACTAAACTAACCATGCCATTTTTATCGATTACTACAATTCCTTCACGTACAGATTGAATAACTGTACTATGCTCCTCGTATAAAGATGAAATTTCTTCTGGCTCCATTCCAAACATCATCCGCTTAATACTTTTAGCTAAATATACAGAGCCAATTATACCAATTAACAGACCTGTTATTGTAATCCAAAACACACGCTTTCCATACACTTCTATCGCTCCATGAATATCATCCATGGAAAAACCAACAGATACTACACCAATAATTTCATTATCCTGATTACGAATTGGGACTTTTCCACGTAATGAAGGCCCTAATGATCCCGTTGCTTTCGAAACGTAAGATTTCCCTTCTAATAGAACCCCTTTGTTATCTCCGCCCACCATAGCTTCTCCTATTTTATCTCGCTTAGGATGTGCATAACGAATACCATCTTTATTTCCAACTACAATAAAGTCAGCATCTGTTTCGATTCGAATTTTTTCTGCAATTGGCTGAATAATAGAAGCTGGATTTTCTTTTTGAAAAGCTTCCTGGATTTCCGGTATAGCAGCAACTGTTTTCGCAACATGCAACGCTCTTTTTCCGATTTGGTCTTCTACCGTTTCAGATAATATGTAGTAAAATAAATAACTCGTTAACAGAAGCACAGCAAGAATAAGTGTACTAATAGTTAATGTAATTCTCGGTTGTAGTTTTAATTTTTTAAATTTCAAAACCATTCCCCTAACATGGATAAAGATTGAATTTAAAGAAAATACAGTTTTTTAATTATTACACTTAATCATAACACGGTTACTACACATTTCTTTATTTTTATCTCCATAAAAAAAGAAACGAAGTAAAATTACTACCTCGTTTCTTAACATTTTTTATTACACTTTAAACTTGCCAATCATCTCTTGCAATTCTTCTGCCATTTGCGATAAATGAACTGCTGCTCCATTGATTTCATCTACTGAAGCTAATTGTTCTTCAGAAGAGCCAGCAATATTTTGAACACTTGCTGCATTTTCTTCAATCGTAGCTGCAATTTCATTAATAGATGCACTTACTTGTTTTGCATCTACCGTCATTTGTTTCGCTACTTCTACCATACTATCAATTTGCACAACTGTATCATTTGTAGATTTCAATATTTCAGCAAAGCTTTGCTTCGTTTCATTTGCAACTACAAGACCTGATTGCACTTCTGTCCCGACTTGGTTCATAGAGCTTACCGTTTCTCTTATATCAAATTGAATCTCTTTCACTAGTTTTCCAATTTCCGTAGAAGATTGTCCTGATTGTTCAGCTAATTTTCGCACTTCATCCGCTACGATTGCAAATCCTCTTCCTTGCTCCCCAGCTCTTGCAGCCTCAATTGCAGCATTTAATGCTAATAAATTTGTCTGCTCTGCAATATGTTGAATCACTTCCAGGATTGCTCCGATTTGTTTCGACTTATCATCTAACAAAGCAATGACTTTATCTGAATTTGAAACTGACTCATGAATTAATTGCATTTGATTCACAGTTTCTTCAACTAACTTCCCACCATCTTCAGCTTTTTTCTTCGTATACATAGAAGCTGTTGATACTAATGAAGAACTATCAGCAACACGCTGAACTCCTTCTGTAACTTCTTCTAATAATGTCGCTCCTTCTTCAACTTCTCTCGTTTGTATTTCAGCCCCACTCGACACTTGCTCTATAGCTTGTGTAATTTGTTCTGTCGCTTCACTTGTCTGCTTCATGCTAGCTGTTAATTCTTCTGAAGATGCTGCTACATGACTTGCTGAAATATTTATATTGGAAATGACATTATGTAATGATGATGCCATCTCATTAAAACTTTCTCCTAACTGCCCGATTTCATCTTTAGAATGGACTGTAATAGATTCTGTTAAATCACCTTCACTAATTTTCCTAGATGATATAACAAGTTGTTTTAACGGTTTAATAATAGAAGCAATTATGAAGTAAATTAAAACTCCACCAATCATTAATGAAATCCCAATAACAGTTATCGTTTTATAGAAAATAGGTTCAGCCGCTTGAATAATTTCTTTTGAAGGCATTATTCCCGCTATTTTCCATCCAGTTTTCTTATTCGTTTTAAAAGTAATGTTACGATCTTCACCATCTAATGAATAATGAAAATCACCAGCTTCCTGTTTATAAAATTCCTTATTAAGTTTCTCTTCTAACTTCTCACCCGGCTTTAGCGTCGGGTGTGCGACTACATTTTTATCTTGATCAAATATCGCTACATATCCTTCCTTACCGATATTAACCATCTTGGAAGTAGTTACAATATTATTGATAATTAAGTCAATCCCAAGAACGCCACTTTTATCCTCATTTTGTTTTGCCAATGTGATAACCGTATTCCCTGTCGTTTTTGACTTATATGGAGCAGTTACAATCACTTCTCCGCTTTTTTTCACTGCCTCTTTATACCAATCTCTTTCTGTAGGATTATATCCTTCCGGCATTTGAATTGCCGGTGATTGAATAAATTGTCCATTGCTAGACCCAGTATAGATGGCTTCCATTTCTGGATGTAACTTATTGTATTCTTCTAGTTTATTTTGGATATTTTGTATTTGATCCGCTTGGTAACTTGATTGTGTAAATAATTTCGTAAAATAAGTTGCATCTACTTTTTTACTATCCAATTCCTTATTAATTACATTATCCAAAATTTTTATATTATCTTTCGCCGAGTTTACAATCGTTTCATTAAAATTTGTTTTCGCCTGCTGATAAGACGTCCAACCAATTACAATACTTGGAAGAATTAAAATGATAATAAACGACACAAGTAACTTTGTTTTTAAACTACTACTCCTTAATTTCCTTTGAAACATATTCCTACCCCTCCATACCGTTTTACATGCAATAAATTACAGTTAATCTATTTATAAAAATTATAAGATGTAAATAGATTGACGAGACTCTCTATTTCTCTTTACCCATATTTCTAAATTTAAAGGATTATTGCATACATAATTCATTCTATAAAAATTAAATAATTAAAACAATGTATAAAAATGTATATTATTCGAAATATTATAATTCACAGAAGAACCTCTAGCACATGCTAGAGGCCCTGCCTACCTTATTATTCTTTATCTTTTTCTACTTCTTTTTTCTTATCTTCTACTACAGATACGACAGGTTTATCATTCGATAACTGCTGTACTGCACCTTTACCTGCAAACCCTTCTAATAACTCTTTTAAATCAATACCAGAGGAGGCTTTTAATGTCTCCTGCATTGTTGCCATTAAATCAGTCGCATACCCTGCTACTTTTCCAGCACCGCTATTCTTACCACCGCCGCCTGTATCAACAACTGTAATTTTATCAATATTGCTAAGTGGACTTGCAATTTCTTTCGCGTAACTTGGAAGCATTTTAAGAACCATATCCATAATTGCCGCTTGACCATATAATTCAAACGCCTCTGCAATTTTTTGTTTCGCTTCTGCTTCTGCTAAACCTTTTAACCTAATAACATCTGCTTCCGCTGTACCTTGCGCTTTTTGTACTTCCGCTTTCGCTTGACCTTGCGCTTTTTCAATTTCTGCTTTTGCTAAACCTTCTACACGTACTTCTTCTGCACGTGCTCTTGCTTCAGCTTCAATCTTATATTGATCCGCATCTGCCTTTTTAATTTGTTTTACTTTTTCAGCTTCAGCTGATTGCTCAACAGCATAGCGATCTGCATCTGCTTTTTTCTTTACTTCTGCGTCATACTGCTTTTCACGACGCGCAATCTCTTTTTCTTCTAACTCAATTTGCTTTTCACGCTCAATGATTTTAACGCGCATTTGCTCTTCTGTAACACCTTGTTGCGCTTTCGCTTGTTGTAATTCGTAAGAAAGATCCGCATCGGCGCGAGCTTGTTCTTGCTCTCTCTTATAAGATTGTACTTTTAATTCTTTATGTTTTTCAGCTTCAGCGATTTGTGCATCACGCTGGTACTCTGCTTCTTTCGCTTCTTTCTCTGCACGAGCTTTTTCAATACGTGCTTCTTTTTCACGCTCTGCATTCGCAACTGTTGCATCACGTTTAACCATTGCAATTTGCGGCTGACCAAGCGCATCTAAGTATCCGTTTTTATCCATTATTTCTTTAATTGTAAAGGAAACGATGCGAAGTCCCATCTTCTTTAAATCTGTAGAAGCTACTTCATGTACCTTTTGAGCAAATTGCTCTCTATTACTATACGCATCTTCTACTGTCATAGAAGATAAAATAGCACGTAGATGCCCTTCTAAAACTTCTTTTGCTTCTATTTTTAACTCTTCTGTTTCTTTTCCTAAATATTGTTCAGCTGCTGTAGAAACTTCTTCAATTGTTGATCCCACTTTAATAATAGAAACACCGTTTACTGTAATCGGTACACCCTGTTTCGTATACGTATCACGTGTACCAACTTCTAATTTGTAGTTTAATAGGCTTAAAGGCTCTGCTCTTTGCATAATTGGAACTACGAATGTACCGCCCCCGCGGATAATCTTAATCTTCTTTCCATCATCAGTGGTAACGACATTCTTTCCACCGCCAAGCCAGTTCCCTGTTACAATTAACGCTTCATCTGGACCAACTGTACGATACTTCGTAATGAATACTAAAATGAGTAGAAGTAAAATTGCGAGTAAAACTCCACCGATAATTAATGGAATCGTCATGTAAATTCCCCCTTATAATTTTGGTTTCTTTAAAGAATAAGCGATGTTTTGTACAAGCAAAACACCATCTTGAACTCCCTCAATAATGACCTCGGTTCCTTGTGAAATATCTTTTTTTCCAATTGTTTTCGCTGGTATTGCATTACTTCCAAATTGGGATGAGATTAATACTTCACCAAATCCTTCTGTAGGAATTGTCGTAATGACTTCCCCCTTGCAACCAATGAATTCATCCATACGTTGCACAGTATTTTGTTCCGCTTCTGCAATTGGTTTTAAAATTAGTATTTTCATTATGAAAACACCGATAAAAGATATAGCAAATGAGGCCCCGAAAATAACGAGACTATTATAAGAATATAAATATTCTCCTATATAACTAAGTCCACATAACATGGCGAAAAAACTAAGTAGCAAAGTTACAACGGATACAGATCCGCCTCCAAAACTAAATATTGATTCAAAAATATCTCCAAAAAAGATATAAATAACAGTAAGTATAGTTGCAATTATAAATCCATATAAATAAATTGTTTCAAGTGGATAACCAAACAAGACCATTTCTTATCCCCCTTTCTTAAACAATCCTCTTTTTATTTGTATGAATCACCTCTTTCAAAGATTATTGTTCTTAATTTTCAGTTATTTACCTTTTAAAGAAAAACCTGTAAGACAGGCCCCTAAAAAAGAACAGGAGAAACCTATTGTGACAGGCTCCTCCTAGTAAATAACCGATATATTGTATATCTATATAATATACTATTTTCCACAAAAAGTAAAGTTAAACATACATTGGAAAAGCACTTATTTTACTGATAATACGTACGCTCCATCACCATTATCATATTTATATACATACAAGTAATACTTACCTGGTTTTGCATTAAATTTTGCTTCTATACGATTTCCATTAGCTTGACCGTAAGCTGCGTAATTTTGCATATCTGATTCATGGTGAAGCACCCACGTCATCCCAATTCCATGCTCATTTAAAACAGAAATGTCGATATCTTTCGCTGATGCCATATTAAATGTATATACATCGGTGTGATCCCCGCCGATAAGGCTACCTTTTATAGTAGTGTTTAGCCCGATACCATTTGCTTCTTCTGGACGATTATTTGGTTCTGATTCTGTTAAACTTCCCTCTTTAATTGTAACAGTTGTTTCACTTCTACTCTCTTTTCCTTTATCATCTTTTACTCTTAATGCTACTTTATAAGTTCCTTCTTTTTCATATGCATGTACTGGATTAACTTCTGTACTTGTTCCTCCGTCTCCAAACTCCCATGAATAAGAAACGATTTTTCCATCTTCGTCGTTTGATCCATCACTTTTGAATTGAATTCCTTCTTTTACAAGCCCATTATAAGGACCATTTATATGAACTGTCGGAGCTTTATTTTCTCCGTCATCTTTTGCGATACCATGGAAGACTACATCATATTCAAATTGATTGGAACTATTCACACGGTAATTGACGAAATATGCTGTAACCGTTTTGTAGCCGCTCCATTCTTTTTGCGCCAATTGTTCTAAAGCCTCATTTACTCTTTTACCCATTGCGTTCCAGTCTTCTGATTCACCTTTTGTTACACTACCTGTAAACGTGCCTTCTAATGTAAATGTATTAAAGAATTGAGACTCATGTTTTGTCATTTTTGCATCTTTCATAGACAACGTCTCACTAATTTCTTTCTTCACTTCTGTTAACGGTTTTGGTGCATGTTCAGCTAAATAATCATCTGCCACTTCCGGTACATTATACTTATCTTGATTATCAATTAGCTGCTGCATATACTCTTGATACTCTTTATTTAGCTTAGAATCTTTACTTAGATTTTCACGATATACATCATAATTTTTCACGTCATTCGCACGAATTAAATCTTGAATTTTATCAAATGTTTCAAACTGATGCGTATATAAGTAAGACTGCAATGCGAACGAGTAGTTATAGAAATCCCAAGAACCATATTTAGCAAATAGTGTACGCTCTGCTGTATAACGGCTTGCAGGATCAGATGATAATCCGCTAATGATGCTCTTTCTCGGTACTACATTATTTGTGCGAGTAGATCCTGCGAAAAATTCTGCATTCCCTTCTTGGAACCAAGTTAATCTTTCATTTTGATACATATCTCCTCTTCCAAATAAACCGGGAACTTCATATCTCCCTTGAAGATAATGCGTGAACTCATGACGGAATAACTCTTCTAAACTATAAATACTTTGCTCTGGCGTACGCTCATATGTAAAGAATGTACCTGTCTCTTCAATGTAAATTCCACCGTTGTTTGTTTCATATCCATACAATTGTCTATTTAACTGATATTCATCTGGAGTATTATAGATTACTATCGTTAATACGTCGTCTGCATTACCTTGTTCTAAAGCTTTGTCATTTCCGATTACGCGGTGATATTGCGCTTTTACTTCCTTCGCAGCCCAATATAATCTCTTAATTTTTTCTTCTGACACTTTATCCCCAGTTTTAAATACAATAGATCCATCGTCGAATGTATACGTTTTTGGTAAGTATTGCTCTTTTCCTTCTTTACGTATCTTCTCTAAATCTACCGTATTCCCGCTATAATCTTTCCCATTATAGTTTGTTGTAATTTGTTCTACTGCAACAAAATACGGCTCACTTAAACGCGGGTACATATGCATTGCCTGTGTAACAACCTCTAATCCTTTATTTGGATTGCTATGAAACTTCCCTAAACGGCTAGCAAAATAAATTCCATTATTAACGAGCCATTTATTTTCTGGTGTTACTTCATTTAGAAGAGCAATACGATTTATTTCATTAATAAACCCATCTACTTTTCCATACCACATCGTTTCATTCGCTTCTTTACGAGCCTCATTTAAGTAAGACTGTATATCATAATCAATGCCTTGCATCATATCGTACACAGCTTGTCCTTTCATACGATCGTCTACATATGCATTAAAATTATCATTATATTGTTTTAAAATATTCGATGCGTATTGCACCGTTTCAACATCACTTGATGCATTACTAATTAATTTACCGTATGCAGATACTACTGTATCTTGTTCATTTGTTCCAAGCTTAAAGTTTGGATTTTTTGCGATTGCTTTTAAAGCAGGTAAACATTTGTCCTGGAAGCTTCTTTCATTTAAAGCGCTTAATTCATTATTATAAAACGCAAGATAAAAAGCTGAACGTAACACTTCAGTAAAAGTTTGAATTCCTTTTGAATCATCTTTCGTAAATGTACTACCTCTATGAGCTAATTCGTCTATAATTACTTGCATTTTTCCGTTATCTTTATAAAAGGCTTTTGCATCTTCATTAAACTGGAATAAGTCTGTAATTTGGTGCCACTTAATACTGCCTAACGTTTCAACTAATTCTTGATCATTCATTTTGTTTAAATCAGCCATCGAATAGCTTTCTTTAACTTGCTTTACTTCTGAACTCTTCATAATAGATGCTGGTCGCTGTGAAAAGTCCCCTACTTTTAAACGTTCTTGAAAAGATAATGTTTCATCAACCTTAGAATTGTGTCCAATCTCATCTACCGGTTTTTCAATTCCAACTGGTTTCGAATGCAATACATTATATGGCACTTTTTCTTCCGCTGACACATGAGTTTGAATTGCGCCTAACGATAGAGCCATTGTGCTAATACTAAGCATGACTTTATTGATCTTTGATTTCTTGTTCATATCATTTCCCCCTATGTAAATATTCCATTCACGAATTTAACATATTATCCAGATGAAATAATATAAAATGCAATATTTCATATTATTTCTTCATACATTTTGAACATATAGTGAACGAAAAGGACTTACAATTTTTGCTACAGTCTCTCCATTATTTAAGCGATCGAAACATCCTCGTATCAATATCCTTCCCCTATTCAAAAAGACCTTATCATAAGCATATTTCAACATGAAATTTCTATGATAAGGTCTTCTCAAAAATTTATATATCATTTGTAATAATAAGATAAAGCGTTATTTATTTCTTAAATAATCTCTTTCTAAATACAAACATACTTAATGCTGAAAGAACAAGTGCTAATCCAGAAAGTAAACTCGATGTGTTAGCTTGACCACCAGTTGCTGCTAAAGACTTCTTATTTTCCTCTTGCTTATTAGCATGTTGTTTATTTGAATCTTTTTCTTTCGTATTCTCTTGTCCTACCACTTGCATTGGCCCAACTTGATTATCCCCTTTTGGCTCTTGATCCAATTCAGTTGTTGATTCTTTTACCTCTTCTTTTGTACCTTCAACTTCTTTTGCTGGTTCTTTCACTTCTTCTTTTGTTTCTTCAACTTCTTTTACCGGCTCTTTCACTTCTTCTTTTGTACCTTCAACTTCTTTTGCTGGTTCTTTCACTTCTTCTTTTGTTTCTTCAACTTCTTTTACCGGCTCTTTTACTGCTTCTTTTGTTTCTTCTTCAACTTCTTTTGTTGGTTCTTTCACTGCTTCTTTTGTTTCTTCTTCAACTTCTTTTGTTGGTTCCTTCACTGCTTCTTTTTCAACTATATTCTGGATTACTGTTCCGTTAAAACTTATACTAGCTTCATCCGAATCTAAATCAAATTTATACACCTTTTCACCTGGAGTACTCCATTTCATTACTCCGTTATTAAACGTTCCACCCTCACTTGTTAGTTTAATATTCTCAATAGTTTCTCCTTCTAAGTCATATACGGGAACCTGAATTTCTTCATTTACTTTTGCTTCATTTAAAATGATTTTTTGTCTTCCGACATCAATTGAAAACCATTGACCTAATTGTATTAACGGCCTTACATCACGAATCTCATTTCCAGCTAATTTTAAACTGAGTAGGTCTAACATTGAACCAAGAACTGATACATCTTTAATATGATTATCCGCAAGGTTTAACCACTGTAAATTTTCCAGTGAAGATAACGGCGTTATATCTTCAATTTTATTATGAGATACATTCACCTCTTTCAATTGTTTCAAGTTTGAGATGAACTCAATATTTTTCAACCCTACTCCTTCTAAAGTGAGATTTTCTAAGTTCGTCATGTATTCTAAGCCAGTTAGATCTTTTATCTCTTTTCCTTTTTCTTTAAGTACCTCTAATGTTTTAATCTGTAATAAATCGTCTTTTGTTATAGGGGCATTTAGATTCTCTCTACCAAAATTCTTTTTATTAATATGTTGTTGTAAAGTTTTATCGAGAATTACATTTTCCTTTTTTTCATTATCCTCTTTTATTGTTTCCTTTATTTCATCTAACCTTTCAACAACATTTTGAATTACTGTTCCATTAAACTTAATACGATTCTCTTCTGGCTTTATATCCAACATAAATTCGTATATTTTTTCACCTGAAGTACTCCATTTAACGGAACTGTTATTAACTACTCCATCTTCACTATTCAATTGAATAGTATCAAGTGGCTCCCCTTGTAAATTATAGATAGGTATTTTAACTTCCTTATCTTTTTCTACATCATCTAAAAATATTTTTTGTCTTTGAATATCGATATACATTCTTTTTCCTAATTCTTGAACAGGTCTAACATCACGAATTTCATTCGAACCCAGCTTTAAATCATATAAATCTGTTAATTGACTAAGTGGCGTTATATCTGAAATATAGTTTTCCTCTAAATTAAGTGATTGTACAGTAGATAGTCTTAATAAAGGTTCGATGTTTTTTAATTCATTTTTAGAAAGGTCTAACTCCACTAACTTTTTCATTGAGGTAATATGCTCGATATTAGTAAGTCCATTGTTACTTAAAGATAAATTCCTCACATTTTTCAATTGCTCAATCCCAGCAAGATTAGCATTACTAATTTGATTATTTGCTACAGTCAAAGTCCTTAAAGATGTTACTGTAAATAATGGTTTAATATCTTTTATATAATTGCTGTTTAAATCTAACATATTAATCTTCTTCATTTGACTCAATGGGCTTAAATCTGAAATTTTATTGTTTCTCAAACTTAAAATCTCAACATGCTCTAACTCAGCCAAAGGTCCAACATCTTCGAGCTCACCATAAGTTATACTTAATGATTTTAATTGTCTCAATTTCGAGATAAACTGTATATTTTCTATCTTAACTTCTTCCAACGTTAAGTTTTCTAAGTTCGTCATATATTCTAGACCGCTTACGTCTTTTATTCCTTTACTTTTTGCCTCAACGACTATTAAAGATTTAACTTTTAATAAATCTTCCTTAGTTATTGGCGTATTTAGATTCTCTCTATTCAAGTTATATTTATTAATATGCATTTGCAATTGCTTATCTACTATTACATTTGCACTTTCATCTTGTTGATCCACTTTATCCTCTTTATTTTCCTTTTGTTCTTCTGGAACATTGTTTTCTAAATTCAATGCATTTACTTCAAACTGCACTTGATACTTATTGTCATACGCCATTGTCGGAATGAAAATATGCATTTGCATATTATACCTTTTTCCTAATTCTCCAACTTCAAATTGAATAACTTTCGTCCCATTTTTCTTTTTATCCTCTGATATAACTTTTACATCATGGAACACACCAGGAGTATGAATATCCTCTGTTTTCAAGTATTGGAAGAAATCACTATCACTTAACGTTGCCGTTACAATTTTCTTTCCATTCTCAATTGTTAACTTAGGATCCTTTATATAAACAGCTGCCATAGATTCCTCATTCGTTTTATCTTTATAAGCTTTAATAACAGCATCATATGTACCATCTTCTAAAGCATGTCCAGTTTTGTTCGCCTCAATTGCTACCGCTGCTAAAGCAGGTGTTGAATACACAGCAAACGGTAGCGATAAAGCTGCCGCCACTAACATTGCATTTATATGTTTTCTTTTATTTTTTTTCAACTTTACATCTCCTCCGAAATATATAAATCAAAATGTAATCATTCTCGAATAAATGATAATGATTTTCATTATCATTGTCAACTGAAAAAATAAAAAGTTTACAAAAAAATAAACCCCTTCAAAAGGGGTTATGCCATTTTCTCTCCTGATTCTTCTTTAAAAAAGCTCTTCATCGCATGAAATACATCTGCTTTTTGTTTTAAAATATAGTATCGGAAGTTTTCATCTTTAATATTTTTATAGGCTGACATAAGTGTACTATGGCGGTTGTACTGATTCACTTCCCCATATCCAAACATATTACACTTCTTCATCAACTCTTCCACAAGCTTTACGCATCTAGCATTATCCGAAGTTAAATTATCACCATCTGAAAAATGGAATGGATAAATATTATAGCGATCTGGTGAATATTTATTATCGATTAACTCAAGTGCTTTTTTGTATACGGAAGAACAGATCGTTCCGCCACTTTCTCCTTTTGAGAAAAATTCTTCTTCTGTAACTACTTTTGCCTCCGTATGATGAGCAATAAACTCAATGTCTACGGTTTCATACTTTGTACGTAAAAATCTTGTCATCCAGAAAAAGAAGCTACGTGCCATATACTTCTCCCATATCCCCATCGATCCACTCGTATCCATCATCGCTAATACAACAGCTTTTGAATCTGGCTTTAACACTTCATTCCAAGTACGGAACTTTAAATCCTCTTGGTGAATTGGATGGAAAGATGCTTTACCACGCATTGCATTTCGTTTATATGCAGATATCATCGTTCGTTTCTTATCAATATTTCCCCATAATCCTGTTTTTCTAATATCATTAAATTCAATGTGTTCAATCCGGTTTTCATCCAGTTCTTTTCTCTTTAAATTAGGCAACTCTAACTCTTTGAAAAACGCTTGCTCCAATTCTAAAATTGAGACTTCTGCTTCATAATAATCTTCTCCAGCTGCATCTCCTGCCCCTTGCCCTTTCCCTGGTCCTTTCTGCTTTTGACCACCTGATCCATCTCTCGCAACGACATCGCCAACTTTGCTGTCACCGTTCCCTTGCCCAACATGTTTATTTTTATCATAATTGTATCTAATCTTATATTCATCTAAAGAACGAATCGGTATTTTCACAACATCCCTACCATTAGACATAACAATATTTTCTTCTGTTACAAGATCTGGTAAATTATTTTTAATTGCCTCTTGTACTTTTTCTTGATGGCGTTGTTGGTCGTCATATCCTTTGCGATGGAGGGACCAGTTTTCCTGTGAAATTGTATAGTTTGGTTGATTTTCTTCGCCCATGCCTTTCCCTCCTTACTGTATTTGTTTTCTCTTATGAACAGCAATTTATAATTTTGTTTTCTAGTGTGCGTAACTAGAATATTTGAAAAATAACTGTTCATCGAAAATCATCCCATAAACATATATAGCGTTTTTCATACAATACTCCGAGCATCTTAAACAAAATTTTGCCACTCACATAATAAAAAGAAACATTCAGCCGTTGATAAGAAAGAAACACAATGCATTGTTGCACACATTTTCGTTTTGCAACATATTGTATTGTGTTGGCTTTTTTGTATGAATGGTTGGTTACTCTATCATATGCATATTGTAAAAATAATTGACAATAAATTCATAAAACCGCATCTTAATTTATTATATTCGGACAAGCTATGACATTTTTCACAAGTATCAATAGATAACAAAACGCCGTCCCAAGAACAAGAGACAGCGTTTTGTTATCAAACTATCGATTTAACAAACTACCTACATATCGTAACAATTCATTCGCAGATGAAGAATTATAGCCATGTTCATCAATTAAGCGTGCTACAACATCATTGATTTTCTTAAGCTGATTTTCGTCTGGTGTTTTCGTTGATGTTGTAATTTTCACTATATCTTTTAAATCAGCAAATAGCTTTTTCTGAATCGCTTCACGAAGACGTTCGTGTGAATTATAATCAAAGCGTTTCCCTTTACGTGCATAAGCAGAAATGCGAATTAAAATTTCCTCACGGAATGCTTTTTTAGCATTTTCTGAAATTCCAATTTGCTCTTCAATCGAACGCATAAGTTTTTCATCTGGGCTCATTTCTTCACCAGTTAACGGATCACGTAATTTTGATTTATTGCAGTACGCTTCGACGTTATCTAAGTAATTATCCATAAGTGTCTTAGCTGATTCTTCGTATGAATAAACAAATGCTTTTTGTACTTCTTTCTTAGCGATTTCATCGTATTCTTTTCTCGCTAATGAGATGAAATTCATATAGCGTTCTCGGTCTTCACTACTAATTGACGGGTGCTGATCCAATCCGTCTTTTAACGATCTCAGTACATCTAGTGCATTAATAGATGGTACCTCTTTTCGAATAATTGTAGAAGAAATTCGATTAATGACATAACGAGGATCAATACCTTTCATACCTTCATCTTGATATTCACGTTGCAGCTCCTCTACATCGATCGCATTATACCCTTCTACCGTTTCTCCATCATATAAACGCATCTTTTTAATTAAATCAATATCCGGACGCTTCGGGTCTTTTAAACGAGTTAAAATAGTGAACATTGCTGCAACGCGAAGTGTATGCGGTGCAATATGAACATTGGACACATCACTTTCACGAATCATTTTTTCATAAATATGTTCTTCTTCACTAACCCGTAAATTATATGGAACCGGCATTACAATAATTCGTGAATGCAATGCTTCATTTTTCTTATTTGCTATGAAGGAACGATACTCTGTTTCATTTGTATGCGCTACAATTAATTCATCTGCTGAAATAAGCGCAAATCTTCCTGCTTTAAAATTCCCTTCTTGTGTAAGCGATAGTAAATGCCATAAAAATTTCTCATCACATTTTAACATCTCTTGGAATTCCATCATGCCGCGGTTCGCCTTATTTAATTCTCCATCAAATCGATATGCACGAGGATCTGATTCCGAACCGTATTCTGCAATTGTAGAAAAGTCTAGACTACCTGTTAAATCGGCAATATCTTGTGATTTGGGATCAGAAGGACTAAATGTACCAATTCCTGTACGGCGATCTTCAGAGAAGAAAATACGCTCTACAACTACATCCTCAATTCTTGCCCCGTATTCTTGCTCTAGACGCATAACATTTAATGGTGATAAATTCCCTTCAATTCTTACTCCATACTCATCAAAGAAATCATTCCGTAAATGTTGCGGAATTAAATGAAGTGGATCTTCATGCATCGGGCAGCCTTTTATTGCAAAAATTGCTCCACGATCTGTTCGTGAATATGTTTCTAATCCTCGTTTCAACATCGTAACTAATGTTGATTTCCCCCCACTAACAGGCCCCATTAATAACAAAATACGTTTTCTAACATCTAATCGTTTTGCAGATGGATGAAAATATTCTTCCACAAGGCGTTCTAAAGCATCCTCTAATCCAAATAGCTGATTACTAAAGAAGTTATATTTTCTTCTACCATCAACTTCTTCAATTCCAGCATCTTTTATCATATTGTAAATGCGAGAGTGTGCTGTTTGAGCCACCCATGGTCTTTCTTTCACAAGCTCCAAATACTCCGCAAACGTACCTTCCCATTGTAAACGTTCTTCTGCTTCCCGATATTGTTCAATCTTCTTTAGAATATCCATTATAGCTCCTCCCCCATCTCCTTGTTCAATCGGATTATTATAAAAGGTATGCTAGGATGTCCTTAAACATTCTTTAAATCAAAACGAAATATATAATAGCGCTATAAAATTCTCTCCAAAATTCAAAGAAAATTCTGTATAATAAAGGTATTAAAGTTTTTACGCTGCTATTCATTATAAATAAATTCTTTTCTTCTAGGAACCTTACATACATTTCGATTCACAAATAGGATTCGTAAACCGAAAAAGTAAGGAGGAAATTAGTATGAAGTTATTATTAATTTTAGGTGTATCACTCACATTTCTTACAGCTATTTTCACATCTGGTTATAACGATAAACCAGGTACACATAAAAAGTGATGTGCTTTTCAGCACATCACTTTTTTCTTGTTTTTTTATACACTATTTAAAATAAATATTTTCCACATCATATATCGATAAAGGGCGATTATAAAAATAACCTTGTACAATTTTCACATTCTTTTCCTTTAAAAATTGTATTTGTTCCGCTTTTTCTACTCCTTCTGCAATTACATTTAACCCTAGAGTATGTGCTAAATGAATAATTGCAGCCGTAATATTCGTATCTCTTTCATCTTTATATATACCTTCCATAAAAGAACGATCAATTTTTAACGTATCAATCGGATATGTTTTTAAATAACTTAAAGATGAATATCCCGTTCCAAAGTCATCTAAATGAATCTTTAAATTTTGTTCTTTTAACTGCAATAACACTCTTTTTGATACATCTTTATGTATAAGAGCCCCTTCTGTAACTTCTATTGCTAATAAATGAGGGGGGACGTTGTACTTATTTAAAGCACGTGTAATCATCTCTATTAATGTAATAGAACGAAAATGTCTAGCTGAAATATTAACTGCGATTGGTACAACCTCATATCCTTTATTTAACCATTCACTTATCTGTTCACAAACTTGATGTACTACCCATTCATCAAGTTTAATAATAAACCCTGTTCTTTCAGCAAGTGGGATAAATTGATTGGGTGAGACAAAACCTAGCTCCTTATTCTCCCACCTTATTAAGGCTTCCATACTGGCTATCTTTCCCGTTTCAATATTAATTTGAGGTTGATAATATAGGAAAAATTCATTTTTCTCTATAGCACGATGTAACTGATTTTCTATTATAAACCTTTGTTCACGTTCACAATCTAATCCACTACAATAAAAATGATAATGCCCTTTTCCTTTTTCCTTTGCTTTTTCCAAAGCAGCATCAACTCTTTGAAAAAGTATTTTTTCATCAGCTCCATCTGTTGGTGCCATTACAATTCCAATTGACGCACTTAAATACACGTCCTCTTCTTCAATTACAAAATGTTCACTAATCTTTTCTAATATGTTTTTTGCAACTTCCTCTACATATTCTTTCGTTATATTTTCTATTAACATAACAAATTGATCATCATGTTCTCTAAATAAATGCATACCTTCTATTTCTATATTGCTTAAACATTCTGTAACTTTTTGTAATACTTTATCTCCTTCTTTATGACCAAATGTATCATTAATAAGATGAAATTCATCCAAATCCATGAAAACAAGTGCAAGCTCTTTATTTTCATTTAAAAACTCATTTAGCTTGTTTGTGCATGAAATTCTATTCATTAAACCTGTTAATTGGTCATAATAAGCTAAGTATTCCGTCTTCATCTCATTTAATACTTGTCTTGTAACATCCCTCGTAACAATATACACCCCAACAATTTCACCGTTCACAATAATCGGGATCGTTCTCAAAGAAATATATAGTTCATATCCTTCTTTATGAACATATTTCTTTGCAACAATTTGTTTTGCCCTTCCCTGTAAAGCTTCCTTAAATATAGTTTGAAAGTCTTTTCCATATTCTTTAATAATAAAATTAAAAATAAAGTTATTATTTAACTCTTCATATCGGTATCCAAATATTTCATACGTTGCCGGATTAGCATATGTAATTCTACCTATAGAATCTATAGATATAATGGAGTCATTATTATATTCTAGTAATGACTTAAATAACATTTGTTTTTCCTCTATCTCTGCTTTCTCCTCAATCTGAGCTGTAATATCCCTTGTAATACAAATAATAAATTGACATACACCTTCTTCGTCGTATACAGGATTAACTGAAGACTCATAATGTAGATCACCAGTTGGGAAACTGATTACATCACAAAAAGTATGTGCTCTCGCTTCTCTTACCACTTTTGTATATTGCTCTTGTAATATTTTCACCTTATCTCCTGATAACACTTCTGCAAATGTTTTTCCATAACATTCTTCACTTAATCCAGCATAGTCCATCCCTATTTTATTTATATAAATATATTTAAAAATCTCATCATCAATAACTTTCACAATAAATACTAAATCTTGAATAGCATGCAACAATCCCTGTCTTACTAAATCCATATCTATCATACTTAAAAAGGTATTTTGATTATTATATTGTTCCTTCATATTTATCTCAACCCGTCTTATCTATTTTTAGTCATATATCTCATTCTATATGAATATGTACCTTTTTTAAAATGTATGATTACATATTTTTTTTAAAAATAAAAAAGCCGCCAAATGGCGACTTTTAATAAACGATTTCTAAATCTAATCCTGGATAATTTTGTTGACGGAACGCTTCATAAATTAAAATTGCTGCTGTATTAGATAAATTTAATGAACGTACTTTATCCGTCATTGGAATACGTAAACAATGATCGAAGTTTTCTTCAATTACATTAGCTGGTAATCCATTTGTTTCTCTTCCAAATACGAAATAGTAATCCTTCTCACGTTTGCTATAATCAAATGCTGTATGAGCTTTCTCGCCATACTTTGTTAAATAGAAGAATTCACCATCTTTATTTTTCTCATAAAATTCTTCGATTGAATCATAATACGTAACTTTTACGTGCTGCCAATAATCTAATCCTGCACGCTTTAACATTTTGTCATCCGTTGAAAATCCAAGCGGTCTAATCAAATGTAATTCTGTTCCAGTTGCTGCACAAGTACGTGCAATATTTCCTGTATTTGCTGGAATTTCTGGTTGATATAAAACAACATGTACTCCCACGCGATATTCACCTCTATTTTTTGTCTACTACGTATTATACCACTTGAACGAAAAATCTCTACCCATTAATAATATGAAAGAATTTATATTTCATTTGCGGTGTATATTTACTAGAGTCTTCATAATTCCAATAACGCCGACGGCTATTCGCTGAATGTGCATTTACAAGTGGCATACCATCTGCGTCTTTTGCTACTACAATTGTCGTATGATTCCACCTACCATCATCTTCAAAATCATACGCAATTACATCGCCAAGAATAAGGTCTTCTGGCTTTTCTACCGCTTCTGCTCGAAGTCCTGCTGTAGCACCTGACAAATACCAATAAAAAGAGTGTGCTACAGCCCAGCTCCAACTCCATTGGTTCCCCCTTTGCCACCACCCTTTACGAATATTAGGATGTCCGTTCATTGGCACTTCTCCAGTATGCAGACATTGTGAAATGAAATTTGTACAATTATCAGGAAAATTACGATATGCAGGATTTCGATCATCCCACCAACGCTCTGCATATTTCACTGCCTCTAAACGATTATATTGATATGAACCGTATTTTTCTTTCGTTACTTCTCGTTCTAACGATTCACCTATTCCTATTTCTTCTGACACCTCAAGAGCATAATCATCTATTATACGACTATTTTTTAAACAAACTCGTCGTTTTAATTGTTCCTCTTCGATATAAAATAATTCTTTATGCTTAATTAAATATTTCAAGTGTACTTGATAATCAATTTCTTGATGCTCACTACTATTTAATTGTCTAATAAAAAAAATATCTGCAGTTGCTTTCACTATATCTGCACTACGTTTTTGAAACAATTGTTTCTTTCTCTGCGCTATTTGTAATAAATCTTCAGCAATACCATCCACATCAGTTCGTTTCTCTGTGATATATACTAAAAACTGTTGCACTTGCTTTTCAATATTCGCTTTTACAACCATTTCGTCTCCCCCCCATATTACAATATGAAAAAGGGAAATATTATCTACTCTTTTTTCTGCGCTAACAATTCAAGTCCACGATTCATTTCATGAAGAACCTCTTCATCTTTCTCACGTTCCATCGCTTTTTCAATTGCTTCGCCTACTCCATCTCCACCAATTTTCCCAAGTGCCCATGCTGCTGTTCCGCGAAGTACTGGCCTTGGGTCATCTTTCATAACACCAATTAAATCAGGAATTGCTGCTGCTTCTTTAAAATGTGCAAGTGCTAAAATAGCATTTCGTTGCAATGGCTTTTTACCTCTCCATGAACCAGACATAATTCCATACTTCTCTTTAAAATCACGATTACTAATCGTTAAAAGTGGCGTTAATAATGGTTTAACTAACTCAGGATCAGGCTCCATCTCAGGATGGTTGTGGAAATCCATTCCTTTATTTTTCGGACAAACAGTCTGGCATGTATCACATCCATATATACGGTTTCCTATTTTATCGCGATATTCTTCAGGCAGAAACCCTTTCGTCTGTGTTAAAAATGCGATACATTTCTTCGAGTCTAACTGTCCGCCCTGTACTAAAGCACCTGTAGGACAAATATCAATACATTTCGTACAACTTCCACATTGATCTTCTATTGGCCGATCAGGAGGGAATGGAACATTCGTAATCATTTCCCCTAAGTATACATACGAACCAAATTCCGGCGTAATAATAGCGCAGTTCTTACCACTCCATCCAATACCGGCACGTTCTGAAACAGCTCGATCACTTAGTTCACCTGTATCAACCATTGATTTCACTTCTATATCCGGAAGCTTTTCAATTAAATACGCCTCTAACTTTTGCAAACGATCTCGTAAAACAAGATGATAATCTTGGCCCCAAGAAGCACGGCAAAAAATCCCGCGGCGCTCTCCTCGTTTACTTAATGGTGCATTTTTTAATTTTGAAGGGTATGCTAAAGCAATCGCAATAATCGATTTCGCACCAGGTAACAATAGCTGTGGATTCGTTCGCTTCTCTATATCAGGCTCTTCGAATCCCGACTGATAATTTAATTGTTGTTGCTGAATTAGACGCTGCTTTAATTCCTCAAATGGTGACGCACTAGCAAACCCTATTTTATCTATACCAATTGTTTTACTATACGCAATTACATCTTGCTTTAATTGTTCAAAATCCATTCTTAATCGCCTCCTCCGATGAATCCATCCCTTATGTAACGACTATATTGGTTAGTAATTCACTTTTGGAATAATATTTTATACTTCTATTTTCGCATACAATTATGATTTTCAAACATTAAAAAACGCAATGCCTCGTTTATCTTAGAAACGAAACACTGCGTTGATCACAATTTATTAGAAAAACATTAAATAAAATTTGGAGCGGGTGAAGAGAATCGAACTCTCGACCAGAGCTTGGAAGGCTCTTGTTTTACCACTAAACTACACCCGCAAATATGAAATAAATATAAGATATTAAAATAACTTATGTAAAGTAGTATAGCATGTAAAAAAAATCGAAGCAAGAATTTTATCGAAAAAAGTCGAAAAAGTGATGAGATAACTCATCACTTTTTCAATTCTTTATCAATCGCCTTCTTCATACTATCGAAATCAGGGTTTGCAAGATTCCCATTTATATATACTGAAGGAGCACCTTGAACTTTTAATTTTTGAGCACGATCTGAATCTTTACGTACTTTATCTTTCATTTCTTTACTGTGTAAATCTTTTTTAAATTGTTCTACATTAATTTTTGGAAGTTTTTCTTTCACAATATTAAGAAGTAATTCTTCTGTAATCCATTCTTCCGTATCTTTCTTTTGATTTTGATAAATCTCATCATAGAAAATCCAGAATGAATCTTGATCTTGTTTATAAATTGCTTCACCAGCAGCTGCACCTAAATCAGAGTCTTTTCCGATAAACGGGAAGTTAATAAAATATAACTGCACTTTACCTTTATCAATATACTCTTCTTTTAATCGTGGCAATACTGTTACATCCCAAGTACGACAAGCTGGACATTTAAAGTCTCCAAATTCAACTACCTTAACTGGAGCATCATCTTTACCTAAAGATTGTTGCGTAGAATAAGCAAACATCTCATTCCCTTTATCTTTCTTGTCATTTATGATGCTATACACAATCGTCCCGATTACAATCAATACTGCAATAGAAAAAACTATACCAAGAGCCATGAGTTTGTTTGATGATTTCATATACATTCCTCTTTAATTTCATATTCTGTATACATCATTGTACACAATACACATAATATCAATACTTACATAGGTCACGCAATGAACACGCTCACATAAATTACAAAAATACAACATTTGTGACAATATTGTGTCGTCTTTTGTCACAAATTATTCAAAAAAAAGAAGCCCCTATGTAGGAACTTCTTTTAACTTACTGCTTTTTCACGGGCATTTTTTAACATGGATTGCTCTGTTTTTATATCATGACGAATTACTAATTTCTCACTAACTGCTTGCACATATTCATCATGATTTATATAGCCTTCTTTCTCCATTAGCCTTAAAACTACATTCCGTCTCTCAACTGCTTTATCATAATTTTGTGCGGGTGAGTAATAAGCCGGTGCTTTTACTACAGCAGCCATCATTGCACTCTCTGCCAGTGTTAATTGATCCACCTTTTTACCGAAGTAAAGGTTTGCTGCTTTTTCAATTCCCCATGCTCCTTCTCCGTAGTAAATATTACTCACATATAATTTTAAAATCTCATCCTTTGTGAATGTACGTTCAATCTTTTTCGTATAAAAAATTTCTTTCCACTTACGAGAAAATGTACGTTCATTAGATAAAAAAGCATTTTTAGATAGCTGCTGTGTAATCGTGCTTCCTCCTTGCACAACACCACCAGCTTTTATATTTTCAATAGAAGCCCTGATAATTGCTATATAGTCTAAACCGTTATGATGATAAAACCTTTTATCTTCCGTCGCAATAAATGCGTGTGTTAATGATTCTGGCACCTCTAACTTAGCGGGTACATGTAATTTACTAATATCACTCCGCTCAATCATTACATTTCCAACGAATAATAATGCAAAACTTAACAATAATAATAATATAATGGCTTTATAAAGAAATTTAGTTAATGGATTTAATGCAACTTTTTGATGATAATTCACTCTAGATAATACTCGTTCTTTCATCTCGAACACCTCTTTTCTACACAGCATATAACTCTTAATTTAAGAATACCTTGTTGTAAAAGAATATCCCATCGATTTCTCTTACACCTACCTTACAACATTGTAAGGTGTAAAAATGTATTGTATCACAGTCCTTTTTTATCTACTATTCATATGAAATATTGAATATACATTTATTTATCACACTATTTATAGGAAGTAGGACTCTCCTTAATTTCACTTTATTCTTTTATTATATCAGCTTATATATTTATACTTTTAAACATCTAGCAATCTAATTATATATGATATATCACTATTATACAGAACAAACGTTCTTGAAATCAAGACTAGCTTTCGCATTATCTCACTATTTGCGGGCAGCAAGACTACCACTAATTATTAGCCTACACTTTATTATTGTGACCTTTTTTTGAAACAGTATACATAAAGAAAAGGTTAGTAATTTGAGCTGTCCTCAAATTACTAACCTAAACTTTACAACCTTCCTATAAGGTTATATGGCTGAACTTCCCATGTTTCGTATGGAATGAAATGCGTTGCTTTCATCGCATCAAGTGTCCTGGATTTCATATGTGGACGCGTTATATACTCATCGATGTTCTCTTCGTTTAAAGCAACAAATTTGGCTTCTTTTATTTCTTCAGGTTGAATTTTTATTTCACCACTAACATATGCTACTTTAAAAACAACAGCTACAATATGCATAGAAGCGTTATAATAAATCCCTGTGACTCCGATTGGTTTCACCGTTAATCCTGTTTCCTCCATTATTTCTCTACAAACAGCTTGATCGAGTGCTTCTCCTTCTTCTCTGTCCTCCTGGCATTTCCCACGTATCAGCTCGCCAGTGCACTTTCGTTAAAAGCACCTCATTCTTTTCATTTGTTAAATAACCTGCTACGGCAACAATATGCTTTGGTGTTTTATGCTCCACAGAAATACCTCCTAGAAATACGATTATTTAAAATGCAAACCTATAACCATCTTCCCTAACAGCTACAAAATACCTTTAATACTTTACCACCTTAATTAACTCCATAAAAAAAGACCCTATCCGTTAAACGAAAGGGTCTCCTGTCTTTTATTATTCTCCTAGGTCTACGTTGTGGTAAACCTGTTGTACATCTTCTAAATCTTCTAATGCATCAACCATTTTTTCAAATTGTTCTTGAGCATCTTCAGGAAGTTCTACATCACTTTGTGCAAGCATTGTTAATTCTGCAACTGTAAATTCTTCAACACCAGCATCTTTAAGTGCAGATTGTACTGAATGGAACTGATCAGGTTCAGCATAAACGATAACAGAATCTTCTTCTTCTAGAATGTCACGTGCATCTACATCTGCTTCCATTAAGATTTCAAGAACCTCATCTGACGTTTTACCTTCAAGACCGATAACAGCTGTCGCATCAAACATGTAAGCCACAGAACCATTTACACCCATGTTACCACTGTTTTTGCTAAATGCAGCTCGTACATCTGCTGCAGTACGGTTTACGTTATTTGTCAGTGTATCTACAATTACCATAGATCCATTTGGTCCAAAACCTTCATAACGAAGCTCGTCATAATTTTCTTCTGAACCGCCTTTTGCCTTTTCAATTGCACGGTCAATAATTGTTCTTGGTACGTTGTATGTTTTCGCACGCTCTAATACGACTCTTAGTGTTTGGTTTGATTCTGGATCTGGCTCGCCTTGTTTTGCTGCCACATAAATTTCACGTCCAAATTTCGCGTATATACGGCTTGTATTTGCATCTTTTGATGCTTTTTTGTCTTTAATATTATTCCATTTACGGCCCATACTTTCCACTCTCTTTCCCATTTTAAATCTACATAAAAATATTAATATGAAATATAATGTGTATTCAACACATTTTTAAAAGAAATATAAAAAGTTCATTTTTGATTCATATTACAGACATAATATAAATCACTATCATTTTGTTCTTTCGACAAGTTATATTATACATGAATTCCTAAGTTTATTACGAATTTTAGAATCATATAGAATAATTTAACAAAAAAGACTCTAACATTTCTGTTAGAGTCTTTTTTAAGTCACCGATACCGATGGTCGGGGTCGAACCGACACTCCCGAAGGAACACGATTTTGAGTCGTGCGCGTCTGCCAATTCCGCCACATCGGCATAAAATAAAGGCGGCAACCGGATTTGAACCGGTGGTAAAGGTTTTGCAGACCTCTGCCTTACCACTTGGCTATGCCGCCATATGAAGTTAAAATGGAGCGGAAGACGGGATTCGAACCCGCGACCCCAACCTTGGCAAGGTTGTATTCTACCACTGAACTACTTCCGCAAAAATGGCTGGGCTAGCTGGATTCGAACCAGCGCATGACGGAGTCAAAGTCCGTTGCCTTACCGCTTGGCTATAGCCCACCGAAGTTTTACTTAATTATATGTAAGTATCCATTAATTTATTTATAATTTTAAAAAATAAAATGGGGCGACTGATGGGAATCGAACCCACGAATGCCGGAGCCACAATCCGGTGCGTTAACCACTTCGCCACAACCGCCATGTTGTGTTTATATATTTGGCAGGGGCAGTAGGAATTGAACCCACACTGGAGGTTTTGGAGACCTCAGTTCTACCTTTAAACTATGCCCCTATGTAAAATGGTGGAGGGGGGCAGATTCGAACTGCCGAACCCGAAGGAGCGGATTTACAGTCCGCCGCGTTTAGCCACTTCGCTACCCCTCCGAAACTTACATGGTGCCGGCTAGAGGACTTGAACCCCCAACCTACTGATTACAAGTCAGTTGCTCTACCAATTGAGCTAAGCCGGCATATTTTATTAAAATGGTGGCTCGGGACGGAATCGAACCGCCGACACGAGGATTTTCAGTCCTCTGCTCTACCGACTGAGCTACCGAGCCTTATTAAAATGGCGGTCCCGACCGGGGTCGAACCGGCGATCTCCTGCGTGACAGGCAGGCATGTTAACCACTACACCACGGGACCATTTGGTTGCGGGGACAGGATTTGAACCTGCGACCTTCGGGTTATGAGCCCGACGAGCTACCGTACTGCTCCACCCCGCGACAATATTATTCATATAATTTATATGGTGGAGGATGACGGGATCGAACCGCCGACCCCCTGCTTGTAAGGCAGGTGCTCTCCCAGCTGAGCTAATCCTCCAAAAGTGGTGACCCGTACGGGATTCGAACCCGTGTTACCGCCGTGAAAGGGCGGTGTCTTAACCACTTGACCAACGGGCCAAATATTATAAATTCCTTATGGCGGAGAGCAAGGGATTCGAACCCTTGATACGCTTGTGACGTATACACGATTTCCAATCGTGCTCCTTCGGCCAACTCGGACAGCTCTCCAATGGCTCCGCAGGTAGGAATCGAACCTACGACCGATCGGTTAACAGCCGATAGCTCTACCGCTGAGCTACTGCGGAATAATATTGCCTGGCAACGTCCTACTCTCACAGGGACAAGGTCCCAACTACCATCGGCGCTAGAGAGCTTAACTTCCGTGTTCGGTATGGGAACGGGTGTGACCTCTCTGCCATCATTACCAGACATTATTCTTTTGAGACAATAATTATTATAACTTATTCAAACTGAAAGTCAATAAGTTTTTTATATTCTCTCAAAACTAGATAACGTTGCTTCATATTATATGGTTAAGTCCTCGATCTATTAGTATTCGTCAGCTCCACATGTCGCCACGCTTCCACCTCGAACCTATCAACCTGATCATCTTTCAGGGATCTTACTAGCTTACGCTATGGGAAATCTCATCTTGAGGGGGGCTTCATGCTTAGATGCTTTCAGCACTTATCCCTTCCGCACATAGCTACCCAGCTATGCCCTTGGCAGAACAACTGGTACACCAGCGGTGCGTCCATCCCGGTCCTCTCGTACTAAGGACAGCTCCTCTCAAATTTCCTACGCCCACGACGGATAGGGACCGAACTGTCTCACGACGTTCTGAACCCAGCTCGCGTACCGCTTTAATGGGCGAACAGCCCAACCCTTGGGACCGACTACAGCCCCAGGATGCGATGAGCCGACATCGAGGTGCCAAACCTCCCCGTCGATGTGGACTCTTGGGGGAGATAAGCCTGTTATCCCCGGGGTAGCTTTTATCCGTTGAGCGATGGCCCTTCCATGCGGAACCACCGGATCACTAAGCCCGACTTTCGTCCCTGCTCGACTTGTAGGTCTCGCAGTCAAGCTCCCTTATGCCTTTGCACTCTACGAATGATTTCCAACCATTCTGAGGGAACCTTTGGGCGCCTCCGTTACACTTTAGGAGGCGACCGCCCCAGTCAAACTGCCCACCTGACACTGTCTCCCGGGTCGATAAGACCCGTAGGTTAGAATTTCAATACAGTCAGGGCGGTATCCCACCAGCGCCTCCACCGAAGCTAGCGCTCCGGTTTCAATGGCTCCCGCCTATCCTGTACAAACTGTACCAAAATTCAATATCAGGCTACAGTAAAGCTCCACGGGGTCTTTCCGTCCTGTCGCGGGTAACCTGCATCTTCACAGGTACTATAATTTCACCGAGTCTCTGGTTGAGACAGTGCCCAAATCGTTACACCTTTCGTGCGGGTCGGAACTTACCCGACAAGGAATTTCGCTACCTTAGGACCGTTATAGTTACGGCCGCCGTTTACTGGGGCTTCAGTTCAGAGCTTCGCTTACGCTAACCCCTCTCCTTAACCTTCCAGCACCGGGCAGGTGTCAGCCCCTATACTTCGCCTTACGGCTTCGCAGAGACCTGTGTTTTTGCTAAACAGTCGCTTGGGCCTATTCACTGCGGCTTTCCGTTAAGAAAGCACCCCTTCTCCCGAAGTTACGGGGTCATTTTGCCGAGTTCCTTAACCAGAGTTCTCTCGCACACCTTAGGATTCTCTCCTCGCCTACCTGTGTCGGTTTGCGGTACAGGCACCTTTTATCTCGCTAGAAGCTTTTCTTGGCAGCGGGGAATCAAAGACTTCGCTCCATAAGGAGCTTCCCCATCACAGCTCAGCCTTCACGATAAGCGGATTTGCCTACTTATCAGCCTAACTGCTTGGACGTGCACAACCAATCGCACGCTTCTTCTATCCTTCTGCGTCCCTCCATTGCTCAAACGATAAAGAGGTGGTACAGGAATATCAACCTGTTGTCCATCGCCTACGCCTGTCGGCCTCGGCTTAGGTCCTGACTAACCCTGAGCGGACGAGCCTTCCTCAGGAAACCTTAGGCATTCGGTGGACGGGATTCTCACCCGTCTTTCGCTACTCATACCGGCATTCTCACTTCTAAGCGCTCCACCAGTCCTTCCGGTCTGACTTCACTGCACTTAGAACGCTCCCCTACCACTGATACCATTGGTATCAATTCGCAGCTTCGGTGGTGTATTTAGCCCCGGTACATTTTCGGCGCAGAGTCACTCGACTAGTGAGCTATTACGCACTCTTTAAATGGTGGCTGCTTCTGAGCCAACATCCTAGTTGTCTAAGCAACTCCACATCCTTTTCCACTTAATACACACTTTGGGACCTTAGCTGGCGATCTGGGCTGTTTCCCTCTTGACTACGGATCTTATCACTCGCAGTCTGACTCCTAAGGATAAGTCATTGGCATTCGGAGTTTGACTGAATTCGGTAATCCGATGAGGACCCCTAGTTCAATCAGTGCTCTACCTCCAAGACTCTTACACTTAAGGCTAGCCCTAAAGCTATTTCGGGGAGAACCAGCTATCTCCAGGTTCGATTGGAATTTCTCCGCTACCCACACCTCATCCCCGCACTTTTCAACGTGCGTGGGTTCGGGCCTCCATTCAGTGTTACCTGAACTTCACCCTGGACATGGGTAGATCACCTGGTTTCGGGTCTACGACCACGTACTAAACGCCCTATTCAGACTCGCTTTCGCTGCGGCTCCGCCTCTTCAGCTTAACCTTGCACGGGATCGTAACTCGCCGGTTCATTCTACAAAAGGCACGCCATCACCCATTAACGGGCTCTGACTATTTGTAGGCACACGGTTTCAGGATCTCTTTCACTCCCCTTCCGGGGTGCTTTTCACCTTTCCCTCACGGTACTGGTTCACTATCGATCACTAGGTAGTATTTAGCCTTGGGAGATGGTCCTCCCAGATTCCGACGGAATTTCACGTGTTCCGCCGTACTCAGGATACATTCAAGAGAGAACGAAGTTTCGACTACGGGGTTGTTACCCTCTGTGACGGACCTTTCCAGGTCGCTTCGTCTACCTCGTTCCTTTGTAACTCCGTATAGAATGTCCTACAACCCCAAGAGGCAAGCCTCTTGGTTTGGGCTAGATTCCGTTTCGCTCGCCGCTACTCAGGAAATCGCATTTGCTTTCTCTTCCTCCAGGTACTTAGATGTTTCAGTTCCCTGGGTCTGTCTTCCATACCCTATGTATTCAGGTAAGGATACCATACCATTACGTATAGTGGGTTTCCCCATTCGGAAATCTTCGGATCAAAGCTTACTTACAGCTCCCCGAAGCATATCGGCGTTAGTCCCGTCCTTCATCGACTCCTAGTGTCAAGGCATCCACCGTGCGCCCTTTCTAACTTAACCAAACTAAAATTAAAAAAATATGAGCTACACTGTTATCTAGTTTTCAAAGAACATACATTTAAACTTGAGAGATAGTTCTCTCAAAACTGAACGAAACGAAACAAGTCAACGTTTATTGATGAACTGCGTTCATCAATTCTCCATAGAAAGGAGGTGATCCAGCCGCACCTTCCGATACGGCTACCTTGTTACGACTTCACCCCAATCATCTGTCCCACCTTAGGCGGCTGGCTCCATAAAGGTTACCCCACCGACTTCGGGTGTTACAAACTCTCGTGGTGTGACGGGCGGTGTGTACAAGGCCCGGGAACGTATTCACCGCGGCATGCTGATCCGCGATTACTAGCGATTCCAGCTTCATGTAGGCGAGTTGCAGCCTACAATCCGAACTGAGAACGGTTTTATGAGATTAGCTCCACCTCGCGGTCTTGCAGCTCTTTGTACCGTCCATTGTAGCACGTGTGTAGCCCAGGTCATAAGGGGCATGATGATTTGACGTCATCCCCACCTTCCTCCGGTTTGTCACCGGCAGTCACCTTAGAGTGCCCAACTTAATGAT
Source organism: Bacillus cereus group sp. RP43 (assembly GCF_040459645.1). Lineage (NCBI taxonomy): Bacteria > Bacillati > Bacillota > Bacilli > Caryophanales > Bacillaceae > Bacillus > Bacillus cereus group sp. RP43. The sequence goes on from NZ_JARVHQ010000001.1 coordinate 4,640,622, forward strand.
GGCAACTAAGATCAAGGGTTGCGCTCGTTGCGGGACTTAACCCAACATCTCACGACACGAGCTGACGACAACCATGCACCACCTGTCACTCTGCTCCCGAAGGAGAAGTCCTATCTCTAGGATTTTCAGAGGATGTCAAGACCTGGTAAGGTTCTTCGCGTTGCTTCGAATTAAACCACATGCTCCACCGCTTGTGCGGGCCCCCGTCAATTCCTTTGAGTTTCAGCCTTGCGGCCGTACTCCCCAGGCGGAGTGCTTAATGCGTTAACTTCAGCACTAAAGGGCGGAAACCCTCTAACACTTAGCACTCATCGTTTACGGCGTGGACTACCAGGGTATCTAATCCTGTTTGCTCCCCACGCTTTCGCGCCTCAGTGTCAGTTACAGACCAGAAAGTCGCCTTCGCCACTGGTGTTCCTCCATATCTCTACGCATTTCACCGCTACACATGGAATTCCACTTTCCTCTTCTGCACTCAAGTCTCCCAGTTTCCAATGACCCTCCACGGTTGAGCCGTGGGCTTTCACATCAGACTTAAGAAACCACCTGCGCGCGCTTTACGCCCAATAATTCCGGATAACGCTTGCCACCTACGTATTACCGCGGCTGCTGGCACGTAGTTAGCCGTGGCTTTCTGGTTAGGTACCGTCAAGGTGCCAGCTTATTCAACTAGCACTTGTTCTTCCCTAACAACAGAGTTTTACGACCCGAAAGCCTTCATCACTCACGCGGCGTTGCTCCGTCAGACTTTCGTCCATTGCGGAAGATTCCCTACTGCTGCCTCCCGTAGGAGTCTGGGCCGTGTCTCAGTCCCAGTGTGGCCGATCACCCTCTCAGGTCGGCTACGCATCGTTGCCTTGGTGAGCCGTTACCTCACCAACTAGCTAATGCGACGCGGGTCCATCCATAAGTGACAGCCGAAGCCGCCTTTCAATTTCGAACCATGCAGTTCAAAATATTATCCGGTATTAGCCCCGGTTTCCCGGAGTTATCCCAGTCTTATGGGCAGGTTACCCACGTGTTACTCACCCGTCCGCCGCTAACTTCATAAGAGCAAGCTCTTAATCCATTCGCTCGACTTGCATGTATTAGGCACGCCGCCAGCGTTCATCCTGAGCCAGGATCAAACTCTCCAATAAAGTTAGTTTGTCTAGCATCTAAAAATAAAAATTGACGTTCACGTTGTTTGTTTCGTTCAGTTTTCAAAGAACTACTTCGCCGCTCAATTGCGACTTCCTTATGTTAACATCTTCGTTTTTCGATGTCAACTAAGTTTTTCAAATTTCTTTTTTGTCGTTTTCTGCGTTTCCGCATCAGCGACGTTTATTAATATATCACGCAGTATATATAGGGTCAATACTTTTTCTAAAAAAATTTCACATCCCGCTAAAAAGCTAAATTAACTATAGAAAAAAATTACTACTCCTCTTTTATAGACATGCTTCTTCCACCTAATCTCTTTCTGTATTGCATCTTAAAAGAAAGCACTACTGTTCTTTAATAAATGATAAATTTAATCATCGCCTTCGTTTCCATAAAATATTCTAAATTGTGTGTTATATTATTCCTATAGGAGTGTGGTGGGAATGGGTATTAAATATTCGAACAAAATTAATAAAATCCGAACCTTTGCATTGAGTTTAGTATTTATCGGCCTCTTCATTGCATACTTAGGTGTCTTTTTTCGCGAAAACATCATTATTATGACAACCTTTATGATGGTTGGTTTTTTAGCTGTCATCGCTAGCACTGTTGTTTACTTTTGGATTGGTATGTTATCTACAAAAACGATACAAATTATTTGTCCAAGCTGCGATAAACCAACAAAAATGCTCGGTCGTGTCGACGCATGTATGCATTGCAATCAACCTTTAACACTTGATCGAAATCTAGAAGGAAAAGAATTTGATGAGAAATATAATAAGAAAAGTTATAAATCATAGGTATATGGAGCTTACAAAACTAAAGAAGTTTCATCTCATTAAAAAGGTGATTTCTTAACTAAGAAATCACCTCTTGTATTTGTTCTTATTAAATTTGATTCTTCACTTAACATTTTAAATCCTCATGAGTCTAACACGATTGCCATATATAATAAAGAAAGAGGTCGACGTATAGCCGTCAGCCTCTTTCTTTATTATATATTACGCCTTATGACACTCTGGACAAACGCCATAAATTTCTAAGCGATGACTATTAATAACGAAGCCTGTCGTTTTTGCAGCTTCCTCTTCAAGCTGTTCCAATCCTCCATAAGGAAAATCAACAATCTTACCACATTTTTCGCAAATCACATGATAATGTTGACTTGTAACATAATCAAATCTACTTGAAGCGTCTCCATAAGTTAATTCCTTTACAAGTCCAACTTCTTTAAACACACGTAAGTTATTATAGACAGTTGCAACACTCATATTTGGAAACTTACCTTCTAACGCTTTATAAATGTCATCCGCTGTTGGGTGCGTCATAGATTCCACAAGGTACTCTAAAATAGCATGACGCTGTGGAGTAATGCGTACACCCGTATTTTTCAGCATTTCTAGCGCTTCTTTTAATTCTTCTTTGACCACCGTCATGCACCCCGATTCTATACGGATTATTATTTTATAATTCTTATAAAGAGTGTACTCCTTTTCTTATAAATCGTCAATATTTCTACTATAAGTATGTGGTTTATTTTTGTATATAGCCTTACTCTTATGTATCTTTCCCTATTCCTTATACATTTACATAGAAAAAAGTGCGACATAATCGCACTTGGAATACTATCATCTGAGGAGGTATGCCCTACACTTTCACTTTATGTATCGCAAGAAAATATGTATAGACGCATGCCTTACATATGTATTTTTTATCCTCATTAATATAGATTTATTTTATATAAGAAAGAACGTCCTCAATATGTCCTTTCACTTTCACTTTACGCCATTCTTTTACAAGTTCACCATCTTTATTGATAAGGAATGTAGAACGCTCGATTCCCATGTACTCTTTTCCAAAGTTCTTTTTCAACTTCCAAACATCGTACAATTCTGCTACTTTATGATCTTCATCTACTAAAAGTACAAATGGAAGCTCATGCTTCTCGATGAATTTCATATGTCTGTTCACCGAATCAGGACTTACACCCAGGATGACCGTGTCCTTCTCTTGGAATAATCCATATGCATCACGAAAATCACATGCTTCAGTTGTACACCCTGGAGTCATATCTTTCGGGTAAAAGTATAAAACCACATTTTTACCTCGGAAGTCAGCTAAGCGAATTTGTTCTCCGGTACTTCCCTCTAATGTGAATTCCGGTGCTATTTCTCCTACTGTGATCATTGTTATCACTCCTTTTCTTTTCTATTACTATAACAAATGCTACCTTATTTTTCATTGTCCATTACAGTCCTTACCACAAAGGCAAACGGTAATGTATATCCAATTAGCGCTTCTCCAATTGCAATCCATCTTCCGATTCCAATCGGAGCTATATCACCATATCCAACGGACAATAAAGTAACCGCGCTAAAATATAAACATATTTCAACGAGTTGAAAGGAATGAGCACTTAGCCTATCCCCATCTTCTTTCAAAACTGCAAAACCCATTTCCTCTAGCACAACATAACTTAATCCAAACGCAATCAGTACCGTTGTATAAATTAAAAACAACGTAGCTAAATTGTACAGCGAAAAGAAACGATTGGAATTTGAATATGAACTCCATAGTAATTGGACACTTCTCAAAATAGCAATTGCTGCAATTAATAGAATAAATCCCCATAACATGTCCTCCACCTCATTTTATATGTATGAGGACTACAGCTGATTTATCCCTTAGAAACGAACAAGCTTCTTTAATTAATTTCCTGCACCACGATATCGTTTGACCCCTTGATTCCAGAGGGTAATTGCAATAGTAAAACAGATAACACCAACAATTGGCGTTGCGAAAGCATAGCTATTCCACTCTGTTTTTCTTAAAAAGTATGCTGCTGGATATACCCCAACAAATGCAAACGGTAAAACAAACGTTAAAATAAAGCGAATAACACGGTTATAAATATCAACAGGATAGCGTCCATAATTCCCTATGTTATACATAAGCGGCATAATAGAACTTTTCGCATCCGACCAAAAGCCAAGACTTGCAAGCGTAACAAATATTCCGCCGTACACAAGTGCCCCTCCTCCTACCATAAATAGGAATAAGAAGAAATCATACCAGTAAAAAGATAATTGCAGCTCCATTGCTGCATAACCCATAACAATAATCCCCGTAACAGCTCCAATTAAAGATTCAAGTTCCATTCTTTCTAATATAATTTGAAATAAACTATGAATCGGTCTCGTTAATATACGGTCCATTTCTCCTTTAATAATGTAACGATCATTAAAGTCCCATATATTAAAGAAAGCTGAAAAAATGGCAAACGGTACTAAAAAGAAACCATAAATAAAGATTACTTCTTCTCGGCTCCACCCTTTTAGTGCTTGCGTATGCCCAAACACAACAAGAATGAAAATTAAATTAACAGCTTGTAGTGATAAATCTGAAAGTAATCCGACGATAAAATCGCCACGATACTCCAATTTTGTTTTTATATATTGACTTGCATATTGCAAAAATAATTTTATATATATCATCTCATCATCCCCCTTGTACGATTAGACGTTTTCTCGCCGTTTTCCACATCAGTACAATTGGAATAATAAGTATAATTGCCCAAATCACTTGAAATAATAAAGCTTCATATAACTTACTTCCTTGTATACCTTCAGAGAAAATCATACTCGGAATATAACTAATTGCTTGAAACGGTAAAAACACCATTGCTTTTTGGGCCCATAACGGATAAAAACTAATCGGTAATAATAAACCAGAAAATAAATCGATAACAACACGTTTCGCATACATAATTCCACTATTATTAAATAAGAAGAATGTAAGCATTCCTGTCATTAAATTTATTTGTGTATTAATGATAAAACTAAATATTAAAGATAAGAAGAAATATAACCACGTTTGAAAATTCGTTGTAATTTGTAATGAAAATAATAACGTAACAATAACCATACCTGGAATCGAAAAGAAAGCAAAACGAAATATCCCTTCTCCAAGCCCTTGCATAACTTTCATACCTAAATAGTTGTACGGACGAATTAGCTCTACCGCCACACGTCCTTCTTGAATTTCCATCGCAATTTCTCTATCTATATTATTGAAATAAAAAGCGCGTGCCATCCATGCGATCGCAATATACGTAGTCATTTGTGAAATAGATAAACTTTCAATATTCTCTTTCCCGCTATAAATTGCTTGCCATAAAAAATAATATGCACCAATGTTAATCGTATAAATTAAAATCCCACTGTAATAATTTGTACGATAAGCAAGCATCATTAAAAAGCGAATCCGAATCATTTCAATATACTTACCCATGCATAATACCTTCTTCATAAATGTTACGAATAATTTCCTCTGTAGACACTTCGTTAATTTTCAAATCTTTAATTTGAAAGGCTTGTACTACTTTAGAAATCAACATAGAAATGATAACTTCTTCATTCGGTATTTTTGCAACCCATGCGTTTTCTTCTTTCGCCTTTGACCAAACGACATGACTATCTGGCATAACCATTGATAACTCCTGGTATGAAACTGGGGCAACAAACTGAAAATGTATTTCCTTCTCTACTCCCCACTGTGTACGAAGATTATCTAAAGATCCGTCATACATAATATTTCCTTCATCAAGCATGATGACGCGTTCACATAAAGCTTCAATATCAGTAATATCATGTGTCGTTAATAAAATTGTTGTTTTATAACGTTCATTCATCTCTTTTAAGAATTCTCGTATTTTCAATTTCACAAGAACATCTAGGCCAATTGTCGGCTCATCTAAAAATAATAACGGCGGATTATGAATTAACGCCGCTGCCAATTCACAACGCATTCTTTGACCAAGAGATAATTTTCGTACTGGTTTATCTAATAAAGGACCGATATCTAACGTTTCAATAACATGTTCCATATGTTCCTTATACTGAGCGTCTGATACACCGTATACTTTCTTCAATAAACGAAATGATTCTTGTACAGCGATATCCCACCAAAGCTGCGAACGCTGCCCAAACACAACACCGATTGTTCTTACAAATTCTTCTCTCTGTTTGTGTGGATTCATTCCGTTCACTGTAATTTGTCCTGATGTCGGAGTCAAAATCCCTGTAAGCATTTTAATCGTCGTTGATTTACCAGCACCATTTTCACCAATATAACCAACCATTTCACCTTGCTTTACAGTAAAAGACACATCATTTACTGCTGGTACTATTTTATAATTACGATTTAATAAATCGCGAAATGCACCCTTTAAGCCCGGACGACTTGAATAGGCTGTAAACTCTTTACGTAACCCTTGTACCTCAATTACCGATTTCATAATCGGACCCCCTTCCTAAATGTCACAACGAATAGTTTACCCAACTGCTCCTTCTATCACAAACAATACGTCTTTTCGAAAAACATGTTAGAATAATACATAGATTTTTGTAAGGAGATGAATTGTAGTGAATTTCACAAAATCAGAAGCATTACATAAAGAAGCATTAGAACATATCGTTGGTGGTGTTAATAGTCCTTCTCGCTCTTTTAAAGCAGTTGGAGGCGGTTCTCCTGTTGCAATGGAACGCGGGAAAGGTGCTTATTTCTGGGATGTAGATGGAAATAAATATATCGACTATTTAGCAGCATATGGTCCTATTATTACTGGACATGCTCACCCGCACGTAACAGAAGCAATTAAAACAGCGGCTGAAAATGGTGTACTATACGGTACTCCTACAGCACTAGAAGTAAAATTTGCAAAAATGTTAAAAGAAGCAATGCCCGCTTTAGATAAAGTCCGCTTCGTAAACTCGGGTACAGAATCCGTTATGACAACCATTCGTGTTGCTCGTGCTTACACTGGTCGCACAAAAATTATGAAATTCGCTGGTTGTTACCACGGTCATTCCGATTTAGTACTTGTAGCAGCTGGCTCTGGTCCTTCTACTCTTGGAATTCCTGATTCAGCTGGTGTGCCACAAAGTATCGCTCAAGAAGTTATTACTGTTCCATTTAATAATGTAGAAACTTTAAAAGAAGCGTTAGATAAATGGGGACATGAAGTAGCAGCTATCCTTGTAGAACCGATTGTTGGAAACTTCGGTATTGTAGAGCCAAAACCTGGCTTCCTCGAAAAAGTAAACGAACTTGTTCACGAAGCTGGCGCACTAGTAATTTATGATGAAGTTATTACTGCTTTCCGCTTTATGTATGGCGGCGCTCAAGACTTACTTGGCGTAACACCAGATTTAACAGCACTTGGTAAAGTTATCGGCGGCGGTCTTCCAATTGGCGCTTACGGTGGTAAGAAAGAAATTATGGAACAAGTTGCACCGCTCGGCCCTGCATACCAAGCTGGTACAATGGCCGGGAACCCTGCTTCTATGGCATCAGGTATTGCCTGCCTAGAAGTACTTCAACAAGAAGGTGTATACGAGAAATTAGATGCACTTGGCGCAATGCTTGAAAAAGGAATTTTAGATCAAGCTACAAAACATAACATCGATATTACAGTAAACCGTCTAAAGGGTGCATTAACTGTATACTTCACGACAAATACAATTGAAGATTACGATGCAGCCAAAAGTACAGATGGTGAAATGTTCGGTAGATTCTTCAAGCTGATGCTTCAAGAAGGTATTAATTTAGCACCTTCTAAATATGAAGCATGGTTCTTAACGACAGAACATACAAAAGAAGATATTGAATATACAATTGAAGCTGTTGGCAGAGCATTTGCTGCTTTAGCAGACAATAAATAACCCCTGTAATTAAAAGGAAAAAAGAAAGCAACCTTTCTTTTTTCCTTTTTTCTATTTCATAAATCCCTCATTAATAGTATAATTATTCATAATTATCTGTTTTATATTCTTTTATATCCTTACTATCCCTGTATACAAGGCAGTTCACGCCTTAAATAGTAAGATTATTCAAAATCCATTTTCCAGAGGGGGGATTGACGGATGCTCAATAAAAAAAATAAATGGACACCGTCTTTATTTCGGAATTATAAAAATGCAGAACATGATGCGTGTGGAATCGTTTCCGTTATGGAAAAACGAAGAATTCCTACAAAAGAAAATATCGACCTTTGTATACAATCACTTGTCAAAATGAATCATAGAGCTGGTTTCATTAATGGCGAAGGAGATGGTATCGGCATTCATATCGACATGCCAAAAGCACTTTGGAATGAAAAACTGAAAAGTAGCGGATATAATCCAACGATTGTGGATCATCCCCACTTTATCGTTGGACATTTTTTTCTAAACAAAAAGGAAAACATCGCTGAGTTAAAAGATTACATTCGTACGCAACTAAACAATGAAAACTTTACAATTGTTCTCGAAAATGATGATGTAATAAACTCAGATGCACTCGGTCCTCTTGGTAAACAAGAAGAACCTGTATTTTGGCAAATTGCCCTTATCGCCGAAAGTGAAGTTAAAAATATTGAACAAACATTATTTTCTGTAACAATAAAAATCGAAGAAAATGAAGCAATTCATGTTTCCTCATTAAGTCATGAACATGTTGTATATAAAGTTCTCGGCGCTGGTGATACACTCGTTGCTTATTACAATGATTTACAACACCCACTTATCGCTTCAACTATGACACTAGGACATAATCGCTATTCTACTAATACGTTATCTAACTTTTTTCGTGTACAACCATTTAGTATTCTCGGGCATAATGGTGAAATTAACACGATTGCAAAATTACGCGATCAAGCTGAAATGATTAATGTACCACTTACTGCCGGGGGCAGTGATTCCCAAGATTTAAACCGCACCTTAGAAACCCTTCTCGTTCAGTATAACTACAGTTTATTTGAAGCAATGGATATATTATTTCCACCAATTATTAATGAAATAAAACTTTACGAAACAAACTTACAAAACTTATACACTTATATACGTGAGGCTTGGGGGCATTTCGCACAAGGTCCAGCTGGCATCATTTCACGTTATAAAGATGAAGCTGTTTTCAGTGTCGATTCCCTTGGATTACGCCCAGTTTGGAAAGTAGAGACAGAGAGCTCCTATATTTTCTCTTCTGAACCTGGAGTTGTATCACCAACTGAATATGTAGCAGAGCCGAAACCACTCGCTCCTGGAGAAAAAGTTGGATTACAATGGAATGAACAAGATGAGCTCGTTCTCTATGAATACGACAATTATCAAATTGAAGTCTATAACCGTTTTAAGAAACGAATCGATGTTAGTAATTATCATTTAAACTTATCTATCCCTGAAACGAAAGAAACTGAGGGATTATGTGATTCTGTTCAAGTTGAAACAAGGCAATACGTTGCTTTCGGCTGGGATCGAGAACATATTCAGCTCCTTGAACAGATGGCAACAAAAGGCGTCGAACCAATTCGGTCACTTGGGCATGACTCACCACTTTCCGCACTTGATACAGATAGACGAAATATTGCTGATTTCATTAAGGAAAGTGTAGCCGTTGTTACAAATCCAGCAATCGATCGTGATCGAGAAGTCGAACACTTCTCCACACGTACTGTACTCGGAGAGCGTCCGAGTTTATTAGATAACTCTAAACAACCATTTGTAATCGAGATGCTTTCACCCATTATTTTAGAAGGAAATTTAGCTCAATCTATCGCGGCAGACTTACACACGATTACGTACGAACAACTTATACAGCTATTCATTACTCATAGCTCTGCCTCTACAATTTCAGTTACATTTAGTCCATCAGAAACTTTACAAAGCGCATTAAATCGAATTAGTTCCGAAGCGATAGCAGCCGTTAAAAATGGAGCTTCCCTACTATTATTAGATGACGCTAACTCTCATCAAAATGAACTATTATGGATTGATCCACATTTAGTTACCGCTAAAGTACATCAAGCATTAACTGAAAATAAATTACGCCGAAAATGCTCTCTCGTTATACGTTCCGGTGCCCTTCGCTCCTTACACGATATTGTCACGCTATATGGATTAGGGGCAGATGGTATTAATCCATATTTATTGTTCGCAACTGTAAATGATGGCACAAAAGCACCAATTACTAATTTGTATACCGCACTTAATAAAGGACTAGAGAAAGTAATTTCAACGATTGGAATTCATGAATTACGCGGTTACGGTCGCCTCTTCTCCTCTATTGGATTACATGAGGAAATCGCAAATATATTACAAATTACAAACTTCTTCGGTTCAAATGATTTAGCTTTTTCACTTGACTCACTTACTGAAGATGCAAAAATTCGAGCTGATGATTATAACAATCCAAAAGTTAGAATGAGAAAATCATTTCATATATTCCCGCGAATTTGGAAAGCGATTGGTGATGTTGCAAAAGGAAACCCTTATGATGATTACCGCGACAAGTTAAGTGAATTAGAAGAAAACACTCCCATCGCAATCAGGCACCTTGTTCAAACAAAACAAGCACAGCATGTAGTTCCAACTGAAGAAGTGTCCATCCGCATTCACAATCATGATTTACCATTTATTATTAGTTCTATGTCATTTGGTTCTCAAAATGAAATTGCCTTTCGCGCATATGCAGAAGCTGCCGATCAGCTAAATATGATTAGTTTGAACGGTGAAGGCGGCGAAATTAAAGATATGATTGGTAAGTACCCACATACACGTGGACAACAAGTTGCATCTGGTCGATTTGGAGTAAACGCTGAACTACTAAATTCATCAAATTTAATTGAAATTAAAATCGGTCAAGGAGCAAAACCTGGTGAAGGTGGACATTTGCCAGGTTCAAAAGTAACTGCCAAAATTGCTGAAGCACGTAATGCTACAATTGGTTCGGATTTAATTTCACCTTCTAACAACCATGATATTTATTCAATTGAAGACCTGGCTCAAATGATTACAGAAATTAAAACGGCTAATCATCTTGCAAAAGTAGCTGTAAAAGTTCCTGTCGTCCCTAACATCGGAACAATTGCTGTCGGTATCGCAAAAGCTGGCGCTGACTTTATTAACATTAGTGGATTTGATGGTGGAACAGGCGCTGCGCGTATTCACGCATTGCAACATGTAGGTCTTCCTGTAGAAATCGGTGTTAAAGCTGCTCACAATGCGTTACTAGAAGCAAATATGAGACATAAAGTAGAAATTTGGGCAGATGGTGGTATTCGAAGTGTAAATGACGCCTTAAAGATCATGCTCCTTGGAGCAAACCGGATTGGATTTGGCACATTATCAATGATTGCAATTGGCTGTACAACTTGCCGTGGTTGTCATCTCGATACGTGCCACGTCGGAATTGCAACACAAATTGAATCTGAAGCTCAAGCGAAAGAACATGGACTCCGCCGTTTCGTTCCACGTGAATTAGAAAGCGCAGTTACAGGGCTATTAAGCCTATTCACTACTTTCGGTACAGAATTGAAACGTTTAACAGGTCAGCTCGGCTACACGAACTTACAAGATATTATCGGACGATCGGATTTATTAGAACAAACTCGAGGCAAGGACTTATTAGACTTACGTAATTTAATACAAACGATAGAAGACTCATCCGTGAAAATAACGGCATCTGTACAAGAAAAACAATTTGAAATAACAAATTCTCTCCATTCAAAAGAATTAGTAAGCGTCGGCGTAGAGCAACGCGTAATGGGCGGTCTAGAATCCTGTTATCGTATTCGTAGCAAATTATATGAAAACACTCATCTTGAACCACTTACATTAAAGTATACAAACGGATCTGTTCCCGGAAACGGATTAGGCGCGTACAATAGCGAGAACTTATTTATACACGTAAATGGCGGCGCACAAGACGGAATTGGAAAAACTTCATTTGGCGGTGGCATTTATATAACGAAAGCAAAAGGAAAAGATGGAACATATTATAACGGCTCTGTCGGAAAAGGATTTGGATACGGTGCTCAAAAAGGTGCATTATACGTGCAAGGTAACGCTGATGCTCGTGCTGGCATTCGCCTTTCTGGAGCAGATATGATAATTGGAGGCAGAATTACAAAACCACTCCGCGAACAAGAACAAGGAAATATCGGAGTATATTCTAATATAAAAGGATTTGCTTTTGAATATATGACAAATGGTCGCGCTCTTGTTTTAGGAGATCCTGGTCCATGGATTTGTGCCGGCATGACTGGTGGTGTTGTTTATTTACGTCATGAGCCAAACTTAGGTTTAACAGAACACGCTTTAAGAAGAAGAATTGCTAAAGGTGCAAATGTAACATTGCAGTCAATTAGTAAAAATGGTTTGCAAGATGTGAATGAATTATTATTAGACTACATTCGTGTATTAAATGAGCATGAACAATATGAAGAAGTCGCTTTGTTAACACCATTATTAGATAATATCCAACTTCACTTCTATGAAATTATCCCGAAAAAAGAACAGACGGATCCATCGATTTCAACTGAATGATACGTACAATATTTATTTTCATAAAAAAATTGACGAAGCGAGCATCGCATAGTAATCTAGAATAACAATTTGAAACCTGCTGAAATTCAGCAGGTTTTTTTATTAAAGAATAGATGTTTAAAGAGAACTTGGAGAAATTATAAATGGACTGTAATTTATTTATTAAACTTTTTTAACGTCACTAAAATATCACTTGCTAACATATTGTAATGAATGTATAGTATCATGTTGTACATTCATTATGACAAGAGAAAGGATATCAATAAGGGTATGAAACTTGGTGCTCGCATTTTAAAAACGGGTATTGCCATTACATTAGCTTTATTTGCTTGTATTTTACTTCAATTACCGAGCCCAGTATTTGCGGGAATCTCAGCTATCTTTGCTGTTCAACCTTCTGTATACCGCTCATATTTAACGGCTCTTGAGCAAATTCAAGCAAACGTAATTGGTGCTGTATTCGCTATCGTATTTGCTGCTGCTTTTGGACATAATCCTTTTATTATTGGATTAACGTGTATATTAGTAATTGCTCTTACTTTACAATTACGCTTGGAAAACACAATATCAATCGCTTTAGTAACAGTTATCGCCATTATGGAGTATCAAGGCGAAGATTTCTTTAATTTTGCCTTACTTCGATTCGCGACGATTATGATTGGAATTATTGCGGCTTCGCTTGTAAATTTAGTATTTATGCCGCCAAAATATGAAACGAAACTTTACCATCGCATCGTTGATAATACAGAAGAAATTGTCAAATGGATTCGTATGAACAGTAGGCAAGCTTCTGATTTTACAACGCTAAAAACCGATATTGACCGCATGAAAGAAAAAATGATTAAACTAAATCATTACTATTTGCTTTATAAAGAAGAAAGAAGTTACACGAAGAAAATACAATTCGCGAAAATTCGTAAGCTCGTTTTATTCAGACAAATGTTAGCGACAACAAGCCGCGCTTTAAGCACGTTAAAGTCATTACATCGTACTGAAAATGAACTGCGCTATATGCCGGAAGAGTTTCAGGAATCTATTCAAAACGAACTTGATTCATTAACGCATTATCACGAACAAGTGTTATTAAAATTTATTGGTAAAGCAAAGAAACAACAATCCGTTGAGATGCTTGATGAAGTTGAAACAGGTAAACAAGAATTGATTGATATCTTTATGGATTATCAAAATAAGGACGATGAGGAAGCATATAAAATATGGTTACACCTCTTCCCTCTTATTTCTTCAATTATTAACTACAGTGAGGAAGTAGAGCATTTAGATTTACTTGTGGATAGCTTCTACACATACCATAAACCAGAAAGCGAACTCCAAATCGAAGATAAAAAAGAAGACGAATAAAAAAACAGCTCCTTTTACGCTAAAGGAGCTGTTTCTGTTATATGCTGAAGTTGATATAGATTGTAATAAAATCCCCTTTTTTTCATTAACTCTTCATGAGAACCCTTTTCTTTTATTTCACCATCTTCAACATAAATAATTGTATCAACATGCGTGATCGTCGCTAATCGGTGTGCAATGATAATTGTTGTCCGATTTGCAGCTAACGTTTGCAGTGCATCTTGAATATATCGTTCATTTTCTAAATCTAAAGCGGATGTTGCTTCATCTAATATAAGTAAAGACGGATCCTTTAGAAAAACCCGTGCGATTGCTACACGTTGTCTTTGTCCACCAGATAATTTCACACCACGTTCTCCAACGACAGTATCATAGCCGTCTGGCAACTCTGTAATAAAATCATGAATTTGTGCAGCTTTGGCAGCTGAAATCACTTCCGCCTCTGTAGCTTTCGGATTGCCATATAAAATATTAGCACCGATTGTATCGCTAAATAATAAATTATCTTGCAGTACAATTCCAATATTACTACGCAAATTTCTCATATCATACCTTCTTACATCTATCCCGTCTATATAAACTGCACCTTCAGAAACATCATAAAAACGCGGAATTAAACTAGCAAGAGATGACTTTCCTCCTCCACTTGCCCCCACAAGCGCAACCTTCTCTCCCGGGCGCATAGTTAATGACAGATTATGCAATATTTCTTTTTCATCCGCATTATAACGAAAAGAAACATTATCAAATATAACTTCCCCATCTAACCTTTTCGTTTGCACCGCATTTGGCACATTAACAATATCGTATTTTTCATCCAACAATTCAAACACTCGATCCATCGAGGCGAAAGACTGTGTTAATGTTGTAGATGAATTAACAAGGCGACGAAGTGGACTATATAAACTATCCATATATCCAACAAAAGCAACCATAGTACCCAGTGTTAACGACCCTTGAATTACCTCATACGCAGCAAAACCAATAACAAGTAACGGCCCTAAATCCGTTAACGTATTCACTACCGAAAATGTTCTTGCCGTCCAACTCGTATGAGTTAATGCTTTCGTTAAAAATTCATTATTTCTCTTTTCAAACTGTCCCCTTTCATACTCTTCTAATGCAAAACTACGTGTCACTTGCATCCCTTGAATACGTTCATGTAAATACCCTTGCATAGTTGCTAACGCTTGCGAGCGCTCTTTCGTCAATTTTCGAAGGCGCCCGAAAAAATATTTCACTGCAACTACATAAATAGGTAAAATTAATAAAGCAACAAAGGTTAATTTTATATTCATAGAAAACATAACGATAATGGCAATAACAATTGTTGCAGTATCTAACCAAACATTCATAAGACCAGTAATTACAAAGTCCTTCGTTTGTTCTACATCATGGATTACACGTGAAATAAGCTCCCCTGTTTTTGTGTTCGAATAATAACGTAAGCTCAATTTTTGCAAGTGCCCAAAAATGTATTTTCGTAAATCGTATAGTATTGTATTGGCAATGCGCTGCGCGAAATATTGACGATAATATTCTATCGGCGGTCTTACTACTGCAAAAATAAAAAAAGCAATCCCAATTGCGGTTATTAATTGAGACGTTTTTTCTTGAAGCGATCCCGTGCCTTGAATAACATCATCAATAATATACTTTAATAACCATGGCATAATAAGCGGGATACCAAACTTCACAAGACCAATAATAATTGTAATAGCAATAAGCCATCGATATGGTTTAACAAATTGTAAATATCTTTTTATACCTTGCACATAATCCCCCCTCTAATAGGACAAACCTGCCGGGAAATCCCCTGCAGGTTTGTTTTAATTTCTGTACATTAAATACCTTTCGTACCACATATCTACGAAATCCGGTGCAAATGGCCCTTTTCTTTGATGAATCCACTGTGTTAAATGTGCTACATTTCGTTTTAAAATAGTATCAATAACAGGTGGATACTGCATGATTTGACTATGCTTCTCATACTCATCTTCATCTAAAAGTGTATATGTCATATCCGGATACACTTTAATATCTAAATCGTAATCAATATACTTTAATGCCTCAGAGTCATATGCAAAAGGAGAACTTAAATTACAATAATAATATACTCCTTCTTCCCTTAGCATTCCAATCACATTAAACCAATAATTGGCATGGAAGTAACAAATCGCAGGTTCGCGAGTAATCCATGTTCGGCCATCTGATTCCGTAACTACTGTACGATCATTCGCGCCGATCACAAGACTCTGCGTCCCTTTTAAAATCGTTGTCTCTTCCCACATTCTATGAATGGAGCCATTATGTTTATAACTATGTATTTGTACCTTTTCTCCTTCTTTGGGAAATCCCATATATGCTCCCTTCTTTCAACTGCAAATGCCATTCTTAAGTTGTCTTAACTACCCCTTGAACTGCATTCACTTTTTTTCTATTATAACTTTTTTGTCAAAATTTTAAAACTAAAGCGATAGGACACTTGTTTTCATGAGGAATATAATGAAGTTTGTATTATTGAATACCACATCACCAACCCTTTTAATAAAGGAAAATCCTCTCTGAATTAGCAATACGTATTTTAGAAGATTAAACGAAGATAGAACAAAAAGAAAAGTCCCCCTCATCTCTGTTTAAGAAAGGACTTTTCACCTAAAATCAACAACATATCTCACCCTTAATTTGAAATTATTTTTTCGGTTTCAAAAGATTGAATCACATTATTCGTTTGCTGTTCAAATTTTTCATGTAAAAGTTTTAATGCTATTTCTGTTCTATATATTTCTTGACGGATAAAATGCAATTCTTTTTTATCGCACGTATCCCTTTCACTCATTTCAATTTGCTGATACTTCTCTAAATGCGATTGTAACTTTAAAAGCTCATCCATCGTTTCCAACTGCTCTCCTACCAACTTATCAAAGTCGTTCATCACTTACCCCCTTTTAAATTCATTCGCCAGTTATAATTCCTATTACATATTTCTAATTGCGCACTTCTTTCTCCTTTGACTACATTTGTTGACTTATTAGAAGTTATGTCGTTCCCTTTATTTTCATTACAATGACTCCTGCACACATAGAAAACACTTCTCTCGAACGGAGAAGTGTTTTTCCATCATTACTGATTTGAGCTAGAAGATTGTGATTTTTTTGCAGCTGATTGTGCATTTTGTTTTTTCACTGCATGCACATCTGTTTCAGTTGCAAACTCTGTACCATAACTAGCATTTGCACTTTGAGCAGCAGAAGCTTGTGCTTTCTGTGCCTCTGATTGTGCGTTCGCTTGTTTTACTGCTTGTACATTCGTTTCAGTTGCAAACTCTGTACCATAACTAGCATTTGTACTTTGAATGCTAGCACCAGAAGTTGCCTTATTATAACCTTGTTGTTTTTTACTCATCTTTCTCACCTCCACAATCAATAATGTAACCAATTCACTTAGAAGTTATCCTTAATTTTCTTTAAAAAAATTCACGAATATATCTCTCATCACTCATTCAAACTACATATGATGGAGGTGGTAATATGTATACTGGACGTGATATGACTGAGCTGACTATGATTTCCAAAAATGAATGGAACAAGGATGAATTAGCTCATTTTCATCATTCATTTCAGCAAATTATGCCTTATCTAAATGTAGAGGGACAAACGATTTATAAAGAAATTGTGAAAGAAATCGAGTCACGTGGCGGATTATAAACGAGTGGATTTTCAACCTCAAAATACAAATTTATTTTCAATATAAAAAACGTGTTCCAAAGTTCTGGAACACGTTTTTATTATTTATCCCGCTATTCGCCGGGCAGTAAGACCCCCACCTCAAAATGCAGCGAAAGCAAAGAAGTTAGGTGGGGGTCGGGCTGCCCGTAAAAGCCCGATTGGTGAAGGCTAATAATCAGTAGGGGATGAAGAAAACCCCCACTGATTAAAGTTTCACTTTATTGCATTGTAATTTTCTCAACACACTTTTCGTAAATTGTACGATGTGATTTCGAGAAAGGTAACTGTTCAAACGCTTCTTTCGAAACAAACTTTAGTGTATCCGTTTCGACAATATTACCTGTTACTTTTCCGTAAAATATAAATATATCCCAAGTACGATGTGTAAAAGTATGTTGTACATTCATCGCGTATTCATCAATTGAAACAGAGAGATCAAAGCTCTCCTTCATATAATCCGTAAGCTGTTGCTTCTGATTACGAATGCCTTCACCTAGTTCAATATTCGGGAACTCCCACATATTAGCCAGTAATCCCGTACTTGGGCGTTTATTAATTACGTAACGGCCATCTTCAGTTTGAAGTACTCCTGCAACGAGCGGTACCATTGTAGGTGCTTTCGCTTTACTCTTCACTGGTAGTTCTTTTTGAACACCTTCAGCATACCCTCTGCAATGTTCACGTACAGGACAAAGTAAACAAGATGGATTTTTCGGTATACAAATTAATGCCCCTAATTCCATCAAACCTTGGTTAAAATACGATGGATTTTCTTTCGAAATAATTTCACGCACAATCTCTTCAAAAACTTTTCTCGTCTTCGGTTTTGCAATATCATCCCACACTGATAAAATACGAGATAATACGCGCATAACATTTCCATCAACCGCTGGCTCTGGTATGCCATATGCAATGCTTAAAATGGCACCTTTTGTATATGGTCCCACTCCTTTTAATTTTTCAATTTTCTTTACATCGCTCGGCACTGTCCCGCCGTATACTTCTTTTACCTCTTTTACTGCAGCATGTAAATTTCGTGCTCTAGAATAATAACCTAAGCCTTCCCATGCTTTTAATACTTCTTCATCATCGGCAGTTGCTAGCGCTTCAAGCGTAGGAAACTTCCCCATAAAATTTGCGTAATATGGTTTTACAGCCTCTACCCTTGTTTGCTGTAACATAATTTCTGAAACCCAAACACGGTATGGATCTTTATTTTTTCGCCATGGTAAATCACGTTGTTCTTTTTCAAACCAACCAATTAAATCATTTTGAAACTGTTCTATGTTAAACTCATTTAATATTTCAAGTGTCAAACTTGATCCCCCTCATTTTTTTGCATATACGTACTATTATAAAGATTTTAGGAAAAAATTTAAGTAAGATGACATAGGAAATAGAAGGCAAAGGACTTGAGGTATCGAATAAAAAGAGTTACATTAATAAAAAACGGAGGTGGATTTCTATGGACACAGCCACTCACCTTGTTATGGGCGTTACTCTAGGCAGTTTGGCAACATTAGATCCAGCTATAGCACAAAGTGATATTGGGCCACAAGCAGTGATGCTTGCAACAATTGCCGGTTCCAATATTCCTGACATCGATACAGTTTTAAAATTGCGTAATAACGCTAAATATATAAGAAATCATCGCGGGATTACTCATTCCATTCCTGCAGTGATTCTTTGGTCACTCCTTATAAGTGGCATCTCTTTCGCCTTCTTTTCAGACGCTCCCTATCTACATCTACTACTTTGGTCATTTATTGCCGTCTTTCTTCATGTTTTTGTGGATATTTTCAATGCCTATGGTACACAGGCATTAAGGCCCTTCACAAAAAAATGGGTAGCGCTCGGCATAATTAATACGTTTGATACTGTCATTTTCTTTATCCATATACTCGCTATCGCCTGTATGCTTGTCGGAGCACATAAAGGCTATACTGCTTTAGCAGCGTATATATTAATGTTTGTTTACTATATCGGCCGCATTATGATGCATCGAAATATTAAAAGTGTAGTATACAAACGTTTCAAAAATGTAGAGAAAGTAATTATTTCTCCTTCTTACAAATTTTATCATTATCATTTAGCCGTCGTTACAACTGAACATTACTACGTCGCAAGATGGCACCGCGGTAACATCCTTGTATACGATAAATTTAATCGCGTACCGTTCCCTAATACCGCCATTATGCAAGCCGCTGTGCGAGATGAAAATATATCTGCTTTCTTATCTTTCTCGCCTGTATATCGCTGGGATATTTTCGATTATGATAACTATTATGAAGTTCGGTTTATTGATTTGCGGTATCGAAGTAAAGATTATTATCCATTCGTCGCAATCGTTCAGCTCGATCAAAATTTAAATATTATTAGTTCATATACAGGATGGATTTTCAGCGAAGAAAAACTTCGAAAGAAACTGGAATTGCTTCCACATTAAAAAAAGCGACCTGAGTCGCTTTTTTTAATGTTTCAAATGATCTTCTTGATTGATTAAATGGCTATACTTCGGATTATTTGTACGCATTTCATGAAGGCGTCTTCCATGATTATTAATCCATGTTCGTACCACTTGCTCAGTCATTTCCTCACCTTGGTAACGACCTGATTTAGCGTAGGTTGTTTGGAAGTCTTCCCACAGTAATTCAACCCATGCACGAGCTTGTGCGTAAGAAAGGTTGTCATTCTTATCTAATAATTCTTTCGTTAATATTTCATAAATATCATTCATGTTCTATTCTCCTTTTACCTATTTATTCCCTTAATTTCTAAAGGATAGTTTCTTCTATTTTGCACATTCTATAAGTGATACTTCTTAAAGGGGTATCGACTGATAATGAGGGGGCGTTCTTAATGGGTAGACAAGCCGAATTTTGGTCTGAGTCAAAAAACAACAGCAAAATCGAAGGTCAACCGAAAGCGAAATCACGCTTCGCTTCGAAAAGACCTAACGGCACAATTAACACGCACCCACAAGAACGTATGCGTGCTGCAAATCAGCAGGAAGAGTAGTACAGTAACAAACTAAATTAACTTCCTACACGAGGTGATAAAGATGAGCTACCGTGACCATTTAGATCGTCGTTCTGAATTATTTAACCATACGTGGACTCGTCCAAAACATGCGAAAGCGCAAGTTAATGGACAGACGCAACAAACCCAGTCTCTCATTATACTGGCAAACGAATGTAAAAAACGCCAATTTTAGAATCTCCTATCTCCTTTAACGCCTACCAAAGATGAAAACCAGAGAGATATTCACTCTCTGGTTTTTATTTTTCCTGCAGCAAGGAAATTGGTATTCCAATCTCTTCATTATCATTTTGCTTATATCCCCAAGCAAATACCCCATTGAAATACGTAATTTTAAATACCACACCAGGTTCTTCTACTAATTCATATGTCTCACCAATATGGAATTTATTTATATCTATCATATAAGCACGAGCCATAGCCATTTTTCTCATTAATACATCGAATTCATTTACAATTCCAAGTTGCTCAGCCTTTACTGCTTGCTCCTTCAAAACCCCAATTTCTTCCCTTAGCTCATGTGGCGTCATTTCACTGTAGCGTTTTGGCATACCCATCTTATTTCCTCATCCCTCTTCACGTTTCATTTGTAAAAAAGTCTCTATCTCATCAATAGAGAATCCTTTTCGATATAACGCTTGCTTCACCTTATTTTCGAATGTCCAACCATCATACTTCTTATATTTCTCATAATATTTATTCCCATGATAGTGTAACGCTTCTTGTTGCTGTTCGTCATCTTTTTCGTCTTTCAATTCTTCCAGACAAATTTGAATTATCTCTCTAGAATACCCTTTACGAACAAGCATTTCTTCTAATTTTTGTTTCATTTGTAAAAATGAATGCTTTTGATAAGATTTTTTTTTCTTTTCTATAAGAAACAAAGCATTCTCAATTTGCTTCTCCTTTGGATACTCTTGTAAACTATGTGTAATGATTAAATCCTGAACACCTTTACTTAATAGCCCTCTCCTAATAACAGTTGGACCTTTTTGATTCACATTACTTTGCGTTCGCACGTATGAAATAGCGTACTCTTTATCATTAATATATCGATCATGTAATAATTTCGAAACGACTTCAGAGATGATGGCCTGTCCCACTTCTTTTTTTCGTAAGAAATCTTCTATTTCTTGTTTTGTTCTCATTTGATAGGATAAATAGGAAATTGCTTGTAAATATGCTTTTTGTACCTCTTCATTGTACAAAATATTCCCTAACGCTACTTCATCAATTTCTAAGCCTTTTTGTAACCCATGTTTCATTAAGATTGCTTGATTCACACTAAACCCGTACTCTTCACCTTGACCTTTATCAATATAAATATTAAATCGTTCTTTCGATCGTTTTTGCACTTCTATTTTTGTAATGACAGTCATACTCTCACCTCTCTATTATTTTAACATAGTCAAGGAACGTTTTTGCTTTTCAAGAATATATATAATGAGGAGGAAATGATTGTGAAAATCGCAATTTCTGGTGGCTCTGGCTTTATCGGCAAATACCTTTCTAGTTTTTTTATTCAAAAGGGATATACTGTTTACATTCTTACTCGAAAAAAAACTGCTGAAACTTCACATACTAACCTTCAATACGTACAATGGACACCGGATTTACAGACCTTTCCCCTCTCCTCTATCGATGTAGTTATTAATCTAGCTGGAGAGTCTATTAATAGTAGATGGACAAAGAAACAAAAAAAAACAATTTTAAACAGTAGGATTCAAACAACAAGAGGACTCATTAAACAATTACAAGCACTCGCAACAAAACCACACACATTTATTAACGCAAGCGCTATTGGATACTATGGAACATCTGAAACAGAGTCTTTTACCGAGCAACAAAAAATTCCCGGAAATGACTTTTTAGCAGAAACAGTATTTTTATGGGAGCAAGAAGCATCTAAAGCACGTTCTCTTGGAATAAGAACAATCTACTCAAGATTTGGAGTCGTATTAGGTGCAGACGGAGGAGCTCTTCCCAAAATGCTACTTCCCTATCAATTATATATTGGGGGTACAATTGGATCTGGAAACCAATGGTTATCATGGATTCATATAGACGATGTCGTTCGCATGATTGATTTCATCATTAACAAAAAAGAAATTGACGGACCTTTTAATATTACAGCGCCAACGCCAATACGAATGAAAGAGTTCGGTGAAATTATTGCCACTATAACTAGGCGACCTCATTGGTTACCTGTTCCTTCATTTGTACTTCGCACTTTACTCGGTGAGATGAGTATACTTGTATTAGAAGGGCAACATGTATTACCCAATAAAGCTATTGAACATGGATATCGATACACATTTCCTACAGTTAACCATGCATTACAAAATATACTCTTGCATACAATGTAGTACTTCTAAAATAGTTTTACGGGTAGTGTATCTCCTTCAAAACTTCTCACTTTCTAAACTCCGGAGCATTACTACACGAACAACCTTTCAGTTACTTTGTCTTAACTTACACTAAATATTACAAAGTAACAGAAATGAGGTACCTATGAAAACATTGCTCAAACAAGCCATTGTATATCCTATTACCTCTCCAAAATTTCAAGGAGATGTACTGGTTACAGGAGAACGAATCACCGAGGTCAAACCTTATATTAAGCCTACTCAAGATATGACAGTTATAGACGCACGAGCTCTTCATCTTTTACCTGGATTTATTGATGTGCATACTCATCTTGGTCTCTATGACGAAGGCACTGGTTGGGCTGGTAATGATGCAAATGAAACATCTGAAGTTTCAACACCACATATCCGTTCTTTAGACGGGATCCATCCTTTTGATATTGCATTTCAAGACGCTGTACAAAATGGAGTTACGACTGTTCACGTTATGCCCGGAAGCCAAAATATTATCGGCGGTACTACTTGTGTAATAAAAACCGCTGGAACTTGTATTGATCATATGATTATTCAGGAACCTGCTGGTTTAAAAATTGCCTTTGGAGAAAACCCTAAAAAGGTCCATAGCAACGGTACAAAAGAATCAATAACACGCATGGGAATTATGGGCTTACTTCGTGAATCATTCTATGACGCACAACACTACGGGCATGAAGCTGATTTTCGAATGCTCCCTATTTTAAAAGCACTCCGCCGTGAAATACCGGTACGTATCCACGCTCACCGTGCAGATGATATCACTTCAGCTTTACGCTTTGCGACAGAATTCAATCTTGATTTACGTATTGAACATTGTACAGAAGGACACTTTATTGTTGAGGAACTTTCGAAACATAATTTAAAGATTTCAGTTGGTCCGACTCTTACACGACGTTCGAAAATCGAGCTTAAAAACAAAACATGGGATACTTATCATATATTATCGAAAAGTGGCATAGAAGTTTCTATTACAACAGATCACCCTTATACACCCATTCAATATTTAAATGTTTGTGCCGCTATCGCTGTTCGAGAAGGATTAGATGAAAAAACAGCCTTGGAAGGAATAACTATTTTTCCAGCTCGTAATTTACGTTTAGAGAATAGAATTGGAAGCATTGAAGTTGGAAAAGATGCTGATCTCGTGTTATGGACTCATCATCCTTTTCACTATTTAGCCAAGCCTGTACTCACCATGATTGACGGAAAAATAATTTACAAAAAAAATAAAAAAAACTAGTTTATTTTTTTGACTAGATAAAGTATTATACGATTATAAACTGAATGAAACCATAATCAATTTGTGTCGTGATTATCATTTTCAAATTGATGAATGGGGAAGGCAAATGGTGCGCCACCAGCGTTATAAACTGGTTCTAGTGGGTTCGATTCCCACCCCGAAATTTTTTAAAGTTTGATATAAAAATTTCGAGGGTGGGTGTTTTTTCGTCATGCTACCCTCGTGTGAGGAGGAGTTAGTGTGTTGAAAAAACGCGACTTACACGACAGCCACGTTCTATACGAGTTAATGGTGGATCCAGCTGTCTTCCCTTTTGTGCGTCAAAAGGCTTATTCTTATGAAGAATATTTATTTTTAACGAAGCAAACAATTGAAGCCGAAGAGCGTGGAGAATTAATCTCACGCACAATTTTGGATGAATGGGGTAACCCTATCGGTACAATTACTTTATTTGATGTGCAAGAAAAAGCCGGATTCCTCGGAACCTGGCTTGGCAAACCCTATCATGGTAAAGGATATAATAAATTAGCGAAAGATTCATTTTTTAGCGAACTTTTCTACGAATTAGATATTGAAACGATCTTTATGCGTATTCGTAAAATAAATATCAGGTCTATTAAAGCTGCCGAAAAACTACAATATGTAAATCTAGCAAATGAAACAAGAAAAGCCGTTTATGATGAAATTAACGCGCATGAAGAAGTATATAATTTATATGAAATTCCAAAAGATCAATATACACTTGCAACAATGCGAGATACAACATTCCAAGAAGCAAACCAATTAAAAGAAGCATAATCTAAAAATTCAGAAATGATAATTAATCAATGCTAGTTTGACATATATGTATATCACCCCATGTCTTTGGAAACGATAGATAGTGACTTTAGGACACGAGGTGATTTGTAATGGATAAAAAGAAACGTGATAAAGCAAAAAACACATTATCTAGTACACAAGAAGTTCTCTATCAACGAGAATTTCGAAAAGCAGATCGTGCAGCGGGCTATCGCTCAAAAAGCATTTAAAGTGAAACTGAATAATTAGAAGGTTCCCCCCCTAATTATTCAGTTTCATTACATAAGATTTTCCAATGGATTCGCAAAAAAGGTTCCTTATAAATAAGGAACCTTTTTTGTGGACAACTTTATCCACAAAAATTGTAGAATTGTGCATAAATTCCAAAATTATTTTACGAATTCATTTATTTAAATGAATTCTAAACGTGATAATTGTGGATAATTTTCTAAAAATTGTGGATTATGTGGATATAGTTGTTAATATTCCGACTTTGCTGTCTAATGAAAGCCCAATCCTTTGTGGATAAGTTAATAATTCACATTTTCTTTTTTTACAACAATAAAAAAACCCCCTTTAAATGCTTAAAAGAGGGGGTTCATATTAAGTAAAAGATTCGGCAAGAGCTGGTGATTTAATAGGTATATGATTCGGCTCTGCATGATTTTCTGCCAAAATTGTATCCACAATATGACCAGCTGGCTCCGGGCGATAAATACTTTTCATTGCTTCTTTCATTTGAAGAAGCTTCATATCATCTTGCAATAACGCCTCTGTTTTTGCAAAAACTTCACTATCATCACGAATTACAACTGCAGCCCCTTTTTTTTCAAAATACAACGCATTTTCATTTTCTTGTCCTGGGACAGGTTTATATAAAATGACAGGTACTTGTAATGCTGCTGCTTCGCTTAATGTAATACCACCTGGCTTCGTAATCATACAGGAAGTAACACGGAACAACTCATCAATGTTTTCAACATAACCAAATACTTTTAAAGCATCAGAACTTTGTTCCTGTAGTTCCATTAAATCCTGCTTTAAAGCTTCGTTTTTCCCACAAACGACAACTACTTGTAAGTTTGGTACTGACATAAATGACTGGCATAGCTCTTTTACACTTCCTAGCACACCATGAGCACCTGCTACAATTAGTAAAATCTTTTTATCCTTACATAACTGATATTTATTATATATAATTGCTGGATTTATCTTTAGCTCAAAACTGCTACGAATCGGAATCCCTGTTTCAACAATTTGCTCTGCAGGTACACCGATATCAACCATCACTTTTTTCACATGATCGGTTGCTACAAAATAACGATCTACTTCTCGATGGATCCATATTTTATGCACGCAAAAATCCGTTAATACATTATAAACAGGAATAGAAATACCTATTTGCTTTTTCAGTTCTGGTACAGCGATGATTGGAAAGGTATTAATAACAATATCCGGTTTCTCCACCTGTAATAGCGTCTTCAAACGCTTTCTCCCAAAATTCGCATACCAAGATGCTATTTTTTTATCATAAATTTTCTCTACACCATAATAAAACAAACGATATAATTCTTTTCCTATCGTATAGCTTTTTAAATATAAATATTTTGTAATATCGGTTATAACTGGATGTGATTCTCCAAACAAGTCGCATACAATTACATCTTTGATTCCTTTTTGACGAAAGGTTTGTTCTAATGTTTTCGCTACTTGCACATGACCGTTACCGTAATGTGCAGTTAATATTAAAACCTTGGGGTTTTTTATCAAACAAATCCACTCCTAGCTTTTTGTTTCTCCATATTGCATATACGACAATAGGAAAAACATTTTCCTTAAACATTACATACTCGGATTCCAATATTTCCCTGTTAGCTATGTACCTGTCGTGGATATGCAAAGCATATAAGATTGACCCCTTAATCCTATCTGTGCTCATATCTTTACATTATACTTTCCTATAAGAGCTTTCGCAATAACTTACAAATGTTCTATATTCCATAATACTCACTCTTTTACTTCTTAATTCTTTTTACTATTTTGATTTCCCTTTACAATTATGTAAATTTCTCCGCTTATTCTTTACAAAAATATGGATATTCTCTTTTCAGTATACTCTGTTCTGAATATATACTCTAGATTTTATTATAAAGTGAAACTTTAATCAGTAGGGGGTGTTCATCCCCAACTGATTAAAGTTTCACCAATCGGGCTTTTACGGGCAGCAGGGCTCCCACCTAACTTCTTTGCTCTAGCTGAATTTTAGAGTGGGAGCCCTACTGCCCACAAATAGCGGGGTAAAGAAACAAAAAGTCTAATCCAACATTTGGATTAGACTGCTTTTAAAATATATTTCGCATGCTCCACATTTTCTTCTGTCGGTGGATTCACATCCGCAAGTGGATACTTATGTCCAAGTGCCTCCCATTTATAAACACCGAGTTTATGATATGGCAACACTTCCACTTTCTTAACATTAGATAGACTTTGAATAAAGCTTGATAGTTTTTGCAGATCCTCTTCACCATCGGTAACACCGGGAACCAATACATGTCTTACCCAAATTGGCTTCTTTTTATCCGATAAATAACGAGCAAATTGTAAAATGTGTTCATTTGGTTTCCCTGTTAATTTACGATGTTTCTTTGAATCAATATGCTTCAAATCCAATAAAACTAAATCTGTATAATCCATTAAAATGTCTAGCTTATTTTGGAATTCTGGTTCTTCAGAATAACAACCACCAGAAGAATCGATTGTTGTATGGATACCAGCTTCTTTGCACTTTTTAAACAACTCAATTAAGAAGTCTAGTTGTAATAGTGGCTCTCCACCGCTAACTGTTATACCGCCTCCAGAAGCCTCAATAAATGGAAGGTAACATGTCACATCCTGCATCACTTCTTCAACTGTTATTTCTTTACCTTTACCGATTTCCCACGTATCAGCATTATGACAATATTGACAACGTAATAAACATCCTTGTGTAAATATGACATAACGAATCCCTGGGCCATCAACAGTACCACAAGACTCTACAGAATGTATTCTTCCTTTTACCATGTTACTTCCTCCTTTATTGAAACAGCCTCCCTCCGCTATATATTAAAAGCGGAGGGACACTTTTTTCACTTACATGCTTTCATGCATTGTACGGTTAATTACATCAATTTGTTGTTCGCGAGTTAATTTAATAAAGTTAACAGCGTAACCAGATACACGAATTGTTAATTGTGGATATTTTTCAGGGTGCTCCATTGCATCCATTAATGTTTCACGGTTAAATACGTTAATATTTAAGTGGTGTCCTTCTTTTATTGCATATCCATCAAGCATAGATACTAAGTTGCGTACTTGTACATCATCTTCTTTACCAAGTGCTTTCGGAATAATAGAGAATGTATTTGAAATACCATCTTGTGCATCTTCATATGGTAATTTAGCTACAGATAATAATGAAGCTAATGCACCTTTTGTATCACGTCCATGCATTGGGTTTGCGCCCGGTGCAAATGGTTCTCCAGTACGACGTCCATCTGGAGTGTTACCAGTTTTCTTACCGTATACAACGTTAGATGTGATTGTTAAGATTGACATTGTATGAACAGAATTACGGTATGTTTTATGTTTGCGAATCTTGTTCATAAATGTTTTCACAAGATTTACTGCGATTTCATCTACACGATCATCATTGTTACCGTATTTAGGGAAATCCCCCTCAATTTCGAAATCAACTGCAATACCATTTTCATCACGAATTGGTTTTACTTTTGCGTATTTAATTGCACTTAAAGAGTCTGCTACTACAGATAATCCAGCGATACCTGTTGCCATTGTACGAAGAACATTTGTATCATGAAGTGCCATTTCAATACGTTCATAGCTATATTTATCGTGCATATAGTGAATTACATTTAATGTATTTAAGTATAGACCAGCTAACCATTCCATTGTCATATCGAATTTACGCATAACTTCTTCATAATCTAATACTTCAGAAGTAATTGGTGCGTATTCAGGACCAACTTGTGCTTTTGACTTTTCATCTTTACCACCGTTAACCGCATATAGTAATGCTTTCGCTAAGTTTGCACGTGCTCCGAAGAACTGCATTTGTTTACCAATTCTCATTGCTGATACACAACAAGCAATACCGTAGTCATCACCGTAGTCAGGACGCATAATGTCATCATTTTCGTATTGAATTGCTGATGTTTTAATAGACATTTTTGCACAGTAGTTTTTAAAGTTCTCTGGTAATTGTTTAGACCAAAGAACTGTTAAGTTTGGTTCTGGTGCTGGTCCTAAATTATCTAATGTATGCAAGAATCGGAATGAGTTTTTTGTTACTAACGGACGACCGTCTAACGCCATACCACCGATAGATTCAGTTACCCAAGTTGGATCTCCAGAGAATAGTTCATTGTAATCAGGTGTTCTTGCAAATTTCACAAGACGTAATTTCATAATGAAATGGTCCACAATTTCTTGTGCTGCTTCTTCTGTTAAAGTACCATTTGCTAAATCTCTTTCAATGTAAACATCTAGGAATGTAGATGTACGTCCAAGACTCATTGCTGCCCCGTTTTGTTCTTTAATTGCTGCAAGATAAGCAAAGTATAACCATTGGAAAGCCTCTTGTGCATTTGTAGCTGGCTTAGAAATATCGAATCCATGAGAAGCAGCCATCTGTTTTAACTCTTGAAGTGCACGCATTTGCTCAGATAATTCTTCGCGTAAACGCATTGTATCTTCGCTCATTACACCACCAGTTAAATTAAAATCAGCTTTTTTCGCTTCAATTAAACGATCTATACCGTATAATGCTACGCGGCGATAGTCACCGATAATACGTCCACGTCCATATGCATCTGGAAGACCAGTAATAACACCTGATTTACGAGCCGCTTTCATTTCTGGTGTGTATGCATCAAATACACCTTGATTATGAGTTTTACGCCAATCTCTGAAAATACTGCTAAGTTCTTTATCCATTTCATATCCATACGCTTCACAAGCTTGTTCCGCCATACGAATACCACCATATGGTTGTAAAGAACGTTTAAATGGTTTATCAGTTTGGAAACCGACCACTTTTTCAATATCTTTATTTAAATATCCTGGTTCATGTGATGTAATAGAAGAAACAATTTTTGTATCCATATCAAGAACGCCACCGTTTTCACGTTCCTTTGTTGTTAAATCCATTACTTGATCCCAAAGTTTTTTCGTGTCTTCAGTTGCTTCTGCTAAGAAAGAGTCTTCTCCCTCGTAAACGTTTACATTATTTAAAATGAAATCGCGAACATCAATCTCTGCTTTCCATTTTTCACCTTTAAAGTTTTCCCACGCGTTTTTTACATTTTCTAATACTTGAGTCATCCTAATCTCCTCCATTTTTGATTAGTACAGGACTACGTTTTTTTATATAACAGCTTACACACTTAGAATACTACTTTTTTTCGAAAGTGGACGAAATAGTTGTGACATGTTTGTGAAATGTTGAGCAAACTACTATACTCGTAGTGTTAACTTCGTTTAAAAGCCTTTATAATTAACCCTTTCTTTAATTGTATTTTTTTGGTATTCTTATATACGAGTCTATTTTGTAATATAAGAACGATACCCATTGTAGAGCTGTAATACTCTTATCTCCTAATCTGTTATAATTTTTATAACAGAGCAAAAAAGTGTACATATGTTGTACACTTTTTTTGTTAACACTATAAAACATCTCTTTTTCTATTTCCATCATAAAATCCACCACGACTACCCTTTAATGCAATTAATTGCTCTAATCCTTCTATATGATCACCAATAATTCGAAGGACAGCTGGAGGATGACCTATTTTCGCAAAATGTTCACTGGGCCGAATACGGTTCATCTTATCAACATCGATACGACTTACACAAGCGATTTCAAAACCTGAAAGTACAGCTTTAACTTGTGCTACACAAGGTGACAATAATGATTTATACCCTATTTCCTTCAAACAAGTACGACTAAACGCATTAGGTACAGCAATAAGAGAGCCTACTCCTAAATCTTTTCTATCACAAGCTAAATTTAATGCATATTTAAATGCTGTTACAAGATGAAGTGGTATTCTCAAATCTAAATAATGATTTAAATCATTTAATGCGACATCCGTTCCATCTGCAATAGCTTTTGCAAAGGGATATAGCTCACTAGCTGGAATAACAAAATCACCATCTATAAATAACACAATTTCTTCTTTTGCAAAATAAGTTCCAAGCGAACGCCCCACATCGTTTCCAAGTGCTTCTTTATACACAATTGTTGTTGCTCCCTTGTCTTTTGCAATTGTTGCCGTTTTATCGGACGAACCATTTACAACAACGATGATTTCCAATGGTTCAATTTTGCGAAGCTCTTCTATAACGTTTCCAATTGTTTTCTCTTCATCTTGTACAGGAATAATTACCGATAATTGCTTTCCTCTATACAACTTAGATGTAACGCCCCATCCTTGATAAAAATCTTCAAAATTTAGAGTATGATAGACACTCTCTCTTTTCCTATTTCCATCATAATATCCTCCGCGCTCATCGCTGCCTATTATCCGCTCTGCTACAGCTTCTATATGATCACCTATCATTCGTTTTTCAGATTGAGAAAGATCCGTGCCATATGCAGCATGCTCAAATGGACGAAATTTATTCGGCGTAATAACGTCAATTGCACAATGACGACTAATTCTCCATTTACTTTGTGCTAGGCGTAGATGAGCCACAATAGGATTAACAAAACATTCGTATCCAATACATTGCACAACTTCCTTCGTCAGCGCATGTGGTACAGATAGTAAAGAATCAATTTTTAATTTTTCACGCTCTAACATTGCATTTAATATTTGGCGCCATACTGTAATAGAATGTGGTTTTTGTTTCTTTAAAAATAATGCGTCTAAATTATTTAAAACTACATCAGCCTGATCATATAAAATTGGATTAAGAAATAATTGCAATTGTGAAGTTCGAATAGCAAAATCACCATCTACAAACAGTAATACATCACCTATCGCATGTTTTGCGCCAACTGCGCGGCCAACATCGTTACCAAGTGACTCTTTATGCTGGATTACTGTACAGCCTAAGCTCTCAGCAATCCCTTCTGTACCATCATTACAACCATTTGCTACTACAATAATCTCTACTGGGTTTAATGCTTTTACCGATTGAACCACGTCTGAAATCGTATCTACTTCATTACATACGGGAATAATAACTGATAACGACTTACCCATTGTTTTCTTCACGAAACCACTTAATAGTTTCTTTCAATCCTTGTTCCCACGTTACTTTCGCTTGAAACTGAACAAGCTCTCTTAATTTCGTTACATCTGGTTTTCGATTTGGAATTTCTTCAAATCCATGTGGATATACTTCCTCAAATGGAACGTGCACAATTTTGGAAACAGACTTCGTTAATTTTTTTATATCTTCCGCTACTTCCCTTATATTTTTTTCATTCTCAGAACCTATATTAATAATTTCACCATTTACCTTCTCATCCATTGCACGAATTGTTGCCTCGACTGCATCACTTACATACGTAAAGCAACGTGTCTGCTCTCCATCTCCATACACGAGAATATCATCACCTTGCAAAGCCGCACGGATAAATCGTGGGATTACCCCTGCATACGGACCATCTTTCGCTCTTGGACCATAAATATTAAAATAACGAACAATCGTTACAGGTAAGCCTTCTAATGCGTATCCTAAACATAATGTCTCTTCTAACGTTTTACAAACTGCATAACTCCAGCGTATTTTAGAAGTTGCCCCGTATAATCGATCTCCTTCTTCAGAGAAAGGTGGCTTGCCCTTACCATATACTTCTGAAGTAGACGCAAAGACTACTTTTTTCTTACCTTTTAATGCTGCTTGTAAAATATTTCTCGTTCCATCGAAATTTGTTTCAATAAGCTCTACACTTTTTTCCATTGTAGTTTTGACTCCCAAAATTGCAGCTAAATGAAACACCACATCATGTTGATTTACTAATTCATAAATTGAACTTTTATCTAAAACGCTTATTGGAATAACCCGGAGCTCTTTCATTAACTCATTATGATATTTATTTTTTCCTTTATAGAAGTTATCAACAATAGTAACTTCATAACCTCTTTTCACCAACTCTTCAGCTAAATGTGATCCAATAAATCCTGCTCCACCTGTAATTAAACATTTTTTACTCATACACTCACCTTCTTTATAATTCCACGTGTATCTATTAATCGCTCAATCCCTTTAAAAAGATTCCAATCGATACTAGAGTGATCCGTTACAATTAAAATACAATCTGCTTGTTTAATTCTTTGTTCATCTAATGGAACAGATTGATATAGTGTATCTCCAATTTCCACTGTAGAAATATACGGATCATGATATGCTATCTTGTATCCTTCTTTTATTAATAATTGAATAATTGGCAACGCTGGTGATTCTCTCAAATCATTTACATCTTTCTTATACGCAACCCCTACAATTAAAACCGTTGCGGGTGCTTGCACCATACCTTTTACTTTCCCAATTATTTTCTCTGGCATTTCTTCATTAATTACATGGGCCGCCTCAATTAATTGACTAATTGCTCCATTCTTTTTTATTCTCCATTGAAAATATAAAGGGTCTACTGGAATACAATGCCCTCCTATCCCTGGGCCTGGCCAATATGGGGTAAACCCAAATGGTTTTGTAGATGCAGCTTCAAGCGCCTCATAAAAATCAATTCCTAAACTTTCACAAAGTATATTTAACTCATTTACTAATGAAATATTAACTAAGCGCTGAATATTTTCAAATAGCTTACACATCTCTGCTACTTTCGGGGAGCTAACTGGAACAACTACATCAAATATAGTGCTATACAAATCCTGTATTTTTTGTTTACACTGCTCGGTTTGTCCACTAATAACTTTTGGAATTGTTTCGACTGAATACTGACTATTTGCTGGGTCAATTCGCTCTGGTGAATAGCCAATATAATAATCTTCTCCGACCTTTTTGCCTGTTTGAGAAATAATCGGAATGATAACTTCCTCCAGTGTACCTGGATATGTGGAGCTTTCAAAAATGAAGGTTTGTCCTTTTTGAAGGTTTTGTTGTATATAATGGGAGGCTGAAATGAGGGCACTTAAATCTGGTTCTTTCTGCTCATTAATTGGGGTTGGCACGGTCACAATGACATAATCGCTATGCTTAAAATCCGCAACACCTTTATCTGGTGTATTCACTATTAATTTTCTCTCGTTCAATAAATTTTGTAATACGTTAGAAGAAACATCAGGAATATAACTTTCTCCTTTAATTATTGATTCTATCTTCCTAGTATCTTTATCTAATCCAAGTACAGCATATCCTCTTTCTGCAAAAAGGACCGCTAAAGGAAGGCCAACATATCCTAATCCAATAATGGTTACTTTACTACTAGCATTCATCTATATTCTCTTCTTCCCTTCTCAATTGTAGTATTATATCTCTATCCCTTTCTCCGTCTGTAAAACTCCCGCGCCCATTTGTATGTTTTAATAAATAAGCAATCGCCTCAAGCTGATCTCCGAAAATACGATCAAATGCAGGAATTCGTCCGTTTACAAACCCGTGTTGTTCTGGACGTATACGGTTCGGTTTTATAACATCAACAAAATCTATTGCTCTTATAGAAAAATTAGCTAAAATAGCTTTCATTTGAGCTAACGGTGGAATAACGAGGGCCTCGTATCCAATCTTCTCTATTACTTTTTTATGCATAGCATGTGGCACTGCCGTTAATGAGTTGTTCCATAAATCTGGTCGTTTTGCTACCAAATTCACGAAATATTTCCCCATACTAATTGGATCTGCCGGGTGAAACATATCTAACAAACATTGCAAGTCATTTAACGCCACATCATTTCCGTCTTCAATAGCATGCAAAAATGGAACTAGATTTCGCGCTTCAATCACAAAATCACCATCTACAAATAAATAAATATCAGCCGTAGCATGCATGGCTCCTATTGCTCTTGCCACATTGTGCCCAAATGCTTTTGAAAATTCAAGGACAATAACATTCTCTAGTTTTGCTTGTTTAATTGTCTCTACATCCGCTCCATTCGCAACAACTATAATTTCATCTACTCCTGCTTTTTTCACTTCTTGTATGACAGATCTTATAGTCATTCTTTCTTCTGATACTGGTATAATCGCACTGTATTTCGCTTTTTTCCTTTGTAATAAAACTGGTTTATACTTCCCTATAAACTCTCTATCCCTGTTTCCCTCCGAAAAACCGCCGCGTTTACCATATGTTTCGATTACGTATTGCAAAGCACGCAAATGATCACCTATAATACGACTAGTCGCTTTCGGATAAGGAGAACCAGGTGATGTACCAGTATGCACAGGACGAACCTTATTCGTGTGAATTACATCGACCGAAGCCATATCGGCAATATCTACTCCTCTAGACACCGCCATTACTTGAAATAGTGCTGGATCTGCTAAATTCCACCACCCAAGATTCTCAATAACATCCCGATTCATCGCATGTGGAATTGCGATTAAAGAACCAACAACAAGCTCTTTTTTATTCAAGTAACGATTCAACATGAATTTTCCAACTGTCGTATAATGTGGTCTCATCTTTAAATAAACAGACCATGTTAAATTATTCACAACAATTTGATGCCCCTGCTGAATTCCTTTCACGAAACGTTGTAGCTCTTTACTCTCAATAACGATGTCACCATCTAAAAACAATACAATTTCGCCTTTTGCTTCCCTAGCTCCAATTGCCCTTCCTACATCATTGCCAAGAGAATGTTTATAATAAATTACATGGCAACTATGCTGTAATGCGACTTCCTTCGTTCCATCTGTTGATCCATTATCTACTACAATAATTTCATACGGCTCGAGCTTCTCCACTTCTACTAAAACTTGTGATAAAGTACTTGCTTCATTATGCGCTGGAATAACAACTGATATTCTCATACTTGTATCACTCTTACCCTTCCAAGCGAACATAAGCAATAATAGGAATACGCACAAGTACATCTTCAGGTGGTCCATAAGAAGGAGATGTACGAACGCTTACTGCCCCGTCCGTAACAGATAAAAGAATACCTGCTATAATTTCAACAGCTGTCACAACTTGCACTAATTCACCAACGTGGTTACGCAATTCATCAGTAAATAACATATATAAGTCTCCTTTCTTACACTTCTTTCATTGATATAATACTTGTAAATGGTAATAAAACTTCTGTTCCTATTCCTTCTTGCAGCGTTAAGAAATCGTCACCAACTGCTACAATAACACCTGTTAACTGTCCAACTGTCACAGTAATTTCTACGTTTTTCCCTAAATATTGCTTTGCAATTTCTTTAAAAGGTGATGTATTGCATTCTTTTAAAATGTTACAAATAATAGATTGAAATTGACTTGATTCTATAAACTCTTCCGTAGCTTGCTTAGAATGTCTTTGAATAAATCTCGCGAAGTTTTGCGAAAATAAAAGTCGTTCCACAGCAGGCAATAACTTGTCATCTAAAAAATAACCTAATTGTCTATTAAACAGTCTGGATAATTTGTGCCAATATTTTCTGAACAGACACATACGCTTCTCCTCCTATTATTTTTAAAGTATAAAAAATAACATCCATACATCTTAATGTATACAAAGCGGCTTTTTTTGTGATAGGTAAGACATACATTTTCTAGAACATATTCATTATTTTTGTATTACATTAATTAATAATCGGGGATATATTTTCTCAATACAAAAAAGACTATCCAAAAGGGACAGTCTTCTACACTTCTATATTTCGTAATATTGTATAAATGTCGTTATTCACTTTACCAAATGATTTAATGTTATTTTGAATGTTTGATAATAAAACGACATACACACTTCCGTTTTTACTAAATCCATTTAAGCAATTCCAACCTGGCATTACACCGTGATTTGAATAACTGCCTGGATCTACATACCAGCCAAATCCGTAATCCTTTTTCACGGCTGTAAACATTTGATCATAACTCTCTTTTGAAATTAATTTTCCAGAGAATAGCGCTTCATTAAATAAATACAGATCATGCGCGCTTGTATATATGTCACCACAACCATATAATTGTGACATGCTCGGAATGTTAGGTGTTGTCATGTTGTTATTCACTATTTTATAACCTGTTGATGGGAACCTTGTTTGCTCTAACGCTTTACCAAAACCAGAATGCTTCATACCAGCAGTTGCAAAAATATGTTGTTTAATATATTCTTCTAATGGTTGTCCACTTACTTTCTCGGCAATGTAGGCAAGTATAGAGTAGTTCGAATCTGAATACTTCCATTTCTCTCCTGGGCCTGCAATACGCTTTTGGTTTCCTATCCGTTTTATCAACTCTTCATGAGAGATATCTTCTGTTCCCTGCTCATATTCTGGAATCCCTGATGTATGTGTTAATAAATGTTTTAGCTGAATGCTATTACCTTGAGGAAAATCTGGAATATACTTTGCAACCGTATCCTCTACTTGTAATTTATTTTGATCTTTTAATTGCATAATAGCAGTCGCTACAAATGCCTTTGAAATAGAGCCAATATAAAAGGTCGTTTCTGAATTATTCGGTACTTGCTTCTCTTTGTTCGCCATACCGTATCCTTTATTCAAAAGAACTTTTCCGTTCTTCACAATAACAGCTGTTCCACTAAATCCTGCGTTTTGTAAATATTGATCCAATTGAGCGTTTTCATTAATTTCTTGAGGGGGTCCTTCAGTAGGCTGCTCTATAGCTTGCGCTTGTTTCACTTGTTCTTCCTGCTCTTTTTGTTTTTGTGCTTCTTGCTTCTTTTTTTCTTCTTCTTTCTTTTTCAACTCTTCTTGCTTCTTCATTTCTGCTGCTGCTTTTAAAGTTTCTTCTTTTTTATTATGCGCAACAATTTTTGTATACATGAAATATACAATTGAAAATAGTAGGATGAGAATGATTGTTCTTTTTATGTATACAATCGGACGACGTACTTTCCCATTAACAGTATTTTTTTCCTGATCCATGATTACCTTTTTCCCCTTATTTACCGATAATTTAATTCATCTACACAAGACTTTTTCCAAATCATTTCAGTAGATTATAGACACTCCATTCTATGTCATCCCTACTTTATCACGCGCTGAACATATTACCAACCTATATGTATAAAAAAGAAAAAGAAAATTTACAAAAGTAAGATTCCCTTTAAAAACTCTACATAAAAAAAGAGGATACCTTGCAAAAGACTGGTATTATCAATCTTTTGGGATATCCTCTTATCTAACTATTTATACATGTTTTTTCATATCATCGGCAACAGATTCAACGTTTGTACCTACGATAACTTGTACACTTGTGTTACTTAATTTCATAACACCTTTTGCCCCAGCTCGTTTTAATGCCGGCTCATTTACTAAACCTGCATCTTTCACTTGTAAGCGTAGACGAGTTGCACAGTTATCAATAACCGTTAAGTTTTCTTTTCCGCCTAAAGCTGCTACGTAAGTTTCACCAATTGAACCTGCAACTGGTGCATCACCCTCTTCAGCTAACTCATCTTCATCTTCACGACCAGGAGTTTTCAAGTCGAACTTCTTAATTAAGAAGTAGAATACTGCAAAGTAAATTGCTGCGTAAATTAAACCTATTCCCGCTAGCAATACTGGTTTTGTTGCAATACCAAAGTTTAAAACGTAATCGATTGCACCGGCACTAAATGAGAAACCATCATGAATGCCAAGTGTTGTTGTAATGAATAAAGAAAGACCTGTTAATACTGCATGAATACCATATAATACTGGTGATAAGAACATGAATGAGAATTCAATTGGCTCTGTAATACCAGTTAAGAATGAAGTTAATGCTAGGCCACCTAACATACCTGTAACCATTTTACGTTTTTCTGGCTTAGCAGCCGCAATCATTGCGAAACATGCTGCCGGTAAACCGAACATCATAATTGGGAAGAAACCAGTCATAAACATACCTGCTGATGGATCTTTTGCGAAGAAGCGTGCAATATCACCATGAACGATATCACCAGCTGCGTTTGTAAAGTCACCAAGTACAAACCAGAAGTATGTGTTCATTACGTGGTGTAAACCGATTGGAATTAATAAACGGTTTAATAACCCGAATAAGCCAGCACCAACTGAACCTAAGTTCACGATACCATGTGCTACTGCATCAATACCACTTTGAATTGTTGGCCAAATTTGACCGAATACTAATCCTAAAAGAAGCATTACAATTGAAGTAATGATTGGTACGAAACGTTTCCCTGCAAAGAAACCTAACCATTCTGGTAATTTAATCTTATGGAATTTGTTATATAGTAACCCAGCAACAACCCCAGCAATAATACCACCAAGTATGGCCATATTTATTTTTGGCGTTAACGCCGCTGCTTTTGAAACTTTTGTCATTGTATCTGCTAATTTAGTTGGATCTACCGAACCGACTAAATCCTGAACACTTTTTAATTTATCATTCAGCTCTGCTGCTGAATATGCCTTACTTAAAGCGTTCGTTGTATTTTGTAAAACAAGATATCCGATTGCCCCAGCAAGTCCTGCTGCTCCACTACCATCAATAGACAAACCGATTGCAACACCAATTGCAAAAATAAGTGCTAAATTATCAAAAATTGCTGCACCGGCCTGTGCCATAACAGGAATATTAAATACATCTTCTTGTCCTAAACGAAGCAATAATCCTGCTGCTGGTAGTACGGCGATTGGAAGCATTAACGCTTTACCAATACGTTGTAGAAACTGCAACATTTTAATTCCCCCTATCAAATTTATGAAATCGTTATCATTATAAGTACGCCTTAGAAAACGCTTTCTATTTACATAACCATAATAACATATAGTTGTATAGATGTGTAGGTTTTATTTCCGAACTTTTTATGGATAAGTTTTCTATTTCCAAACTGTTATATAAAAGGAAAATTCTCCTTGTTAGCTACACAATATACAGACAAAAAAACTTATTATCGCACAAATAACTTTCGTTTTATCATTCCACTTTTTCATGTTATTATTTATTTCCGAGCATATCGGGAAAAGTAAACTTAGTTAATTCGAAATAGGAGCGTTGGTACTATGCAGTGCATTGAAACAAACAACTTACAGCAGTTGTTAGAACAAGTAAAACCATATACGAAAAAAGGAAAACTTGCTACTTATATCCCCGAACTAGGAAATGCAGATCCAGATGATTTAGGGATTGCCATTTTCCATAAAGATACAGAATATATCCATGCCGGCAACTCCCAAACACTATTTACTCTTCAAAGTATTTCCAAAGTAATTACACTTGCACTTGCCCTTTTAGATCGTGGTGAAGAATATGTATTTTCTAAAGTTGGAATGGAGCCAACTGGTGACCCTTTCAATTCTATTATTAAGTTAGAAACGACAAGTCCTTCCAAACCTCTTAATCCAATGATTAATGCAGGAGCACTAGCCATTACAAGCATGTTAGCCGGAAAAGATAACGAAGAAAAAATGGAGCATATTCTTCATTTTATACGTGAAATAACAGATAATCCTACTATTAATTATTCTTCTAAAGTTGCCAATTCAGAATTAGAGACTGCTTACTTAAACCGTTCACTTTGTTACTATATGAAACAAAACGGAATTATCGATTGTGATATTGAAGAACTTATGGATTTATACACTCGTCAATGTGCAGTTGAAGTAAACTGTATCGATTTAGCACGTATTGGCTTAATTTTTGCAATGGATGGATATGATCCATATAAAAAGAAACAGATCATCCCTAAACATATTACGAAAATTTGTAAAACATTTATGGTTACTTGCGGGATGTATAATGAATCTGGTGAATTTGCAATTCGTGTTGGAATCCCTGCAAAAAGTGGTGTAGCGGGCGGCATTTTCGGCTGCGTAAAAGGCGAAATGGGAATCGGTATTTTCGGACCGGCTTTAGATGCAAACGGAAATAGTATCGCTGGTTTTAAAATTCTTGAATTACTTTCTGCCCAAGAAGGTTGGAGTATGTTTTAATTTAGAAGTTATCCTGCTATATTGGCAGGATTTTTTATTTCACAAAAAAATCCGTTCTACTAGGTATCAACACAATTCAAAAAAAACAGTAATGAAAGTTCTCTTTATTATGCATATTTGCTCCCCCCTCCTGAATAATATAGTACAACCTAGCGCTGTATGTGGAGGTGTAAAAGATGAAACTCATATTTCAAATGGAGAAACAACCTGTTCTTGAAAAAACAATCCTTCTTTTCATATTGAGTATTGTAGAAAGTTTGAAACTAAAAGTTGTTTCACTCGATGAAGCTCACCGATACATATTCAATTTAGAAGTGCTTGAACTATTAATGGATCGGAACATCGATGATCAAGTACTAGAACTTATTCATTTCGGAATGGGACTTGAAGACATTTACCATGTACTTCCCGAAGAACTTGAGCATAGTATTGAAGAACTGAAATGGCTTTGTATTCAAGTTTTAAGTGAGTACAGTATGCATGATGAAGAATGTGTACAACTAATTGAAGATATACGCTAAAAAGCACCTATACAGGTGCTTTTACTTTTTTAAACCTTTTTACACACAATAATTTGGATAATACTTACAACCTTTCATTACCTTAAAAAGATTTCACGTCGATATATGCAATTTCTTAGTGTATTTCCAAGGAAATACTCGAATACTGTTTTCTCTATCCTTCTTACAACAATTGATCAATTCCAATAAGAATTAATAACACACCTGCAATTATAGTTGCCCATTTCCCTAAGTATTCAGCTAAAAATCTTTTACCAACATACGTAAAACCACTAATACAAATAAAACTAAACAACCCAGAAATACATGCCGTAAGCCAAAGATTTAAATTTGTTACTCCAGCATCAAATCCACCTGCAATATTATTTATGGATAATGCAACTCCTAAAATAATTGCTTCAGAAAAACTAATTGTTTTAGAACCATCAAAATCTGCTTTTTCTGGATCACGTAAAATCCCCATAAGTACACTACCATCTTTAGATCCTAAGGTGTCTTTTTTACCCAAGAAAGGCTGACATAAAATAAACAACCCAATTATTCCTAAAACAATTGCTCCAATAAGGTTTGCTGTGAACTCTGAAATAAATAATGCTATCCAATTCCCAAAAAATCCAGCTAGTAAAGTAAATAAAAATCCCAAAAATGCGATGATAAAATTGTTAAACCACGAAATTCGAATTTTACGAATGCCATACGCAATCCCAACACCCGCATTATCTAAATTAGACGCAATTCCGATTAAAAAAATTGAAAATAAACCTGCCGTACTCATCGTAAAGTCACCCCTTTTCTCACTTTTCAATGCATATTATGAAAATGTTGAGCAACTGTGCCTGTCTGTTTCATATACTTGTAATAAATGCTCAACATTTTTTCAACGATAGACAATAGAAAAGGAGTGCCTACATTATGCCCAATAAAAATCCAAATGAGCAGCTTGGTACATTAATAAAGAAACTGTTAAAGGAGCGCGCTCTGTCTATGCGCCAACTAGGAACACTGACAAATATTGATCCTGCAACAATTTCAAGAATAATTAATGGCAAACAACAACCGAAGCAAAACCATTTACAAAAATTCGCAAAATGTCTACAAGTTCCACCGCAATTATTACTTGATGCAATGTACCCTGACTCTCCACACATAAATAAGGAAAAAGCAGATATGTACACATCTCTCGATACAATTCAGCAAACATTACAATCCTCTAACCTATTCGACTTCGAATACACAACAACTCGTGTGAAACAAGAACTTGAAAATTACGAGCGCTATGCTCAAACTACTGAAGGCGAAAAACGTATTCACGAGAGTTTCAAAAGTAAACTAGAACAAATTGATAGTGCCGGTCCTTTCATTGAGCAATTAACAAATATGTACCAACAATTTTGTACAGAAACCATTTCAAACGAAGAACGTGCAATTATTGGGGGTGCCTTACTATATTTCATTTTATCAACAGACATTATCCCCGATTATCTTTTTCCAATTGGCTATTTAGATGATGCAATTGCCGTTGAATTAGCTAAAGAGAAATTAATTGAAGTCAAACGAAGAACATAAAAAACATAACAAGCTATTTCAGATATTGAATTTATCCACCTCTGAAATAGTTACAAAAAAATCGTACAAGCATACTTACTCGCACGATTCAAAAATCAAACTATTTTCTTATTTTCTCGTATGACACCATTCATATATAAAAGCAGTAATTACTTTTGTAAATTCAATTAACTGCTCAACTTCAACTTTCTCATTTATTGAATGAGCTTCTTCTAATGTACCTGGTCCGTAAATAACAGCTGGAATGTTAAACTCACTAAACCATCCGCCATCAGTTACTGTAGCAGACATATCTAAAGTTGCGACTTTCTGTAATATAGATTCATGTGCAGAACTTAGTTTCTGAATAGCCGGATGACTACTATCTACTTCTAAAGAAGGAAAAATCTCACCTCGATCAACAATCATTGATTCTCCGCCCCACTTAAATTGTGGTGGGTTCTCACTTAACCATGGATCTGCTGCTGCCACTTTTCCTAAATACGTTTCTATTTCTTCTATTATTTGTTCATGCGTTTCATTTGGATAAAAGTGAACCGTAATCCATACTCGGCATTCATCTGCAATAAATGCCGCATGACGTCCTCCTTCAATAACAGCTGGATTAATTGTTGTTGTTCCAGATGGATAGCCTTCATATGTTTTCATGACCGCCCAATGACGCTCTAACTCCTGTAAGCTTTGAACAATTTTCATCATTTTCTCAATAGCACTCGCTCCAAACAAACGTCCTCCAGCATGAATCATTTGTCTACGTGTTGCATCATGAAATGTTTGCGGGCTTTTCACTGTAATCCATCCAGTAATTACGCCGCCCTGCCCTTGCATATGTAAATTACTTGTATCAACCACTACTGCAAAATCAGCATCATAACCACGCTTACAACATTGAAGTGTTCCTGCTTCTCCCACTTCTTCTCCAATTACCGATTGGAACATTAAGTCACCTGGCAATTCAATTCCCGCTTCTTCTAAAAGCTGAATTGCAAATAAGGCTCCAGCTAGTCCACCTTTCATATCTGCCGCGCCTCTCCCAACTAACCAACCATCTTTTATAAACGGCTCAAACGGATTTGTTTCCCATGCCTCATCTACCGATACTTCAGCTACATCCATATGGCCATTAATAATAAGACTTTTATGCAACTCACTTTTCGTCCCTTTTTTTACACCAACAACATTCGGATCATTTGGATATACATCCCATTTATCAATACTAAAATTTCGTTTTTTTAGAAACTCCG
Source organism: Bacillus cereus group sp. RP43 (assembly GCF_040459645.1). Taxonomy (NCBI): domain Bacteria; kingdom Bacillati; phylum Bacillota; class Bacilli; order Caryophanales; family Bacillaceae; genus Bacillus; species Bacillus cereus group sp. RP43. Next base: position 4,685,102 of record NZ_JARVHQ010000001.1, read on the forward strand.
CAACAAATTCCTGTGCCTCATTTGTATTTCTTGCTGGTGGTGCTGGTGTTTCAAAACGAATTAAAGTTTTTGTAAGTTCTAGTAGCTCCTCTTTTCGTAAATCAATCTGTTTTAATAGCTGTGAAACTTCTTGATTCATTGCTAATTCCCCTTTGCATACGTAGTATGTTTCCAGCTTTATTTTCACAAAAAAAGAGACTGTTTACAATCTTACAGTCTCTAAATTAATCACTATTATAAAGTGAAACTATAATCAGTGGGGGAGGTCATCCCCCACTGATTATTAGCCTTCACCGATCGGGCGTTTACGGGCAGTTTATCTCCCACCTAACTTCTTTGCTCCAGCCGAATTTTGAAGTGGGAGTTTTACTGTCCGTTAATGCGGGGTAAACTTTCTAATTCAGTTGTATTTGTCTTTTCAATATGTTCTACGTTGCTTCGCTTATTTCTGGTAGCACGATAAAACAGTAAACAAACAATCATAAATGGAATACCACAATACAATGCCATTCTTTGTTCCGGAATGAAAGCCATGCCAACAATTACTGCTAAATTTAATACTAACGCAAGAAGTGGAACAAATGGATACAATGGTGTTTTAAATTTTAAGTCCTTAATATCCCCGCCTTGCTTCAAATATGTCCTTCTAGCCAATAAATTGGAAAGAGCTATAGATGCCCAAACTAATATTGCTCCGAACCCTGCAATTGAAAGAAGCCATAAATAAACTGTATCTTCCGCATAAATACCTGATAGTAATGAGAGACACCCTACAAACGTACTTACAATCAATGCATAAATAGGAACACCGTTTTTAGATAATTTACCAAAAATCGGGCTAATCATTCCTTGATTAGACATCGACCATAGCATACGGGAAGTTGCATATAATCCTGAATTCGCAACTGATAGTACCGCTGTAATAATAACGAAATTTATAATATCAGCCGCATAAGGAATACCAATTTTATCAAATACAACTACGAATGGACTTTCTATCACGCCTGCTTGCTGCCAAGGAAATAGTCCCGCAAGAATAAAAATAGATAGTACAAAGAAAATAAGTATGCGCCAAACTGTATTATTAATTGCCTTCGGGATAGTTTTCTCTGGATTTTCACTCTCACCAGCTGCAATACCAACTAGTTCTGTTCCTTGGAAGGAAAAATTAACTGCAATCATCGTAATTAAAATGGCTGATAATCCATTTGGGAACAATCCACCATAATCAGTAAAGCTAGAAAACATCGGCGCTGGTTCATTTCCTTTCATATCTAGAAAACCAAACATTGCCGCCCCGCCCAAAATAATAAATGCAATGATTGTAATTACTTTAATACTTGCAAACCAGAATTCAACTTCCGCAAAACTTCTTGAAGATAACGCATTAATAGCAAAGAGCAACACTGCAAACACTACACACCAAATCCATGACGGTACATCAGGAAACCATCGTTTCATCAAAATACTAACTGCAATTAATTCAATACCTATCGTAGCAGACCAGTTTAGCCACGACATCCATCCCACTACATAACCCGCTGCAGGGGAAATGTGCTTTGTAGCATATGTTTGATAAGATCCTGCATCAGGCATCGCAACCGCTAACTCTCCAAGGCAGAGCATCGTTAAATACATAACAAACCCACCGACAAGATACGCTACAATTGCTCCTCCAGGTCCAGCTTCATGAATTGTATAACCCGATCCTAAAAAAAGCCCAGTACCAATAACTCCTCCGAGTGCAATCATAAATATGTGCCGACTTTTCAATTCCCTTTTTAATCCTTGGTTTTGATCCATCATATAAATCCCCCCTTTTCACTTTGCAAACCCATTTAATGTAAGCGTTTTTAAAATTCTTCATAGTAAAAATAATTATTTAAAATAGCAAAAATACATATTACTTATATTAATCACTACCTGTTATTAAAAGGTCATCCCTCACTGTTATTAATAGTTTTTGATCAGCGATAGCTTGTCCTTCTACCACTTCTAATGATTCGATATAACCACTGATTCCCACTTTAATTTCCACTTGCTGCTTATCTATTGTTTCAATTAACGCTAATTTTTCCCACTCATATACGTAAGAACTTTCAGTAACAAATAATTTCTCTACTTTCCCGTAACAAGGACTATACACGCCTTCTATAACCGTCTTCACTTTATAAATTCCTCCTCTTAATTAATTTGCACTGAAATGTCACATACCCTATGAAAAGTTCTAATTCACCCACTCCTTCCATTTAAAGATTTCAATTATTATTTATGCAAGATACGTACCAACCTCAATATCTATATAAAAATTAAGATTTCGTACAAAAAAATCTACATAACCGCAAAATTTTTCTATCGTTTAAAAAGTTTTAAAAGAAAATAGCAAAAAAATTTTGCGATTTTATGAGAATTTTAATAAAATTATAAAAAGTCAGTCTTCATAGGGTGAAACGAGGAGAAGATGATACATGCATACAGAAGAAATTAATTTTAAACAAATTATTGAAATGAATGCGCTATATGAAGCTTTACTCAATGAACTCGATATCGGGATTCATATTATTAATGAGGAAAGTAAAACGATTATCTATAACCGTAAAATGATGGAAATTGAATCAATGGACCGCTTAGATGTGCTATATAAAAGTCCTTTAGAGGTATTTGCATTTGAAGAAAATAAAAATAGTACTCTTATAGAGGCATTAAAATTTGGAAAAACAAAAAAAAATATAAAACAAACGTATTTTAACAATAAAGGGCAAGAAATTACGACGATTAATGATACTTTCCCTATAATAGAAAATGGAAAAATTAAAGGCGCTATTGAAATTTCAAAAGAGATTAGTCATTTAAAGCAAACAATGAAAACAAACCTTTCTCGCAAACAAAATACTAAGTTTACCTTTGATCACATAATTGGTGATTCTAAAGCGATTCAATCTGTCATTACAGAAGCAAGAAGGGTAATACGTACGCCCTCCTCCATACTTATCATCGGAGAAACAGGGACTGGTAAAGAGCTATTTGCGCAAAGCATCCATAATGAAAGCCAGCGCTCAACAAAACCATTTATTTCGCAAAACTGTGCCGCTATACCAGAAACCTTAATGGAAAGTTTACTATTTGGTACAAATCGAGGTGCTTTTACAGGAGCAATAGATAAACCTGGTTTATTTGAAGAAGCAAACGGTGGGACCTTGTTATTAGATGAGATCAACTCATTAAGTCCAACACTTCAAGCTAAATTGCTGCGGGCTATACAAGAAAAAACAATACGAAGAATTGGAGGCACACAAGAAAAAGAAATTGATGTTCGTATTATAGCAACTATTAATGAAGATCCTCTTGAAGCCATAGCACACAATCGATTAAGACAAGACTTATATTACCGATTAAGCGTTGTTACTTTATGTCTTCCACCTTTACGGGAACGAAAAGAAGATATTGCATATCTTGTTCAACACTTTATTGAAAAATACAATATCCAATTTGATCTTAGCGTAAAAGATGTAGATTTAAACGTAAATAACTTCTTCTATAAATACGAGTGGCCTGGTAATGTGAGAGAACTAGAACATATAATTGAAGGATCCATGAACTTAATAGAAAATGAAGATATCATTACAGCGTTCCATATGCCAACGCACTTTCGCGAACTAGCAAAAAAGGAACTCAATATGCAGACTCCGCTAACTAGTCATAATACTGATACGCCACAAACTTTAAAACATATAATCGAAGAAATGGAAAAGAAATATATCCATCAAATTCTTAAAGAAAATAAAGGTAATATCTCACAAGCCGCAAAATTTTTAGGATTGAGCAGACAAAACTTACAATATCGAATTAAAAAATTGCATTTACACATATGAAATGAATCTTTCTCCAAGTGCAATTTTTTTTGGAAGAATATGTTACAATATACATGTAACATGCTAGAAAGGGGCTATATATATGAGTAGTGATAAAAAATTAAATTTATTAAAATACTTATACCTTCTCCCCGCCGTTCTATGTATGATGTTATTCATTAATGCTGATATGAATAGCTTTCCTCATGCAAAGCTCTTAGGCACAATTAGCGGCTCCTTTGCAGCTATTATGCTTGCTGCTTTTTGGAATTTAAAGCTACGTATAAAAAGAGAAAAATCTTCTTAAACGAACAAAGTTAATTATCATATTCAAACACGAGACGTTTACAGATCTCGTGTTTTTTTATATTCCCTCCATCTCAAGATTTTGAAATTTAATTTAAAATTGATTATATACAGAATAAATGCTCTTTGACAAAACCGACAATTTTCGACATTTTGTATTCATTATATTTGTTATCATGTAAGTTCTAAATCTGACATTTCAATATCTAGGAGGACTAATTTGTGTATAAAAAAATTTTACTTACATTAGCATGTAGTTCATTAATTTTCGGGTTAGCGGCTTGCGGATCAAATGAACAAACAAATAATAGTGTGCAAACAAAAGAAAAAGAACAAGCTCCACAAGATACGACAAAAGAAAAACAAAAAGAATCAAAAACAGAATCCGCTAAGGGAACTCGTTCTAATCCAATTAACTTTAATGAAACTGCTACTGTTAATGATGTTATCTTCAATAGTGAAGACGGCAAATTTGAAAAATTCAAGACTAAAGTTGAATTATCTATTTTAGAAGTAATTCGTGGCGATCAAGCCCTTGAAATATTAAAAAAGGAAAATCAATTTAACGAAGCTGCTCCAGAAGGAAAAGAATGGGTTCTAGTGAAAATCAAAGGTAAAGTTACTGATGCTGAAACACAAGATCACGAATATGATTTATTCGGATCGAATTTCAAGCTTGTTTCAAATGATGGACATGTTTACAATAATGACCAGTACGCTGTAACACCAAATGAACTACATCAAAAACTTTATAAAGGCGCTGAAGGGGAAGGTTACATCTCTCAATTGGTTAACACTGGTGACGATTTTAAAATTCAATTCGAAACTCATGAAAGTAAAAAAGTTTTCTTTAACTCTAAATAAAATATATTCTAAAAGGTGGTTACTATGAAAAGAACAGCAGAGTTTGTATTAGGATTAATCGGTGGTATATTCGGGATTTTATGTGCATTCATCGCTTTATTTATCGGAGGTGTAGGAGCAGCAGTTGAAGCTGACGGAGCTAATCAAATTATTGGATTAGGCTGGGCTGCTGTAGCTCTTTCAATATTGGGGATTGTTGGATGTGTTATGGTTAAGAGCAAAGCTAAAGTAGGTGGCATTATGATGACTATCGCTGCCATTGGTGGATTTATTTGTATTTCTATTGTTTACTTATTACCAGGTGTTTTATTATTAATCGGAGGATTAATGGGGATTTTCCGAAAAGATAAGACTACTGCATCAGCATAAAAGAAGAAGCACTCAAATGAGTGCTTTGTTCTTATCCATATCTTTTCTAAAACTCAACATTCTCCAAATACAATCCACTCGCCTCAGCAAGGCAATTAATTTGATTTCTCTGCTTATCCTCTAAAATTTGCGGAATTGCTTCTGCATCTAATTGCCCTAATCCAACTTCAATTAATGCTCCAACAATTTTTCGCACCATGTTATGAAGGAATCCATTACCACTTATTCTAATTTGTACAAATCCTGATTCTTCGGAAACCTCAAGCGTATATACTTCTCGGACCATAGACTTTTTCTTAGACTTCGCATTCGAAAAAGCAGTAAAGTCATGAGAACCAACTAAATGTTTCGCAGCTTCTTTCATGCTTTTCACATTTAATTGTTTATTAACGTGCATGCTATATTTACGCATAAATGGGTGCGTATGCTCTTCATTCCAAATTTTATATAAATATGTTTTCGCCTTAGAATTGTAACGAGCATGAAAGCGGTCTGAAACTTCTTCTACACTCGTAATACTAATATCATTTGGTAAATATTGATTTAAATATTTTTTCACTTTATGTTCTACTAACTTCTCATCACTTTTAAAGTTAGCTACTTGATTTAAAGCGTGTACACCAGCATCCGTTCTACTACAGCCGACAATCTCAATTTCTTTCCCGACCATTTCAGATATTATGCTTTCGATTTTTCCTTGAATCGTATTGTCATTGTTACCAAGACGTTGCCACCCTTTATATCGTGCACCGTCATACTGAATTGTTAATTTATAATTGTTCATTGTATTCTCCTTGCCTTTAATAGGCTAAAAATATAATCCCTCATACAGCTTTGCCATATGAGGGAACTATAACATATTGTTACTTCATTCCAAAAGGAATACAGTAATCTATTTACTAGTTTCTATTCGTACGAATCCAAGTATCTCCTAAATAAGTTCGAATCTTTAACCACCCAAATGACGTTGTAGATTCTTCAACTACAAATACCGTTTGTGGTGTAAAACTTCCAATCGCTCTACCTAAAGGTTGATCAAATGCTGTAAAGACATTTGGTACATAGTAATAAGACCCTTGTGGTGCAATCCATTTTTCTCCAACATCAGCCTTGATTTTCTTCCAACCATTTTCTCCTTGTTGAAGTACTCTTACAGATTGAGCTGAAAATTTCACACCGTGATGCATGTACTTAGGTTCATTGTATCCATAAAAATCACGATTAATATGTTCCACGTGTGGATAACGAACAATCCACTTTGCTCCTAAATACGTATTAATTAAAGACCAACCGTTTTCTTTTGTCTGCAAAATATTAACTGTTTGTGGAGCGAACCAAACATCTGGGTTTTTAGCTTCCGGGCTACTGTATGCTGCGAAATTCTGCTGCATTATTTGCGGCATTCCATTTACACTTGTCCACTTCTGCCCCAAATATGTATCAATTAGAATCTCACCTCTCAGTGTACCATCACGTGCAATAACAGTTTGAGGACCAAATACGTGCTTCGCACTGTCCATATTAATCCAATCAAAAGCTTCAAAAGTCCGATTAATTTCTACTTGAGCACCCTCAGGAGCAATAAATCCTCCACTAAACCTCCACCATCCACTAGGATGTCGATTTGTAACATAAACTCTTTCTCCTGGCTGAAGTTCTTTTTTCACAGGTGAATTAAAACTGCGGCTTTCATACACTTTTAATGTTTTTGTTGTTTCATACGATTCCGCATACGCAGAAGTTGCGAATAAAGAAACGATTCCAAAAACAAATAATGCCAACCATTTTTTCATAAATCTTCTCCCTTTTAGCTTATTTTCTATAGCAAAATCGCTATAATACATACATATTGTAATTTATTAAAGCGTAGTGGTCTATACAATCTTAATACTGTATATTTTTACAAACTCATTTCGAATTTAGAAAGAAAAACTCATATACTCTCTACAGAAAATATGTATATTGATTATGTAACGTGATAAGTAATTACCTTGAATCTAGCTGCTAATATAACAAAAAATGTTGATGCAGTTAACTACATCAACATTTTTACTCCTTCTTATTTCAACTTTAATCTAACTACATTCTCCACATGAGCTGTATGTGGGAACATATCAACTGGTTGTACATATTCCACTTCATAACTCTTCATTAATGCGTTCACATCACGTGCTAACGATGATGGGTTACAAGATACGTAAACAACTTGTTTCGGTTTCACTTTTAAAATCGTTTCAAGTAATTTATCATCGCAACCTGTACGCGGTGGATCGACAACAATGACATCTGGACGCCATCCTTCTTTTACCCACTTTGGTAACCATTGTTCCGCTTTACCAGCTTCATACTTTGTATTTGTGAATCCGTGGCGTTTTGCATTTTTCTTTGCGTCTTCGATCGCTTCTGGAATTACATCCATACCACGTACTTCTGCTGCATCATTCGCAAGCCAAAGTCCAATGGTACCGACACCGCAATATGCATCCACAATCTTCTCGTTTCCTGTTAAAGCAGCTGCTTTTTTCGCTTCATCGTATAAAACAACCGTTTGTTCTGGATTTAGTTGGAAGAATGCGCGTGCTGATAACTCAAATGATAAATCACCTAGTGTTTCTTGAATTACTTCTTTTCCAGCTAATTTAAATGTTTTATCACCGAAAATAACAGATGTTTTACGCCAGTTTACGTTTTGCATAATTGATTTAACACTTGGCATCTGTTTTTGTACTTCTGCGATAAATTGATCTTTATTTGGTAATTCTTCTTTTGTTGTAATAAGTGTGACTTGTACTTCCCCTGTTTGAACTGCAGTACGTGTCACAATTGTACGTACTAAACCTTTTTGTTTTTTCTCATTGTAAATAGAAACATTTAACTTTTCTAATATACGTCTTACAACTTTTGTCGCTTCATTCGTTGCTTTATGTTGAATTATGCAATGAGAAATATCAATTAACTGATGTGAGTTTTGCTTATATAACCCTGTAATAACCTTTTCGTCTTTACGCCCCACTTGCAATTGACTTTTATTACGATAATGCCATGGATTTTCCATACCAAGCGTCGGGCGAATTTTCTCTTCTAGATTGTCATTCATATACTTCTCGAATGCTTGTACAACGATATCACGCTTTTGATTTAATTGTTCTTTATAATCTAAGTGCTGCAATTGACAGCCACCACACTCCTCATATACTGAACATGGTGCTTTCACACGATGTGGTGATGATTTACGAACTTTTTTCACTTTCGCTTCAGCGAAGCCACGCTGAATTTTCGTTGCTTCAGCAACAACTTCTTCTCCTGGTAATGCCCCTGGAATGAAAACAACTTGTCTCTTAAAATAACCAACGCCTTCTCCGTTAATCCCAAGACGTTTAATTGTCACAGGAAACGTTTGACCAACTTCCAACTTACTCTCTTGTTGCTTTTGTATCATTATTACACCTCTACTCTATACTTTTCCATAAATATAACGCTGCATAACTGCAATATGGTTCACACTCTTGTTTCACTTTTTCTAAAAATGCATCATCAGGCTTATTATCTAATTGAAATATACCTTGAAGTGCACGCCTAATCCCGATATCTGCTTCCGGGAACATGTTTTTCCGGCCAAGCCCAAACATTAAAAAGTTTTGCACTGTCCATGCTCCAATACCCCTTATTGGTAACAATTGTGCCGATACTTCTTCTTCTGTTTCGTTTTCTATCCTTGCTAAATCTAATTTACCGCCTGCAATATGTTTTGCTAATCCTACTATATATTCGGCTTTTCGCTGACTAAACTTCTGCTCTCTCAATTCCTCTATTGAAATATTCGCTACTCTTTCTGGTGTTGGGAAAAAGAAAACGCCGTTCTTCTCTGTCCCATATCGTTTTACAAATTGATCGGTTAGCACCGTAGCAAATTTCAAATTTATTTGTTGATGAATAATACAACGAAGAAGACAAGCGAAATAATCAAATTCTAATATAATTGGAGTATAAGCATATGCTTCAAACAGTGGACGTAATGATGTGTTTAAAAAATGATCTTGTATATTTTGAAACGGTTCATTCCAGTGAAAAATGGACCTCATTCGTTTCATTACTTTCTCTTGATCTCCTGCCTGACTAGAAATCCAAAACTGTGGATTTTGAACAGTACCAATCCCTTGCAAACGAACAACAATTTGTTCTTCGTCTATAAAAAGCGGAACATAAATTACTTTCTCGTCTAATTGAATGACGTTTAACGGGTCGAAAGATAAACGTTTTAGCACTTCTTCAAAATGGTACGGATATTCTAACGTAACATGTTCGCTCCACATACGTTTCCCCATCCTTTTTACACATCATTATAGCATGAGAAAACCGCAAGCATACATGCTTACGGTTGATTGCTTTTTACTAAATCATCTAGGCTTTTAAAATGATACCCTTTCTCGCGCAAATCATCAATGATTTTCGCAAGTGCTTCTGCATTATCTTTTGATATTGCATGAAGTAACAAAACAGATCCTGGATGAATCATAGTCATTACATTATTATGAGCGTATTGCCATCCTCTTTGCTGATCTACTTTCCAATCAAGAAATGCAAGCGACCAAAACACGTTATAATATCCCATTTCTTTCGTAAGAGCTAATGTTCTTTCGCTAAATACACCTCGCGGAGGGCGTACATATTTCACTTCTTTTTGCCCTGTTACTTTTTTAATCTCTTCCGTTACGCTCGTTAATTCTTCACGAAGTTTTGCATCATTTACTGTTGTAAAATCTGGATGACTCCAAGAATGATTACCAATAATATGTCCTTCATTTTTCATTCTTAATAATAAATCTTTTTGTGTTTTTATATAATGTCCCGTCACAAAGAAAGTTGCTGGTACTTTTTTCTCCTTTAATACATCTAAAATCTTTCCTGTATATCCATTTTCGTATCCATTATCAAATGTTAAATAAATATCTTTTTTCTTCGTATCTCCTAAATAAAACCCACCATTTTTTTGTAGTAATTCTGTATATAGTTTCCCTGCATCTGGCACCGTTTCATTTTTAGGACGTGGGATTCCCCAGTTATGTGGTGTATTCGTATAAGCAAATGTTGAAACTGGAACAAGTGCCATCATAATTGAAAAAATGAGACCTATATATAACCATTTATATTTCATAAATAGTCTCCTTTCCATATATAATCGTACCTGTAGTTTCTGTTTCCCTGCTTTCTTTCATGCTGAACATGTTTTTCTATATGTACCAAAAAATGCACCTCGAATAATTCGAGATGCATTTCTCTTTACTTAAATACAGGTTCTTTAAAGCTCGCCAATTTTTCAAGTGATGTTTTATCAACATCAGCATGTAGACTTTTACCATGAGAATCCATCGTTACAACAGCTTTAAAACCATCGATACGTAAATGCCACATTGCCTCTGGGATACCGAATTGTAAGAAATCAACATCTTTCACTTCTTTAATACATTCAGCATAATATTGTGCTGCACCACCAATTGCATTTAAGTACACACCACCGTGTTCTTCTAAAGCAGCTAATGTTTTAGCACCCATACCACCTTTACCAATTACAGCACGAATACCGAACTTTTTCATAATATCGCCTTGATATGGCTCTTCACGAATACTTGTCGTTGGACCTGCCGCTTTAATTTGCCAATTATCATTTTCATCTTTCACTACAACTGGACCACAATGATAAATAATTTGTCCATTTAAATCTACTGGACAATCGTTATCCATTAAATGTTTATGAATCGCATCACGTCCTGTATACATCATGCCGTTAATTGTAACAACATCACCAACACGAAGTTCACGAATTTGCTCTTCTGTAATTGGAGCTTGTAATACGATTTCACGCTGCTCTGTTTGTTCTTGCGCAGCATCTTGCTGAAGTGTATCTTCACCTTCTTGGTATAACCAATTCATAATTTCACCTGTTTCAGGATGAATTGTTACGCCAAGACGACGATATGCCCAACAATTATACGCAACAGATACGTAGAAGCTCGCTGGCAAACGATTATATACTCCGATTTTACAACCTAATAAAGTTGTTTCTCCGCCAAATCCCATCGTACCGATGCCAAGCTTATTCGCATTCTCTAATACATACTCTTCAAGCTTGTGTAATTCTGGAACTGGATTTACATCATCTAATGTACGGAATAATTGATTTTTTGCTAATTCGTAACCTGATGTGCGGTCTCCCCCGATACCGACGCCGATTACCCCTGCGCTACACCCTTGGCCTTGCGCTTGATATACTGCATGAAGAAGGCATTTACGAATTCCTTCTAAATCACGCCCAGCTCGTCCAAGTCCTTCTATTTCACAAGGCAAGCTATATTGAATATTTTTATTCTCACAACCGCCGCCTTTTAAAATTAAACGTGCATCAATGTAATCTTTTTCCCATTGTTCAAACTTAATAACAGGTGTACCTGGTCCTAAATTGTTTCCGCTATTGTCTCCAAAAAGAGAATCAACAGAGTTTGGACGAAGTTTACCATCTTTTGTCGCCCGCTCAAGCGCACTATAGATAGCTTCCTTCACTTTTAATTGATTCACACCAACTGGTGTATAAATTTTAAACGTTGGCATCCCTGTATCTTGGCAAATCGGCGAAATATTATCATCTGCCATTTTAATGTTATTCGTAATTGTGCCAAGTGCCATCGCTGAACGAGTCCCTGCGTTTTCTCGCTCTTTCGCTTGTTGAATCGCACGACGAACATCTTTCGGTAAGTTCGTTGACGTTTCAACAACTAGTTGATACATGCTTTCTTGAAGCTTTTCCATTGTACTTCCCCCTCAATTGTGAACGCTACCAAAACGTTATGAGATGAAAATTCCATTGTTATGCTCTTCAGCTTTTTATTTATTTCATGCTATTAAAGTATAAATGAAATTTTTCACAACTTGATTATACCTTTTTTTCTATATTCCTTCTATTATCCGTACAGAAAAAGGCTACCAATTTTGTATTGGCAGCCTTTTTAATATATTATTCGTCTTTTTTAAATTGCTCACATTTTAATTCTAATTCATCTAACATCGCAAGAAGACGATCTACATCTTCTAACTCTACTTCTTCAGGTTCAATTGTATCAATTACTTCAATGAACATATTTAAACGCTCTTTTAAATATACTAATTGTGTATCTTTATCTTGAATTGCTTTTCCCATGAAGGCACTCTCCTTTTAATTCGAGTTGCTTTTATTATACCGCAAAAATGATTGCTATGGGCATGTAATTTCATCAATTTTATAACAGTAATTCATTATAATGTAAGCCCTCTCTCTTTTTTTACAAAAAAGTTTCACTTTATAAAAAGTACATATTCTTCTATTATAGAGAATGGACAAATTGTTATTTCAATAGTCAAAGGAGTATTTCATATGACGATATCACAAATAATGAAGCCGATTACTCCTTCTTACGATCCATGGGAAGCGTATATGGACCTTGAAGAGTACGGCAAACTACTATTAACAAACGTTGAGTTTACAACGACGACGTTATGCAATATGCGTTGCGAGCATTGCGCTGTTGGTTACACATTACAGCCGAAAGATCCAAATCCGCTTCCGATGGAGCTTTTATTAAAACGATTAGATGAGATTCCTCATTTACGTTCTTTAAGTATTACAGGCGGAGAACCTATGCTTTCAAAAAAATCCGTCGACAACTATGTAACACCACTCTTAAAATACGCCCATGAACGAGGCGTTCGCACTCAAATCAACTCAAACTTAACTATAGATTTAGCACGTTACGAACAAATTATTCCCTACTTAGATGTATTGCACATTTCACATAACTGGGGAACAATCGATGACTTCGTTGAAGGCGGATTTGCAATGATGGAGCGTAAGCCTACTTATGAACAGCGCGCTAAATTATTTGAAAGAATGATTACAAATAGTAAAGCTCTATCAGAGGCAGGTGTACTCGTATCAGCCGAAACTATGTTAAACAAACGAACTCTACCACATATTGAACATATTCACCGTCAAATTGTTGAAGAAATGGGCTGTAAACGTCATGAAGTGCACCCGATGTATCCGAGTGACTTCGCTAGCACACTTGAAATTTTAACAAAAGAAGAAATTCGAAATGCAGTTGAACATTTATTAGAGATCCGTGATGAAAATGTGTGGATGTTATTCGGAACATTACCTTTCTATGCATGTAGTGATAATGAACATGATTTAGCTACACTAAAGAAATTACATGAAAGTAAAAATGTAACTGTCCGCAATGATCCAGATGGTCGTTCTCGTTTGAACGTAAATATTTTCGATGGAAATATTATCGTGACCGACTTCGGTGATGTCCCGCTTCTAGGTAATGTACAAACAAATACGCTACAAGAAGCTTACGACAAATGGTGTGACTCAAAAACAGCAAAATCATTAAGTTGCCATTGTCCTGCTGTGAAATGCCTTGGACCAAATGTTCTTGTAAAAAATAGCTACTATCCAAAAGAAGATTTCTTATCAAAAACATCAAACATTATGTTATAAATAAAAAACGTCAGCTTATAGGCTGACGTTTTTTATTTCATTGTGCGTGCGATGAAGAAACAAATTTGAAAAATAAATGATCATGAATTGGAATAGCAGCTCCGATTCCTTGAGATGTAATATTTTTCACGACAAGCCTTTTTTGATTCCCTTTTAACACAAGGTAGACTTCTCCAAATGTTACTTTTCCTTTTTCATTTACTGCTGGTGTATACGCATATAAATATCCAAGTTGACTTGGACTAATATTATAAACACGCTCATGTCCAGTACCATAACCAATAGTTGTTTTAAATGAAAGTGGCAATTGTACTTTTTCAAGCGCTTTTAGAAGCATCATTTTTTTCACATCTGCAGCATCTTTCATATCTGCTGTTAAATCACCTTCGATTGTCTTTTGGGTTTCTTGCTTATAGCGAAGTGGGTATAAGCGATCACCTCCGCGATTATCATATACATTTCGATTTACTTGCTTATATTCCCAATTAATCGATGTATCTATCGACTCATAATTTAATGCCCATTGACCTAAATAAATTTTCGCCCGGTACCCTACCGCAAGCGGTGCATTCGAAATTGTTGTTTCATTAAACATTCGAATTAAATCAGGATTTTCAATTTTGATATTTGCTGTTTTCAATAGTTCTTGAGCAAACTTACTTGGCTGTAAACGCGGTAAATCTTGTGCGTCATTTGGAAATGTATTATCCTTTGAAATATTTAAAACAGATGAAGGCATTTTTACTTCTACCGTTGTCTTTGCAAAACTACTGTTAGGAAATAATAAAATAAACGAGACCATGGTTGAAAGACATATGCTGTATACTCGTTTCACCTGTCTGGCTCCTTCCTATGTAAAGGTATATAAATTACTGTATTTAGTGTTTTCCCTCTGAAGCATTGTTATCCCTATTTTTCATAATAAATAAAAACCAATTCCCATAATGACATACGCAGCTAATAAAGTGCCTCCTTCAAACCAGTTTGTATCCCCATCATTTGAAATAGCGATAGTTAAGAAAACAGCTGTAATCATAGAAACAAGTTCTGGTATTGTAAATACTAAAGGCATCCTTTCTGCAAAAAACATCGAGAGCAGTACTAATACAGGAGCAACAAACATGGCAATTTGTAATGTAGAACCTACTGCAATTTCTACTGCGATATTCACTTTATTTTTATATGCCATAATAATCGCAGATGCATGTTCTGCTGCATTACCAACAATTGCAACGATAATAACCCCTATAAATAACTCTGACCAGCCAAACGACTTTGCGACCGTTTCAAAAGTATGTACGAGGGCCTCTGACACATAAGCAACTGCAAGTGTTGCTATCGCTAAAATGAGTAGCGCTTTACCTTTTGACCACTCTGGCTCTTCCTCATGCGCTACTTCATCACTTTTATGTTGATATACACCACGGTGCGTAACTAACTTAAATAGCAATGCAGCAAGGTACATAATAATCATGATAATAGAAACACCAATACTTAATTGATACGTCTTTCCAGCATCCATCTTCATTGAAAAAATCTCTGGAATAACAAAGGCTACGACAACAGCAAATATTAATAAAGCTGAATTATGCCTTGCATCATAAACATTGAAACTTTGTCTTTTATACTTAAGGCCACCTATAAAGAAGGATAACCCTCCTACCAGTAATAAGTTTCCAAGTACAGAACCAGTTAAGGAGGCTAAAACAACTTCTGTTAACCCTGCCTGAAGTGCAAAAATTGAAATGATAAGTTCAACGGCATTACCGAAAGTTGCATTTAATAAACCACCTATCCGAGGCCCAGAAACAATTGCTAAACTTTCTGTCGCCCTCCCCATAAAACCAGCTAATGCAATAATAGTAATGCAGTATACAGCAAACATAATGGTTTGTGGCCAATGAAATGTTTTCCCGATTACAGAAAGTGGTACACCTATAAGCGCTACTATAAGAAATATTTTATTAAACATGCTTTTCATCCTTCCATCGTATGTATTTCTCCTCGATATTATTATTATTCATCTCCTAACTTGTCCGATTTCATCACAATTACGTTTAAAAAATCGGGTTGAAGAAAACAGTATGAAAGATATTTAAATTATCTTGTTCAGACAGAAAAAATTACAAATTATGAAAAGAGGCTAAAAATATGCACTTAAAAGAAAAAATCGCAACTATTATTCAAGGTCAACGTACTGGTGTATTATCTACTGTACGTAACGATAAACCACATAGCGCCTTTATGATGTTTTTCCATGAAGATTTTGTACTATATGTTGCAACAGATCGAAATTCAAAAAAGATAACAGATATCGAAAAAAATCCCAATGTACATGTACTACTTGGACGTGAAGGAAAGAAATTAGATGAAGATTACATTGAAGTTGAAGGTATAGCTTCCATCGAAGAAGATCAAACATTAAAAAACAAATTTTGGACTAATAGCTTAAAACGCTGGTTACTCGGTGCGGAAGACCCTAATTACGTACTAATAAAAATCAATCCCGATACAATTTATTACATCGATGGTGCTGGTACGACTGAGCCCGAGTTTTTACGACTATAAAATAAAAACAAGCCCCCTTAGGTGGGCTTGTTTTGTCGAAAGGTTCTTCTGAAAAAAACAATAAAATAGGTGGAACTTTCTAAAGATTCTGTTATATAATAGGAGTAACTTAAATACACTGTATTAAAACAGATTGAGGGGAGAAATAAAAATTGATGAAAAGAGAAGAACGAAAAAACATGATTGAGTTTATTGAAAAGAAAAAAGGGATTGAACGTGACGAATTATTATTTATGACGGATGATGAAGTAGAGCATATTTATAATGTAACGTACTTTTTATATGAAGAAATAGCAGAGTAGTATAATAAACCCCCACCTTATTAAATATATAGGGCGGGGGTTTATTTCGTTATTTATCCCGCTATTTGTGGGCAGTAAATTCCCACCTCAAAATTCAGCTGGAGTAAGGACGTTAGGTGGGAGCCCTGTTGCCCATAAACGCCCGATTGGTGAAGGCTACTAATCAGTGGGGGATGCTCCCCCACTGATTAAAGTTTCACTTTATACATGAGAATGATTTTCATGTATAATAATGTAAGATTGGAGGAATGTCACTATGAGTTCATGGCTATTATTCGCACTATTATCAGCAATTGCTGCTGCCCTCGTATCTATTTTTGGAAAGATCGGCTTAGATGGAATCGATGCCAACGTCGCAACAACGATTCGCTCTATTATTATGGCATTATTTATGGTAGGAGTTATTATTATACAAGGTAAATTTCAAAATATCGGTGATGTCCTCCTAAATAAAAAAGCACTGCTATTTATCACATTAAGTGGAATCGCTGGTGCTTCGTCATGGCTATTTTATTTTCTTGCATTAAAAACAGGAAAAGTTTCACAAGTAGCACCTATCGATAAATTAAGTGTAGTATTTTCCATTATTCTCGCGATGATTATATTAGGTGAAAAGTTAAACTTTATGACTGGTATTGGTGTAGTCTTTATTACAGCTGGTGTATTATTTATTGCTTTCAGCTAAAAAACCGCTATTATTAGCGGTTTTGTCTTTTCCTTATGTAAATCCACACAATCAATGTTACAATTGCCGAAACTAATAAAATCCATATTCCATAATGATGTAAACTATATTCAACAAAGCGCCACTTCTCTCCCAGTTTCCAACCTAGGCCAATAAAAACACTTATCCAAATTAGTGCACCACCGTAAGCATACAAACAAAATCGCCACAATGTTAAATTTGAAACTCCAGCAAAATATGCTGTTAAATGACGTACTCCCGGTATAAAGTAACCAATCATTAAAAGAAATGGACCGTATTTTTCAAATAAAATATGTGTTTTTTCAATATGATGTTCCTTAATTCTAACTTTCGGACCATATTTTTTTAAAACAGGGAGCCCAAGTTTTAAACCTAATATGTAACTTAATGTAATGCCAAGCATTGCACCTGCCATTCCACTTAAAAAAGCAGCTGTTCCTGACATAACTCCTTTTGAAATGTTATAGCCAATAAAAGTCAATAAAAACTCATCCGGTATAGGTAATCCAACAATCCCGCCAGCTAAAGCTATAATAATTCCAAAATACCCATAATGTGCGATTAACTCGCCAATATGTTGTTCCATTCGGAAGACACATCCTATACACGATCGTTATTCCATATTGTGCCCATTCTATCTTTAAGACAAACATGGTATACATATTCACTATACATTGTTTTTATAATGAACTCTACTTCTATTCCATTCCTTAAACAGAGATTTAAGCAGTGGTTTTTTTACCCATCTCCACTCATTATTAGCTCGCACCAATCAAGATTTTACGGGCAGCAGGGCTCCCACTTAACTTCCTTGCATTCACTAAATTTTGGAGTAGGAGTCTTACTGCCTATAAATAGCGAGATTAAAAAATAAAAATTCATAGGCTTATTTTTTTGTTACAATAAAGGAAAGTTACTTTTTGCAACGGTTTAACTCTCAGGAAAAATGATATATCTAGCAAAAACATAGTTTGGTCTATATAATGCAACTTCTACCTATTAGAGTAACATGCACCCTTTTACATACAACATCATTTTTCTAAATTATACAGGGGGAACGAACATGACCAGTGAAAAACAATTTATCCAAAAGATTTACTATAAAACATTTTTAACAGAAGACTCTTCCATTCCGGTAGCGGAAGTACTCGGTGAAGCATATATAAATGAATCAAAAAATGAATTCTCCAATATATCTAATATTCGCTTCGCACAAGGTGAAGTTTATTTTCAAACTAACGACTTTGAAGCCGCTATATTCAAATGGGAGAAAGTAAATAATGAACTTGCTCTCTGGGCTATGAAGAATATTGCAGATGCTTATTTCGAATTAGATTTCTTACCAAAAGCAGAAGAAATTTATACATCTATCCAAACAGAAGATACAACTCTTACGATGGAAGTTTCCCTACAACTTCTTTCTCTTTATATAGAGCAAAATCGTTTAGGACTAGCATTTAAGACGATTAGCGAAGCTGTTGCATTTCAACCAGACTATCCAAATATTACTGCAATCGCTCGATCGTTCTATGAAAAACAAGAAGATTGGAATAACGCTATTGAACTCGCTGTTCAAGAAGGAATTCGAACAAAATCATTACACTGGTTCGATACTTTAATCAATTATGTGAACAGAGGCTTTACTAAAAAAATTAAACCTGAGTATTTCTATGAATCTTTAAAAGCCTTATATACAATTGATCAAGTTCAATTTAAAGAGCTTGTTATCTCACTTTGGAACAGCTATGAAAATGAATCATTCCATCTACCTTGGATTCAAACAATAAATCACCTATTCTTACATATTGAAGTAGATGCTCATGACGATTGGAATGAAATTTCTACTCGCTATCAAGAGACGTACTTCGAATTGATTACTGGACAACATTTCATGCACGAATTACAAGGACTTGTACCAGATTTATTAACAAATTGGTTTAGTTTAACGAGAGCGGAAGATTCTTTACTTGTCTCCGCAGCAGTATTAGCATGGAATGAAGTTTCACCGACAACTCTAGAATCATTACTCGTAAAAAGCGCAGGTGCCTTACTTTCAAATGCATCAGCTCATGCAAATGTTGATATGGCAGACGTATCGGCATTATTTGAAACGATTGCTGTATGGGCTGAGAAGAATGATGTAGATTTAGGTCATCAATTCACACTACTTGTTCGTGAGTTATACGATTTAACGGTTACACAACTTCTAGTAGCAGGCGCTAGCGATTATGATAAGTCAGCCTTTATTAACTCTATACTAGGAGAAAATATATTAAATGAGGCTATAACAACTTCAATTACATTTAAAGATGATAGTCAAACTGAAATAACTGAGCTTACAGAACTAGATATACGAAATATACCAAACTTTGACGAACTTCATAACATACTAGCGGTACCTTCTCAGTCAGAACTAGAAAGAAAATGTATTGAAGTTAAATTACCAAGTAGATTTTTACGAAAAAATAAGTTTTCATTCCTTGTCACACCTACTGTGCATGGACAACTTGACAAAAACAGCTCTCACTTTGAATACTTACAGGCAGCAGATAGTCTCATCTATGTACTAAATTCAGCTTCACCATTACATGATGAAGAGCTCGATACATTATTATATATTCGTGAGCAAGTACCAAATTTACAAATTCAATTCGTCTTACAAACAATTGATACGAATACTAGTGAAAATATTACGAACAGCATTAAAAAGAAAATACTCATACATTTCCCAGAAACGCAATTTTTCCCCTACTCTCCTTCACAAGAGAGTAGTGAACAGCTAGGTAACGTAACAGACTCTATTCTTTCTAACCTTACTCAGCGTAACGTGGAAAAAGAACGCATTGAAAAATTATTATGGTTTATCCAAAAAACAATTGCATACCTTGTAAATGAACGTGTGGAATTAGAAAATACGTTAGTGAAATCCGTCCGCTGGAATAAACATATTTTAGTAAAACTTGATGGTTTTATTAATAATCTTACTGCCATTCAAAAAGATAAAATTCGTTCTATTACAGAATCTTATATCTTAACGAAAGAAGAGATTACGCAGGATATACATTCTCAAATTCCTGAATTGTTGCAGAGTTGCTCTGATCTTGTTCAAGAAGATAGTGATTTCAAATTGGTCCATGAAGAACTAAATGTAGCGATGAATGAAAGAATTCAAAAACATGTACAGCAAGTGCTTCTTCCTAAATTTACTGGGTCTATTCAAGAATGGATTGAAACTGCTCATAATGAATTCATTCAAGCTCAGGCTTATTTAGATGAAATGGGCGATACCTTTAATAAGCTCTATGAGGAAGAGCGTATTAAACTTCCTTGTGATTTCAAATTACTAGATGACTGGGATAGAGATGTTGCAAGAATGACGAATAGAATTACGGTAGCTAACATCAATATTTTATTACGCTTTACACCGACACAATTTTTCTTAAAGAGTGCAGGGAAATTATTCGGTAATATGCAAAAAAATCAATCTATGCTATCAAATAAATATAAACAATATATTGAAACAGAAGATTATACAGAAGTTGCTCAGATGATTTCAAAACAATTCTTCCTTCAATTTGAAGTATTTGAAGGTGCGCTAGAACGGGATATCATGATGTTCTTTAAAGACCCTCTTAGCATATTGAAACAAACCGTAGAAGCAGCCCAACTTGAAATACAAGAAGATGAGCAAACATTAACAAAGCTAAGAACAAACCCAGAAACTTATCATGATCCTTTAACACTCTTTAAATTGCAATTGTTACAACGAAAATTCATGTTAAATATCGACCGAAACAATGAAAACATTGCTTCACAAGAAACAATAAATAACACACCAACTGTTTAAATAAGAAAAACCAAGCAACTAATTCGCTTGGTTTTTCTTATTTCTAATTTACAATTTTCACATGTTCAAATGGATAATATATCGCCATGAGCTTTCCTAATACTTCTGTTCTATCAATGAGTCCTAAGCCGTTCCTACTATCCCTACTAACTAAACGATTATCTCCCATCACAAAAATTTTATTTTTAGGAATTGTAATCGGTCCAAAATCTTCAGTTAAATTGATAAGTAATTTTTCTGCCTGTTTTTTATTATTCTTTAAATACTCTTCGTTTTTCACTTGATGATTAACATATAATTGATCATTCTTCATCTCAATTACATCTCCTGGTAATCCAATAACTCTCTTCACGTAGAAATTATCTGTCTTCACGACAATAATATCCTCTCTCTCATAACTTTCAAATCTCTTTGCAAGTTTATTAATAATTACTTTATCTCCATCTTGTAACGTCGGCCTCATCGATGCTCCTTTTACAGTCGTAGGAAAAAACAAAAAGATTTTTGCCAAAAACACCAATAAACATGCAATTGCAATTATTTCAAAGAATTCACGCAAACGTTTTTTCTTTTGCATCATTCCACCATCTCATCATCTTTTTATTTTTATTATAAGTACTCCGACTGGTGAATTTCCACAAAATTCTGAATTATAACATTGGAATATTACAAATATAAAATGATAATCCCTATAAATTCATTATTTTTATATACTATATTTCCCATCTATCAAGCAGGATTTCCCCTATGAAATCCATGCTTAGAAAGTACACAATACTGCACGAATTAAATAAATATAATAGCATAGCAATAAAAAAGATACTCTCAAAATAGTCTATCAACTATTTTTGAGAGTATCTTTTTATAATCCTACATATACAATACACATCTGCGCTGCGACATATGTAAACCAAATCCAAAGTGGTTCATACTTCAGTTTGCGCCCTCCGATATCTGTCACGCCTATAATAAAATCAGAAATCACAAACAGTAAACCACCAAGTGCTGGTATCCACCATATTCCTATATTCTCGTAATATAAGGCGAATGCAAAACATGCCATTCCTCCAACCCACAAACCGTAAATTAAAGCGCCTATTGTAAAAAGTTTGTCTTGTTTTTCATTTCGAATAAAGAAAAACCACCCTATAATTAGAAAAAGTCCGTATACGAGTAAACCGATCCAAAAACCATTCCATGAAATACCTGTTTGTAAAAATGCTTTCACATAGAAACAATGCGCAAGAGCGAAAGTAACCATTCCTCCAATTAATCGATGACCAATTGGAATTAATCCTGCCATAAATAAATCCCCTACAGTTGATAAAGTCATACCGAGTGCAACCCACGTACTATACTCAACCGATGGATCTTGTAACCATATCCAAATTGCACTTCCTGTTAAAGAAAAACTAAGAATAAGACGAACCGCTAAAGGTAACGGCATATTATTTCTCGTTCTCTTCGTCTGTCCTATTGCATAAATTGCTCCCATTACAAAAAGAATAATTTGCCCGACTAACACAATGTAAAGTACATTCATAATATGTTCTCCTCAATAAATGCTTTATTCTATCTTTTTTTCGTTACATATAGCACGTTCTCCTTTTTCTATGTAAAAAAAGAAGAACAATACTGTTCTTCCATTTTAATCGTTTTTCTGTTCTCTATGCTACTTGTTTTTTTTGCTCAACTTTCTTTTTAACCGGGTTACGATTTACTACAATAATTCCCGCTGCGACACATGCTAAACCAAATAGTACAAAGGAATGAATGGCTTCCCCTAAAATCAGACTTGATAGTAGCACACCAAACACTGGTATAAAGAACATATACATCGAGACTTTCCCTACTTTGTTATACTTCATAATTGTATTCCATATACAGAATCCCGCTGCTGATAAGAACGATAAATATATGAGCATAAGTATTGCATGTAGATTAAATGCGAATGGCATCATTCCAACTCGAAATGCACCTATGCATAGCAACCCAATTGATCCGAAAATCATCTGATATGCTGTCATATACCCAATATCTAATGTTTTACTACCTTCTTTCGCTAATATGTTTCCATACGAATACATCATCGCTGCCCCAAGAAGTAATAAGCTACCTATTCCAAAATGAAATGATAAACTTCCATCACTCGGTACATTCACTAAAATCACACCGCAAAAACCGATAGCTACTCCAATTACTTTTCTCCTATTTAGAGCATCATCTTTATATAAAAAGTGTGCGAGTAAAATTTGAAAGAATGATGATGTTCCTGAAATAATCGCTCCTTCAATTCCTGAGCTGTAACTCATTCCAATATAAAAACATATATATTGAAGAAAAGTTTGAAACAAGCCAATTTGAACTAACTGCTTTCCTGTTCCTTTTTTGAACTTCATATCTTTTCCTAACGCTTTAAAAAATAATAAGAGCATTACACCAGATAAGAAAAAGCGATAGCCAGCAAATAATATTTGTTCCCCGACTTCTTGTGGCTGAATTCCAAGTTCAGCATAGCTTAATTTAATAAAGGGAAATGCGCTTCCCCATAAAAATGTTGCTACTATTGCAGCAATAAACACGCCAATCGGATGGGTAAAAAATTTCTCTGTCTTCAACTTGCTGTCTTCCTTTCCGACCTTTTTATGAACAATATTCATATATACCAAAGGAAATGCGAAAACACAAGTTTTCAGTTTATCCCGCTATTTGCTGGGCAGTAAAACTCCCACCTCCAAATTTGGCTGGGCAAAGAAGTTAGATGGGAGCCCTGCTGCCCGTAAAAGCCCGATTGGTGAGGGCTAATAATTAGTGTGGGATGAACAAAACTCCCACTAATTAAAGTTTCACTTTATACTAAAACAAAAACATATCATCTAAGAAAAACATATGCTATACTATAGAATAATTACAACATAATAACTATTAAAATCAGATTTAACAGAAATGCTGCTATCCATTATGGATGGCAGCTTTCGTCGTTTTATAGGGGTTTCGATTTTGATTCTTTTTCTCAATAAGAATTCGGAAGGAGCGAGTATTAATGAACGCAGAAGTAAAAACATTACAAGCACAAAAAGATATTTCTCATCCCTCTTTATGGGATACATTAAAGAAACATTATGAACTTATATTTGCAATCGCATCTG
Source organism: Bacillus cereus group sp. RP43 (assembly GCF_040459645.1). NCBI lineage: Bacteria > Bacillati > Bacillota > Bacilli > Caryophanales > Bacillaceae > Bacillus > Bacillus cereus group sp. RP43. The sequence continues at coordinate 4,709,597 of NZ_JARVHQ010000001.1, forward strand.
GTATTTTTATTTTAGCTGGTTGGTTATTCACAAAAAATGATGCAATAAGTGCAGGTATTACTTTCTATATCCTTGCTTATGTAATTGGAGGATTTGCAAAAGCGAAAGAAGGTATTGAAGACACAATTGAAGAGAAAGAGCTAAATGTTGAAATGCTCATGATTTTTGCAGCTATCGGTGCCGCAGTTATCGGTTACTGGGCAGAAGGTGCTATTTTAATCTTCATCTTTGCATTAAGCGGAGCAATGGAATCTTATACATTAAGTAAAAGCCAAAAAGAAATTTCAGCGCTTCTTGATCTACAACCTGAAGAAGCATTACGTATTTCACATGGAACCGAGGAACGTGTTCCAGTTGGACAATTACAAATTAACGATATTATTTTAATTAAGCCAGGTGAGCGTGTTCCTGCTGATGGCACAATTCATAATGGTGAAACAAATATTGATGAAGCAGCTATTACAGGAGAACCTATTCCGAATGAGAAAAAATTCGGCGATGAAGTATTTGCCGGCACTGTAAATTTACGTGGTGCTATCGAAGTTAAAATTACGAAGCCGAGCGATCAAACATTATTCCAAAAGATTATTCGTCTCGTTCAAAGTGCACAAAGCGAAAAATCACCATCACAACTATTCATCGAAAAATTTGAAGGAACATACGTAAAAGGTGTGCTACTCGTTGTTGCGCTTATGATGTTCGTTCCTCATTTCTTACTTGATTGGAGTTGGAATGAAACGTTTTATCGCGCTATGATCTTACTTGTAGTCGCTTCTCCTTGTGCGCTAGTTGCAGCCATTACACCGGCAACTTTATCAGCAATTTCAAACGGAGCGAGAAACGGTATTCTCTTTAAAGGTGGTATTCATTTAGAACGTCTAGCTTCAGTAAAGGCGATTGCCTTTGATAAAACAGGAACATTAACACAAGGAAAACCTACTGTAACAGATGTATATGTTCGAAAAGGCATAGCAGAAAGTGAAGTACTTTCTATTACAGCAGCGATTGAAAGTCACTCTACACATCCTTTAGCAGAATCGATTGTTAAATATGCAAAACATGCTTACGACATTACGATAAAAAAACCAGAAAACGTGGAAGATGTAACTGGTTTTGGATTAAAAGGAATATTAGAAAACAAAGCTTATAAAATTGGTAAAGCTGATTTTATCGGGGAAGAAACAAAAACATTTCATAATGGCATTTCTGCCTCACTTGAAAAAGAGGGGAAAACTGTCGTTTATATTAGTGATGAGGATGGTATTCTTGGACTGATCGCTTTAAAAGATACCCTTCGCCAAGAAACAATAGCTGCTATTCGTGATTTACAAAGCATTGGTGTCGAAGCAATCATGATTACTGGTGATAATGAAGAAACAGCAAAAGCAATTGCCAATGAAAGTAATATAAAAGAATATTACGCATCATGTTTACCGGAAACAAAAGTTGAAACGATAAAGCAGTTAAAAGAAAAGTATGGCATAGTCGCCATGGTTGGAGATGGTATAAACGATGCACCTGCACTCGCTACTGCTAGTATTGGTGTTGCAATGGGTGAAGGAACAGACGTAGCATTAGAGACTGCAGACGTTGTTCTTATGAAGAACGAATTATCTCGTCTCTCTCAAGCAATCCGTTTATCAAAACGAATGAACCGTATTGTGAAGCAAAACGTTATCTTCTCTTTAGCTGTCATTGCAATGCTGATTTGTTCTAACTTCTTGCAGTTTTTAGCTCTTCCATTCGGTGTTATTGGACATGAAGGAAGTACCATTCTTGTAATTTTGAATGGCTTACGATTATTAAAAGGAAACAAATAAAACGGGTCCCTCATAGAGGACCCGTTTTTTTTAATGGTAGCTATTATGACCGTTCGCACTACTACTCGTCTTATGCTTTGGATGCGAACTGCTCTTTTGTTTGTTATTTTTATTATTGTGGTTCTTTTTATTATTACTCATGAAATATCCCCCCTGTTCCTTTTTATTATGGAACAAGAGCTCACTTTTCATTACGGGAATTATTGTCACCCGTTCTATAATGATGGAGTAAACCATTAATTTCACCGCCAAGTAAAATTACCCATCCAGTTAAGTAAAACCATAACATTAAAATAATGATACCACCGAGACCACCATATGTATTGGCGTAATTCGCAAACTTATCTACATAATAAGCAAATGAGTACGATACCATAATCCATCCTACAGTAGCAAATAACGCTCCTGAAATGACTTCTCTTCTTTTTAATTTCCGATCTGGTGCAAACGTATATAAAAAACTAAACAAGGCAAATAGTACGAAGAAACTCGCTACTAACCGTGTAATACTCCACACGTAAGAAAAACTATCTGATAAACCGAGCGCTTTAAACACCGCTGCTCCAATAACTTGTCCGAATACCGGGACAATTAACGCAAAGACAATCATAAAAATGATAGCTAATGTAAACACAATTGATAACGCTCTTGTTTTAATAAAAGAACGTGTTTCTTTCACATCATAAGCACGGTTAAAAGCGTTCATAACCGCATTCACCCCATTTGAAGCAAACCATAACATTGAAAGTAAACCAAATGATAATAAACCACCATTTTGTTCGTTTACAACTTTATCTACGTTTACTTCAATTAAGTTCATCGCATCATCTGGTACATAAACCTCTAATAAACTAAGCACATCCTCTGTTTGAATGGGAATAAATCCAAGAAGCGTAATTAAGAAAACGAGCCCAGGAAAAATTGCAAGCAAGAAGAAATAAGCGAGCTGTGCTGCCAAGCCCGCTACATCATCGCGCATTGTCCGGTCATATAAATCTTTTCCAAACGAATAAGTGCGATTTCTTCTCACCTTTTCTAAAATTTTTCTCATATATGTTTAAACGCTTTTCTTCTCTTCTTTATCTTGCTTTAACTCAATGTACGCTTCAGTTTTTTTTCCCTCTGCATTTGAGTCTTTCATAAATAATTCACGCGCTTCTTTCATACCGCCATCTTCAGCAACTACCGGCTCTTCTTCTGCTTTAAGCTCATCTACCTTTGGAGATACAGCTTGAATTTCAATCGTTTCTGGCTTTTCTTCTCGCTCAACTTTTCTCTTACTAAAAATTTCTTTCGTTTCTTTTAACGTTTCTACAACAGACGGCGTCAATTTTTTAATTTCTGCTACTTTCGCTTTCACTACATTGAAATCAGCAAGCTCGCGTCCTTTATCTGTAACAGTTTGCACTTTTTCTTTGATTTTCGCATTTTCACCAATTTCAATCATCTTTGTTTTTGCTTTTTCTGCCGTATTTTTTACTTTTTCACGGTTTTCTTTCTTTAACATAGATACAGCTACCCCTGCAGCTACACCAATCGCAATGTTTCGAGCAATATTATTTTTCTTTGCCATATTCCTTCACCCTTTCATTTCTTATATTAGAAAGTATTACTTTCTAAGCTTCCTCATATTCCTTGTTCATTTCGAATGAAAGCTACTAGCTTTGCACACCCTTCTGTTACAAGGTCATACACTTCTTGGAAGTTCCCTGTAAAGTAAGGGTCAGGAACGTCTGTCCAGCCACCGTCTGGAACAAAATCGGACAGTCTACCAATATAGCCTCCAGTTTTACCAAAACTTTTTAAATCCGCTATATTCTTGTTGTCCATGGCAATAATATAATCAAACTTTGTTAAGTCTTCTTTTTCTACTTGCCGTGCTTTAATTCCTTCAAAAGAGACTTCATTTTCTTTTAAAATTTTTTGTGTTCCTTTATGTGGTGGATTACCAACATGCCAATCTCCAGTTCCTGCAGAATCAATGACAATTTTCTCTTCGAGTCCCTCTTTTACGACAAGATCTCGAAAAATTGCTTCTGCCATTGGAGAACGACAAATGTTCCCAAGACAAACAAACAATACTCGGACCATATTTTTGTTTCTTCCCTTCTTGGTGCATTTCTTAATATATATCTATAGTATAAACAACCAATTATTAATTATAAAGGAAATCCCTACTAATTTAATAGGATTGAAAAGTTTCATTAACGAAAATGATAAAAAAATGTTAAGATAACCTTATGTTATTTTAAAGGGGGACACTTCGGTGGATTTATCTGTGAAATCAGAAGCAAACGTTGAATATATGGTAGAAGCTATTAAGGAAAAATTACGCATGGTTAATGCTGGAGCAATGAGAGCTGCTAGTTTTAACGAAGAAATGTACGAGGACTTACGTGACATTTATGAGCATGTTATGAAACGTGAAACATTCAGTATTAGTGAAATGCAAGCTATTACTGAGGAACTAGGTACATTAATTAAAAAATAACAAAGAGCCTCACGTATTCGAGGCTCTTTTAATTTCAACAAATTCATGACAACTCTTCTCTTTTCCTCATCACATTCTAAAATACTGTACAATGAAAGTAGAATCTCACCTTAGATTTTTTCTCCATACATACTACTCTAAAAAAATTGCCACACTACCATTGCTAACTGTTTTTACTGGGGGTGCTTACTTATGAGCAATTGGTACAGTAAGACGAAAAATCAAACATTAATCGACCTAGAAACAAATGAACAACACGGTTTAACAGATGAAATCGTAAATGAACGTTTAAAGCAATATGGTTATAATGAATTAGCTACCAAACAAAAACGTACTTTATGGCAACGCGTTTTCGCCCAAATTAATGACGTCCTCGTATATGTCCTTATTATCGCTGCCCTTATTTCCGCCTTTGTAGGTGAATGGGCTGATGCAAGTATTATCGCGCTCGTTGTAGTTTTAAATGCCGTTATCGGTGTAATCCAAGAATCGAAAGCAGAACAGGCTTTAGAAGCATTGAAAAAGATGGCAACACCTAAAGCTATCGTAAAGCGAGATGGTGAACTAAAAGAAATTCCATCTGAGCACGTCGTTCCAGGTGATATCGTTATGCTTGATGCTGGGCGGTATATCCCCTGCGATTTACGCCTTATCGAAACTGCAAATTTAAAAGTTGAAGAATCTGCTCTAACTGGTGAATCCGTCCCTGTCGATAAAGATGCAGTCTACCACCCTTCCATGCAAAGTGATGAGCAAGTACCATTAGGCGATCAAAAAAACATGGCATTTATGTCGACGTTAGTAACATATGGACGTGGCGCTGGTGTTGCCGTTGAAACTGGGATGAACTCACAAATTGGCAAGATTGCTACTCTTTTACATGAAGCAGACGATGATATGACACCACTTCAAAAAAGCTTAGCACAAGTAGGAAAATATTTAGGTTTTGTCGCTGTAGCTATTTGCGCTATTATGTTTCTCATCGGTTTTTTACAAGGACGAGATACTTTGGAAATGTTTATGACTGCAATTAGTTTAGCTGTTGCAGCCATTCCAGAAGGCTTACCAGCTATTGTTTCCATCGTTCTTGCCATTGGTGTTCAGCGTATGATTAAACAAAACGTTATCATTCGTAAACTACCAGCTGTTGAAGCTCTCGGTTCTGTCACAATTATTTGTTCAGATAAAACAGGTACATTAACTCAAAATAAAATGACCGTTACTCACTTTTATAGTGATCGCACATACGACCAGCTAGAAAATTTAAATGTAAATAATGATGTACACCGTCTATTATTAGAAAATATGGTTTTATGCAACGATGCCTCTTACAGTGCCGACTCACAAACAGGGGATCCTACAGAAATCGCCCTTCTTGTTGCCGGAAGCTCTTTTAACATTCAAAAAGATCATTTAGAAAATACACATGAACGTGTTAACGAATTGCCTTTCGAGTCTAATCGTAAAATGATGTCAACTGTACATACGTACGATGAAAGCTACTATAGCATGACTAAAGGTGCTATTGATAAACTTTTACCTCACTGTACCCATATCTTTATAAATAATAAAATTGAGGTCTTAACAGATTCTGATAAAAATCAAATATTAGAAGCTGCCGGGTCAATGTCACAAGAAGCCTTAAGAGTACTTTCATTCGCATATAAACGATACGATTCAAACGATCTGGATATAAATCATCTCGAAGAAAATCTTATCTTTATCGGTCTTGTCGGTATGATTGATCCACCACGCACAGAAGTAAAAGATTCAATTACAGAATGTCAAAAAGCTGGTATTCGCACAGTTATGATTACTGGTGATCATAAGGATACCGCCTTTGCAATTGCCAAAGAACTTGGTATTGCTGAAGAAAAATCTGAGATTATGATTGGAACTGAATTAGATAACATTTCAGATACAGAACTAGCAAGTAAAATTAATCACTTAAATGTATTCGCTAGGGTCTCTCCAGAACATAAAGTGAAGATTGTAAAAGCATTACGTGCTGAAGGAAATATCGTTTCCATGACTGGTGACGGTGTAAATGATGCTCCTTCTTTAAAACAAGCAGATGTTGGAGTAGCAATGGGAATTACAGGAACAGATGTCGCAAAAGGCGCAGCAGATGTAGTTTTAACAGATGATAACTTCTCATCTATTGTGAAAGCTGTTGAAGAAGGGAGAAATATTTATCGTAATATTAAAAAGTCTATTCTCTTCCTACTCTCTTGTAACTTCGGCGAAATTATCGCTTTATTTTTAGCCATTTTACTTGGCTGGGCGACACCACTACGACCTATTCACATTTTGTGGGTAAATTTAATTACAGATACACTGCCTGCATTATCACTTGGTGTTGATCCTGAAGATCCAGATGTGATGAAGGAAAAACCACGACATGCGAAAGAAAGCTTATTTAGCGGCAGCGTTCCTTTTCTTATTTTCAATGGGGTTGTAATTGGACTTCTTACTTTAACAGCCTTTATTGTTGGGGCAAAGCTCTATACAGGAGATACAAATTTATTTCCTCTCTTCCCAGATCAAATTGATGAAGATGCTCTATTACATGCTCAAACGATGGCATTTGTCGTTCTTAGTTTTTCTCAGCTCGTTCATTCATTTAACTTACGTTCAAGAACGAAATCAATTTTTTCAATTGGGATATTTACAAATAAATATTTAGTCTTCTCACTTCTTATCGGTGTTCTTATGCAAGTTTGTATTATCTCCATTCCTCCTCTTGCCAATATATTTGGTGTGCATGCATTAACAATGCGAGATTGGGGATTCGTTCTCTTATTAAGTATCATTCCGCTTGTTGTGAATGAAATTATTAAATTATTTAAGAGAAAATAAAAGGCAATGAGGAATATTCCTCATTGCCTTTTCATTTATCCTTGTAATTCTTTTTTTATGTTCTCTGTTAATGTAGCCATACGCTTACGACTTTCTTCACGCTCACGTTTATTTTGCTCTTCAATTTGTTGCGTTTCTTGCATACCTCTTGAAATAATGTTCCAAGTCTCTTCTAGTGTTTCCATCTTAATACTAGAAGAACCTGATATCCTCGCTACTTCCACACTTTGAGTTGCAATATTTTGTGCATTTTTCTTAAGTAATTCATTTGTACGGCGATCAAGTTCAGCCATAGAGTCCGCAACAAGCTTTTGACGTTTCGCATTTACCGCTTGAATGATACCATTTTTAAAGATAGGAATCGTTGTAATAAATGCCGTATTGATTTTACCGATTAATTTATTATTACCGCGTTGAATCATACGAATTTGTGGCGCTGTAAGTAGAGCAACCATACGTGCTTTTTCTAAATCATCAATACGTTGTTCTAAAATTTCAACAGAGTTTTTAAGCGATTCTAATTCAATACCTGCTAACTGATCATTATTACGTATGCGCTCTTCGTACATCGGAACTAACTCTGTATTTAAACGCTCTAATAACATTTCCCCTGCTACTACGTATTTTTCTAAGTCTAAATAATACTTTAAGTTTTGCTCATATAAACCATCTAACGTACCAATTGATTTTTTCATTTCATCTTGATACTTCGTAATTTCTACGTATACTTTATCCATTTCACGACCCATCGTCTGATACTTACTAAAGATTTGTTCAATCATTTTATCTGCTTTTTTGAACATACGTGAGAAGAAACCACTTTTCTCTTCCGCAAAGTCTTTACTATCAAATCTGTCCATAATTTTACCAAGCTGTTTTAATAATTCACCAGAATCTTCTATTTTCGATAAAGACATTGTATGTAAAATTTGATCAGCGAAACGTGAAATCTCCATAGAAGGCTCTTTTCCAAGCTCGATTAATTCTAATTGGTCTTTAATATCTACTGCATTATAAATACGTTGTACTTCAGCATCTTGTCTAAGTTGCAAGCGAACATCTTGTGCGGTTTGCTCATTCAATTCTGTTTTCGAATCTAGTACGACTGGGTTATTCATATGATATTCTCCCTTTCCTTATAAAAATGGACGAAATAGTCCTTTTATTGTTTGTGATAAATTTTTATAGGCTGATGAACCATGAAATTCAAGATCAAAATTAACTTCTTCAAGCCAATGTGAATCAAATGCTCCTGCTTCAATATACGGTTCAATATCGTTTCTCCCCGTTGGATTAAAGTGGAATACATCTACTCCAATTTGATTTAAAAATAATAATAAAACAGCATCAGAACGACTTAATTCTCCGCTCTTCTCATTATTAAATATAACAATTTTCGGTACTTCTTGCGAATAATCAAATTTCTCAAGCTGCTCTAAAATGTTCGGTGGTATTTGAGAGAGTTGTGCGAAAACATACAGTGCTACATCTTGTTTCGCCTCTTTCGCAATTGGTTTACACATTTCACTTTCACACGTATGGATGATTGCTTCTGCAATACCATGTTGTAATCCTTCTGGTAAACGCTTATGTGGCCACCAATGGCTGTTCATAATTAAATCCGGATGTAACTTCCCCCCGCGGTCCAATGCATCTCGATAATGATATTGGAAATTCGCTTTTTGTTCTTTCGTAAACGGGAATGTATTAATCAAGAAGCTGTTATCAAATGATGTAACAGCCTTTAATCGCTGAAAATATTCTTTATCATTTTTTGAAACACCTGATATTTTTGCAAATAAAGAAGGAATATAAATATGCTTATTTTCAACAAAGAATGTTGGACGTACAAATGCCTTTTCTTTCGTAATTAAAAAGATTTCATCGTACGTCGTTTTGAGCGTACGGGCTACAGGTGTATACGAACGGAATTGCCACGGTTTGTATAATAATGAATTATCGTGGTGAAGTACTTGCTCGATTTCTTTTGAAGCTTGATAAGCTACTGTTGCGACGCGTTCACGACGCCGATCAGGAAATGGTTCCAATGAAATACGGCCCGAATGAGATACGACAAAGGTCTTTCCTTCCTCATCTACACACTCAAATCCATCTTTTCCTTCTGGGTGATAATAAAGCACATCGCAGCCGAGCATAATAAGAAAGTATAAGAAATATATACGACTCTCCGTCGCATCACCGTACCAAACGATACGCGGCATTTGTTTCTTATAATTAATCGTAGAGAACCACTTCGCTACGTAATTTTCACTTAATTTAATCATATCGATTAAGAAACGCCGGAACCCTTCTGTTTTTAAAGATTGATTATGCTGTTTCTCATACAATTTCAATACAGAAATAAACGTTGCATGTATGTAATGTTGTAAATCAGGATTGTCTACTTTCGGTAAAAGTTGTTTCCCAGATAAATGTGCTACAAGTCTATTTACCGTCAAACCATTCGGTGCTTCTTGATGTAATGCAAAAACTTCTTGAATATGGCGCAGTTTTTCGGGATCAATCACCTTATTTAAATTTTGTTCATGCAAAACCTCGATCCCTTTTGCTTCACTATAATCAAATAGCTCATTGAAATATTCATCTACATCATTAGGGACACCAAGAATGCGACTTGCTATATAACTAAATTTCATTTCATTCTCTGTCAGTTCATATTGTGGGCGTTTTTCTAAAAGCGCTTCAAATTGCTTTAAATCTGATTCATCTTTTAATGCACATGGTTGAAGTGTAAAACGTGAAAACACAACAGTTCACCTCCAAAAACATTTACGTTTTTTATAAAGTCTCTCTTCTATTATAAACTATTTTTAGTTATAAAAAATGGGCGCTCGCATAACGAGCAAACCCATTTCAATTATTTATGATTATCTTTAGTAGCTGCAACTTCTTCTTTAGCTTGTCCAGAATTCTTCATGTAGTGAAGTATAAATGTTGCTCCAAACGCTACAACTAAAATAATAAAGAAAAGCGTATGACTTACTTCAATATGAATGACAGACAATAGCATTTTTGCCGCAATAATTAAGATTAAAATATATGCTGTCGTTTCAAGTTCTGGAATACGCTCTAACAATTTTAAGAATACGCCAGCGATACCACGCATCATTAAAATACCGAGCATTCCGCCTAATAATAAAATCCAAACTTCATTCGATACACCAAATGCAGCAAGTACGCTATCTACAGAGAACGCGATATCCATTAATTCAACCATCGCAACTGTTCCCCAGAAGACACCAAACATTCTGAAGAGAATACTATTTTGGTTCATACCATGAGCTTCCTCTTCTTCTGCATTACCTTTTCGTTTATCAATGAAGTATTTAATTGAAAGCCAAGCTAAGTAAAGTGCACCTAACACTTTTACCCACCATAATTTAATTAAGAACATTCCGATTCCAATTGCAATAAATCGGAATACATAAGCTCCAATAAGTCCATAAAATAATGCTTTTTTTCGTTTTTCTTCTGGAAGATGTTTTACCATTACCGCTAACACAAGTGCATTATCAGCAGATAATAACCCTTCAAGTACAACAAGTGTACCTATTAACCCCCAAGATACTGGATCTTGTAACACTTTAATCCACATGTCCAAGTCGAAAAACTGAGCATACGTATCAAGGATTCCTTGCAAAATACTCATCTTACCTTTATCCCCTATTCTTTGCTAGATTTATAGAAAGGTCAAAAAAAGGAAACGAATGCCGTTTCCCTTCTTATGCATCCAAGCCATACGCTCTTACAAGCGCACCTAATCCACCTTGGAATCCGCTTCCTACTGCACTAAACTTCCACTGTCCATTATGACGGTATAATTCACAAAAGACAACTGCTGTTTCAATGGAGAAATCTTCCCCTAAATCAAAACGAAGAACTTCTTCGTTTGTTTCTTCATTTGCTAAACGAACGAATGCATTTGCAACCTGTCCAAAGTTTTGATTACGGCCTTCTCCATCATAAATTGTAACTGTAATAGCAATTTTATGAACATCTGCTGGAACCTTTTTCAAATCGACAACAAGTTGCTCATCATCACCGTCACCTGCACCTGTACGGTTATCTCCTGTATGTAAAACTGATTCACAAGGAGACTGTAAATTATTATAGAAAATAAAATCAGTTTCCTTCGTACATTTCCCGTTCGCATCTAATAAAAAGGCAGATGCATCTAAATCGAAATCAGATCCACCATCATAAGATTTAATATCCCATCCAAGACCAATTACTGCTCTTGATAAACCTGGGCTTGTTTTAGCTAAATCTATTTTCTGTCCTTTTTGCAATTGAATAACCATATATATTCACCTCTATATTTTAATTTCAAAAAATATATCCATCAGTAAATACGCGTTTCACCGATGGATATATAAATCTATTACTCTACATCTAAACCAAAGTTATTACATAGAGAACCTAATCCACCTTGGAATCCACTTCCGATTGCATTGAATTTCCATTCACCTGCGTGACGGTATAATTCACTTACTACTACTGCAGTTTCAATAGAGAAATCTTCTCCTAAATCGTAACGAATTAATTCTGCATTCTTTTCTTCATCCATAATGCGTACGAAAGAGTTAGAAACTTGTCCGAAGTTTTGGCTACGGCCTTCTCCATCATAAATTGTGATTGTGAAGCAAATACGCTCGATATGTGCAGGAACATTTTTTAAGTCTATTTTAATTGTTTCATCGTCGCCTTCACCTGCACCCGTACGGTTATCTCCTAAATGCTCTACAGCACCATTCGCACCTTTTGGATTATTATAGAAAACGAAATCCTCTGCTCCTGAAACTTTACCGTTAGCACCTACTAAGAAGATACTAACATCTAAATCGAAATCGCTTTGTCCGTCATAACGATTCGTATCCCAACCAAGTCCTACAAGAACTTTCGAAAGACCTGGATTTGTTTTTGTTAAGTCTACCTTTTGTCCTTTTTTCAACGAAATTGATGCCATATACAATTCCTCCTTGGTTTATCTTATTGGTAACGTGATACAATCTCACTTAAGTTTTTATCTTGTGTTCCTTCTCCAACTGCTGAAAACTTCCATTCGTTTCCGTCTCGATACATTTCCCCTGCAATTAAAGTCATTTTGCCAGCGTAATTATCTGACAAGTTATAACGCGCTAATTCTTCACCTGTTTGTGGGTTTTGAATACGAATATATGCATTGCGAATCATCCCAAAATCTTGACGACGATTTACACAGTCATAGATATTTACAACGAATACTAAACGATTAATACGGCTCGGAACTTTATGTAATTCTACGAAAATTGTTTCGTCGTCACCAGCGCCTTCACCTGTTAAATTATCTCCTGAATGAATGATACTACCACAAGTAGAAAGTTTGTTGCCGAAGTAAACTAGATCATTTTTGTTTAAAAAACGATCCCCTTCTAACATAACAACAGATGCATCACAATCTACACTTGGTTTACTTCCAAATAAAGAAGACAGAAACCCACCTGATTGCCCAATTGGATCCCAGCCTAAGCCAACCTGCAGTTTCGCTACTCTCGGTTGTCCTTTCGTTAAATCAATCTTTTGTCCTTTTTCTAAAATAATAGGCATGAAGTTTCTTCCTTTCTACAAAGCATTTTCCAAATCGGAAAACATTGTATTCTCCTCTTATATTGTAGCATTATTTATCTAATGAGAAAAAGAATAAATTCTCAATTATATGAAAACAGATACTATATTTATTTATACTGATGTAATAAGTGGTAAATAGAACCAATCATTCCTGCACAATTGCCGCTTTGCGCAAGTTTAATCTCACAATTACTATAAATATCTTGATTTAAGTATGTTCCTATCTCTTCCTTCACTTCATTTAAGAAATCATCTCCTCTTTCAGTAATTCCCCCACCAATAATAATCATTTTCGGATTAAAAATATAAGCAAGGTTACTAATTCCAATCGCCAAATGTTTAAAGAAAATCTTCACGGCTTGAGTAACACTGCTATCACCCTTATCATATAATTCGAAAATTGTTTTACCATCCCACTCCTTTTCACCTTTATATCTTCGTACAAGATGAATTAATCCCGAAATTGAGGCAACCTCCTCAAAAGTATTCCCTTCTATTAACATGTTCCCCCATTCCCCAGCGCCAAACGAATGTCCACGGTATAACTCCCCATTTATAACAATTGCTCCACCAATGCCCGTTCCAAGCGTAAGCATAATAAAATCGCTTTCTCCCCTCCCTGTACCTTTCCATTTCTCGCCTAAGGCTGCACAATTAACATCATTTTCAATAGATACAGGAACTTTTAATACTTCTTGTAATCTCTCAACAATAGAAATATTAGCATAACGCGGAATATGATCCACACCTCCCGTTATAACTCCTTTATCAATATCAACAATTCCCGCTGTACTAATACCAATTCCGGAAATAGTATGTTCAGTCATTAACTTTTTTGATAAATATATAAGCTTTTGAACAATTTGTTCCCCGCCCAAGTGAATTTCTGTTGGGACCTTTTTATGTATTAGTACTACCCCTATTTCTGAAACAATTCCATATTTAATTTGCGTACCACCAATATCAAATGCAATATACTCTTTCATCCGTTACCACTTCCTCTACTGTTATGAGTGTAAATTCTCCATCACTCTACTATTTTCAAGAAATTCACATTAACTCTTTTCTCCCTTTAGAAATACACCTCCTTTTTCTTATAAAGTGGACTTGTTCAGTGCCCTCCCTTTTTCTATATATAGTTTTTTTTGCATAAAACTCTTTTTCCTATGAAATATTACAAAGGGGTGTATTTTAGATGGAATAATAATTTTTTCTTCAGGAGGAAAACAATGACAAAAATCTTCATTTTAGCATCAACACTTTCTTTATCCTTTTTTAGCGGCTTAAATATTGGTAATGCTGCAACTGAAAACTTCAATCCAATAACAAACGCCATTGTACAACATAACGATAATTTAGCAGAAGGTAATTCAAAAGATAATAATAAACCTCTAGGAAACAATGGTTCTCAGGACGATAGTGGTTCTGACGGCAACGGTTCTGGTGGCAGTGGCTCTGGTGGCAACGGTTCTGGTGGCAGTGGTTCTGATGGCAATGGTTCTGGTGGCAATGGTTCTGGTGGCAACGGTTCTGGTGGCAGCGGTTCTGGTGGCAGTGGTTCTGGTGGCAACGGCTCTGGTGGCAACGGTTCTGATGGCAACGGTTCTGATGGCAACGGCTCTGGTGGCAACGGTTCTGGTGGCAGTGGCTCTGGTGGCAACGGTTCTGGTGGCAATGGTTCTGGTGGCAGCGGTTCTGGTGGCAGTGGCTCTGATGGCAATGGCTCTGGTGGCAACGGTTCTGGTGGCAGTGGTTCTGATGGCAATGGCTCTGGTGGCAACGGTTCTGGTGGCAGTGGCTCTGATGGCAATGGCTCTGGTGGCAGTGGTTCCGGTGGCAACGGTTCTGGTGGCAGTGGTTCTGGTGGCAGTGGTTCTGGCGGCAACGGTTCTGGTGGCGACGGTTCTGGTGGCAATGGTTCTGGCGGCAACGGCTCTGGTGGCAGTGGTTCTGGTGGCGACGGTTCTGGTGGCAATGGTTCTGGTGGCAATGGTTCTGGCGGCAACGGCTCTGGTGACAACGGCTCTGGTGGCAGTGGTTCTGGCGGCAACGGTTCTGGTGGCAGTGGTTCTGGCGGCAGTGGCTCTCAGGGAGGCAACCGCGTTAAAGGCGACAGCAGTTCTCAAGGTGGCAATGGCTCTCAGGGAGGCAACCGTGTTAAAGGCGATAGCAGTTCTCAAGGTGACAATGGCTCTCAAAATGGCAAAGCAAAAGATAATTCAGTAAAACAAGGCGATAAGTTACCTAATACTGCAACACATTATCCTGCATCTATTTTAATGGGACTTTCAACATTCCTAATTGGTATGTTATTGTTTATTCGCCGTAAAAATGCAAAATAAAGACCAACATCCTTCCATCTAAAAAATACATGAAACCAATATAAAACTAAAAAGGACTTTGGATTGCATTTTATTATGCAACCCAAAGTCCTTTTGGCATCTATCAGAAAGAGTATTAATATGCTTTTCCCCAATAGACCATGTGCTTTGCTTCTTTACTACAGTAAATACATTCGTCAGCTAAATGTTCTTGTTCAAAAGGCATACAGCGTGAAGATACTCCAACTTCTTCTTTTAGTTTCTCTTCACAAGCTAGTTCTCCACACCACATCGCCTTAATAAACCCTTGCTTTTCATCAGCTGCTTTTTTCATCTCTTCGAAATTCGTCACACTATACGTATTCTCATCGCGAAATACTTTTGCTTTATTAAATAAAGAATGATGAATTTCCTCAAGTAATGATGGAATAAGTTCTTCTAATTGATCCATTGCTATAAACTCTTTTTCTTTCGTATCTCGCCTTACAAGTACAACTTGATTCTTTTCAATATCCTTTGGACCAACTTCTAATCTAATTGGAACACCCTTCATTTCATACTCATTAAATTTCCAGCCCGGTGTTTTATTGCTAGCATCTATTTTCACACGCGCAACCTTCTGAATACGTCCTTGTAACTCTGTTGCTTTTTCTAACACACCTTCTTTATGCTGAGCAATAGGTACAATAACAACTTGTACTGGAGCGACTTTTGGCGGCATTACAAGTCCGTTATTATCGCTATGGACCATAATAAGTCCACCTATCATTCTCGTTGATACACCCCACGAAGTTTGGTGTACATATCGCCACTTACCGTTACGATCTAAAAACTTAATATCAAATGCTTCAGAGAAATTCGTTCCAAAGTTATGAGATGTTCCTGTTTGAAGTGCTTTTCCATCATGCATTAAACTTTCAATCGTATAAGTTGCCTTCGCTCCTGCAAACTTTTCTTTTTCTGTTTTTTGTCCTTTAATGACTGGTATTGCTAAGTAATCTTCACAGAAAGAAGCATATAGGTTTAAAATATTTAACGTTTCAGCTTGCGATTCTTCTGCCGTTTCATGAATCGTATGACCTTCTTGCCATAAAAATTCAGTTGTACGAAGGAATGGTCTCGTTGTCTTTTCCCAACGAACTACTGAACACCACTGATTATATAACTTTGGCAAATCATTATATGATTGAACAATCTTTGAGAAATGCTCACAGAATAAAGTTTCAGATGTAGGACGTACACAAAGTCTTTCCGCTAACTTTTCATCCCCGCCATGCGTAACCCATGCTACTTCAGGAGCAAATCCTTCAACATGATCTTTCTCTTTTTGTAATAAACTCTCTGGAATAAACATTGGCATGTACACATTTTCATGACCAGATTCTTTTAATTTTTCATCCATCACTTTCTGCATATTTTCCCATAATGCATAACCGTATGGACGTAAAATCATACAACCTTTCACACTTGAATAATCAACAAGCTCCGCTTTTTTTACAATATCGGTATACCACTGAGCAAAGTCTTCTTCCATCTTCGTAATGGCTTGTACTTGTTCTTTTACCATAGTCATTCTTCCTCCTTTAGAAAATAGAAAAAGCCCGCGTCCCCAAATAGGGACCGAGCTTTGTCGGCGTTACCACCCTGATTCATACACAAAAAAATTGAGTATACTCTCTTTTTGATAACGGGAATTTCCCGCTGCATATGCAGAACTCAAAGGTAGGTTCCATATCGTCTTTTAAGAATCTTCCAGCCAAAAGGATTCTCTCTCTGCAAAAAGGTAAGACATGTACTATTCCTTTTTCATCGTTATAACGAAATAAATTTGTTGAATATCATAATATAAATTCCACTCCAAAACAAGAGTGAATTTTCTTTTTTTTATACATTCTTTTCAATTCTTACTGTTTTATACATAACTTTTCCGAACTATTTTTACAAGTTGATGAGCAACCATACCAATAAGTGTACCAATTAAAACGAAGAAACAAATAAATCCATATCCCATTCCTTCCCATCCACCAATAGCAATCATTGTTACAGGAAAGAAAGCTAAACAAAGAAGTACTAAACTAAGTGCAAATATAATATCAAACTGTTTGTCTGGAAAACGTTTCTTTAGTAAATATGACATAAAAAATACAAGGAGAATCGTGACTCCACCAATGATGTAAAAGATACCAAATCCATCTAACCAATCCACAGTATTCCCTCCTTCCATTCATTCCCTTATACTTATTATATGTTTAATTTTTCTGAAAATAAACAATAGAATTTTATTCAAAAATATATTTTTATTACCAGGTATTAATAGTAATATATAAGAATAGGTTTTATATAATCAGGAGGGAAACTTTATGGATAAAGCATTAACAAATCACGTCATTATTTTATCTTTCGACTGCTTATCAGCTTTAGATTTTCCTATATTACAAAAACTACCTAATTTCCAAACTTTAATAAAAAAGGGCGCGATTGCGAAAAAAGTGGAGCCAATTTATCCTTCTGTAACATATCCAAGCCACTCAACAATCGTAACCGGTAATTATCCTAATAAGCATGGCGTTGTCAGCAATACATTACTTCAACCAGGACGTGAGTCACCAGATTGGCATTGGTATCGAAAGTCCATTAAAGGAACAACTTTATATGATGAAGCACGCAAAGCAAATTTAACGACAGCAGCCCTTCTATGGCCTGTTACTGGAAGAGCAAATATCGATTACAATTTACCAGAAATTTTTCCAAATAGACCGTGGCAAAATCAAATTTTAGTTTCATTATTTAGCGGTAGCCCACTATATCAATTAGATTTAAATCGTCGTTTCGGCCATATACGAAATGGATTATCACAGCCTGAGCTTGATGATTTCGTCCTTGCTTCTGCCGTACATACAATCCATACGAAAAAGCCTAATGTTATGTTTGTACATTTTACTGATTTAGACACTCAAAGACATTACCATGGCTTCGAGTCCAAGGAAACAGTAGCTGCAATCCATAGACATGATGAACGCCTTGGAACAATTATTCATGCATTAAAAGAAAGCGGGATATACGAAGAGAGTACCATTATTGCACTTGGCGATCATAGTGCTTTAAGTGAAAACAAAGCAATCCAACTAAATGTCCTATTCCGTCAAAAAGGACTTATATCCGTAAATAAAAGTGGAAAGTTACTAGATTGGAAAGCTTATTGCCAAAGCTGTGATGGATCTGCCTACGTACATGTAAAAGATAAAAATGATACTGAAACGATTAAAGAGATTCAACTTCTTCTTGAAGAGCTTCTTCAGGATAAACAAAATGGAATTGAATTTATTCTGCACGATGAAGATGCAAAAGAACGTGGTGCTGATGGTAATTGCTTGTTTATGCTAGAAGCCATGGAAGGTTATTACTTCATTGAAAATTATACAGGTGATTTCATAAAAGAAATTACTAAAAAAGATGTTACTTCTAGTAAGAAATATACATTTGGAACACACGGATATTCCCCAACAAAACCTAACTATGAAACAATTTTTATGGCTGCTGGGAAAGGCATTCAAAGTGGTGTTACAGTCCCATATATGAGACTTATTGATGAAGGCCCGACTATTGCTAGATTACTCGGTTTGCACTTAGGTGAAACAGACGGAGCAATTGTAGAGGATTTACTTCAATTGTAAAGAACTGTGTATATATGTAAAAGTTATGTAAAAATCACCACTGTTTCTCTTTTTACAATTTTTATTTTTGTACACTGTTAATAGAACAAATTTAAGGGGGAACATTATATGAAAAAAATGTCCAGACAAGAAAAAAGCTGGATATTATATGATTGGGCGAACTCGGTATATTCGCTCGTCATTACAACTGCATTATTTCCAATTTACTTTAAAGCAGCTGCAAAAGAAGCCGGACTATCTGGTGCAACTTCAACAGCCTATTGGGGATATGCAAACTCGTTCGCTACACTTTTAATTTCTATACTTGCTCCTATTCTCGGCACAGTTGCTGATTATAAAGGATTTAAAAAACGATTTTTCACATTCTTCTTTGGGCTTGGTATCGTATTTACAAGTATGCTAGCAGTTGTTCCAACATCACAGTGGTACTTATTACTAGGATGCTATATGCTCGCATTAGTCGGGTTTGCTGGAGCAAATATTTTTTATGATGCATTTTTAGTAGATGTTACATCTAAAGATAGAATGGACCGAATTTCTACAAGAGGCTTTGCATTAGGTTATATTGGGAGCACAATTCCTTTTATCGGTTGTATCGCTCTTATTATTCTTGCTCAAAAAGGAACTATCCCCTTATCGGTCGGAATTGCTAGTCAAATTTCCTTTGCAATAACAGCTCTTTGGTGGGGACTATTTACGATACCAATGCTAAAAAATGTAGAGCAAACACACTATATTGAACGCCATCCAAGACCAATTGCAATGAGCTTCAAGCGCCTTGCTAATACTTTTAAAAATATTAAAGAATATAAAACTGTATTTATGTTCCTAATAGCTTACTTTTTCTACATTGACGGGGTAGATACAATTATTACTATGTCTACTGCTTACGGAACAGATCTCGGTATTAGTGCAACTAATCTATTAATCATCTTATTTGTAACACAAATTGTCGCTTGCCCATTCGCTTTATTATACGGAAAACTATCGGAAACATTTACCGGTAAAAAAATGCTATATGTCGGTATTATCATTTACATCATTATTTGCACATATGCTTATTTCTTAAAAACGACACTAGATTTCTGGATTTTAGCAATGTTGGTTGCTACTTCTCAGGGCGGAATTCAAGCACTTAGCCGTTCTTATTTCGCAAAACTAGTCCCGAAAGAAGCTGCAAATGAATTCTTCGGATTTTATAATATCTTTGGTAAATTCGCAGCAATTATGGGTCCAGTATTAGTAGGTGTCACAACACAATTAACAGGAAAAACGAACGCTGGTGTCCTTAGTATTATTGTCCTATTTATTATCGGTGGGTTCTTATTAACTAGAGTACCTGAAAATGATACGTCCGTTACACCACCTAATCCGAAAACTAAAACAATATAAGAAAAAGATCCTCTTCAAACGAGAAGAGGATCTTTTTCTTTATTTTTAACGATAACGTCGTACAATTAAAGACTCTACAGCTTGTACAAAAATAGTTTATCGACAGTTGTTCCTAATACTTCTGCTAACCGGAATGCTAGTGCTAAGCTTGGATCATACTTATTATTCTCAATTGCATTTATCGTCTGTCTTGATACGTTACACTTATCAGCTAATGCACCTTGTGAAATATTATTTTCAGTGCGTAATTCATAGATTTGGTTTTTCACATCTTTCTCCTAACCTGTAAAATTATTTTTACAACATCAGTATATAGTTGGGACATTTTATTGTCAAAAGATTGCCATGAAAAAAGGGAGCAATTCTGCCCCCTTACAATAGCTATTTCGAAACCAATGAATTCGTCATTTCCTCTCGATTCGCAATATCTTCTTTCTTTATTTGCATACGTAAAACCGGACCTATTGCTAATAAAATAAGTAACATTGCTATACAAAATACGATAACTAGTGAGGTCATCTCCTTCAATCCTCCAGCTAGTGAAGTTCCAATTAACATTGCCCCCATAAACAATGGTAAAATCGTTCCATTTACTCTTCCAATCATATTTTCTGGTACAAGTTGAATCATAAGCGTACCGACAACGATATTAACACAAGCTAAACAAATACCTGTTCCAAACCTCATGAAACTAGTAATCCAAAATGATGTAGATAGCCCTTCTACTAAAAATGACATCGCTAATATGCTCATACCGAATACAAACATCTTTTTCGGATTCACTTTTGAAGCGAAAACTGCAGCAACAATACCACCGATTAACATACCTATTCCATCAGCTGCGGCTAAATATTGAACTGCTTCTTTTTCCATTCCAAGCCTTTCTATTACAAGAAACACCTCTAACGGATTTGTTAGTCCAACTGCTAAGCCCATAATGGTGAAAGTGATCGTAATCATACGTAAATTTTTCGTATGAAGAACGTATTTCCAACCCTCTTTTATATCATTTTTTAATGAATCTCTCGCCACTTGCTCTTGTTCAACCCATTTTGGTAAAAATGAAAGGGCGATAGCAGATAACAAAAATAAAATGATTAAGCTATATAGTGACATAAATAAACCAAGTTGTGTATACACAAGCGATCCTACCACTGGTCCAAAAATCATAAATAATGACTGTAATGTTTGGTTAAATGCAATCGCATTTGCTACCTGTTCTTCTTTTACATAGCGCTTAAATATACGCGAAGATGATGGCTGAGAAAACTGACCTACAATCGCGGAAATAAGTGTTGCAAAAAATATAGCCTGCCAATAATCCAGCTTTAACAATAAGACAATTCCTATAATAGACAGTACACTTAATACATCTCCAGCGACCATTGTTCTTTTCGGATTCCAGCGATCAGCTAGCGCACCACCGATAAACGAGAAAATAAAGATAGGTGCATATTCCATAACCGATAACAACGAAACTGAAACCGGATCATTATTCGTTCGCTCCATTATGAAATACAAAAGAGCCATATTTCTGATCCAAATTGCAAATTGTTGTAAAATATCAGATGTCATAACAAGCATAAATGCTCGGTTTTTAAATAAAGCGTTCATTTTCATTCCTCCTTTATAAACCGACCGTTCGGTCTATTTTTTTGTAAGAAAGCTGCTGACTTATTATTCAGCTGCCATCCCTTTTAACAATACATCTATTGCCTTTTTATAAATGCGTTTCAGCTCTTTATGATCTAATTCGTAGTAAAGTACTCCAAGCCCCGATAATAATCCATTCACAATATACATCAATTCGCGCGTATTATCTTCACGAAACTCCCCAGACTGTATGCCTGCCTCAATTAATTTCTCAAACATAACATATGATTCTCTAGTTAAAGCTAACAGTTCATCCAGAATTTCTTTACTTACAACTTGGCTCATAGAGAATTCCTCTATTGCATTCGAAATAGGTTGCTGTATATCCTCTACATAATATTCGGCGAGACCATATAGTTTTTCAGTACTAGTACTATACAACTTCTCTTTTTCATTCCATTTCTCTAGCCAATCATACGTATGCTGTTTCACTACAAATAAAAATAATTCTTCTTTACTTTTAAAGTGATAATAAATACTTCCTTTACTTCGCCCTGTAATTTCACAAATATCTTCCATCGATGTAGCTGCATAACCTTTTTGTGAAAACAGGCTTTCTGCTTTATATGCAATTTCTTTCTTTATCTCTTCTGCACTTCTTCTCATATTCACACCTCACTAAACCGACCGTTCAGTCTAATAATAACAAATGAAAAACCTCTATCGCAAGAGGCTATATTCCTTATTTAAGAAAACGTACTTTCAAACCACGTTCGAATCGTATGTATTATTCCAATTTTAAATCCTAATTTGACAAGAAATACGCCTCCCGCAGCTAATAAAAACAACACTACTTTCCCCTTATTTTTCACTTTCGGCTCCCTTTTCATTTCCATTCCCCTTAGCATGTTAAAAATATTTAATCAAACGTTTGTTTAACTGTTTTTATGCATATGTAAGCCAACTAATCAAACGTTTGTTTAAAAAGAAATACGCCCCCTATAGGGCGCATTCTCATCAATCACCGCCACCTCCACCACCGCAGCTACCTCCACCATCTCCGCCAAAAGAACCTCCGCAATCATGTGAACCTCCATCGTGCGAGCTATCATTATCAGATCCAGCAAAGAAAAATAATGGTGATGAGTTGTTAGATGAATTATGAATGTTATTTTGTTTTGTTAAGTTTACCTTCTTTTTGTTTGATCGAACTGCTGTTACGATTGTTCCAACTACAACAAATAATAGTATGACAATAATAAATTCCATATAAAAGCCTCCCTTAATCCTCGAATAATTGAATGGTTCTCTCTAGATTTTCAAGTGAAATGAAGCGCGATTCACGAAGGATCTCTTTTCCATTATAAAATAATAAAACTGTTGGCCCTGTAAATACTGCATACCGCCCCGCAAGCTCTTGCATGTCTTGTAGTAATATTTCTACTTTCTCTACGTAATCATAATTCTCTAATACGCAATTTACTTTTCTTAGCATAACATCACAAACACCACAATTCTCCGTTTTAATAAACAGAAGTACTAATTGTTGTTCTTCAATATGTGTCGCTAATTCTTCTATCGTTTCAAATTTATTCATCTTATTCCCTCTTAGCGTAATTTACGAAATACTTTATCTTGATACATACAAAAGGCTGAACTATCTTTAATTTTCCTTTTTTCCATTACTTGCTGAAAACGCAGCGTTTTTGTCGTTAACTCTTCTTGTAATTTTTTTCTCTCTGCTTCATCATAACAGCACGCAATTAAGTCTTCTGTTTTTAATATATCTTTTTGTAGTTCCATTTCTGGTGGAATCATACCCGCATTTTTTAAAATTTTATAGCTCATCCTTAATTCTGGAGGTACCATTGAAAGGTCTTCTAATTGTAGTGGTTTTCCTTTTCCAGGAATATGATTAAGGTCTCCATTCCGTATTGCTTGTCGAATTTTTTCTTCAGCAATGTTCAAAAACACATCCACACCATTCCCTCCTTTACATATTTTTACTATTATTTTACATGATATTTTCTCATCTTGCTACGCTATTACAAATTGACTTCATACAATTTTTTCTCAAATTTAATTACAAGGAGCCTTTTCCTCCCTAATCAATATTTTATTTTCATGTGTAGTCTGTATTAGAGTCATTTAATATTGAGAAAATCTTTTTGAATCAAATAAAGCGTTTACACTAAATCTTACATTTGCTACGATTTAATCACCCCAGCCCCCTTGTATAGACTTCGTGATGTCTGATCATTTTTATCTAGACGTTTCATACGTCTAGATCCATTTTGATTTATTGGCGTATGCCTTTAAATATATCTTTTATTTTGAAAGGAGAAATGACTATGAAATCAAAAAAATTCACACTGCTATTACTATCCCTACTACTCTTCTTACCTCTTTTTCTCACAAACTTTATTACCCCAAATCTCGCATTAGCAGATTCACCAAAGCAAGGTCAAAAAATTGTTGGGTATTTTCCTTCATGGGGCATTTACGGACGTAATTATCAAGTTTCAGACATTGATGCATCAAAGCTAACTCATTTAAACTATGCTTTCGCTGATATTTGCTGGAATGGAAAACATGGAAATCCTTCTACTCACCCGGATAATCCAAATAAACAAACGTGGAACTGTAAAGAATCTGGTGTACCACTGCAAAATAAAGAGGTCCCTAATGGCACTCTCGTACTCGGTGAACCATGGGCTGATGTCACAAAATCTTATCCGGGATCGGGTACAACTTGGGAAGATTGTGATAAATACGCCCGCTGCGGAAATTTCGGAGAACTGAAACGATTAAAAGCTAAGTATCCTCACTTAAAAACAATTATTTCCGTTGGTGGCTGGACTTGGTCTAACCGCTTTTCTGATATGGCCGCTGATGAAAAAACAAGAAAAGTATTCGCTGAATCTACAGTAGCTTTTCTTCGCGAATATGGATTTGACGGCGTTGATTTAGACTGGGAATACCCGGGCGTTGAAACGATCCCTGGTGGTAGTTATCGTCCTGAAGATAAGCAAAACTTCACCCTACTCCTTCAAGATGTTCGACATGCATTAACTAAAGCTGGCGCAGAAGATGGTAAACAATATTTACTAACAATCGCGTCAGGTGCAAGCCAACGTTATGCTGATCATACAGAGCTAAAGAAAATCTCTCAAATACTGGATTGGATTAATATTATGACATATGATTTCCACGGTGGATGGGAAGCTACTTCTAACCATAATGCAGCTCTATACAAGGATCCAAATGACCCAGCAGCGGATACGAAATTTTACGTAGATGGTGCGATAGACATTTATACAAATGAAGGGGTTCCAGCGGATAAACTCGTATTAGGTGTACCTTTTTACGGACGCGGATGGAAAAGTTGCGGAAAAGAAAATAATGGGCAATACCAACCTTGTAAACCAGGTAGTGATGGAAAGCTCGCTTCTAAAGGTACTTGGGATGATTATTCTACCGGTGACACAGGTGTGTACGATTATGGTGATTTAGCAGCTAATTATGTTAATAAAAATGGTTTTGTTCGCGGATGGAACGATGTAGCGAAAGTACCTTATTTATATAATGCGACTACAGGCACGTTTATTAGCTATGATGACAACGAATCTATGAAATATAAAACAGACTATATAAAGACAAAAGGTTTAAGTGGCGCAATGTTTTGGGAACTAAGCGGGGATTGCCGTACAAGTCCAAAATATAGTTGTAGTGGACCAAAATTACTTGATACGTTAGTAAAAGAATTACTTGGTGGACCTATTACTCAAAAAGATACTGAATCACCAACAAACGTAAAA
The DNA here is from genome assembly GCF_040459645.1 of Bacillus cereus group sp. RP43. Classification (NCBI taxonomy): domain Bacteria; kingdom Bacillati; phylum Bacillota; class Bacilli; order Caryophanales; family Bacillaceae; genus Bacillus; species Bacillus cereus group sp. RP43. The sequence continues at coordinate 4,735,193 of NZ_JARVHQ010000001.1, forward strand.
AATATTTCTGTTACAAATAAAAATTCAAACTCAGTTCAATTAAACTGGACTGCATCTACTGATAACGTAGGAGTTACGAAATATGAAATTACTGCCGGAGAAGAGAAATGGAGTACAACAACAAATAGCATTACAATTAAAAACTTGAAACCTAATACAGAATACACATTTTCAGTATTAGCAAAGGATGCTGCTGGTAACAAATCACAACCTACTTCTATTCTTATAAAAACAGATGATGCTAACACAACACCTCCTGGTGGAAATGGCAATGCTACCTTTTCAGTCACTTCAAATTGGGGAAGTGGTTACAACTTCTCAATTATAATTAAAAATAGCGGAACGACCCCTATTAAAAACTGGAAATTAGAATTTGATTATAACGGCAATTTAACACAAGTTTGGGATTCTAAAATTAGTAGTAAAATAAATAATCATTACGTAATTACGAATGCAGGATGGAATGGTGAAATTCCTCCTGGTGGATCAGTTACAATCGGAGGGGCAGGAACAGGCAATCCCGCCGAACTTGTAAATGCATCCATTAGCGAAAACTAAACGTAACATCCATTAATTATTTCACTAAAGTTTGAATTTAGGTTTGAGTGCTCTATCCTAAATTCAAACTTTTAATTTTATGAAAAATCACAAATTTATATTATAATAACCTATTATAATTATATTTAGTTTCTAATATGAAGTTCGTGTGAAGTTCATCTGAATTTTACATGAATTTCCTTTAAATTCTATTGTCTTCCTATACTAATCACATTATCCTTTACATATAGGAATTATTTTTATTCCATTTCTAACTATCTATATATATAAAGAAAGATAGTCGCCTATTAGGGAAAGGCATCTAGTATTATTATAAATATAAACATAACAAAAGAAAAAGCACGCTTATAAGCGCACCATAAGAGTGCTTCTTCATACAATTCTCATGTAAGAGTTCTCGAAAATCATGTTAATCACAAAGAAAAGACATTAGCTTATAAAAGCTAATGTCTTTTCTTTATTCTTATTGTTCAGCGTTCCATTCTTCTATATTCCATACTTTTGTTATCCATGCTTCATAGAAAGAAGGCTCATGTGAAACAAGTAAAACTGTTCCTTTATATTGTTGTAACGCTTCCTGCAAAGACTTTTTTGTTTCTATATCCAGATGATTAGTTGGTTCATCTAAAATTAAAACGTTGCTTTTCGTTACGATAAGTTCACATAAACGTACTTTCGTCTGTTCCCCGCCGCTTAATAAACTAATAGGTTTTAATACGTGTTCTTCTTTCAAACCACACTTTGCTAATGCTTGGCGTACTTCTTTCTTTGTCATATCTGGTCTTTCTGCCCAAACTTTCTCTAATGGTGTTGTTTCTGAAGCAAACTCCTCCTGTGCAAAATAAGCAGGATTTACTCGTTCTCCAACAGAAATTGAACCGCTTAACGGCTTTATTTGACCTAATAACGTTTTTAACATTGTCGTTTTTCCAATTCCATTATGACCAACAATCGCTATTTTTTCTCCTTTTTTCACTTGTAAATTCAACTCTGGACATAACGGATCACTATAACCTATCCTTAGTTTCTCAGCTTGCAATATACGACTCACTGGCTCCTCATAAACATTGAAATCAAAACGGGATCGAGTTACATGATTAACTTTTTCAACCCTTTGCATTTTCTCCAATACTTTTTCTCGACTTTTTGCCTGTTTCGCTTTTCGAATTTTATTTTTTTGAATAAATGTTTCTAGCTGAGAGATTTCTTTTTGCTGTTTCACATACGCCAATTGTACTTGCTTCTTTTGCAATTGATAACTTTGCACAAACTTTTCATAATCTCCTACATACCGCTTAACTTTCCGTTCTTCTAAATGATAAATAACATTCGCAACATTGTTCAAAAATATTTCGTCATGTGAAATGATAATATAAGCTTTTTCATACAGCTTCAAATATAATTGCAACCATTCTATATGAGTTGTATCTAAATAGTTTGTTGGCTCATCTAGCAATAAAACATCAGCTTTTTCTAAAAGGAGCTTCCCAAGTAATAACTTTGTTCGCTGTCCTCCACTTAAATTTGAAACATCCTTTTTCAACCCTATTTCAAATAAACCTAAACCGATTGCTACTTCTTCAATTTCTGTATGAATTTGATAGAAATTAGAGCTTTCCAATATAGTTTGTAATTCTCCATACTTTACTAACAGTTTTTCTACCTCTCCTGCTCCATTCATTTCTTCAGCAATTTTTAACATTTCACATTCAATCGCATACAAATTAGAAAATGCACTTTGTAAGTACCCTTCAATTGTTATCCTCTCTTGCAAATCCATATGCTGCTGTAAAAAGCCTACCTTCATATGTGGAAACCATTCAATCTTCCCGTCATCATGTATAAGTTCTCCTGTTAAAATCCTTAACAATGTTGATTTTCCAACTCCATTTTTTCCTACTAGCCCAACATGCTCACCCTTTAATAGTCGAAAGCACGCATTATATAAAATGGGTTTTTCACCATATGAATGACTTAAATTTTCTACTGTTAATATACTCATCTTTTTCTCTCCTTTACTTATGGTTCATAAGCTAAATAGAGAGAGCAACAGTATAAAGCCTTATTTAATTGTGCATATAAAAAATGGGTAAGGTGAATACACCTTACCCATTACATATTATCGTAAAAAAGGATTAAGGTTCTTTACCTGCTGTCTTCAATTTAGCTTAATCGTTAAAAATGGGCAGACTTCTCCCGTATCAAGCTAAAACCATTTGAAGAACAGTTGATAAAGTCATTTTATCCTTTCACTCCTTTAATATTTGTTATATTAAGAGTATAAACTACTCTGTTATATTCTATTCTCTATTTTTTCTTTTGTTCCTTCTCATTCTTTTCATGTTCTATAAAAAAAGCTCTTACCAGCAATTATATTAAAGTCTGGTAAGAGCTTTTTCTATTTTTTCATATAAGGAGCTAATACTCTTAAAATTTCTTCCTTATCTTCCTTTAACTCAAGTGATGTTAACATATCCATCGTTCGTGGCCTAGGTAATTTCACTTGTACCTCGCCAACTATTGATGCTGGTCTTTGAGATAAAATAAATACGCGATCAGAAAGTAAAATTGCCTCATCTAAGTCATGCGTAACCATAACGATTGTTTGCTTTTCTTGATGCCAAGAATTTAAAAGCCAACTGTGTACTTCCATTTTTGTAAATGCATCTAATTTTCCAAAAGGCTCATCCAGTAGCATAATTGGCTTTTCACATAAATATGTGCGAAGGAAACTAATTCTTTGACGCATTCCACCTGATAACTCATCTGGATAATGATCTGCATATTCATCTAGCTCAAACTGCTTTAATGCTTCCATTCCTTCTGTCAGCCTTTGTTTTTTAGGCTTCCCTTCGATTTCCAATGGAAGAACGATATTTTGCAAAGCCGATCGCCACGGTAATAATAAATCTTGTTGCGGCATATAACTTACAACATCTTGTTTTTTCACATGTTCCTCGTTATAAAATACCTCTCCACTCGTTGGCTCTTCAACACTCGCGATCATATTTAACAAAGTGCTTTTTCCACAACCACTTGGACCTACAAAAGAGACGAATTCTCCCTCCTGTATAGAAGCACTAATATTTTTTAATACATTCTTTCCATCAAAAGCTTTTACAACCTCTTTTATTAGTAATCCACTCATTTTTCACTTGGAAGGAATTCATTTGTAAAGGCATCTTTCACATCAATTTTCTTCTTAATAACTTTGTTGTCATATAAGAAATTCATGTAATTTGTCCAAACTTCTTCCTTCTGTACTCCCCACGCTTTTGCATCATCTTGATACTTTGTACTTAACCACTTTTGGCTTTCTTGTACTAATTCTTTATTCACATCTGGAACAGCTTTAATTAAAATATCCGCAGCTTCTTTCGGTTCTTTAATTGCAAAATCATAACCTTCTGTCGTTGCAGTCATAAACTTTTTCACGAAATCTTTATCTTGCTTCGTATGTTTTTCACTTGTAATAATGACAGGGCTATAGAAATCGAGTGCTGGATCTAAATCTTTCACCATAATCGTATTTAACTCTTTTCCTTGACGCTTCGCTTCAATTCCATCCCATCCGTAATAAATCCATTCGAAATCTGCATCACGGCCAATTGATTTGAAGAAGTCTGTTTGTCCAAGAATAATTTTTTCGACTTTATTAAAATCAGCTTGATGTTTCTCCATAATCGTTTTTAACGTCGCCTCTTCCGCTGGTCCTCCCCAGCCACCATAACGTTTACCTTCAAAATCTTTTGGTGACATCATATTATCTTTTTTTAGTGATGCAAAAGCAGAGGTATTATGCTGAATAATTGCACCAACAGAAACAACTGGGATTCCTTCAACACGAGCTAATGTTACATTTTCTTGTGCGCTTATCGCAAAGTCCGCTTTTCCAGAAGCAATCATCTGCTCTGCCGTTACATTATCACCAGGCTGGATAATTTCTACATCAAGCCCTTGCTTTTTGTAATAATCTTTCGTTTGCGCTACATATAAGCCAGTATGATTCGTATTTGGAAACCAATCTAAAACGACTTTTACTTTTTTATCTTTACTTGAACTTTCTTCTTTCTTCGCCGGATTACACCCAGCCACAGTTACTGCTAATAATGCAGCTAACATAATTTTTAAACCTTTTTTCATTTTCTGCCGCCCTTTCTGTATATCCATGGTGCTGTTATTCTTGCCATAAATTCAACAATAAAGTACAGACATAATGTCACCATGACGATAATCGCTGCAACACCAAATACTCGAGCCGTTAAAAAGGATTTTGTTGCTCTTGTAAGCATAACTCCTAATCCTTCACTGGCACCAAGCCATTCCCCAATAATCGCTCCCATCACACTATATGTAACAGCAATTTTTAAACCTGAGAAAAAGTACGGGAGCACTGCTGGAAATTTTACTTTCTGATAAATTTGCCACTTTGTCGCCTTCATCGTTTGTAACAACTTCAGCAAATTTTTATCTACCGTTTGGAAACCTTCTAAAATGCTAAGCGCAATTGGGAAGAAACAAACAAGAATAACAACCATTACTTTTGGCAACATCCCGTATCCAAACCAAATAATAAATAATGGTGCGAGCACAACGATTGGAATTGTTTGCGAAATAACGAGCAACGGATTCATTAAAATCCGAAATAAAGGGATGACATCCATAATGATAGCAATACTAGTCCCAAGTAAAATTGCAAAAAACAACCCAATTATTACTTCCTGTAACGTTTGCACTGTATTCGGTAATAGTAAATCTTTCATTCCAATTAGCTCTTGCACAATTGCAGACGGCTTCGGTAAAATCCACGGCTCAATTTTAAATAATGAAACAGATCCTTCCCATATAGCAATGAGAAGGATAAGCCAAATTGTTGTAATTATTTTAGATCGCTTCTGGTTTTGCATATTCATCACGGTACTTCCAAACTTTTTCGTCAATCGTTACGCCCGTACTTGGACGATAGTGAATTTTAATAGAAGTGATTACTTCTTCTGCTCCAGCATCGACGCAAGCTTGTTGCGCGCGTTTAATGACGTCAAGAAGTACATCTAATTCTCCTTCCAACGTTGTTTCCATTGCCCCTACTTCATAACGAACTCCCGATTGTTGTACAACTTCAATTGCTTTATCAACAACGGAATACACATCTTTGTTCTTCGCTTGTGGTACTACTGAAAATGAAATTGTAACTTGTTGTGACATAATAAAATCCCCCTTACAAAATATGTTTTCAAAAAAAGAAAAGGCTTTCCTACCATGTAGGAAAGCCTTGTATACAAGTTATTCTATAATAACTTATGCTACATCACTTTAAAGTAACTCCCTACGCTGGCATTATCCAGATCAGGTTGAGGGTCGATGTACACTTACATCCTCTCAGCCAATTGGCTCCCCGGTTCTTAATTCGTTTTCATTGTAGCATGATTTATTTTATTGAACAAACAAAAGCACGTATAATCATTTCATTTAACTTTTGAATTCCCCAATTAACTCTTGTAGCTCCTGTGAAAGCCAGCTTAAAGAACTGGCTAATTCAGCAATATCTTGTACAGACATTTCCTGTTCTTTCATACTTTCTTCAACATTACTACTACTATTCGCATACGTACTTGCGATAAGCGATAGTTCATTTACAACACGAACAATATTTTGGCTATTTTGCAATATATCACTTGAATTGCTAGAAACAACTCTAACTTGATTTGTAACAGATTGTGCTGATTTTGAAATTTCCCCAAAGAAAGCACCACTACTTTCAACAAGTTTCATTCCAGATTCTACTTCTTTTAAAGTATTTTGCATTGAAACAACAGCTTCTTCCGTTTCAACTTGTGTTTCCCCTATTAATTTCGCTATATCTTTTGCTGATACTTCCGTCTGCTCTGCTAATTTACGCACTTCATCAGCAACAACGACAAATCCATTTCCGGTTTCCTCAGCACGTGAAGCTTCAATAAAAGCATTTAAAGCTAGCGAATTGGTTTGATTTGAAATACCGGTAATTACTGTTACAATATCACTAATTTCTTTTGATTTTGTTTCCAAAGAATAAATAGTAGAAGATAAATCTTGTACTGCATTTTGTATTATGTTCATTTGATTAATCGTCTGTTCAATAACACCATTTCCTTTTACCGAATGATGCTCCATACCTTCAGACTCTTTCGCCATTTGTTTTGCAGCATTATTTATCTCTTCCATCTTATCTTCCATTTCATATACAATACCTAAATACTTTGGTCCTGAAGTTTCTTGTGACTGAGCGCCAGCTCTTAACTCAACCATAGAACTTACGATTCCTTGGACTGCCATGCTATTCTCTTTCGTACTCACTGACAATTCTTGTGAAGATGAGGAAACCTGTTCTGCTGTCTGCTTCACTTTATCTATAATTCCTTTAAACTTCTCGATGGTACTATTAAAATACGCATTAATAATACCTATATCATCTGGTCTTTCCTCTAATTTAATACTTAAATCACCTTCACCGACTTTGCGCAATCCTTCACGTAAATCTCGCAATGGAGCAAGTGCGTTACGTACAATTAAGAATTGAATAAAAGTTGCAATTAAAACAGAAATACAAATAAACATTAAACCTTGTATAATGAACTTTTCCTTTGTACTAGGAACAATAGAGGCATCTACATCAGCTGCAACAAGTGCCACAATATTATCTTCTCCATCTTTAATTGGCTCTAATATCGTTACCCATGTTCCTAATGCGTCTTCATATACTTCTGTCATATTTGCTTTTTTCGTGCTCATTACTTTATCATACGCTTCCATCCAAAGATCTGGTTGTTTATAATAGTCTCCCGGTCTTACTTCAACAACATTTGCTAAACCTGTAGACAAATCGACGATTTGTAGCTCACCTTTTTCATTTTCTTTTGCTCCAACAATGTACGTTTGTCCAACACTGTTCAATTCTTCCGTTGATTCATCTAATTTCTCTGTTAACTTCTCTCTCTTTTCTCTTTCTGCCGTTGGGTCTTTTGCAACATCTCTCAATATTTCTGCGTCTAATTTATGTAATACCGTATCTCCTGTTTCAAAAGAATGCCTTTCAAATATAGACATCATACTATTTTGAAACATGTTAAAACTTAACGCTCCCATAGTACCGACAAGCGTCAAAATAACTAACACAGTTAACAATACATTCTTTTGAAGAAACGATAACTTATGCCAATATCTTTTCATTAACATCACCTTTCTTAATTAACTTAATATAAAGTAAAACTATTAAAATATAAACCTCAACAATTGATAACTATTCTCATTTGTTTACAAATAAAAAAAGACCAATGAAAAGAGCATTGGTCAAGACCAACCCTATCCGTCCGGTAACTGGCTAGCGTAGCCTTTCGGCCTTAGCTCCTGTAGTTTTGCGTCCTAATGTTTCCATCAGTTTGCCTTTCTCGCTGAACGAGTTGAACGATATGGGAGTTCTATGAGAATTAAATTATTCTCTACAAAAGATTACAACATAAAAATTAAAATGTCTACCTATTTAGAGATGCAAATATAAAGTTTTAATGTATTATTTTTTCGAAATAATTTAACAAAGTACGTGAATGTTACATTTCTTGTGTTATATAATAAAAAATGTATATAACACAAGGATTGTTTTGAGTATTTATTTTAATTTTCATTTAAATTAAATTATTCGAATATATCTTAACTAATGAATTTCGGAGGTAGTTTATCATGTTTTGGCTACAATTTCTTACGTTACTACTCTGCATTTTTATTGGCGCACGCCTAGGCGGAGTTGGTCTAGGAGTAATGGGTGGCGTTGGTATGGCAATACTTGTTTTCGTCTTCCACTTACAACCTACAGCTCCTCCTATTGATGTAATGCTTATGATTTTAGCAGTAATTACAGCTGCCGGTGCACTGCAAGCCGCTGGAGGAATGGACTACCTTGTTCATCTGGCTGAGAAAGCATTACGAAAAAATCCAAAGCGCATTACATTCTTTGCTCCAATTGTTACTTATTTATTTACACTGTGCGCAGGAACTGGTCACGTTGCTTATTCTGTACTTCCTGTTATCGCAGAAGTCTCTCGCGAATCTGGGATTAGACCGGAACGACCAATGTCAATTGCCGTAATCGCTTCCCAACAAGCAATTACAGCTAGTCCTATATCAGCTGCAACAGTTGCACTTTTAGCAATGCTAGCTGACTATAAAATCACCTTATTAGATATTTTAAAAGTAAGTATCCCTTCTACTTTCATCGCTTGTATGGTAGCTGCATTTGTTGCTAGCAAAATGGGGAAAGAATTAAATGAGGACCCTGAATACTTAAAACGACTAAAAGAAGGAATGATTCCTAAGATTGAAGAGAAAAAAGAATTTGTTGGTGTAAAAGGCGCTAAACTATCCGTTATCCTTTTCCTAGTAGGAACTTTCCTTGTCGTACTTCTCGGTTCATTTGAAGTACTTCGTCCAGGATGGATGGTTGATGGGAAGTTAGTTCGTCTTTCCATGCCAAACACAATTGAAATGGTTATGTTAACGATCGCAGCTCTTATTATTATTTTCTGTAAACCAAATGTAGAAAGCATCGTGTCTGGTAACGTCTTTAAAGCAGGAGCAACAGCAGTTGTTGCTATTTTTGGTATCGCTTGGATGGGAGATACTTTCTTCAACGGAAACTTAAATATAATTCAAGGATCAATTCAACACTTAGTGACAAGTGCACCATGGCTATTTGCTATCGCACTATTCATTCTATCTATTTTACTGTATAGCCAAGCAGCAACAGTTCGTGCTTTAATGCCACTTGGACTATCACTTGGTATTCCGCCAGCATTACTTATTGCAATGTTCCCTGCAGTAAATGGATACTTCTTCATTCCAAACTACGGGACAATCGTTGCTGCAATTAATTTTGATCGCACTGGTACAACAGGAATTGGTAAATATGTTTTAAATCATAGCTTTATGATTCCTGGCCTGATCGCAACATTCACTTCTATCGGAATTGGAATGCTCCTAATATCAATTATGTTTTAAATAAAAGCACAAACCTGCAATTTTAAAGGGTTTGTGCTTTTTTAATCAAACGTTCGTTTAAATATTTTTAACCGTCCATTCTTCCATTATGTTCTTTAATAGTTGTGTGAAGTTCCCTTTTCCTACAAACTCCTATTTACTTCCTCAACTAATTTCTTCGTACTTTCATACGCAGATTCTGCTAAACTAATCGCGGAAATAACGGAAACACCGTCCGCACCTGCTTCTATAACTGAAGCTGTATTTTCAATTGTAATGCCACCAATTCCGACGATCGGTATTGTAATTCCTTGCTCTCTAAAATGAGCTAAACCTTTCGTTCCTTGTACAGCTTTCGTATCTTTTTTCGTACTCGTTGGGAAAATAGGGCCAACACCTAAATAATCAGCTCCGTTTTCAATTGCCCAGCGTGCTTCTTCAATTGTGTGTGTAGATACACCAACAATTTTATCCCCCATTTTTTCACGAACAGAAGTAATTCCTTCATCATCTTGTCCAACATGCACGCCATCTGCATCTAACTCGAGAGCTAGTTCCACATCATCATTTACGATGAATGGTACACCGTACTCCTTACAAATTGCTTGTAGTTCTTTTGCGAAACAAATGCGTTTCTCTCCCGTTAAAGCGCCTTCCCCCTTTTCACGAAATTGAAAAATTGTTATACCACCTTCAAGTGCATCTCTCAATACTCGTAGTGGCTCCTTCGTACAATTGTTACTTCCCATAATAAAATATACTGATAACAACCTAGACATTTCAGCTTTTGTAATCCGCGACATCTAGTTCCCCTCCTTACTATATAATCTCAATCTTCCCATACTTCTCAATATCACCTGAAGTGGTATTCGCTAACTGATTTAAAAATTCAATTTGGAAACTACCCGGTCCCTTTTCCACTGTCTTGGCAGCTGCCAGTTCCGCAGCTACACCATAAAATGTTAATGCCGCTACTGCTGCCTTTACATAATCCTTTTCTACCGCTACAAATGCTCCTATTACAGAAGTTAGTAAACAACCTGTTCCAGTAACTTTCGTTAAAATAGGGTGGCCATTTTGAATAAGAATAGTTCGCTCTCCATCTGTAACAACATCTTCTTCTCCAGTAATTACTGCAACTGTATTTAATTCATCCGCTGCCTGTTTTGCAATATTTACAACATTACCGTTTCCAGTACCAGCGTCCACACCTTTAATTTCCCATTTCTCATTAATAACATTAGCAATTTCAGCCGCATTTCCACGAATTATCGCTAAATCGATTTCAGCTGGAATATATCTCGCAACTTCTGTTCGATAAGAAGTTGCTCCTGCCCCAACTGGATCAAACAATACTGGTACACCATTTGTATTTGCCGATTTACCAGCAAGTAACATCGCTTCTACCTCTTCAGGACGAAGTGTACCCATATTTAAAACAAGAGCTCCCGCAATGCTAGCCATTTCTGCTACTTCTTCTTTTGCATACGCCATTACAGGCGATGCCCCTAACGCTAACAAACCGTTAGCTGTAAAATTTGTTACAACAACATTTGTAATATTATGAACGAGCGGATTAGACTCTCTTACCAAATCCACTACTTTACTAATTTCTTTCATATTCATCCTTTTCATCTCCTAACTATAGTGATGGGAGATACACAAAAAGGCACTTTGCGCGTACGCAAAGTGCCTGAACATGTGCTTTTACACTCTCCCTACGCTGGCATTATCCAACAGGTTCAAATGGTCAATGACGGACTAGTAGTCATACTCTCAGTTTGCATCCACAAACTCCCATGTGTTTATTATTCATCTACTTCAAAGTCTACTCTTATTCTAGTAAAATAACAAGTTCTTTACTTTTCCATTAGTCTTTTGTATCTTGTTCTACGTAAATTGTTGGAGCAATTTTTTCAAACTCTTTATATGAATCTGATTGTCTTCCAGAAATGATAATTAATTCTGGGTTCATTTCATCAAAACCTATTCAAACCTGGAGCGAAACTGAATCTCAAGAAGATGTATGCTATAGTTAACGTATGGAAATTTGAAAGGATGTTTTTAATATGTCAAAAAGCGTTGTAATCGCTGAAAAACCTTCCGTTGCACGTGATATCGCACGTGTACTGAAATGTGATAAAAAAGGAAACGGCTATCTTGAAGGTAGTAAATATATTGTTACTTGGGCTTTAGGTCATCTCGTTACATTAGCTGATCCAGAAAGCTATGATGTGAAATATAAAAAATGGGATTTAGAAGATTTACCAATGCTACCTGAGCGTTTAAAACTAACAGTTATTAAACAAACAGGGAAACAGTTTAATGCTGTGAAAAGCCAACTACTTAGAAAAGACGTAAATGAAATCATTATAGCTACTGACGCCGGTCGTGAGGGAGAGTTGGTCGCACGCTGGATTATCGATAAAGTTAAAATGCAGAAACCGATTAAACGTCTATGGATTTCATCTGTTACCGATAAAGCAATTAAAGATGGCTTCGCAAATTTAAAACCAGGAAAAGCATATGACAATCTATACGCTTCGGCTGTCGCACGTTCAGAGGCTGACTGGTATATCGGACTTAATGCGACTCGAGCATTAACTACTCGCTTTAATGCCCAACTAAATTGTGGTCGTGTTCAAACACCTACTGTAGCCATGATTGCAAGCCGTGAAGATGAAATCAAACATTTCAAAGCTCAAACTTACTATGGTATCGAAGCTCAAACAGCTGAGAGATTAAAGCTAACTTGGCAAGATACAAAAGGAAATAGCCGTAGCTTTAATAAAGAAAAAACTGATGCAATCGTGAACAAAATTAGTAAGCAAAATGCTACTGTTGTAGACATTGATAAAAAACAAAAGAAGTCGTTCGCTCCTGGTCTTTACGATTTAACTGAGCTACAACGTGATGCGAATAAAATATTTGGTTACTCTGCGAAAGAAACATTAAACATTATGCAAAAATTATATGAACAGCATAAAGTTTTAACGTACCCTCGTACAGATTCACGCTATATTTCATCTGATATTGTCGGAACACTTCCAGAGCGTCTGAAGGCTTGCGGAGTTGGAGAATACCGTCCTTTAGCACATAAAGTATTGCAGAAACCTGTAAAATCTAATAAATCATTTGTTGATGATAGTAAAGTAAGTGATCATCACGCAATTATTCCAACAGAGAGCTATGTAAACTTCTCAGCTTTCACAGATAAAGAACGTAAAATTTATGACTTAGTTGTAAAACGTTTCTTAGCTGTTTTATTCCCGGCCTTTGAATATGAACAACTAACATTGCGCACGAAAATTGGTGACGAAACGTTCATCGCACGCGGAAAAACGATTTTACATGCTGGTTGGAAAGAGGTTTATGCAAATCGGTTTGAAGATGATGATGCAAGCGATGATGTAAAAGAACAAATCTTACCTCGCATCGAAAAAGGCGATACATTAAACATAAAACTAATTGTCCAAACATCGGGTCAAACGAAAGCACCTGCACGCTTTAATGAAGCAACATTACTTTCAGCAATGGAAAACCCAACAAAATACATGGATACGCAAAACAAACAACTTGCTGACACGTTAAAGTCAACTGGTGGATTAGGTACTGTAGCTACACGAGCTGATATTATCGACAAGTTATTCAATTCGTTCTTGCTTGAAAAACGTGGTAAAGATATTCATATTACTTCAAAAGGCCGTCAGTTACTTGATTTAGTGCCAGAAGAACTGAAATCTCCTACACTAACTGGTGAATGGGAGCAAAAGTTAGAAGCTATCGCTAAAGGAAAATTAAAGAAAGAAGTATTCATTTCAGAAATGAAGAACTATACGAAAGAAATTGTTGCTGAAATTAAATCGAGTGATAAAAAATATAAACATGACAACATTTCAACGAAGTCTTGTCCAGACTGTGGTAAACCGATGTTAGAAGTAAACGGTAAAAAAGGTAAAATGCTTGTATGCCAAGATCGCGAATGTGGTCACCGTAAAAATGTATCCCGTACTACAAACGCACGCTGTCCTCAGTGTAAAAAGAAACTAGAACTTCGTGGTGAAGGAGCGGGCCAAATTTTCGCATGTAAATGTGGCTATCGTGAGAAACTTTCTACATTCCAAGAGAGACGTAAAAAAGAATCCGGCAGCAAAGCTGATAAACGTGACGTCCAAAAATATATGAAACAACAGAACAAAGAGGAAGAACCATTAAACAATCCATTCGCAGAAGCATTAAAGAAATTAAAATTTGATTAAATAAAAAGGTTCCTACCTCTATCGGTAGGAACCTTTTTATTAATGAATGATTTTACTTCCTTTTGCATTCTCAACGAATTTTTCACTTGATTTGTTAATTGGTGTTTTCAGTAATAACGCAGCAACAATCATAACTACTACGAAAACACTTAACACAAGTAAATCTCTAGTTACTATATCCCAAAGCATTCCGCCAACTGTTTCACGAATTGCACTAATTGCATATGTGAATGGTAAGAACGGATAAATTGCTTGGAAGAACGGTGGTGTCATTTGAATTGGGAATGTTCCGCCTGATCCCGCTACTTGCAGTACAAGTAAAATGATCGCCATCGATTTCCCAACGTTTCCAAAAATAGAAACCAGTGAGTATACGATACAAACAAAGACTCCCCCAATAAATAAACTAAATAACACAAACCAGAACTTATCGACTACGTACGTACCGAGTAAGAATATATCTCCCATTGATACGATAAACGCTTGTGAAAGACCTATCGTTAAGAATGTTAATAAACGTCCGAAGTAAACTTCATGGCTCTTATAATTCGCGCCCTCTTCGTGTACTTCTACCGTTAATAATGAAACCATTAATAATGCGCCTACCCATAATGCAAGCACTGTATAGAATGGTGACATTGCTGAACCGTAGTTCGGCATCGCAAATAATTTATTCTCTTTTAAATTTACTGGATTCGCAAAGTAATCACTTTGCTTTTCAACATCGTTTTTCAATAAACGAATGATGTCTTTTATATCCTCTTCTGATTCAAAATCACGAATTTTATCTGCTAATTCTTTAATCTTTTTCTCAGTCTCCGGCATTTCAGCTTTAATGTCTGCTAATTTCTTTCTACCGTCTACTAAGCCTTTTGATGAATCTTCTAGTAATTTTTTAACATCTGGAAGCTTTTTGTCTGCATCATTTAAAATTTGAGTTGTATTTTTCGACATCTCTTTTGTACGAGCAATTGCTGTATTAAAGTTCGGAACAATTTCTGAATCATACGTGGACAATACATCTGCTAATTGAGCTGCTCCACCTTTTGCTGCATTGTTAATACTTTCAATTACATCTTTTGTAGGTTTCTGGCCATTGTTAAGAAGTGTAATCCCCTTATTCGTTGCCTCTACACCTTTTTGCAAACTGCTTTTCGCTTTATTTAATTTTGCAATTCCATTATTAAGGTTTTTATCACTATTTACATCCGCTAAAACCTTATTTGTGCTTTCTAGAACTGGAATCATATCATCAATTAAACCGATTCCAGATTGGAATTGACCATTTAAACTATTTAAAGCTACTTTCGTTGAATCTAAATCGTTAATACCTCTATTTTTTACATCTTCTTTCGCCTTTTGTAAATCAGCTTTTGCACCTTCAATGCCATTTTTTACTTTATCGTAATCTGCTTTTGCATTATCATATGCTGCATTTGCATCAGCTTTAGCTTGATCTACTGTGCTAACTGCTTTTTTATAATCTGCTACAAATGTTTCATTATAATCTTTTTCAGCTTGATCAATTAACGCATTTGCTGCATCTAATTTTTGATTAGCTACATCTGTTACATCTTTCTTTACTTCTTGTCCTGTACCAATAGCATTTACAATATCTTTAATACCGTTATTTGCATTTTCCATACCGCCTTTAAGCTTCGTCAGGCGATCCACTCGTCCTTGGAAAAAGCTTTTACCAAAATCAGTCGTTACTGATTTCTGAAGTTCGGTAAATACATTAATAAGATACGAAATACCCTCTGTACGAGATTGCAATTGATCTGATACCGCATTTAAATCTTTCTTTGCTTGTTCCGGATCAAATTTTCCATTTTGCAATCCATTTACAACACTTTTCCCATAAGCCGTTCCTGCACGGGATGAACTTAAAACATTATTTACTGTTTGATTAATATTTTGCGCTATACTTTTGTAACCATCATTGTTCAACTTAGAAAGATCCGGTCTCGCCGGGAATTCAGGTAATCCATTCATTCCAGAAAAATCAGGGATATTTAAATCTACACCCGGATTCATTAAAAAGTCAGTAAATGCAGCTGCGCTATCCATAACACCTTTGGCTGCTACTAAATCATTTCTTATCGTTCCTGGAGCATTCTTTAATGTTTGATCTTGTCTTGCAAAGAACTTATCTAAATTTGCCAACGCTTCTTGCCCATCATTTATTACACTCTCTACAACAGGTAGATCTTTTTGTGCTACTTTCACGATATCTTCCGCTCGAGTCGCATCATCTAATGCCTTATCCATAAGTGTATTCATTTCTGGGAACTGCGCTTCTAATTTAAATACAAGATCTTTTACTTTCTCGATACTTGGTAAGTTTGTTTCTAAATCGATTCCAAGGTCATTGAAGATTTCAAAAATCTCACCGTTTGCTGTTTTAACAAAGTTTTTACTAACCTCTTCTGTAAGACCCGATGCACCTTTAGCTGTAATTTTCGGTGCAATCGCATTTACTTTTTCATTTACATAGTAATCAAGTTCTGGTTTCTGTGGGTTTTCATTCAAGACTGTTGCAATCTTTTCAGAAAAATCTTTTGGAATAGTAATACTTGCGGAATAATCTCCACGCTCTACTCCATAAATTGCTTGCTTTTCATCGACAAACTTCCATCCAAAATTTTTATCCTTCTTAAGTGAATCTACAATTTCTTTCCCAATGTTAATATCTTTCCCTCTTAAATTTGATCCAACATCTTGGTTAGAAACTGCAATCTGGATTCCTTTCGTATTTCCGTAAGGATCCCAAGAAGCCTTAATGTTAAACCATGCATATAACGATGGTAAAATCATTAACCCTAAAACAATAACAATTGCAGCCCAATGTTTGGCTACATTCCGTAAATCTGTCTTATAAATACGCCAAATCTGTTTCATATAAGCAATCACCTAATTATATATTTTTCTTTCTTTAGAAAATGATACATACATTTTGCAATTATATCACTTTCTACATCGTGGATTAAACGAAAACATACTATTTTTCCCATTAAATATTTCACTTACTTCATTATATAACGAAGTAAAAAAAGTATGCATACAAAATGACCAAATTAGTTTTACATTCAATAATAACAAATATATAGGAAATGTCATAAAAAATACAAGTATTTTCTCTTGGGAATACTTGTATTTATCAAAAAACCCTCCCAGCTTTTCATTATCTGTGAGGGTTTCTTCTATTATATATCTAATTGTACTTCTACACCGAAATGATCAGAAATTACATTTCGATTTGTTCCATTAAAAATGACTTTTGAAGAATTAACTGTTTTACTTTGATTGCTTAATATTAGGTCGATTCGTAAGTTTTGTTTATTTTCATCCCAACCAGCAATCTCTCCTTGGACAGTTGTTCCTTCATCCTTCTCTATCGCTAGTTCATATGTGTCATATAAACCTTTTTGCATCGTATACTCATAACCCTCTCCTTCCAAACGAGCATTGTTATTAAAATCACCCATTAAGAAGAAAAGTTCATTGCTATTTACACGCTCCATTAAACGATCAACTTGGTCTTTGAATGATTCTTCTTCATCATTCCACCAACCGAGATGGCAAGAATAAAACGTTATATTCTTATCATTATAAGCAATTGTTGCACTTACAATTTTGCGTGTTTTCCAATACGTTGTATCCTTATTTTCTGAGACAAAGAACGTATCTTCCTTTACAATGTTGTGCTTTGTTATAATTGCTAACCCTTCTTCGTACACATCATATCCAATATGAGAGAAATCCCAAATAATATTGTATTCTTTTACATTTAATGCTCTTAACTCTTCTAGCAGTAAAAGTCCAAAATTATCTTTTTTCTTGTTACCGCATACATTTTCAGCTTGTATAGACTGACTTACTTCTTGCAATGCGATCACATCATAATCTTCTTCTTGAATTGCTTTAGCAAGATACTTTATTTTTTCAATTTGATTCTCTTCTTGCCAAGAGTGACAATTTAAAGTTAGCAATTTCATATTATTACGCACCTAACATATCTTGAATGTCTGACTTTAATACGTCAGCTTTCGGGCCATATACTGCTTGTACACCTTTATCTTTTACAATAAGTCCTAAAGCACCATTTTGTTTCCATTTTGCTTCTGGTGCAACAACATCTAAATCTTTTACTGTTACACGTAAACGTGTCATACAAGCATCTACGTCAGCAATATTATCTTTTCCGCCCAATAAATCAATAACTTTTGTTGCTAATGAACCGTCTTGTACATTTCCTGTTCCTTCTGTTGACTCATCTTCATTATCAATATAGTTACCTGCACGCCCTGGTGTTGGTAAGTTGAACTTTTTGATTAAGAAGTTAAATAATGTAAAGTTTAGACCGAAGAACACTAATGAAACAATGACAAAGTTAATTAAGTCTCTCGTTAATCCTGCATTGACCATCATTGGTGTACGTGTAATTAACTCAATAAATCCGAATGCATGAACACGTAAATCAATTAAATCTGCTAATGCGAATGCAAGTCCTGTTGTAATAGCATATACAACATATAATACTGGAGCAATAAACATGAACATGAATTCAATTGGTTCTGTTACACCTGTTAAGAATACTGCTAATGCTGCTGATAAGAACATTGGTTTATATTTTGCACGTTTTTCTTTATCAACATTACGGAACATCGCAAACGCAATCCCCATTAACGCTGCTGTAGAGCCGATAACTTGTCCAGCTTTGAAACGAGCTGGTACAACGTTATTTAATAAATCGTTATATGCTTTCGTATCTCCATTTGCTAATAAATTATTTAAATCTGTAATCCATGCAAGCCATAATGGATCTTGCCCTGCTACAATTTGTCCAACTTTTGAGCCAGTTAGCATCGTATATGTTCCGCCTAGCTCTGTGTAGTTCATCGGAATCGTTAACATATGATGTAATCCAAATGGTAATAATAAACGTTCTAATGTTCCATATACAAATGGCGCAACAACTGGTGCACTATCTTTAGATGCTGCGATCCAGCGGCCAAATTCATTTAATCCACTTTGGATAAATGGCCATAAAAGTGATAATACAATCGCAGTGACTGTAGACCAAACAATTACAACGAATGGTACGAAACGTTTTCCATTAAAGAATGCTAATGCCTGTGGCAGCTTATTATAGTTATAGTATTTGTTATATAAATTAGCTCCTAAGAACCCTGTGATAATCCCTACGAAAACTCCCATGTTTAATGCTGGTGCACCAAGTACAGAAGTAAAGTAATCTTTTACAATTAAATCTCCTGCTAATACTGAAGAAACTGTCGCTTTTGAATCCGCTAACATTTGAGCGTTTACTCCAAATATAGCTCCTGTAATTCGGTTTGTTAAGACGAATGCTAATAGTGCTGCAAATGCACCACCTGCGCGATCCTTCGCCCAAGATCCCCCAATTGCTACTGCGAATAAAATGTGTAAGTTTGTAATAATTGCCCAACCGATGTCTTCCATTACACGAGCAATTGTATGAACTGCGTTAATATCCCCAGCAGACATCCCAATTAGCTTACCGATGGAAATCATTAAACCAGCTGCTGGCATTACAGCTACAACAACTAATAATGCTTTCCCGAACTTTTGCCAAAAATCAAAAGACGTAATTTTCATCTGTTCTTCCTCCCCTTTATTTATAACAACATAATGATTTAAATTATAATTTCTGTTTCTCTTATGAAAACGATTCCTTATATCCCTTTTTCTCTTTTCTCGTTACGCAACCGTTTTCATAAATCTATTTTAATAAAAGCGTTTTCACATTGCAATAGAAATTTATTTTTTTTCATAAAAAAAGATGCTCAAGGAGCATCCTTTTTTATTATGAAATGCGATAAACCCTTGTTTCATAAGGTTTTAACGTGATTGTAGTTACTTGTTCATGTTTCGCAACTTCATAGTTATTTAAAAGCAAACGTTTGCGTTCTAGTGCGAATGAAGGCTCATTATACACAACTTCCTCTTTTGAGATATTACTAATTACAATGACTTTTTCATCCTGTAACGTACGTGTATATGCATAAATTTGTGGATCGTCTTCTAAAAGTAAATCATACGTACCGTAGTTCAGTACATCGTGCTCTTTTTTCAAGGCAATCATTTTCTTATAGAAATTGAAAATAGACTTCTCTTCATTTTTTTGCTTTTCAACATTAATTTCCTTGTAATTTGGATTCATGCCAAACCAAGGTGCATTTGTTGTAAAACCAGCATTCATCTCATCGTTCCACTGCATAGGTGTACGTGAATTATCGCGGCAAGAAGCCCATATAATTTCCATCATATCTTGATGCGATACTCCTTCTGCAATTTTCTCACGATATAAATTTTTAACTGCTACATCATCGTAATCTTCAATATTTGGGAACTGAACATTTGTCATACCAATTTCTTGTCCTTGATAAATAAACGGTGTGCCGTGCATAAAGAAATACATCGCACCTAAAGCCGTTGCACTTTCACGCCAATATTCTTTATCATTTCCCCAAGTAGACACAATACGTGGCTTATCATGATTTTCAATGTATAAAGCATTCCATCCCTTATTTTCTAAACCTTTTTGCCATTTCGTTAATACTTTTTTCAACTCAACAACATCAAGATCTTTCTTCTTTTCTGCATCCCATAAGCTTAAATGCTCAAATTGGAATACCATATTGAATTTACCATTCTCTTCTCCAACCCAAAGATCAGCATCTTCAACTTTCACACCATTTGCTTCTCCAACAGTCATAATATCGTATTTAGCAAATGTATTTTCTTTTAATTCTTCTAGTAATGGCTGAATACCATTTACATTCATATGTTTGTCAAAAGAAGGCACATACTTTAACCCTTTTGGATTTGGCATATCCTTGAGGCCTTCTTCTTTTTTAATATGACTAATCGCATCGACGCGGAAACCATCAATACCTTTATCAAGCCACCAATTAACAGTATCATATAAAACTTCACGAACTTCTTTATTCTCCCAGTTCAAATCTGGTTGTTTACGCGAGAATAAATGTAAATAATATTGCTCTGTCACTTCATCATATTCCCATGCAGAACCATTAAAAATACTTTCCCAATTGTTTGGTTCCGCGCCGTCTTTACCATCCTGCCAAATATACCAATCACGCTTCGGATTGTCTTTAGAAGAACGTGATTCAATAAACCACGGATGTTCATCACTTGTATGATTAATAACTAAATCAATAATAAGCTTCATGTCACGCTTATGAACTTCATCTAGTAGCATATCAAAATCTTCCATCGTACCAAATTCATCCATAATGTCTTGATAGTCACTAATATCATAACCATTATCGTCATTAGGTGATTTATACATTGGACAAATCCAAATTACATCTATACCTAAATCTTTTAAATAATCCAGTTTTGCAATAATACCCTGTAAATCTCCAATACCATCACCATTTGAATCCATAAAGCTACGTGGATAAATTTGATAAGCGACAGCTTCTTTCCACCATGTCTTATTCATACTAATTCTCTCCTTTTGCATCCCATCGGATTTTTTATGCAAACGTTTTCGTAACACTATCATAACAAAATATGAATAGTTTGCAACTGTTTTCATTGAACTCTATGTAGTTTCCTTATTCTTATGCTTTATTTATTTCTCACAAAGATAAAGTGAAACTTTAATCAGTGGGGAGATGTCCATCCCCCGCTGATTATTAGCCCTTACCAATCGAGCTTTTACGAGCAGCCCTATCTTCTTTGCTTCAGCCGGATTGTCTTACTGCTCGCAAATAACGGGATAAATCTAACCCTTCTCGTCTTCTCGTCCATGCGTGTTAAATACACTTTTCATATACTAATACAAGCTCATATTATTTCAGAAAGGAGATATAAATTGAAACAAACAAAATTAACTGGTCGTATCGTCGTTCCCTCGGATCCTGGGTATGACATAGCCCGAATAAATTTAAATTTAAGCATTCCAAAATTCCCTTGTATTATTGTTTTTTGTCAAAATAAAAATGATGTGTGTAACGCCTTAAAATGGGCACGTGAGCGTCATATACCATTTCGCTTAAGAAGTGGACGACATAGCTACGAAAATTTCTCTCTTTTAAATGGCGGGCTTATTATTGATGTGAGTGAAATGAAGCAAATTACGGTTAGTACAGGAAAATTAACAGCAACAATTGAAGCGGGTGCAAATCTGGGCACTGTGTATAAAGAACTTTGGAAATACGGTTTTACAATACCAGCTGGCACAAGTGCAAGTGTCGGAATTGTGGGGTTAACACTCGGCGGTGGCATTGGCATGCTTTCACGCTTATTTGGACTAACATGTGATCAATTAGTAGAAGTCGAAATGGTACAAGCGTGCGGAAAATTTGGTGCAAAAATCATTCGTGCAAATGAACAAGAAAACCCTAAGCTATTTTGGGCATGCCGTGGCGGTGGCGGTGGAAATTTCGGAATTGTTACTTCCTTAACCTTTCGAGTCCACCCTATAAAAAACGTATCAATTTTCTCACTTACATGGGAATGGAAAGACTTTGTTGCTGCCTTTCAAGCTTGGCAAAACTGGGCACCTTATATAGATGAACGTCTCACTTCATCAATTGAATTATTCTCTAAACAACGAAATAAAATCGAGGTGAAAGGTGAATTTGTCGGCTCTCCTTCTGAACTCTATCATCTATTATCTCCTCTTCTTGAAACTGGTAATCCTTCTCTCTTTATAGATGAAGTCCCGTATATACAGGCTGTTCAATTCTTTAATAGCGGCAATATTCCTGAAAAATTCAAACGCTCTGGTTCCTACGTATATAAACCTATCCCTCTTAAAGGTATTCAAATCTTACAATATTTTCTTTCTCATGCACCAAATAAAGATGCGAGTATTTGGCACCAATCACTCGTAGGTGCTGTAGAAAACATTTCCCCTAATGAAACAGCTTATTTCCACCGCAAGGCAATTATTGCTCAAGAGTATATTACTTCTTGGAAATGCAACGATGAAGAAAACCGAAATATACGCTGGGTTAAAGATTTAAGGGAAAGCTTAGATCCTTACACACTGGGAGACTATGTCAATTGGCCCGATATCGACATAAAAAATTGGCAAACTAGTTATTATGGCTCTAATTTTCAAAGGTTGCGTAAAGTGAAGACAGCATATGACCCTTTTAATGTTTTTCGTTTTCAACAAAGCATTCCTCCTTTCCATACGTAAAAAAGAAGAACAGAATTCTGTTCTTCTTTTTTACATTGAAAATCGTTCAATCGTTTGTTTCAAATCAGCTGCTTGCTTCTCTAAATCTTTTAATAATCGATCGATTACCACCATGTTTTTAGATTGTTGTCTCGTTACACGTGTCACTTCTTGTGAACCAGCTGACGTTTCCTCAGCAATTGCTGCTACAGCTTTTGTTTGTGCTCCTGTCTGATGAATGTGACTCACTTGTTCATTCATATAACTACTAATTTGCTTGGTTGCATCGGCTACTTCCATAATGCTTGATGACATTTCTTTTAAAATTAATTCAGTAGCTTCGCCGCGTTTTGCCTCTTCTTTAGCTGTTTTCACTTGCTCTGTCATTTTCAGTGCGACTTGTTGCACTTCTTCCTGCATATTCCGTAATAATTGCGATATATTTCTGGCAGAATGATCACTTTCATCAGCAAGTTTACGTACTTCTTCTGCTACAACTGCAAAACCTCTTCCATGTTCACCAGCACGAGCTGCCTCAATAGAAGCATTGAGTGCTAATAAATTCGTTTGGCTAGCAATCTCACTCACAACAGAAACAATATGTTCAACTTGTTTCATTCGTTCTTCTAACTTCTGTACATTTTGCATCGAATTTTCATTTTCTTGCGCCAATGTTTGAATACCTTGAATTAAAGAAGTGAAGACACGTGTACTTTGTCCTAAAGCTTGAACCATTTCTGAAGACAACCCGTCAGACTGTTTTGCTTTTTCTTCTACTTCACTCGCAATAGAAGTTGTTGTATCAACAGTAGAAACAATTGCCTGAATCGATGCTGCTGATTGCTCAGCGCCGAAAGAAATCTCTGCAAGAGTCTCAGATACACCTTGAGCCTGCTTTGTTGCTTCACTTGTTTGCTTTCTAATTTGCTGAACTTGATTATTTGTATACGAAAATGTAGTATCGATATTTTTTACCATTACTCTTAAATTTCCTAGCATCATATTAAATGCAACACTTAAAGATTTAATTTCATCGTCTGCCTTTGGCAATTGGACATCCTCCCGAATATCACCCTCAGCTGCTTTCCTTGCAGCTTCTTCCAACTTCCGAAGTGGTTTAATTAAAAAGATTGCTGCTCCATATGCTAAAATTCCAGACCATACTACACCTAATAACATAACGATGATATTATAAACAGTTCGACTTACATAAATTTGAAAATAATCATATATAACGTAAATAAAAAATAAGCTTGTTGAATATGTAATTAAAGCTAAAACTGTAGTGAATAGCATAAGTTGTGTACGTAAGCCAAAGGAAAAAGTTTTCTTCTCCTTTTCCATTTCTTCTTCCCCCTTTTTATAATCAATATATGTACTACCTATATATTATTATCCATATTTTCGTTATAGAAAGATATAGGGATTTTTAAAATCATTATTTCCTTGAATATCAAATCCTTTTAAAAAAATAAAGGATTCTGACAATTTATGACTAATAACAGAAATAAGGGGCAACATTTGTAAAATACATTTTTGACTGGGGGTTTTGTATGATCCAAGTTCGAAATCTAGTAAAATCATTTGGCTCACTTGATGTTTTAAAAGGAATTGATTTAGAAGTAAAAGAAAAAGAAGTTGTTGTTTTAATTGGTGCCAGTGGTTCCGGCAAAAGTACATTACTTCGCTGTCTTAACTTTTTAGAAATGTACGATGAAGGTGAAATTCACTTACAAGGTGAGCGGATTGATCCAAAGCATTCAAATTTAAACAAAGTCCGTGAAAATGTCGGTATGGTTTTTCAACACTTTAACCTCTTTCCTCATATGACCTCACTAGAAAACATCATAGAAGCACCTATTCACGTAAAAAAATTGGAAGCAGCAAATGCAAAGGAGATTGGAAATCAACTCCTACAAAAAGTCGGCCTACAAGATAAAGCAGATGTAACTCCCCACCTCCTTTCCGGTGGTCAAAAACAACGAATTGCGATTGCACGAGCTCTTGCCATGAATCCTAAAATTATGCTATTTGATGAACCTACCTCAGCTTTAGACCCTGAACTTGTCGGAGAAGTGTTGCAAGTTATGAAAGAACTTGCTGAAGAAGGAATGACAATGGTTATTGTTACTCATGAAATGAATTTCGCAAGAGATGTAGCTGACCGCGTCATCTTTATGGATGACGGGAAAATTGTAGAGGATGCTTCGCCAGAGCAATTTTTTTCCGCTCCATCGCATGAACGGGCAAAGCAATTCTTACGCAACGTTTTATAATGTAACTTCTGTTTCAAACATAAAGAAATGCATTCATACGGGGCACAACTAATTGTCCAAATAAAATATCTCCATAACATATTGAAAACAATCCGTATGATCAATATATAGGAGGGGTTTTATGAAAAGAAAACTATTAACCATTGTTGCGAGTATTACATTATGTACATCCTTCATACTAGGAGCCTGTAGTAAGGAAAGCTCTACTACTTCATCTAATGGTAAAAATGAATTTCGTTATGCGATGAGTGGTTTATACAAACCTTTTAACTATAAAGAAAATGACGGGAAACTTGTCGGTTTTGATGTAGAAATAGGTGAAGCTCTCGGGAAAAAGATGGGAATGAAACCTGTTCCTGTTACAAATCCTTGGGAAACATTGATTCAAGGTCTACAATCAAAAAAATATGATGTGATATTAGGAAGTATGGCTATTACAGAAGAGCGATTAAAAGCCGTGAATTTCTCAAATCCATATTATCGCTCTGGTGCACAAATTTTTGTAGCTAAAAAGAATACATCTATCTCTTCTCCAGAGGACTTGAAAGGTAAAAAAATAGGTGTTGTAAAAGCAAGTACTTTCAAAACCCTTGTTGCAAAATATACAGATCAAATTACAGAATATGATAGTGATATTACTGCACTTATGGACTTAGAACCAGGACGTGTAGACGCAGTTATTACTGATCAAATGGTTGGTCTTCGTATGATTAAAGAAGGTAAATCCAATATAAAAGAAGCTGGAAAACCGTTAAACCTTGATGAAATGGGAATTGCTATTCATAAAGACAATAAAGACATGGTCGAAAAGGTAAATAAAGCGCTAGATGAAATCATTAAAGACGGCACGTATGAAAAAATCAGTAAAAAATGGTTTGGGCGTAATATTCTTGGAGAAGAAGCAAAAACGAAGTAAGTTATCTCTTCAAAGTTTCCATAAATCATGCCCCACTGATTAAAGTTTCACTTTATGTGGGGCATTTCATTCTCTACTAAAATCCATCCAATATGAGGTGACACATATGTTTGAAATTTTTATCTCTACCTATCCCACACTCTTAAAGGCTACTATTGTCACATTACAATTAACATTAACATCCCTATTACTCGGTTCATTAATTGGATTACTAGTCGCGTTCTTTCGAATCTCTAACAATAAGGTTTTAAATAGTATTGCTCATGTATACATCGCCATTATTCGTGGTACACCTTTAATTGTTCAAATTGCTATTCTCTATTTTGGGATTACATCTGTTGTTGTGTTCACCCCTTTTTGGGCAGGAGCAATCGCTTTAGCAATTCATAACGGTGCATATATTACTGAAATTTTTCGCGGATCAATTCAATCCGTTGACCGGGGACAATTGGAAGCTGCTCGCTCTTTAGGGATGCCTTACCCTTTAGCGATGCGCCGGATTATATTACCACAAGCATTTCGTCTGTCTCTTCCCCCTCTAGGGAACCAATTTATTATTGGATTAAAAGATTCTTCACTTGTCGCTTATGTAGGAATGTCCGAATTATGGGGATCCGGTTTATCAATTGCCGCAGGTAACTTCCAGCAATTAGATACATATATCATTGTTGGTGTATACTATCTCGCACTAGTTCTTCTATTTACTTATCTTGTTAGTCTTCTAGAAAAACGACTACAACGGAAAGAAAATAACTCTGTCCACGTCAAGACGAAGAACAAGAAAGAAGTCTCTTTATAACAAAAAGCAAGCTCTAAGAGAGCTTGCTTTTTCATCGTAAAATATATCTATTATTGATTTACTTTTTTAACACTCTCTTTTTCCTCTATATGTTCCTCACGATATGAAATATTATGAGGATCCAATCCATTTCCTAAAGAACCATAGAAATGCTCCCTATGCGGATCAACTAATTCACTTCCGTGATAATACACACGTGGTGTATTCCAAAGTGCTGCCAATGCTTTTGTCATCGGCATTTCGTGATAGCGTTCCGGCCACATTTCTTTAATTTTATCTTTTACTAATGGATAGTATTTAGAACTCATAGCAGGAAACAGATGATGTTCTGTATGGTACGAGAAATTGAAATGTAAAACGTCTACCCAGCGCGGTACTGTTACTGATAAACAGTTTGCTAACGGATCATTTACTGGAACAATTGGATTTAAGCGGTGATTTGTTGCGATATATGCCATTACAATAAAGTTAGCAATTAACAATGGAATGACATATGCAAATAACCATTTTCCAGGTCCCATAATAAACAATAAACTAATCCAAACTGTCCAAGGCAAAAGAAGTTGAAGCCATACAGATTTTTGATTGGATGACTTGAACTCTTTTATAAAATGAAAGAACATTCGAGTCGAATGCAATGTAAATTGAATTGTTAGTGACAGAAAACTAAAGAATGAACGTACATGTAGAGGCATACGATATACCCAACTCAAAAACTTACTTTTTTTCAGTTTCTCAAATGTCGGCCATGCATCCGGATCATTCTCTTCATGCTGTGTATGAACATGATGCGTTGCATTATGCCACTTTCTCCAAAGCTTTGGCCCTGTTGATAATGGCATAAATGCAATCGCGCCTAAGAAATCACGAAGCCATGCCTTTCTCACAACTGTTCCATGTAAAATTTCATGCCCTAAAAATCCAAGTGAAGCAAAACATAATCCAAGAACAATCGCAATTCCTAGATTCGCCCACACATTCAATTCAAATACACCAATCGATATTAACCCCGCCAATGCCACAAGCAAATAAGCCAGTCCACCAAATAAACGAGCAGGCACTGGTTTAAATGCTTTTTTCGGCAAATGTGGTGATACACGTGCTGCATACCACCCAAACGTATGAAGCTCCTTCATCCTTTTGCCCCTTTCTTATGCCGCGCCTTGCGCAACTTACATATATCAATTCTTGCTTCCAGATTGATTTTACTAGGTGATTAAAAAAGCATCTATTATAAGGAAAATATACTCACTCTATCGTCACTTATTTTTCGCTTTTATTATCAATGAAAAACATTTCTCTTTTTACTCTCTATCAACCTTTCCACATGATGAATCATAACAATAGAATTTCTATATTGTCAACAACTTTTATGACCTAGTAATAAAAGTTGGTTATATTTTTATAATTATACTTTATTTCACTAAAGAAAGAGTATAGATTTCATAAGGATTTATCCACTATATATATACATATACTTAAACACAATGGACTCTATCTCATTCAAGAACTCTCTATATAATCAACAAACGGAATCACTTAAATTTAGTTTTATATAAATCCTACTTCTTCATAATGCCCTATCAAATTAATTATATCAAAATAATTTAATCCCTCTTTTAATAAAAGGAGACTCCTTTTAAAATAACACACATGAATTTCATATAATATGGAAATATTAAAAGGAAAATTGTTCTAAAATCAGGAGGTTTCCACAATGACAAGTGATACATTTCCACAACTGCCGTTATCTTATTGGATTGAATCTACTCCGTTTCCTACTTTCCCTCGTTTATCCGAAAATATAAAGACGAAAGTTGCTGTTATCGGTGCTGGTATTACAGGTATTACTACTGCCTATTTACTTGCAAAAGAAGGCATCGACGTTGTTTTAATTGATTCTGGTCTTATTTTAAATGGAACAACTGGGCATACAACAGCAAAAGTAACAGCACAACATGATCTTATTTACGACGAATTAATAAATCATTTCGGTGTGGAAAAAGCCAGGCTTTACTACGAATCAAATAATCACGCTCTCCAATTCATAAATGACACTGTGCAAACATATAAAATCGACTGTAATTTCACAAATGAAGATTCGTATTTATATACAACTACCAATAATGGCCTGCGAACTTTAACGAAAGAATATGAAGCCTATCAAAAATTAAATATTCCTTGCGACTATGTTCAATCCCTGTCGATTCCTATTCCAGTACAATCTGCACTTGTGATGAAAAATCAAGCGCAATTCCATCCCCTCCTTTATTTAAAAACACTTTTAGAAAAGTTTGTGGAAATGGGCGGAAAAGTTTATGAGCAAACAACAGCTATTGATGTGGAAAAAGGAGATTATCCACAAGTAATTACAAAGGGTGACCATCGCATCACTTGTAATTATATTGTCTCTTGTTCACATTTTCCTTTTTATGATGCTAATAGCTTTTTCTTTACGCGAATGTATGCAGAACGCTCCTATGCTCTCGCAATAAAAGCAAAAACGGATTATCCAGGGGGCATGTATTTAAATATCGATGATCCAAAACGCTCCATACGTTATACGACAAGCAATGGAGAAAAGCTAATATTAATCGGCGGAGAGAGTCATAAAACAGGACAAGGAATAAATACGATGCTTCATTACGAAGCACTCTACTCTTTTGCTGAAGCAACTTTTGGAGTAGATGAAGTTCCCTATAGATGGTCAGCACAAGATTTAATCACGCTAGATAAGCTTCCTTATATCGGACATATTAACGAAAGGAATCCAAATATATTTGTGGCAACTGGATATCGTAAATGGGGAATGACGACTGGAACTGCAGCAGCTCATTTACTGAAGGACTCCATTCTAAAAGTCCACAGTCCGTATAAAGAACTGTTTGCACCATCACGCTTTCATGCAAATCCAGATATAAAAACTTTCCTCTCTCAGAACATTGATGTTGCTAAACACTTAATTGAAGGAAAAATTGAAACCGCATTACGTAAGCCAGAAGATCTTGAAGTTGGCGAAGGATCTGTTGTACATGTCAACGGTAAACGAGCAGGTGCTTATAAAGATAAAGAAGGAAAATTACATATCGTCGATACAACTTGCACACACCTCGGCTGTGAAGTTGAATGGAATAACGGTGATTGTACTTGGGATTGCCCTTGTCACGGTTCCCGTTTTTCAATTGATGGGGATGTTATGGAAGGTCCAGCAGATCAACCATTAAAGCGAGTTGATAACGAATAAAAAAACAAAGAAGTTCAACGGGAATCCTGTTGAACTTCTTTGTTTTTCATGACACCTTTTCAGATAAATTTCGATACAAGAAGGAAAATATTAACATAAAGTAAAATAATATATTCATCTACAAATAAAGTGAAACTTTAATCAGAGGAGGTTTTTGTCCATCCCCCTCTGATTATTAGCCCACACCAATCGGGCTTTTACGTGCAGTTAATCTCCCACCTAACTTCCTCGCATGTGCCTAATTTGAGTTGGGAGTCTTACTGCCCGCAAATAGCGGAATAAAAGGGGTGAATAACTATGCAACCTTCTGCTCCACCTCATCTAGAATCTACAGAAACTATCTTTTCAAGTTCTATTACAAAACTTGTTGTTTTTATTTGTTGGCTAGCCATTCTAGCTGACGGATATGATTTAGGTATTTACGGTGCCGTTCTACCAAAACTCCTAGAAGACAACAGCTGGGCACTATCACCAGCCCACGCTGGAACAATTGCCAGCTATGCTCTATTTGGGATGTTTATTGGCGCTATTCTAGTCGGAACCATTACAGATTTAATTGGACGAAAGTGGACACTTATATGCTGTTTAGCTCTTTTTTCTATCACAATGGGCTTAGCAGCAATTGCTCCTTCTCCGGAATTATTCGGGCTATCTCGATTTATCGGAGGAATCGGATTAGGCGGTGTTATCCCAACGGCTTCCGCACTTACTGTTGAATATTCACCAAAAAAACGGCAATCTTTTATTTATGCTCTTATGTTTACCGGCTATCCTTTAGGTATCGTGTTAGGTGCTATTTTATCCATGTTTATGTTAGAAGATCTCGGATGGAGAATTATGTTTGGCATCGGAATGATTCCGCTACTTCTCATTCCTTTCATTGTTCGTTATTTACCTGAGTCCATTCAATTTTTGTTATCACGTAATCGGCAAGAAGAAGCGAAAAAAATTCGTGATCGTTTTCAAATTGAATTACATGTAAAAAAAGAAATTTCTGAAACACCATCTAATACACAAAAGAAAAATGGATTTCTTACGTTATTCTCAAAAGAATACATAAAAGCAACTCTACTTTTCTGGACCACTTATATAATGGGAATGTTTTTAATATACGGTTTAAATACTTGGTTACCACAGCTGATGCGCCAAGCAGGATATCCTCTTGGATCTAGTTTATCATTTCTACTTATGCTAAATATTACTGCAGCTATCGGCGCATTATTTGCCGGGGCGATTGCCGATCGTATAGGAGCAAAAATTGTTATTAGCATCTCCTATCTTATGGCAGCCATATGCATCGGACTATTAACAATCAAACCCTCCATTACAATCATTTATCTTTTAATTGGTCTTGCTGGAATTGGATCAGTCGGTATTACTCAAATATTAAATGCATATGTAACACAATACTTCCCATCCCATATCCGAGCTACCTCTTTAGGCTGGGGGCTTGGCCTTGGGCGAATTGGTGCGATTGCTGGCCCTATTCTTGTTGGTATTATTATAACAATGCAATATGATCTGGCGTGGAATTTTTACTTATTCTCATTTGCAGGCCTTATCGCAGCTATATCTGTTTTCTTTATTCCTAAAAACTAAAAAAGAGCACAGACTTACTTGTGCTCTTTTTTACATAACTCAAACAACATATCTCGAAATAATGTATTTAAGCTTTCAATATCTATTCCTAGTCCCTTTTTAATACCTTTCACGTATTGCTGATAATAATCAATTTGCTCTTCTAAAAATTGATTTAGTACATTAATTTTTAAACCGATATCTAATTCAGTACCCGCTTTTTTCTTTATTAACAACTTTTCAATTTCATTCAATACACTACGTTCTACTGATAGTTCTGTAATTAACCGGTCAAATTCTACAGGAGGCAATGTCGCCTTCTCCTCTAACCATTTGCACGCTAAAATAGGACGTAATACGTAAAAGTACTTTTTCAACTTTACATTTTCACCTTGTAAAAATTCACGATAGTTTTTTGAAGCCATATGTAAGTAATGATATATTGTTGATTTCGGATCAAAATCCTTTTCACTCATTTGCTGAAGTTGTTCTGGAAGGCTAGAGTTTTTCGAATAAAAAATTGGTGATCGAATCCATTCGAGTAACGCTGGATTTGACTTTGCAAATAGTTGCAATGCCTTTTTAATATCCCAGCCACTTATATCTAAATCATCACTAATTGGATACTCGATTACATCACGTTTATCATGAATTGATAAATACCATTCTACAGGACGTATATAAACAAACCTAACATCATAATCGCTATCTTTCGATGGAAATCCCCACGCCCTGCTCCCTGATTCTACAGCAAATAAAATTTTCACATCATTCTCTTTTTCAATTCTTTCTAGTTCCAACTCAATTTTCTCTCTCATTTCATACCCTCCCCATTTTTTGATCATTTCCCTGGAAATTCGACAAATATAAGACTAATTTTACTACATACTAAAATAGCTGTCAGAAAGTTCCCGACAGCCTAACAAAATACCTATTTTTTCTTTTCAATTACAGTAACTGCAATTCGTTCAATCTCTTTTTGGATTTCTTCTTTATATGCATCAACTTTTGAAAAATCCATAGCGGCAATATAAATTCGTTCTAATTTATCACGAACTGATTTTGCCTTTGCTAAGAAAGACATCGCCTCATTCATTTTTGTTTTATACTGAATTGAAACGTCGCGAATTTCCGTAGCATACTTCTCATCTGTCCCTGGTGCAACAATGAGATCATACATATCGATAATCTCATCCCCCTCACGGCTTGGGAAGTATTCATGCGGTGCTGTGCTATCAAAAATTGCAAATCCTAATTCCCTTACGATAATCATATCGAGACTATTTGGGTCAAATCCACAATGATACACTTCTACTTCAAAACCTTTTTCTTCTGCTGCCTTAGCTAATTTTTTAAGCATCGTTGATTTTCCAGAACCTGGGCGACCTTTTATAAAATAGCGATGCGGAAGCCCTTCTGTCAAATTAGGAACGAAATCAACTGCTCCCTTCGGTGTAGCAGCCCCTAAGAAACGATGTTTCACAATTGATTTCTTCCCGCCTTTATCTGCAAACAATTTCTGTATAAGCTGATTTGTTAATTCGTTTGCTTTATTAAAATCAATGTTATTAATATATATTTTCTCCCACTCATCATGTATAACTAGAGCCTCTTTAAAACACCCGTAAGCTGCTTGAAAGGCTTTACTTGCTTCTGAAACAAATCGTTCAATCTCTAATTTTTTCTTTCTTAATTTATCTGAGTCCCAAGCAACGCCTAAATTTATATACTCCTCTACAACTCCAGGCATTTTCGGCTCTATAACGTGTGGCGATGTCCCATCGACAATTCCTACATTTAGCTTCGGAATAATTACACCGTCAACTGACTTATTATCAGAAGAACAATGTAAAAATTCAATATCATATCCTTTTCCAGTCCATTCACGCCCAATTGCTTTTATTAAAGAAGACTTCCCTGTTCCTGGACCGCCTTTTAAAATAAATAACCTATCTAGCCCTTTTAAACTCTCTTCATACAAGCTATAAAATCCCCTAGCTGTATTTCCACCAGCAAAATAGTTCAATACATTACCTGTCACTGCACCCACCCCTTCGCAGCATTCTACTTACATAAGCTACAATATGCGAGAACCTTTATTTGGGTGAATACCTATTTTGTATTGCACGAAAAAAGGAAATGAATTACAATCTAAATATCTCGAATATTCCGAATTTAAAACTGAATAAACCTTTATCAAGAGAGGCAGAGGGACCGGCCCTTTGAAGCCCAGCAACCTCAGTTTATGCAAACTGAATAGGTGCTAATTCCTGCAAAATGCATTGCATTTTGGAAGATAAAACTCAACTAGTATGTAAAGCTCATCTTTCTTGATTATGAAGGAAGGGCTTTTTATTATTTTTAAAAAATATATTGGAGGTATGTAAAATGAAAGTAATTGATCTATCACAAACGTTTGAAAATAATATGTCTCAATTTCCTGGAACACCAAAAATTCAACTAGAAGCCATTACAAGCGTTGAAGAATCAGGTTATCAAGTTACGAATTTTCATTCTGTCGTTCATGTTGGTACGCATTGTGATGCTCCTGCTCATTTCATTTCAGGCGCAACCACTATTGATCAATTACCCCTAAATCAATTTGTAGGCGAAGCTGTTCTTATCGATGTGACTCATGTTCAAGAGCGAAAATTACCTAAGGAAGTATTACATACTGTCGACATAAAAGAAGGCGATATTGTCATTTTCCATTCCAATCTATCTAATAAATGGAATACCGAAGCTTATGAGAAAGAAGCGTTTTATCTTTCCGAAGAATTAGCTGAAGAACTAGTTCAATTAAAAGTAAAATCTGTCGGTTTAGATTTTATTTCTCCTGATGAGGTAACGACAGAAACATCACCGATTCATCACATATTACTAGGGAATAATATTTATTTAATTGAAAATTTAACAAATCTAGATGCCATTAAAGCGAAACGATTCTTTTTCTCAGCAGCACCTTTAAAAATTAAAAATAGTGACGGTGCTTTCGCAAGGGCATTCGCTGTTATTTTTTAAACATGGTCTACAAAAAAAGCAAAGATCACTTTTGACCTTTGCTTTTATATTTTTTATTTAAGTTAAGAAAGAATTGTTCCACCCTTGGGCGTACCCAAGCTAAATAATCTTTATCTTTCTTCTTTGTACAAGCTATCTCTTCTCCATCTACCATTTCGACAAGTTCTAGCTCTAACAGTTGCCTCGTAAATGCTACCATATTTACTTCTTCGGCCGGATACTCTTCTTTTAATTTCTCCTCAATTTCTCCCAATAAAAAACCGTCACGCATCATTGCCAGTGCATCAATCCAAAGTGGCGGCATTTCATATGTCTCTCCTGTAATCGTATCTTTTACAATATAGTTCTTTTGCTCTTTTCGAAATTGAATCGTGTGTAAACATACAGTCGAATTTAATGTTAATTCCATCATACCACCCCTTTCATCATATCTGCATAGAAAAAAGGATGCGCGTGCACCCCTTCTTTTCTTTTCATAACACTACCGAACCGTTACACGAGCTACAAGCTCTATGTCGATATTTTCCTCCATTATAAACGAAGTGTTTTATAAAAAAAACCCTTCTTGAAACATTTTATAAAATGTTTATATTTACACAACAAGAACACTTTTCTGAAAAATAGTTTCTTCTAATGTACTACACTGCTGGTAAATAAATTTCCACTTTCGTTCCTACGCCCATGCTACTTTGAATCGCGATACTCCCTTGATGTTCCTCAATAATTTTATATGTAATCATTAATCCAAGACCTGTACCATTCTCTTTTGTTGTATAAAAAGCTTTTCCGATTTTTTCTATTTCCTCATTTTCTATCCCAAAACCTTGATCTTCAACAGAAATACACAAGTTCTCTCCAGCTTTTTCATATGCGCGAATCTGAATATCTCCACCTTCTGGCATCGATTCAATTCCATTTTTGATGATATTTAACAACACTTGTTTTAATTGCTTGTCATCACCATTTATAACGGGTAAATTTCCATCTACTTGCAAATGAAATTCCACTTTATATTGAGTCGCATAGCTTTCCATTAACTGTACAACATATAAAAGAATTTCCCGTATATTACACCATTCATAATTTGTTGGTTTCGGTTTTCCTAATAACATCAATTCACTAACAAACCCATTAATTCTCTCAATTTCTTGCAGCATAATCTCATAGCTCATCGTATCTTCAGGATTTCTTTCTTTTTGAATTTGTGTAAATCCTTTTAAAGCTGTTAATGGATTTCGAATTTCATGAGCGATTGTTGTAGACATAGTCCCAATAACCGTTAAATTTTCTGTCTCTTTCATACTGTTCATCATCTCAACAACTGTCCTTACATAAGATTGAAATCTCCTTAATAAAGAATGCGAAATGATGAAAAAGAATATACATAATACAAGCGGAATCACAACTTTTACATCTTGTAATATCAAAGTAAAAAATACATATTTTCCAATTACACTACAGGAAACGAAATAAAAATATTTTCTGTTCACGAAAATCGGTGCAAATAGAATTAAAAATATTTCAACCATATTTCCATTTTCAAAAATACGATCACTGTGTAAATAAATCATTAAGTTATTAATAAGATCAATAAGCATGTACCCAATTAAAAATAAGTATTTCACAAAATATACATAACCTTGTTTTTGAAGATATATTGAAATAGGAAATAAAGATATTACTAATATATATACACCTATTCCCATACCACCTTCTGGCCATCCTACCCTTGCTTCATTAATATTCATAGCGGGATAAACGAAATAATAGATAACGTCATATGAAAAGAATATAATATAGAATAATAATATAAATACTTTTAAAGCTTCTCTTTCTTCATAAATCAAGCTCTTGTATTTGTTCATATAAAAACTCCTCTTGATCAATCCCCAAAAAACATTTCAAATGTTATCTCTTTAAATTATAAATATGAAATTGCTTTCAGGGCAATATGTGACCTTCTAATACTAAAAGGAAGGAGATACAGCTCCTTCCTTTTCAGTCACAATTTATAACCACCTTACCCTATCATGTAGCAATCCATCTGTAAAATTATTATGCCCTATTACAAAATCCTTCATATATAAATTTAAATATTCCCCATACTTACTTTCAGTATTTAATAATAATTCTTCTACATAATAAGCACCTTGTCCAAAGGTATCTAAAAGTAAACTACACAAGCCCGCATAAATCCCACATCCTACTTGGAAGTAAGTTGCATTTGTTTTATACTTTTGAAAAACTTGGCTACTATTCATTACATTATACATGTAGGTCTCGCTATTTTCATATACGAGTAACACACCAACTAAGTCCTCTCCCGTAATCTCTTCTTCTGCAGGATTAAATACTTTACGATTCCAATTCCATAAATCTTCTACTTTATCTAAGTTCTGTCTAATTAAATTTGTTGTATATTCATTAATCCGATAAAGAAAACCAACTTCCATATTAAAAGTTTTCCCTAAAATTAAGACTTCCTCATGCGGCATTAAGCAACCATAAAATTCTTTTGCTCCTAACTTCACTTTATACTCTGAAGCATATACATCCTCATAAAAATAAAGTGAACGATGATGACTCATATACATAGGATAACTCCATATCGCTTCATCAAGAAAACGCTCAACTGCCCATGATGCATAAAGTGTATGAGGTTTTATAAGCTCTTTATCATTCAAAAATGAATTGTCATGTTCTACAATATAACATGCTCTTGGCTTTTCATTTGGACGTTCTTTCATAAGCTCAACAACCATCCATTGAACAACACCCGGATTCATACCTGATCCTATAATCGCTCTTGTATTTGTAAATGTTTCTTTCTCCTTTTCAAACCTCATATACCTTTCCGTAAGCTGAAAACCAAGTAAACTATCATCTTGATCTACTGCCTCATTTTCCAAAGCCGAATTAATATAACAAATGCCAAGGTCATTACAACAACTCAGTACCCTAATCGTATCTGCACCTGAAACATCAATAACAACCTTCGTTCTTTTTTCCTTTAAATGTTGTTTAAATTTGACTACATCTTGAAGGTTTATTTCATATAAAAAAAATTGCTCTTTCAGATTTGGAAATAACTCATCATAATAACTTTTATCTTTTTGTTTTATATCCACTAAATGGAAGTTTACATTCTTTATCACTTCATAAATTGGATCTTTTTCATTTACTACCGCTTGATTCAAAATTGCTAACACTGCTTTTGCTGCTCCACCAGCACTGCCAAGCAACGTAATCGAAAACGAATTTGGAAACTGCTCCACAAACAAAACCCCTTTAATAAAGTAGTTGAGCAGCACTTCCTCAAAAGTGAGTTGAATACACCAAAAGGTAGCTCGTACATCTTTTTTATAATTTAGTACAAGATTACCTCTGTATAAGTAAAAACAGTAACATACTTATATATTCAATTCACTTGCCCTCTCATATCCAAATAGCGGTAAACAAATAGGCTCGACCTTTTCTTCCGTATATATAAAAGAAAAAGCCAGCCCTTTTAACTAACCTACGGACAATGGACCGATTTCACATGTTGAATATTCACATACATTTTTGCGTCACGGGCTTTTAATATTTCAATATGCCCTTCATCAATTTTCGCCATCTTTCCGATTTTGTTAGATTCTTCACCTAAATCAAACACCATAATTTTCCCAGACATTTTAATAAGCTGTTCTTCGAACGTTCTAGCTAAAGTAATATTTAATGGATTTACGGGGAGTTCATTTTTATTGAGGGAATAAGGTACTTGGTTCTCTTTATAGGGAATTAACCATTTCAAATGCTTTAAAGATATATATACCGTTTTATAAACCGGGCTATAAAAAACAATATAATCGTTCATTACACTTGTAACATAACCATGTATCGGGGCATTTCCTGCCACATAAATTTCTGTAAAAATCCCTTTAGAGGTGCTTAATACTTTTCTCAAAGAAATTGAAGGTGATTCCCTCTTAATTACAGAATCCACATCTGGTTTCAATATTTCTTCATCATACTCTCTTAAAAATCTATAATATTGGATATGGTATAAAGATATATATACATAGTCTTGTCCATTGTATAGAACAACAATATCATTCCCTACATCAATTAATATACCTCTAAACCTTTTTTCACC
The DNA here is from genome assembly GCF_040459645.1 of Bacillus cereus group sp. RP43. Taxonomy (NCBI): domain Bacteria; kingdom Bacillati; phylum Bacillota; class Bacilli; order Caryophanales; family Bacillaceae; genus Bacillus; species Bacillus cereus group sp. RP43. Next base: position 4,774,190 of record NZ_JARVHQ010000001.1, read on the forward strand.
GATTAATTTAACGTATATATTTTCCCCAATGTTCTTGTTTAACTCATTCATCTATATCCTCCTTTCTATGAAATTGCGCTTTTCTGTCTTCCATTTCAAAAAAATAATCAGGGGCAATGTTCTGTCTTTTAATAGTAAGAAATTCCTTTTCATATACCGCGAAATAATTGCAGCGAAATATGAAATCATTCTTCACTTTCAATCATAATGCCCCTTTTATTTATTAAACATTATTCTTCTTCATTCTTTTTGTTTTTAACTATTTGACTCACACTCTTAATATGAGAATTAATTATATAAATGACCTCATCACCATTTACTAGTGTAATACTTCCATCATGGATATCACTTAATAAACCTTCCACACACTCTGGTCCACCACGATTAATCTTTATCCATTTATACTTCAAGTCATTTAATACATCTAAAAAAGTATCTTCATCAGCATAGAAACATGAACCATATTCTCCCGGTGCTTCTTTCACTTTCCTGACTAGACTCTTCACATGTTTCAACTGGTAATATACTAATTCTCCAAGAGGCAATTGTAGTGTAAGGTAATCTTTTCCTAATGATACGAGTACACCTACTCTACTTTCTGGTCCGCGAAGATTTACTTTTACATTTTCACCGACTAAACCTTTAATTTGATCACAGCATAATACACTCTCCAATTTTGTACCCTCCTTTCTTATTATCTTCCTCTACTTGATTGTCTTTGTGCACGAGCGCGACCTGAATTATTACTGTTTTCATTACTTTTCTCATCGCTACTCTCATCACTACTCTCATCGCTCTCTCCACTTACTGGTGCATTATAATTAACACTTTTAATATGAGATAGTGCAATTAGTACAACTTCTTCTTTTATAATTAACGTTACATAATCGCTAGAAACATCTTGTAAAATACCTTCAATTTTCTCTGGACCACCACGATTAATTTTCACCCAGCGGTATTTGAAGCCTTGAAGTAGCGTTTCAAAGTCTTCTGCACTGTCTTCTTCCGACCATACAGAATCACCTATCCCACCATCTTTCGTATTTTTTGTAATGCTTTTCAGATGGCGAAGCTGGTAGTAATGGTACTCTCCTTTTTCATTCTGTAATACGAAGTAGTCCGTACATACTGACACTATTATTCCTTTTTGAGATTCCGGTCCACCTCTGTTTACTCTTACATAAGATCCAATTAATTCTTTCAAAAAATCCCAATGAAATAAACTCACGAGAAAACCCCTTCCATTAATTTATAAGCTTTTGCACTGATAGTATATGTATCTGTACAGGTTATGTTCGCTATGTTTGTCCCCGCTATGAAAAAATATGCTTTTAACTAATAGTACTAATCCCTATAAAATCTTCTTTCCCTTAAAGTAACTCTAGGATTTTGGATGACTTTTTCATCCCTTAATATAAAAACCCCCCGTATTAAGATACATTTCTGCATATCTTAATACGGGGGGCTTTTATAAATTTAATCTTCGTCTTTAACATCCATATCTTCTGGAATTGGTTCGTTTAATATTTCTTCCACTAACTGCTTATATTTCTCCATTTGTTCTAAATGTGTATTAAACTGTTCCTTGTTTATTAAATATTGCTCTCCATCAAACAGTGCACGAATTTTCTTTTGCTGAATTAAGTCTTCAACATACGATTTTGGTAATTTCAAATACTCCGCAGCCTCTTCTATCGTTATATACAATGTGTTCATTCCTTTATTATTTTTTCATATATATACTGTATCTTACTTTATTTTTGTAAACAAATAAAAAAGATTTTGTAAATACAAATTAAAAAGCAGGTAGATGCATTCCATATATTGTATAATAGTATAGTAAGTATTTTTTTAAATATAGAATGGTATTACCCATTTACACAAAGGAGAGTTAACATATGGCTACTCGTCACATCATTACAATGTTAGAAAAAACATTACAAGTTGAAACAGAAAACACAATTTCTCATCTATCTAATTCTTTATCCGATCGTATTCTTTCACAAAGTGCAGCAGTACATGAAAACAATTGCTATCATACGATTGGTGAATGGTACAAAAATCATTTCTTGTTCCAACAAGATGATTTCCTTTGGGCTAAATACGTTTTCTATGACGCATATTGTGAGGCTATAAAAAAACAAGGCCATCTTACAAAACGCGTTCGTCAAATATTAGAATCATTAGCTCGACAACACGGAAAACAATATATTGCTTCTATACAAAATATTCCATTCCCTAATGAACAAGCAAAAGGGACGGCATAATTTGATATTGACCAGCACCAATCAAGCATAGATTCATTGTTTTCAAGAAAGATTTACAAATAAAACGTTCAGGTCTTTGTATTCCCATTTTGCAGAAATACATTCATATGACATGAACTAATGAAAACGGTGTCATGATAATGATTGAAAATATAGTAAACAGGAAAACCCCCATTTACACCTCTCTTCCATAGAAATAGAGATGTAAATGGGGGTATACTTGTTTCTTTATTAATTCATCATCTGCTTTATCAATTCTCGATTTCTCTTCTTAAATACTTCATTATGCGAAGAAACCATTCCGTACTCACTTGCATCTGGTTGAATAAATTGTTTCGCTTTATTCACAGCATTTCCAGCATCTTGGAACGCTCCTGCAATTAAATGTAGTTTTCCGTCATGCTTCAAAATATCTCCAGCGGCATATAATCCGTCTACCGAGGACTCACTATTTGCATTCCCTGCAATATAATAATTATCAACAATAGCGACATCTAGCTCACTATTTTCCAATAATGTAATGTCACGTTCATATCCATGATTAATAATAACTTCTTCAACAGATAAATGAGAAACCTCTCCAGTTTCATGATTTGTTAATTCTACATGTTCAATCGCTTCATGGTTATCACCGGCAATTAATTTTGTAATCGATGTATTAAAGAAACATTCTGCCGAACTATTCATAAGTTGTTTTACTTGTGCTTCATGACCAGATAATTCTTCTTTTCTATATGTTAAATAAACTTTTTTCGCGATTGGTTCTAATTCGTTCGCCCAATCAATTGCAGAGTTCCCTCCGCCTGAAATAATTACCGTTTTATCTTTGAAACGTTTTAACGATTTAACTGTATAATTTAAATTAGAGACTTCGAATCTCTCCGCACCTTCAATTGATAACTTTTGTGGATTCAATATACCACTCCCAGTTGCAACGATTACTGTTTTTGAAAAATGTTCTTCCCCAGAACTTGTTTTCAACGTAAAAATGCCATCCTGATTACGAATAATTGATTCTATTTTTGTATTCAATACAACTTCAGGATGAAATGTTAATCCTTGTTGTACAAGTTGCTCAATTAATTTCTCACCAGTAACTGGTAATAATCCGCCAATATCCCAAATCATTTTCTCCGGATAAACATGTATTTTACCACCTAACTGTGGTTGAAACTCTATTATTTTCGTTTTCATCTCTCTTAGTCCACTATAAAACGCTGAATAAAGTCCTGCAGGTCCTCCGCCTATCACGGTTACATCAAACAATTCTTCTTGATTCATTCATGCCCACTCCTCAGCTATTAATAATTGATTATCATTCTCAATAAAATATAACTTGTTTTTATTAATTTTACAATCAAAATCACTATTGACAATACACCTATATAAAATTATAGTATTTAAAGAATCAATATTGATAATCATTATCAATTTGTTAATTATTAGCAACTGTGAGATTACATCTTCTTCTATTACTATGGTGAATACTATATGGTAAAATCTCAAGTTCAAGATTGTTAATAAGACTTTTGTATTACCACTAACTTTTCAAAAGATCAAAGCTAAACAATTTATTGTATATCACATATCATCTATCAAAAGGAGAAAGACGATGAAAAAATTTTTCATTTCACTAACAGTTCTGTTCGTCCTTGTTATGAGTGCTTGTAGCAATGGTTCAACAGACAAGAAGAACGACGCAAAAGGTAAAAAATCAGAAACAATTACATACCAATCAGAAAATGGTAAAGTAGAAGTTCCAGCAAATCCACAGCGTGTTGTTGTCCTATCATCATTCGCTGGTAACGTAATGTCATTAGGTGTAAACCTTGTTGGGGTAGATTCATGGTCTAAACAAAACCCACGTTTCGATAGCAAACTTAAAAATGTCGCTGAAGTATCAGATGAGAATGTTGAAAAGATTGCAGAATTAAATCCAGATTTAATCATTGGTTTATCAAATATTAAAAATGTTGATAAGTTAAAGAAAATCGCTCCTACTGTAACATACACTTACGGAAAAGTTGACTACTTAACACAACACTTAGAAATCGGTAAATTATTAAATAAAGAAAAAGAAGCAAAAACTTGGGTTGATGATTTCAAGAAACGCGCACAAACAGCTGGAAAAGACATTAAAGCGAAGATCGGTGAAGATGCAACAGTTTCTGTTGTTGAAAACTTCAACAAACAGCTTTATGTATACGGCGAAAACTGGGGCCGTGGAACAGAAATTCTTTACCAAGAAATGAAATTAAAAATGCCTGAAAAAGTAAAAGAAAAAGCTTTAAAAGAAGGATACTACGCATTATCTACTGAGGTATTACCTGAGTTCGCTGGTGATTACTTAATCGTAAGTAAAAACAAAGATACTGATAACTCATTCCAAGAGACAGAATCATATAAAAACATTCCAGCAGTAAAAAATAATCGTGTATATGAAGCAAACATGATGGAATTCTATTTCAATGATCCACTTACATTAGATTTCCAACTAGACTTCTTCAAGAAGAGCTTTCTTGGTCAATAATACAAACATGAGGAATTCTTAATTTAAGAATTCCTCTTCCTTTATTCTATGAAAAGAAAAGATGTGAAACTAATGAAAAAAGAGCAAGACAACCTACGTTCCAACGCTTTTACATACAAACTAATTTTGAGCATAATTGCATTCTTTCTTATTTTTATGGTTGCAATGGTATTAGGTGCTGCTGATACTTCTATAAAAGACGTATGGTTAGCACTCACTTCCTCCGCTAAAGGAGACAAAATATCTATTATTCGCGAAATACGTTTACCACGTGAAGTTGCTGCTATTTTTGTAGGAGCTGGACTTGCTGTTTCTGGGGCGATTATGCAAGGATTAACACGTAACCCTCTTGCTGATCCTGGATTACTAGGCTTAACTGGTGGCGCAAATGCTGCACTTGCACTAACACTTGCTTTCAACCCTTCAATAAGCTATCTTTACTTAACACTAGCTTGCTTTATCGGTGCTGCAATTGGCGCTATTATGGTATTTGGAATTGGCATGGTGAAAAAGGGCGGACTTTCCCCTCTTCGAATTGTATTAGCTGGTGCTGCAGTTTCAGCATTTCTACTCGCAATTTCAGAAGGAGTCGGCATTTACTTCAAAATTTCACAAGATGTATCACTTTGGACTGCCGGGGGAGTAATTGGAACTACTTGGAGCCAATTAAAAATTATTATTCCAGTTATTTCAGTAAGTATATTTCTCGCTATCTTACTTGCGAGAAAATTGACAGTCCTTAGTTTCAGTGAAGAAGTTGCTGTTGGACTCGGTCAAAAGATTATCGTCATTAAAACAATTTTATTTATCATTATTATCTTGCTTGCAGGTGCTTCTGTAGCGCTTGTCGGAAACATGGCATTTATCGGCTTAATGATACCTCATATGGTTCGTCCAATCGTTGGACCAGATTACCGTTTTGTTATACCGATGTCAGCAATCGCTGGTGCTTCCTTTATGCTGCTCGCAGATACAATCGGACGTACAATTAACGCTCCGTATGAAACACCAGTTGCTGCAATCGTCGCAATTGTAGGATTACCATTCTTCCTATTTATTGTACGTAAAGGAGGAAGAACTTTCTCATGATGCAATCTATTCTAAAGAAACAACGCCTTATCATACTTGCATTACTCATACTTACCATCACAACAATTGTAATTGGAATGGGACTCGGTTCTGCCGCTCTCTCCTATGACAGATTAATCCCAACACTTATGGGACAAGGTTCATTTAAAGAAGAATTCGTTTTATATTCTTTAAGGCTACCTAGAATCGTCATTACATTATTAGCTGGTATGGCACTCGCTTTATCAGGTGCTGTATTACAAGGTATTACCCGAAACGATTTAGCTGAACCTGGTATTCTCGGCATTAACGCTGGTGCTGGTGTTGCAGTTGCTTTTTTCTTTCTATACTTCCCGATAGACGTAGGTTCATTCCTTTACCTACTACCAGTCGTTGGATTTATCGGTGCGTTTCTAACAGCTGTTCTAATTTACGTATTTTCATATAGTAAATCCACCGGCCTTCAGCCAATACGATTAACATTAACCGGCATCGGTTTTTCATTTGCACTATCTGGAATAATGATTGTCCTTATTTCATCCGCCGATCGTATGAAAGTGGACTTTATCGCAAAATGGATTGCCGGAAACATTTGGGGAGATGACTGGACATTTGTTTTAGCAATGCTTCCTTGGCTAATCGTATTAATCCCATTTGTTTTCTATAAGGCAAATCGATTAAATATACTAGCATTAAACGAGCCAGTAGCAATCGGTGTTGGAATTGAAATTGAAAAAGAACGAAGATACTTATTAATCGCAGCCGTTGCACTTGCTGCCGCTGCTGTTTCTGTAACAGGTGGAATTAGCTTTATTGGACTAATGGCTCCTCATATCGCAAAATCTTTAGTAGGTCCAAGGCATCAAATCTTCATGCCAATCGCCGTTTTAATTGGTGGATGGCTATTACTATTTGCAGATACAATCGGACGAAATATCGTTGAACCTAACGGTATCCCAGCAGGTATTGTCGTTGCTTTAATTGGTGCTCCTTACTTTATGTATTTGTTATTGAAGAAGGCATAGAGAAACCCCCTCAAGATTTTTTCTTGAGGGGGTTTTCCTTTCATTCTACTGCTGTCCATACCCTTCAAACTTCTTCGCCAAATTCTCCATCTCGTCTTCTGGCAGTAATTTCGGTTCTCCGACACTTTTCGTTTGATAATAAATTTGAGCACAAAACTCAATCTCTTCTGCAATAGTAAACGCCATTTTTATATTATTCGCACCAGCCATTAAACCATGGTTCGCAAGTAAGACTGCACGACGATCAATCATTCCTTCAAAAGCAGCCTCTGCTAATTGCTTCGTACCAAATGTTTCATACGGTGCACAGCGAACATTCGGACCTGCAAAAGCAATTAAATATGACACAGCAGGAAGCTCCCATCCTAACGATGCAATTGTCTTTGCATAAGGAGAATGTGTATGCACAAGCGCATTTATATCTTCACGATTTCTATAATAAATAAGATGCATGTCTAACTCGCTTGATGGTTTTCTCTCCCCTTCTATCACTTCACCATCTAAATTCAATATAACTACATCTTCAGGCGTCGTTTCATAATAATCTAGACCACTTGGGCTAATTGCAACAAGGCCTTGTTCACGATTGAAAATACTAATATTTCCCCCTGTCCCCTTTGTTAAGCCACTTGTGATCATTTTCTTTCCATACGCTACAATTTCTTCTCTTTCTTTTTGCAATAACATATACATCCCCCTAAGTATGAAGCTTATGATGACTGACTATATATATCTACTTACTAAAATAGCTTTTTTAAATTCTCCGTAAACGGTGCTTTCACAATTCCTTTTTCCGTAATAATCGCTGTTACATTTTCATATGGCGTGACATCAAATGCCGGATTGTATACTTTACTTTCTTGCGGAGCAGAGTATTGTCCGAAACGATTGATCACTTCAGAAGCATCCCTTTCTTCAATTGGAATTTCTTTTCCTGTCAGTGTTTTCAAATCAATTGTCGGCGTTGGTGCTGCTACATAAAATGGAATGTTATAATATTTAGCTAAGATCGAAACACCTAATGTTCCAATTTTATTTGCTACATCCCCGTTTGCTGCTACACGATCACATCCAACGATTACTGCATCAATTTTCCCTTGTGACATGACCATTGCCGCCATATTATCTGTAATGACCGTTACATCAATTCCCGCTCGCTGCAGCTCTAATGCTGTTAACGTTGAACCTTGTAATCTAGGGCGTGTTTCATCGGAATAAATTTTTAAGTCCCATCCTTTTTCTTTCGCTAAGTACATTGGAGCTGTCGCAGTACCATACTTAGTCGTTGCTAACGCACCTGCATTACAATGCGTTAATAACCCTATGCCATCATGGAATAATGTTAATGCATGTTCTCCAATTTGACGGTTAATTTCTTCATCTTCTCTATGAATCTCTTTTGCTTCTTCTAATAATCTATCTTTCAATTGCGCAATTGATAAGTGAGCATTCTCTTCCGCTACACTTTCCATTCTTTCAAGCGCCCAAAATAAGTTTACTGCCGTCGGTCTTGATGTCGCTAAGTATGCACATACCTTTTTTACTTCCGCTATGAATTCTTCCGCCGAACTTTCCGCAACTTCCTTTACTCCTAAATACACACCGTAGGCTGCTGAAACACCTATTGCCGGCGCTCCTCGTACTTTCATTACTCGAATCGCATCCCACACACCCTCAGCCGTTTTAAAAGATTCATAGACTACTTCGTTCGGTAATACCGTTTGATCCAATAACACTAAAGCATCATCTTTCCACTGAATTGGTATTAATTGCTCTGTCATCATCTTCTCCCCTTATTTCGCACTATGCATTGACTGTTTTTTTAACGTTTCTACAAAGCTGCTACCTGCTTTATATTGATTCGCTTGTAAAATAAACTTCTTCGCTACTTGAAGACAAATTCGCTCCGCTCTAGCACGCGCCGCGTCATTCTCAATACAAGTCATATCCTTTACCTTCGCTAGACCAACAATACGACGTATTAACTCAAGACCCGTCACTGCAGCTGTATCCTCTAATACAGATTGTAAATAAACTCGGTTAAAGCCTTCTTCCTTCGCCATAATCTCTGTCACATGAATATCCCAAGCATCTAAAAACTTCTTCTTAAATAAATCAATTACATCTATCATGGTAGATTCTATCCAGTTCATATATGTATCTTTCTCAATACCAGATTGCATCACTGCATCTGCATTCACCCATGCAAACATTAAATTCGCCATTATATTCCCAACGTCATATCCCATAGGTCCATAAAAAGCAAATTCAGGATCAATAACCTTTGTAGAATCACTTTTTACAAAAACAGAACCAGTATGTAAATCACCGTGAAGTAGCGCTTGTGCATTCGTCATAAACGAAAACTTAAGTTTTGCTACTTCCATACGAAGCTCTTTATCACTATAAATATGCTCTCTAATCCATCCTTCATTTAATTGAAACAATTCGTTGCGTTTATTATGGTTTGTGAATGGCTCTGAATATACGAGGTCCTCTGTAATCTCACATAACTCAGGATTTATATAATTCTTCACAAGTTCCTTCTTCTCTTTATGATTCATTACAACATCTGATGTTAATAGAAGAGTGTTTACCATAAAAGTAGTTAAATCATCAGCAAGCTTCGGAAACATTTGATGATTTATGAGTGCTGTACGCAATATTGTGTGATCTGATAAATCTTCCATCACGCAACAATTCATCACACTATCAAACAAATATACATTTGGCACGAGTCCAGATGCTAACTCTCCTTCTAATCGCAAAACATCTGATTCTATACGGATTCGATTCGTCGACAACTTAAACTCATCTGAAATACGCGCTGTATCCCCAGCTTGCTTTACAATGACAGAAATGTTCTTCTGTTCATCCCAAACGCGGAACACATAATTTAAATTACCATCACCTATTTCTTTACACTTTAGCCCCTTTGCATGTTCGAACTTAGGTAATTTCTCTTGCACATATGCGATTACATCTTTAGCTTCCATTAAAAAATACTTCGTGAACTTAGACATGGTTTCCCCTCCACACTAAATGTAAACGTTTTCTAAAAGCCGTAAAAAATAATAGATTGAAATTCTTTCAATCTATACTATATCTTCTCTATTGCAATACATATCTCGCTTTTATTATATCTTGTTAGAAATGAGCGTCAATGTTTCTATTTCTCATTGCAATATACTTCTTATTATATATATTTAAGATGACAATAATTGTTCACAAAGATTCCGATACATTTTGTTTTATTTATTGCACAATTCTTTGTAAAATAGAAGTAAGCAGTTCCTTTTCAAATCCACAACTTCTAAGAAATATTTCCTTCCTAAGAATTTATACTTACACCATGTCTCTAACATACACACTACTCTTTCAAACACTCGTTGAAAATTTATGACTTAAAAATTACCTTTTAATTCCCTAACAACCTTAATTGAGAATAAATATTAATTAAATTGGTATAAAGTTGGTTTATTCTCTTGACAAAATAACCACTTCTATATGATAATTAATATCGAATTAGAATTATTATAGTTAATTAAAAAATATATTTTATGAGCAAACTAATTTCCGATGCTCAAAACCAACCTTTAGGAGGAATTTTAATATGTTATTAATCGGCACAGAAGTAAAACCGTTTAAAGCTAATGCTTACCATAATGGAGAATTTATTCAAGTTACTGACGAAAGTTTAAAAGGAAAATGGAGTGTAGTTTGTTTCTACCCAGCAGACTTCACATTTGTTTGTCCAACTGAACTTGAAGACTTACAAAACCAATACGCAACTCTAAAAGACTTAGGCGTTGAAGTATACTCTGTATCTACAGACACTCACTTCACTCACAAAGCATGGCATGATAGCTCAGAAACTATCGGCAAAATCGAATACATTATGATTGGTGACCCAACTCGCACAATCACTACAAACTTCAACGTTTTAATGGAAGAAGAAGGTCTTGCTGCTCGTGGTACATTCATCATCGATCCAGACGGAATTATCCAATCTATGGAAATTAATGCTGACGGTATCGGCCGTGACGCAAGCATTCTTGTTAACAAAATTAAAGCAGCTCAATACGTACGTAACAACCCAGGTGAAGTTTGCCCAGCTAAATGGCAAGAGGGTTCTGCAACACTTAAACCAAGCCTTGACCTTGTAGGCAAAATCTAAGGAGTTCGATCAAAATGATACTAGATGCAGATATAAAAACACAACTATCCCAATACCTTCAGTTAATGGAGAACGATATTTTACTTAAAGTAAGCGCAGGAGACGATAACGTATCTAAAGATATGTTATCTCTAGTAGATGAATTAGCTACTATGTCATCTAAGATTACAGTAGAAAAAGTTGAACTAGAGAGAACACCAAGCTTTAGCGTAAATCGCCCTGGCGAAGACACTGGTGTCGTATTCGCCGGTATTCCATTAGGACACGAATTTACTTCATTAGTGTTAGCTTTACTACAAGTTAGTGGACGTGCTCCAAAAGTTGAACAAAAATTAATCGATCAAATCAAAAGCATTCAAGGCGAATATCATTTTGAATCTTATATCAGCCTAAGTTGTCATAACTGTCCTGATGTTGTACAAGCTCTTAACGTAATGAGCGTTCTAAACTCTGGTATTACACATACTATGATTGATGGCGCTGCATTTAAAGAGGAAGTAGAAAGCAAAGACATCATGGCAGTACCAACTGTTTACCTAAACGGCGAATCTTTCGGAAGCGGTCGTATGACACTTGAAGAAATTTTAGCTAAAATGGGTAACGGTCCAGATGCATCAGAGCTTTCTGATAAAGATCCATACGATGTTCTTGTTGTTGGTGGCGGCCCAGCTGGTGCAAGTGCAGCAATTTATGCAGCACGTAAAGGAATCCGCACAGGTATCGTTGCTGAGCGCTTCGGTGGTCAAGTAATGGATACTATGGGTATTGAGAACTTCATCAGCGTAAAACGCACTGAAGGTCCTAAGCTAGTAGCAAGCCTTGAAGAGCACGTAAAAGAATACGACATCGATGTAATGAATCTACAACGTGCGAAACGTTTAGAGAAAAAAGAACTTATTGAAGTGGAACTTGAAAACGGCGCTATTCTGAAAAGTAAGAGCGTAATCGTTTCAACAGGTGCTCGCTGGCGTAATGTTGGCGTACCGGGTGAAGCTGAGTTCAAAAACAAAGGTGTAGCATACTGCCCACACTGTGACGGTCCATTATTCATCGGAAAAGATGTAGCGGTTATCGGCGGAGGTAACTCTGGTATTGAAGCAGCTATCGACTTAGCAGGTATTGTTAATCACGTAACTGTTCTTGAATTCATGCCAGAATTAAAAGCTGATGCTGTATTACAAGAGCGTCTTAACAGCCTACCAAACGTAACTGTTCTGAAAAACGTTCAAACGAAAGAAATTACTGGTACTGACAAAGTAAACGGTATTTCTTACATCGATCGTGAAACTGAAGAAGTTCATCACGTTGAATTACAGGGTGTATTCGTTCAAATCGGTCTTGTGCCAAACACAGACTGGTTAGGTGAAACTGTTGAACGCGCTCGCGGTGAAATCGTAACAGATAAGCACGGTGCTACAAATGTACCAGGAGTGTTTGCTGCAGGTGACTGTACAAATAATCCGTACAAACAAATCATCATCTCTATGGGTTCAGGTGCAAACGCAGCTTTAGGTGCATTTGATTACTTAATCCGTAACTAATTATATAGACGTGAGTTTTACAAAAGCAGGTGCCAAGGCACCTGCTTTTTTTATAATCCTAATGTATAAACTAAAAATCTCTCATTCCCATTCTTCTCATAAGCACCCGGTAATCTAACTTCTCTCTTCAATTCAAAAGCAGTCTGATTCTCCAAGAAGAAAATATAATCTTCAGAAGGGTAGTATAAAATAATATCCACTTTCCTCTCTATTTCCTCTACCGAAAGCAAAATGTTATTTACTACATTCATAAACACTTGGACAGAAAATGGATTGAAGAAATAAAACCGGTTATCACGTGGATCAATCTCATATTCCTGTGCTAAACAACATTCAAATTGAATTTTATCTTTACTGTTTCTTACCTTCCTTGCATAACGCTCACAGTTTTCCATTGCTTCTTTATAAAACGCTTCATTCATTTCAATTCCAACCGCTGATGCATCGCACTTATGATGCATGTAAAAATTCAATCTCCCTTTTCCACACCCAAAGTCTACAATTCGATCGCTACTTTTTATTTCATATTGATTCAATAACTCATCCAACCCGCTATACGGTGTCGGTTCATAACGGTGATAGTGCATAGATTTATTAAACCCTTTTTGCTCACCGACGGTTTTTATATTTAATACAGCATCGTAATATTGTTCGTTCATTTTTTTCTCCTATTAACAAATGGTACTTATTATTATACACCATGTACTAGAGGAGAATTTTTCATCAAATTAATTGGTACGTGAAATTATATCACCGCAAATTAAAATATATCGAACATAACTTCAAATATATCGTCACAAAATCGAATATATCGACTTAACGACAAATTCCTACAAAAAAACAGGAGCCTTCTAGCCCCTGTCTTCCAGCACTTTCAATACAGTTTGTTTCAATATTTCTACTCCATCCATTATACAACTATGATCAAACTTCATATACGGATGGTGTAATCCAGGTTGTAGGTTTGCCCCTAGTCCAAGCATGACGGCTTTTAAATGTGGTCTCTTCACTGTGTAGTAATGAAAATCATCGCTTCCTGTCGTATACAGTGGTCCAGTGCATCCCTCTTCCCCGTACACTTCAAGAATACCTTTTCGCATAAAGCGCTCAGCTTCTTCTGACACTTCAGCTCCTGGTGCGAGATCGATCCACTCATAAGATACTTTAGATCCCATTGATTCAGCTGACAAAATTACTTGCTCTATTTTTTGCTTCAATTCATTTAGTAATATGTTATTTTCTGCCCTTACATCTAAACTAAAATGACCGTTTCCCGGAATAATATTCAAATTATCCCCGCCAGCTTGGCACCTTGTCATCTTCACTGAATAGGAACTTTGCGGCGGTAACCATATATTTTTCAATCCAATATTGATCATCGAAATGACATCAATTGCATTTATCCCTTGATGCGGGCGTGCCCCATGTGCATCATCTCCATGGATCGTTCCTTCTAAAAATCCTGCTGCTCCGTGACGAATAGATGGGGCAGCTTGTTTCAAAGGTAGTTCTTCAATCGGTCTTAAATGAACACCAAATAAGAAGTCAGCATCATCCACGGCACCCTTCTCTACCATCTTTAAAGAACCATTTCCTTTTTCCTCTGCCGGCTGAAAAATAAACCTAACCGTTCCACTACCCCATCTCATATTTTTCAATTGTAAAATAAGTCCCATCACAATTGTCATATGTGCATCGTGACCACATGAATGATTCGCTTTAAACTCTCCGTCTACTTCTTGCCAAAGTGCATCCATATCGGCACGAATTGCAACAACTGGATTTCCGCTTCCAATTTCAGCGATCACGCCTGGGCAATCATCAAATATTTTATATGAAATTCCTTCTTCTTTTAAAAAGTTAGTAATATACGCTGTCGTTTCATACTCTTTCCAACTCACTTCAGGGTTTTCATGTAAATGCTGAAAAATTTCAGTTAAACGCTCTTGTAGTTCTAATGTTTTCAAAGCTACATTCTCCTTCCCAAATTCCAAAACCATTCAGGTTAATTATACTTATGAAAAACAGATGTTTTTATGAACATATTGAATTTTAAGAAAAAAGTCAATTATTTATTTTTTAATACCGTTAATACCCGATTTCAACTCATCTTATAAAGATATCCATACAAATAGAACATTCGATATTTTCTGTTTTTATATTGACGCTTGTATCTATTTTTAGTTATTATAACTTAATAACGTCTATTTTGCGACAATTCTAAAAATACAAACATACATAATGAGGAGGCAGTTTATGAAAAGAGAAATACCTTTTGGCATAGCAATAATCCCTATTATCATTACAGTTGCAGTTATGATGGTTACAATTGTTGTATTAGAACAAAGCCCTCACGTCCCACTTATTATCGGTACAACCGTTGCTTCTATCGTCGCTTGGCGATACGGTTACAAATGGAATGACATTGAAGAATCGATGTATAAAGGAATTCGCCTTGCATTACCCGCTATCGTTATCATTATTCTTGTAGGTTTAACGATCGGTGCTTGGATTGGCGGTGGAATCGTCGCTACTATGATTTATTACGGCTTAAAACTTTTAACCCCATCATTATTTTTAGTTTCAATTACAATTATTTGTTCTATCGTTGCATTAGCTATCGGTAGCTCTTGGTCTACAATGGGAACAATTGGTGTTGCTGGAATGGGAATTGGCCTAAGTATGGGAATCCCAGCTCCAATGGTTGCTGGCGCTATAATTTCCGGTTCTTATTTTGGCGATAAAATGTCACCGCTTTCAGACACGACAAACTTAGCCGCAGGACTAACAAATACAGATTTATTCACACATATTCGTCATATGTTATTTACTACAATCCCTGGTTTAATTATTACTCTTATCGTTTATGCGTTCTTAGGAAGAAGCTTCGGCAATAACAATATTGATGCAAAAAGCATCGATCAAACGTTACAAGTATTGCAACAAAACTTTGTTATTTCGCCTTTCCTATTAATTATACCCGTAGTCGTTATGGTATTGGTCGCTAAAAAAGTCCCTGCTATACCAGCTATTCTCGTAGGTGTTATTTTAGGATTCTTATCACAAGTCTTTATTCAAGGTGGCTCTGTCTCATCAGCTGTCGGTGCACTCCAAAGTGGATTTGTCATAGACACTGGAAACAAACTAGTAGATGAACTATTTAACCGTGGTGGCTTAAGCTCTATGATGAATACAGTTTCTATGACAATTGTCGCTATGACTTTCGGCGGAGTACTAGAACATACTGGCATTCTTCGCTCAATTGTAAATCAAATTTTAAAATTAGCCACATCATCAAAAGGACTTATCGCCTCTACTATCGCATCTTGCTTTGCAACGAATCTTACTTGCTCTGAACAATATATTTCGATTGTTGTTCCTTCAAGAATGTATGCAAATGCGTACACAGAAAAAGGACTACATTCTAAAAATTTATCCAGAGCATTAGAAGATGGTGGAACATTAACTTCTGTTTTCGTACCTTGGAATACATGTGGTGTATTTATACTCGCAACACTTGGAGTCGGCGCATTCGAATATGCTCCTTATGCTATATTGAATTTCATCGTACCTATTATCTCAATCATTTATGGTATAACTGGCTTCACAATTACGAAGCTATCTGATATTGAAAAAGCAGACCTACTGAAAAAACAAAAAGCACAACTAGAAGCTTAAAATTTTTGAAACGAATACAACGGTAAATTTAGCTCATATATTGCACGAGGGCGCCCTTGTTGATAGGGCATTTCCTCGCCGCAAATATTGGCATACCTGTAATCAACTAATTTCTTTAACAGCCTTTCCGTCGATCGCCGAGTCACTTGTAAGTACTCAGAAAGATCGGCCGCTGTAAATTTCAATGATGGATGCGATTGACTAAATTGAATGATTTTTGACAAGTTTGCAGGACTAAGCTTCGTTTCCTTCGCTATTTTCATTAATTCAGGATTATCGTTTTTTAAACTTTGTACTCTCTGTTCTTTCGGGAACGGACCAAATAATTCTTTATCACTTGTTAGTATATAAAAGCAGCGTTCTATCGGATTATTTTTTGCGAAACCTTGAGCGATTTTTGCATTTTGTTCCGCTTCATTTACTGTTTTTCCGTAACCAAATCCAATAGATAACGCTCCTTCTATATTCGTAAATAAACGATCTATCGTATTTGTTTTTATACTCAATTCAATATCACCACGAGTTGTATACAAAATAAAAGTCATTTCATCAACTTGTTTAAATGAACCACGTAATTCTTTTGAAATTACATTTAATTGTTCAAGCGAGCTTTCTTGTAACTCTATAAAGGATATAATACAAGCACCAACAGTAGCTGAATGGCTTTTTGCTAACTCAGCTTTTATTTTTGCATCTTTTAACCCATGTATAATTGATTGCGTCGGATCTATCATACGCTCTGAAGGAATACCTATTTTTTGAAGTTCATCGTAGACAGCGTGAATACTAGTTAAAGCTAAATCAACCTCTCCTGATTGATATTTAGCTAAATGAAAATCAATGATTCTCTTAATTTCATCATTACTCCATAACATATTTTCATAATCCATCACTTGCGGCGTTTCTTTCAGACCGATATCATGGAACACATTTGTAATAAAAGAACGATCTACTAAATCAATTGAAATTTTATGAGGTTGAATACTTTGATGATATATTATAGAAAGAAGTGAAGATGCGACAGTTGTCTCGTCTTGCTGCAAATATACACTTGGAATTAGTAATTGTTCTCTTATTTCTTTTGCCATATAATAAGGTAAAGCACCTGAGAAAAAGATAACATCACAAGGTTTTAAACGCTTTAATATTTCAGAAGATTCTGCCGGGTGAAGGTAAATATATGGATCAATCTCTATCTCTTCTAGTTTATGAGCAATAGGTAAAAGATTCTCCATAAACTCTTTTGAACCGACAACTGCAATTTTTATCATCATTTTCTCTAACTCCTTATCATTAATTAACGACTATTTAACGTCAACTATATCAAATGTACAAAACCATTGTAAACAGGAAGGGGTCTTTATTCAATGAAAATTACAGCTATTCATCTTTACGCAATTCGTTTACCGCTTCGCGATCCGTTTGTTATTAGTTATGGTTCTTATTCTGATATGCCTTCTATTATAGTCAAAATGGAAACCGATGAAGGCATTATCGGTTTCGGTGAAGGCGTTGCTGATGATCACGTTACAGGTGAATCATGGGAAAGTACTTTCCATATTTTAAAACATATACTAGCTCCTGCTCTTATCGGGAAAAATCCAATGAATATCGAGAAAATACACGATATGATGGACAACACAATTTACGGTGTTCCTACAGCGAAGGCTGCGATTGATATTGCTTGTTTTGATATAACGGGTAAAAAATTAAATCAACCTGTATATCAATTAATTGGCGGACGCTACCATGAAGAATTTCCTGTCACTCACGTCTTAAGTATCGCCGAGCCAGAAAATATGGCTGAGGAAGCTGCCTCTATGATTAAGAAAGGTTACCAATCTTTCAAAATGAAAGTCGGCACAATTGTACACGAAGATGTAAAACGAATTGAAGCTGTACGGGAACGTGTAGGAAATGATATCGCGATTCGCGTTGATGTAAACCAAGGGTGGAAAAATAGCGCAAACACATTAACAGCACTTCGTTCATTAGGTCACTTAAACATCGACTGGATTGAACAGCCTGTTGTAGCGGACGATATTGACGCAATGGCTCATATTCGTTCGAAAACAGATCTTCCACTTATGATTGATGAAGGATTAAAAGGCTCTCGTGAAATGCGCCAAATCATTAAATTAGACGCAACTGATAAGGTGAATATAAAACTAATGAAATGCGGCGGCATATATCCAGCTGTAAAACTCGCCCATCAAGCTGAAATGGCAGGAATTGAATGCCAAGTTGGATCCATGGTTGAATCATCTGTTGCCTCTTCCGCAGGATTCCATGTCGCTTTCTCAAAAAAAATCATTACTAGCGTCGAACTAACAGGACCATTAAAATTCACGAAAGACATCGGAAACTTACATTACGACGTACCATTTATTCGTTTAAACGAAAAGCCGGGATTAGGAATTGAAATAAATGAAGATACATTACAAGAACTAACCGTCTTTCAAGACGTTGTACGCTAAAGGAGGATTAATACATGACGGTTCTTTATGAAGGAACATTAAAACAAAACGAACAACCATTTCACGTTACATTACTATCACTAAAGCACATCGAACAAATTTTATTACTACAAAATATTGTAGTTGATGCATTAGAAGATAAAGGTCGTTTACAACCGCTCTCACTAGAAGAATTTCAATACATTCTAGAAGGAAACGGCATGATGATCGGTGCTTTTATCGAAAACGAACTCATCGCATTTCGTGCCCTACTAGTCCCTCCTATTGACGATGAACATTTAGGACTTGATATCGGCCTAACAGAAAGCGAGCTACACCGCGTCATCTATCAAGAAATCTCAAACGTTCATCCAAACTGCCGAGGAAATGGGATGCAAAAAATATTAGCCACAATCATCATGGATGAATTACAAAAAGAAGACAGCAAATACGATTACGTTTGCTGCACCGTTGCACCTTTTAACATTCCTAGTTTAAAAGATAAGTTTGCGCAAGGGATGGAAATTGCTGCATTGAAGGAGAAGTACGGCGGGAGTATGCGGTATGTTTTTGTGAAGGAGTTGCGTAAAGATATAGAAAGAGATTGGACGGATGTTAAAAGCGTTCCTATGAGTGATGCTAGTGGACAGCAGACGTTACTTTCGGAGGGGTATCGTGGGTATGAGATGGAGAGAATAGACGATACTTTCACTGTGAAGTTTGGACGATAATCTATGTACAAAGAGAACCCTAATTCATTAGGGTTCTACTTTATTTCATTCCACAATCTAAAGTAATAACTAAACCGTCATCTTCCAACTCGATAACGCTAACCAGTTTTCCATTTCCTTGTAATCAGGCATTATTTTCCCGACAAGACGCCAAAAAGAGCGATCATGATTTAAATGAACCATATGACACATTTCGTGAACGACTACATAGTCAATTACCCTCTGTGGTGCCATCGCTAACTTCCAATTGAATGTTAGCTGTAGATTTGAATCACAAGTTCCCCACGTACGACTACTATCTGTAATACGAATAGAACGCGGTTTTGTTTTAAAGTTGCTTTGATGTGCTTTAATACTTTTCTCCACTAATGCTTTGCACTGCTTATAGTAAAATCGTTTCAAAGCTTGCTGGATCTTCTCATCCTTAAGCTCTTTCACATAAATATGTAGCTTACCATCTTCAAAGACTGCATTATCTTGTTCAATACTTGCATCTTGAGAAATCTGTATCGGATACGTATTTCCTAAATACAGAAAGCCTTCTCCTTGATCATAATCCTTTTCCTGTGGTCCAAGCGCCCGCTCCTGCATTTCCTTACGTGTTGCCTGAATCCAATCCCATTTCTCCTCTAACAATTGGACTAAGTATTCAACAGGCGTTCCTTTCGGAGCTTGCACTTCCACATTCCCATAAGAATCTACATAAAGACGTACTGATTTTTTCTTCTTATAAGTTATATGAAAATTAATTGTCTCACCTAAATATGTATGTACCATTTCATCACCTAACGTATTCGTTCATAATTATTTTTACAAATAAAAAAGAGCAGGCTACTAGCGTCCTACTCTACCTATTATATCATTTACTGCTTTACCATAAATGTTACAATGCTTATCCTCTATACTTTACAGCCAATCCCTTAATGAAATTCCTTGCGTATCTATCGCCGCACTCTTTGTAATGCTTATGGCCTTTCTTTCTTAATAAAGCGCCTAACTCTCCTTTTGTTACGATGACGCCTACGCTATCTAATATATCAAGCACATCCTCACTCGTTAAAGATAGTGCGATTTTCATTTTCTTTAAAAGAAGGTTATTGGCACTTTCATTACTTCGTAAAGGTGCTGCTTGTCCCGCAGGTTGCCCTGGTTTCGGATCTTGCTTGCCTCTTTTTAAAGTAATAAATCCATTTAAAAATGACTCTAACATCATCATATCGCATGTTAGTACGTACTCATCTTCGATTACATCATCATTTTCAGCTTCATGTTGAGGAGCTCTCTTTATTTTTGTAAGCATATCAACTACGTCTTCTTTCGTTACTTCCATCCCGCCAAGTTTAAAGATTTCCACCATATCTATATCTTTTATATCTAAAGCGTATCTTACTCTTTTTAATATATCGTTGTTGCTCATTGCCATTGTTTTTCCTCCTGAAATGTTGAATATAGTAATGCTTTTAGCATGTGTAAATTAATGTCGTTAAGTTACTACTTTAACATTTTAGAGGTTGGTTTTGTAGTCTTAGGTGGATTAATGCTTTTGGGGAGGATTTTAAAACAGCAAAAAAGGATGGGATAATCGCGCGAAATTACGGATGAGGATTTACTATTAGTTAACACACTTGAAAATGGACTAACCTGATATAGGTTTGTCCATTTCTTTTTATGCAACTCTAATTTAGTGGGCAACTCAAACATGAATATTTGTGGTACAGTCACCGTAACTAATCTAAATGAGGTTATTGTTCATTATTTTCATAATTAAATTTAACAAAAAAGGTAGTACCTTCCGATCCTGTTTGAATTTCTATTTTTGCATTATGACGGGCAGCAATGGCATAACATATGCCTAACCCCAATCCAGTTCCATTATCTTTGGTCGTGTAAAATGGAGTACCCAGTTTCTCTAATACTTCAGGCCTGATACCTTTTCCTTGATCCCGCACTGCAAGCACCACACAATTTTGACCTTCCTTGTAGGTGCTAATGGTTAGAAATTTCCCTGTGCTCATCGCTTCTAAGCCATTACGGTATAGGTTTATTAATAATTGCCGTATCTCATTACGATTTAAAAATAATTCCGGAATGTCATTTGTATCGACTTGAATATATTTATTTTGATTATACGTATCAATCTTTATTAAAGGAATAATATCGTGGATAATTGAATTTAAATCTAACATCTGCAAATCTGATTTCCTTGTATTACCAATCGAGAGAAATTCAGTAATAATAGAATTGGCACGGTCAAGTTCTTCAATCATTAAATTAAAGTACTTATTATGTTTCTCATAGGTGTGCTCTTCTTTTAATAACTGCAAAAATCCTCGTACTGTTGTCATTGGATTTCTAATCTCATGGCTGATACCTGCTGCCATTTGCCCTATTAAATCTAGGTTCGATAACCTTTTCAATTCCTGCTCATATTGCTTTTTTTCCGTTATGTTTTTAAAAATACAACAAATACCATCATCATACGGGTATGCAATAACTTCGTGCCAATATTCATCAGAGGTAGAAAAAAATTCGAAACAAACTGTAGTTCGCTCTGACATTGCACGATGAAGTTCCTTATACATAACTTCGTCAACGCTACTCGGGAAAATCCCCCATATATTCTTGCCTAATACATCTTTTGCTGTTTTTCTTTGTGGAAAATATTGATGCTTATTTACGTACGTAAATTCCCATGTATTATTTAAAGTAAAGAATCCATCCGTAATACTTTCAATCACACTTGTAACTTTTTCATTAGCAACAGCTAGTTCTCTCGTTCGCTCTTCCACCATGCTTTCAAGTCGATCCATATATAACAAGTTTGAAAACGTAGGCGCTGTGGCATCAACGATAGATTTTGCAAGTTGTATTTGGGAATTATCATAATTGTGACCTTTGCCAACGACGATTACCCCTAATACTTCTCCCATTGAAACCAATGGAATCATCAGTAGACCCTTACTATCTATATTTTTTGTTTGAATAACCTCTTGGATCTTGGTTTCATAGCTTTTCTCCATCCAATCCGCTTCTGTCCAATCACAGTCCTTGCTTAACTTCGTTGTTTTAATCGTTGTTTTGTCTAGCGGGTCTAAAAGGTGGGCAGCCATGTTTTTACTCTCTAAAATCTGTCCTAAGTAAAAAAAACATTTATCAAAACTCTCCTGTGTCGAGGAACACATTGATAAATCACGGGTAACATTTAGTAACAGCTGCTTCTCGGCAATAAGGTTTTCCTTTTGTGTTAAATTATTTGCATTTTGAATTGCGACCGCAGCCATATTTACATAAGCTTCAACACTTTGAATTTCTGAATCTGTTAAGTTCATTGGAACTCCATAATCAAATAA
This sequence comes from Bacillus cereus group sp. RP43, assembly GCF_040459645.1. NCBI lineage: Bacteria > Bacillati > Bacillota > Bacilli > Caryophanales > Bacillaceae > Bacillus > Bacillus cereus group sp. RP43. The sequence continues at coordinate 4,797,013 of NZ_JARVHQ010000001.1, forward strand.
AAAAACCAGACCAAATAACTCTTGTCCAAATGAGATAGGCAGGGCTAATAAGGACTTAATTTTGAACGCATCAACTGGTCTTGGATCCGGCCGATGATCCTTTGAGGTATCAGGGATATAGATGGTTTTTTTGGTTTCAATAACTTCTTTTGCCAGTAAGTCCATTTCAGGATCAATTACCTGAGTATCGAGCGTTACGCCATTTATGGTCTCTGGTTTTCCTGCAAATCCTCTAAATGTTCCATCTTTCTGGGGTAAATAAATTCCAACAGCGTTGCATCGAACAATCTCCTCTGATATCGCCATTGTTACACGCTGCAATACTTCACGTAGTTCTAATTTTGTATTTATTATTTTTGTTATATTCGCGAGCCTAGAATATCTCGTCTGATCACTTAACATTCACATAGCCTCCAAGTTATAGGCATAATAAAATAAACATGATAATATCAGTGAAAATCAAGACCAACCTGCCATTTTCGATTTTCTTCTGTATTCTTTTCTTACCCTTGTTTTACATAGAATACCTCACTTACTTATGATACGGTTCACCATAAGTAAAACGAAACAAACACTCATAAAATCGCTACACCCCATCAGCTCTAACTTTCAAAAGTTACACTGTTTCACTATCTCCATCCTTATCAACACTAGCCTCAAACTTATCAAGCAATGTACGCACTTCATCAGTCGATTTCGTGCTCATCAGTTGATTTCTTAGTTCAGCAGCTCCAGGGAAGCCTTTTACATAAATTTTGAAAAAGCGATGAAGCCCTGTGATGGAACGTGGTAGTACTTCTGCATATTGATCTTGAAGATCAAGCTGTAGTCTTAGAAGATCAAGGTGTTCTTTACTGCTATGCTCTCTTGGCTCTTTTTCAAAGGCAAAAGGATTTTTAAAAATACCTCGTCCGATCATAACGCCATCAATACCATATTTCTCAGCAAGTTCCATTCCAGTTTGACGATCAGGAATGTCTCCATTGATTGTTATTAACGTATTTGGTGCAATGCGGTCACGTAATTTTTTAATTTCCGGAATTAGTTCCCAGTGCGCATCTACTTGGCTCATTTCTTCTCTTGTACGTAAGTGAATAGAAAGGTTCGCAATATCTTGTTTGAAAATGTGCGTTAACCAATCTTCCCACTCGCTTAACTCTTTAAAGCCAAGTCGTGTTTTTACGCTGACAGGTAGTCCGCCTGCTTTTGCTGCTTGGATAAGTTCTGCTGCAACGTCTGGACGTAGAATAAGGCCACTACCTTTTCCTCTTGATGCTACATTCGGTACTGGGCAGCCCATATTAATATCGATGCCTTTAAATCCTAGTTCTGCCATACCAATACTCATTTGACGGAAATATTCAGGGTTATCTCCCCAAATATGCGCCACTATTGGCTGTTCATCTTCTGTAAAAATTAAACGGCCACGTACACTTTTCATACCTTCTGGATGACAATAGCTATCCGAGTTTGTAAACTCTGTGAAAAATACATCTGGGCGACCAGCTTCACTTACTACGTGACGAAAAACAACATCTGTCACATCTTCCATTGGTGCAAGTACGAAAAATGGTCGTGGTAAATCACGCCAAAAATTATCTATCATTTCAAATTCAAATCCTCTCACTATGAATACAATTTCAAACTCTCAATTTAAAAATATAAAGCCAAATAGCAACAGTGCATTTGGACATTTATATTTTGTGAAAATCAGCAATATTTATTTTAACTAAAATCGTTGCTGAATGGTATTTTTGTAAACCAAAAAGCAGATGGTATAGATTTTTTCTATATCAACTGCTTTTTTATTATACCAACTTAAGCCAAGCCACACACTCCACATGAGTAGTATGCGGGAACATATCAACAGGCTGTACTTCCTGTGTTTTATATCCGCCTTCTTCTAGTACTTTTAAATCACGTGCTAATGTTGCTGGGTTACATGATACGTATACGACGCGTTTTGGCTTCATGTCGATGATTGTGTTTAGTAATGCTTCGTCACAGCCTTTACGCGGTGGATCTACGACCATTGTATCGGCGATTACGCCTTCTTTGTACCATTTAGGAATAACTACTTCTGCTTCTCCTACGCCAAATTCAGCATTTGTCATGTTGTTTAGCGCTGCGTTTCGGTTTGCGTCTTCGATTGCTTCTGGAACAATTTCAACACCGTACACTTTTTTCGCTTTTTGCGCTAGGAATAAGGAGATTGATCCGATTCCGCAATAGGCATCAATTACTGTTTCGTTACCATTTAATTTTGCGTATTCTAACGTTTTATCGTATAGCACTTTCGTTTGTTCTGGGTTTACTTGATAGAATGAACGTGCTGAAATCGCAAATTTAATGTCACCGATAAAGTCATAAATATATTCTGATCCGTACAGTACTGTCGTCTTATCTCCGAAAATAACGTTTGTACGTTTCGTGTTTACGTTTTGAACGATCGATTTTACTTCTGGGAATTTCGCTGCGATTTCTTCAATGATTACTTCTTTATTTGGCAGTTCAGCTGTACGTGTAATGAAGACAAGCATAATTTCCCCTGTTACTTGTCCGTAGCGAGCCATTACGTGGCGAAGCGTTCCTTTGTTACGCTCTTCATTGTAAGCCGAAATACCGTGCTTTTCACAAATACGTTTTACTTCTTGAATTAATGTATCGTTTTCTTCCGCCTGAATTAAGCATGATTCCATATTAATGATGTCATGCGTTCCTTGACGATAGAAACCAGCTACAAGTCCACCTTCACGTTCTCCAATTGGTACTTGTGCTTTATTACGGTATACCCACGGGTTCTTCATGCCAAGTACAGGATGAACAGGAACATCACTTAATCCGCCGATGCGCTGCATAACGTCACGTACTTGTTTTTCTTTCGCTTTTAATTGTCCTTCATATGTTAAGTGCTGAAGCTGACAACCGCCGCACTCGTTGTACACGGGGCATTCTGCATCTTTACGATATGGACTTTCTTGATGAAGCTTCATTAAACGACCAAACGCGAAGTTTTTCTTCACTTTAATAATTTTAATTTGTGCTTCCTCACCTGGTAATCCGTTTTTTACGAAAATAGGATATCCCTTCACTTTCGCAACACCGGCACCATCATGTGTTAAATCTTCAAACACTACATCTATAAACTCGTTTTTTTCAACTGGTGGCGTCATTTTTGTACTCATTTTCCGACCTCTCTTTTTCATAACACTGCGTTACATTTTATCATACTTATATGGTCTATTTCTATTGGAAGAAAAAAAGCTATTGACGATAGTTCTCTAGTAATGTTACGCTACTACTAATTTAATACGGACGATGTTACCTCATATATAGTCGATAATATGGATCGAGAGTTTCTACCCGGCAACCTTAAATTGCTGGACTATGGGGAAAACTAATGAATATTAGCCTATGTATAAAAAGACTCCTATTGATTAGCTTTCTCTCATAGATGAAAGTGAATCCATATGAGTCTTTTTTTATTTTTATTTTTCTAAAAGGTCAGACATCTTACGTATGACGTAAAACCTCTATTACTTTATTTTTAGTAATATAACGAGCGTTTTATGTAAAAACTTTATACGAACTTCTGAAAGGGGCAACTACATGCAATATGTAATGAGCATTATCGGTATTCTTGTCGTTTTAGGTTTATGTTTTGCTTTGTCAAACAACAAAAGTAAAATCAACTTCCGTGCAATTGCTATTATGATTGGTTTCCAAATTTTAATCGGTTGGTTTATGTTTGGCACAAAAATTGGTCAACAAATTATCATCTTCATTAGTAAAGTTTTCAACAAACTAATTAAACTTGGTACGACAGGTGTCGATTTTCTCTTTAATGGAATTCAAAGAGATTTTGTCTTTTTCTTAAATGTATTATTAATTATCGTATTTTTCTCAGCACTACTTTCTATCTTTAGTTATTTAGGTGTTTTACCATTCATCGTTCGCGTTGTCGGCGGTGCAATTTCAAAAATTACTGGTTTACCACGCGTTGAATCATTCCACGCAGTAAACTCTGTATTCTTCGGTTCAAGTGAAGCGTTAATCGTTATTAAAAACGATTTACAGCATTTTAATAAAAACCGTATGTTTATCATTTGTTGTTCTGCGATGAGCTCTGTTTCTGCTTCTGTTACAGCATCATACGTAATGATGTTAGATGCGAAATATGTACTAGCAGCTCTTCCACTAAACTTATTCTCAAGCTTAATCGTTTGTTCGTTATTAACACCAGTTGATACGAAAAAGGAAGATGAAGTGATTCAAAAATTTGATAGAACTCTATTCGGAGACAGCTTTATCGGCGCAATGATTAACGGTGCGCTTGATGGTTTAAAAGTAGCTGGTATCGTTGCCGCATTAATGATCGCCTTTATCGGTGTTATGGAAGTTGTAAACTACGTAATTAGCGCTGCTTCAGGTGCAATGGGATATGCTGTTACTTTACAACAAATCTTCGGTTATATACTTGCTCCATTCGCATTCTTAATGGGTATCCCAACTCATGATATTATCCCAGCTGGTGGTATTATGGGTACGAAGATTGTCTTAAATGAATTCGTAGCAATCCTTGATTTAAAAGGCGCTGCTGCAACATTAGATCCACGTACAGTTGGAATCGTTACTGTATTCTTAATTAGCTTTGCAAGTATTAGCCAAATTGGTGCAATCGTTGGTACAATCCGTGCCCTTTCTGAAAAGCAAGGAAGCATCGTATCTAAATTTGGTTGGAAAATGCTATTTGCATCAACACTTGCTTCTATTTTATCTGCAACAATCGCTGGATTGTTTATTTAATAAAAAATCACCTTACTTAAACAAGTAAGGTGATTTTTTTTGATTCTTTAAGAAACTGAGTGGAATTCTACCACTTCTTCTGTGTTTATAATTTGCTCTTTATATATACCTTTTATCGTTATGTATATAATAGATTTATTCGTATTAACTAATTTACCCAATGAAAATCGATAAATTAGACCATCCTTTTTTAAGACCCATTTCTTTCCACCCCACGGACTAATTAACTTTTGTCCATCTGATGCCTGTATCTCACCGTCATATTCACATTCCCCAAAAGCCGTCTTAATAACATTCTTCTCCGTATCAATACTTATATTTTTAACTAGTTTCAAATGTTCATCAGAACGAATTTGAATTTCATGACCTTTTTTCTTAAAAAAGATCTTCCCATCACTTGTGTTTACATACTTCGCCTTATTCATCTCATCTATCATAAAATCATATTCTTCTTTGGTAATCCCAAAGTTTTCATGATAAGGTAAATTTCCGTTTGGCATCATTTCTTCTACATATTTAAAATACCAATCTAAATTATTCGCAAGACTACTACTTGTTTTATTAGTAATCCCCTCTAATTTTTCTTTCACCTCATGAGGCAATTCTAATGTCATAATATCCGCCGTAACTTCCGCATTCATTAGGCGTGATGGAATATACTCCTCCACACTATTCGCTTTACTCACTTCACTTTGACAACCGACTATGAATAGCGATATGAAAAGGATATATACTAGTTTTTTATATTTCATTTCTGTTCTCCACTCCGTACATCATTCTTGCTTACATTTATAGCGGTTCTTATTATAGTCCAAAATCCTGATATTTTAATAGAAACTACTCTACATATGCAAAATTGCATATTAATAAACCTTTCTCTTACTTTAAAATTAACTTAAATCATTTACCAAAATATACAAATTACAAATGAACAATGTTATAATTTGTAAAAAATACATTGGAGGATATTATGAAAGCTCACGCCCTTTTCGACTTCTTACACTTACTAGTTTTAAGCCTGAAAAGCTATTATGTATGGGGAATGCCAATCTATGTATTCATCATCCCTCTTATTTTTGTAGTAGGTTATATCATTATCAAATCAAATAAGAAACGAAAGACTACCGCTATTCAAAGTCACTAACCTATCCCACATCTAAAAATGATATGATGAACAAGGGTATATCCCCACCTCTCTTATAGCGGTGGGGATTTTAATGTAAGCATGCAACATAATACACAATAGAAGGTGATTTTATGAGAAAATATGCAGCGATTGCTTTATGTACATCTGCTATTCTAGTAGGCTGTAATACTAGCAATGTAAGCCAAGAACCTAAAAAAGAGAAAAAGGTACAAGAGGTCAAAAAGCAAGAAGAGACGGTGCGGGAACAAGGTAAAATTTCTTATAATCCAATTACGCACGAATCTACAAACGCAAATATTCATATTACAGACATAAAAGATTCTTTAACCGAAGTACAATATAAAATTTGGCGCACTGCTGATGGAAAGGAAAGTGCTAAATCCTTTTCTTCTAAAGAAAAAGATCAACAATTCACACTTCCCTTTGATATAAAAGAATTTGAAGGAAAACGCGGTGAATATCAAATTGAAGCAACAGGAACAACAGAGGGCGGAAAAGCTATTCCACTTACGAAATCTACTATTACTTTCGAGCAAAAAGTTCCTGTTCTTATGTACCACGCAATTGATGATTATCACGGGCAAGGTATTAAAGATTTATTCGTATCGCCTGCTAACTTTGAAGCTCAAATGAAGTATTTAAAAGACAATGGTTATACATTATTAACATTTGAACGCTGGGGCGATATTAATAAAGTAAACAAGCCGGTTTTCGTTACATTTGATGACGGTATGAAAAATAATATGAATGCATTTCGCGTTTTACAAAAGCTAAAAGATGATACTTTTAAACCAGCAGCAACAGAATATATGATTGTTGATAACGTTGATGTGGAAGGCGCTCTTTCTACATTTGAAATAAAAGAAATGGTTGATTCAGGTATTTTTTCTGTACAATCTCACACAGCAACACACGCAGACTTGCCGAAAATTACAAACTATGACGAAGAGTTAAAAGGATCAAAAGAAAAGCTAGAAAAAATAACAGGTAAGCCCGTCATCGCAATTGCTTATCCATTCGGTCATGTAGACGATAAAGTTGTCGCAGAAACAAAGAAATACTATCAATTTGCAACGACAACAAAGCCTGGACAGTTCATTACGAAAGGTGAACCGGATGAATTGTTAAAGATGAAACGCGTTCGTATACACCATACAACTACAGTTGAACAGTTTGCCTCTTCAATTAAGTAAATATGAGAGCTCAATACATTTTGAGCTCTCTTTTTACTTTATATTTATATATATTTTTAGAATTTTCTTGTATTATATATAGTAAGAAATCTTTCAAAATAAAGGAGATTATACATATGTCATTTGAACAAACGTTAGAGAAATATGCTGCCCTGGCAGTCAATGTTGGTGTTAATATTCAACCCGGACAAACTTTATCAATTAGTGCACCTCTAGAAGCTGCACCGTTCGTACGTCTTGTGACAGAAAAAGCATATAAATCTGGTGCAAAACACGTATATGTTGATTGGAATGATGAGACGTTAACACGCTTAAAGTTCGATCTAGCTCCTGAAGAAGCTTTCTCTGAATTCCCTTCTTGGAAAGCAAATACTCGTGAAGAATTAGCAAAAGAAGGCGCTGCATTTATGTCCATCTATGCAGAAAATCCTGATTTATTAAAAGGTGTAGAACCAAAGAAAATTGCAACTGCTCATAAAGTAGCTGGAGAAGCGATGAAAGTATACCGTGATTATGTACAAGCAGATAAAGTAAGCTGGTGTGTAATTTCTGTTCCTACGAAAGAATGGGCTGCAAAAGTATTCCCTGATGTAGCGCCAGAAGAACAAGAAACAAAACTATGGGATGCTATCTTCAAAGCAACTCGTGCTGATTTAGAAAATCCTGTGGAAGCATGGAAAGAACATGATGAAACACTACATACAAAAGTAGATTACTTAAACGAAAAACATTATAAAGCTCTTCACTATACAGGTCCTGGAACAGACTTAACAATCGAACTTCCAGAAAAGCATGTATGGGCTGGTGCTGGTAGCCTAAATGAAAAGAACGTACCATTTATGGCTAATATCCCAACTGAAGAAGTATTTACAATGCCACTTAAAACAGGTGTAAACGGCCAAGTGTCTAGCACAAAACCGTTAGCATTTGCAGGTAATATTATCGATAACTTTACATTAACATTTGAAAACGGACGTATCGTAGGCTATAAGGCAGACGTTGGTGAGGAAGCATTAAAACATTTAGTCGAAACAGATGAAGGTTCTCACTTCTTAGGAGAAGTAGCATTAGTACCTCATGATTCACCAATTTCAAACACAAATATTTTATTCTACAATACACTATTTGACGAAAACGCATCTTGTCACCTTGCAATTGGAAATGCTTATGCATTTAACTTAGATGGCGGGAAAACAATGACGAAAGAAGAACTTGCTGAAAATGGTGCAAACGCTAGTATTACACACGAAGACTTCATGATTGGTTCAGCTGAGCTTGATATCGACGGTATTACAGCTGATGGTAAGCATGAACCGATCTTCCGTAAAGGAAATTGGGCGTTTTAATAAAAATAAAAGGCTATCTTCCACGCCGGAAGATAGCCTTTTATGATGCTGATGATACTTTCAGTCCAATTACTCCTAAAACAATAAAGAGAATACAAAATGCTTGGAATAAATTGATATGCTCTTTAAAAAAGTACACACTAATGATTGTGATAAGTAGTGTTCCCACACCAGACCAAATTGCATAAGCAATGCTTAAATGAATCTTTTTAACAACGATAGCAAACACACTGAAACAAATTCCATAGAATACGAAAATAAGTACACTTGGAACAAGCTTTGTTAAACCGTTCGATAACTTCATCGCAATCGTTCCAGCTACTTCAAAAATAATTGTTACAAGTAATAATAGCCAATATACCATACTAGAATCTCCTTCTCTGTTACCTTATAGAGATTCTAGTATACTACTTATAGTCCTAACGAAATATATTTAATTTCTAAATATTCCTCGATGCCAAAATGGCCTCCTTCACGGCCGATACCACTTTCTTTAAAGCCTCCAAATGGTGCTTGTGCAACTGATGGAAGGCCATCGTTTAAGCCGATAATTCCGTACTCTAACGCTTCACTAATTTGGAATGCTTGACTAATATCTTTTGTGAAAATATAAGCAGCCAAGCCATATGGTGTATTATTTGCACGTTCGATTACTTCTTCAACTGTTTTAAATTTAGCAACTGGTGCAACTGGACCAAATGTTTCTTCATTCATACAAAGCATCGTGTCATTTGCCAATCCAATTACTGTTGGCTGAATGAAATATCCATCTAACTCTGCAAATTTATGGCCACCATATAAAACTTCTCCGCCCTTTTGAATTGCATCTTCAATATGTTCTAGTACTTTCGAAATTGCATTCGCATCAATAAGTGGACCTACAGTTGTTCCTTCACCGAATCCGTCTCCAACTTTAAGTTGCTCTACAGCTTTTGTGAACTTCTCTGCAAATTCTTCGTACACTTCTTCTTGAACAAAGACGCGGTTTGTACATATACACGTTTGTCCTGCGTTACGGAATTTCGAACCGATTACCGCTTCTACCGCCTTATCTAAATCAGCATCATTCATAACAATAAATGGAGCGTGACCACCTAATTCAAGCGAAACCTTTTTCATCGTTTGCGCAGCGCTAGCCATTAATTCTTTCCCAATTTCAGTTGATCCTGTAAAGGAAACTTTTCGAACGCGCTCATCTTCCATCCACGTATCAGCAATTGCTTTTGCACTACCTGTTACAATATTTATTACACCTTTTGGAATGTCTGCTTCATGTGCTAATTCAACTAACTTCAATGCAGTTAATGGCGTTTGACTCGCTGGTTTCACAACTGCCGTACAACCTGCTGCAAGCGCCGGTGCTACCTTTCTCGTAATCATAGCGGCTGGGAAGTTCCACGGTGTAATAGCTGCCATAACCCCAACTGGTTGCTTCATAACTAAAATGCGCTTATTCGGATGAGAAGCAGGAATCATTTCACCGTATATTCTCTTTCCTTCTTCTGCGTACCATTCAACAAAACTATTTGCATAATTCACTTCACCAAGTGCTTCTGCAAACGGCTTCCCTTGCTCTCTCGTCATGATTGCTGCAATTTCTTCTTTATTTTCATCAATGAGTGTGAACCACTTTTTTAACTTTACTGCACGATCCGCTGCCGTTAATTTTGACCATAATTTAAAAGCCTCGTGTGCAGCATCAACTGCTTGCTTTGCCTCTGTAATCCCGCCCTTTGGTACCGTTGCAAATACTTCCTTTGTCGCTGGATTATTTACTTCGATTTGTTCTGGCAGTGTAATCCACTCACCATTTATATACATCGCTTTTTTCTCTAAGTTTACGAACGTCGCTTTTTTATCCAATGTTTTCTTCCTCCTCTATAAACTTCTTAATTTTCCTAGTAGCAGCAGATTGACTTATTTGCAAAAACTCAGCCACTTTATAACTTGATCCATACGTTTTATACGCTTTAAGAATAATATTTCTCTCTACCTCTTCCAGCATTCTATAAAGACTTTGTCCGGATTGTTCAACTGTTGCCTCTTGCATAGATAGTGGCAAATCTTCTACCATTACAAAATCATCTGCAGTGATAACAATTCGTTCAATTACATTTTCAATCTCTCTATTATTTCCTTCCCAAGGGTACCCTACAAACATTTGTAACGTACTAGGAGCTAACTTTACATCACGTCCGTACTTTTTATTAAAATGCTGTAAATAATGATAGATAAGCGGCAAAATATCTTCTGTTCTCTCCCGAAGTGGCGGAATTGAAATTGGAATGACATTCAGACGATAGTATAAATCTTTCCGGAATGTTCCTTGTTTCACCATCGTACTTAAATCTCTATTTGTTGCCGCTACAATTCTAACGTCCACCTTTTTTAATTCTCTTCCGCCTATAGGGCGAAAAGTTTTTTCTTGCAATACTTGCAAAAGCTTCGCTTGAATTTCAAGCGGCATTTCACCAATTTCATCTAAGAAAAGAGTTCCTTTATGCGCTGATTCTAGTAATCCCTTTTTCCCTTCACGATTTGCACCTGTAAAAGACCCACCTGAATATCCAAAAAGCTCTGATTCAATTAAATTCGTCGGTAATGCCGCACAATTAATTTCATAGAAACTTTCATTCTTCCGGTGACTTACTTCATGTAAATGACGTACTAATCGGCTTTTCCCCACTCCAGTCTCACCTAAAACGAGAACTGTACTATCTACTACAGATACTTTTTTTATTGTTTCGACTATTTTTTGCATAGCGCTACTTTTAAAAATAAGACCTTCGTGTTCATATGTTTCTCTTAATTCTTTTTTATATGTTTTTAACTGATTATCCATCTCCTCTACCTTTTGACGTAATTGATAGAGTTCTGTAAGATCACGAGAATAACTAATCACTCTTCTTAAATTTCCTTCATCATCAAAAACAGGTCTTGTACGAACATGCAAATACTCTCCTGATTTTGTTGTTTGAACAAGTTCAACCGGCCTTTTCTTTTCAATTACTTCTAATGTTGCAGACGGATAAAAAATTCCTTCTTTCTGTAGTTCTTTTACATGCTTTCCTACTAATTCCTTAGCAGAGAGTTGGTAATGTCTTTCACACATACTATTTACACGCACAACGATTCCTTTATCATCTGTAACAAAAATTTCGTCAAATGCATATTCAAATACATCTTGTAAATCCATCAACACTCGTTCCTTTTCTGCAACCATCCTAGCCACTCCCTACTTCATATCCATCGATTCACTTTACTACCTTTATTATAAAGTGAATTTTCTGCATTTTATATAGAGTAAGCTAGAATGTTTGCGATTTATAATTCAGTTTTTAAACGCGAGCGATATTTGCTTGCTCATAACAAGCTTGCAATGATTCTTCAATTATTGTTAAACCTTCCTCAAGTTGCTCATCTGTAATAACTAATGGCATTAACACGCGAATAACATTTCCATATGTTCCTGCTGATAGTAGAAGTAATCCCCGTTTATTTGCTTCTGCACATAAATTAGACGCTAATGTTTTATCAGGCGCTTTCGTCTTGCGATCTTGAACGAGCTCGAATGCACACATTGCCCCTAAGCCGCGCACATCACCGATGCAATTATATTTGTTTTTCATCTCTTGGAATCGGTTCATTACGACTTTCCCTATTTCTATCGCTCTATCATTTAATTTCTCTTTTTCTATTACATCAAGCACAGCTAATGCAGCCGCACATCCTAGTGGGCTTCCTGCATAAGTTCCGCCCAGTTCCCCCGGTGCAGACTCATTCATAATTTCTTTACGTCCAATGACACCACTTATCGGTACACCAGCACCTAATGATTTAGATACCGTAATTAAGTCTGGAACGACATCATAATGATCAATTGCAAAGTATTTTCCAGTACGACTAAAGCCTGTTTGAATTTCATCAGCTACAAATAAAATACCGTGCTCTGAACACATACTACGTACTTCTTGAACAAATTTCTTACTTGGAACGATAAATCCGCCTTCCCCTTGAACAGGTTCCATTACAACGGCTGCAATTGTTTCTGGTGCTACTTCTGATATGAAGAAGTTCTTAAACTCTTCAATGATAAAATCATCATACTGCTCTTCTGTTAACCCTTCTGGGCGACGGTATTCATATGGGAATGGCGCTTTATATACTTCTGGAGCAAATGGACCAAATCCAAATTTATATGGTTTTACTTTACTTGTCATCGTCATTGTCATTAATGTACGTCCATGAAACCCTTTAGAAAATGCGATAATTCCAGGTCTCTTCGTATATTTACGAGCAATCTTCACTGCATTTTCAACTGCTTCTGCCCCACTATTTAAAAACAGCACTTGTTTATCGAAATTACCTGGTGCTAATGCGGCAAGCTTTTCCGCTAATTCAATATACGGCTCATACATCATCACATTAAATCCAGTATGAATATATTGATTTACTTGTTTATGAAGCGCTTCTTTAACAGCTGGATGACAGTGTCCTACATTAATTGTCCCAATTGCTCCTGCGAAATCAATGTACTGATTTCCATCCACATCTGTTACGAGTGCACCATTTGCAGACTGTACAAATGTTGGAATACCATTACTTACTCCTTTTGGTACTATATTTTGGCGGCGTTCTAATAAAGACGCTGCTTTCGGTCCTGGAATTTGTTCATTTACTTTAGCAAATTTTTTTGCGTTCATTGTGTACCCCATCCTTTTCTATACAATGTTTTCTCTTTATATTGCAAGATGTATGCCAACTTCTTCTTTCTAGTATTCATCCCATTCTCTTAATATCTCGGCATAAAAAATAAGTCTATAAAGACTCATATAGAGTCCTTATAGACTTATTCATTTATACATTAGACTTTCCTTGTTCCCAAATAAACTCACCTGAATGAGAAATTAAATCTTCAACAGATTGTAATACTAAATCTGCAAGTGGTTCTAACGTTTGACGATTACCCGTACCAGATAGTACGCCAATTGCATAGCAGTCGCCACCATTTTTCGCTAAATGTAAATCCGTCGGTGTATCTCCGATGACTGCTACTTCACATGTCTCTAAATTAAATCTCTCACAAAACGATTCTACAATTTTTTTATCTGGCTTCTGTGCTGGAAATGTATCTGAAGCTATAACACAATCAAAAAAGTCTTCCAATTGATATTGCTTTAAAAATAATTCTGTCGGCGCGAAATCATCAGCTGTAACGACGCCTAGAATAACCCCTCTATCCTTTAACGCTTGTAAAACTTTCGGTAAATCTGCCGTCATTCTCATATGTGAACGATGCTCGTACATAAGAGCAAACAACTTTTCGCTCACCCATTGATGCATCTCTTCTTCTCTAGATGATGCAATATACTTACAAAGCCCCTTTGCCACATCAAGACTCGTTCCAGCAGCGAGCGCACTACGCGGATGAACAAATGCTCCGTCTACGCCAATCTCTTTTAATAAAGCCTGCTGCATTGATTCTGGTAATTGATATAAATTTATACATTCTGCAACAAGCTCTTCAGCTACTTTTATCCAAATCGAATGAAAATCCATTAATGTCCCATCTTTATCAAATAGTATTGCTTTTACCTTCTCCATAGCACCCTACCTCTCATTTCTTATCTCTTCCAGTGTATCAATAAAATATGGATAAAAAATAAACGGATTGTAAAAATACCATAAAAATCAAACTAACTTCCAATTTACAATTCATCTGTATAAAGTGAAACTTTAATCAGCGGGGGAAGTCTTATTCTCGTAAAAGCAAAAAAGGATGCCTTTACAAGGCATCCTCTTGCTGTTCAGGAACAAATAGTTCCAGACAATGATATATATTTTCAAATTCCATCGGTGCGTCTCCGCCATATTCGCCATCTAAGTTGATCATTAGTTTATCTGGTGAATGCACTTTAATTCGATTCGCTTGTGTATATAGCACTTTTGGATTGTTAATATGTTCCCCACGCTGCGCTTGTGTTGCTGCTTTAATTAAATCAGCGATAGAACCTTTTTTCAGCACTAATAAATCAAATAATCCATCGTTAATAGACGCATATGGTGCTACCTTTTCAAATCCACCAACTGAACGAGTATTTGTAATTAAAAACATCGTAATTTCTTCTTGTAGTAGCTTCCCATCATACTCGATTTCAACATATGTTGGATGTAATGATGGTAACATTTCGATTCCTTTTAAATAGTAAGCAAGTTGACCTAATACTGTTTTCAGCTTACTTGGCACTTCATATGTTAATTCTGTAATACGGCCGCCACCAGCGATATTAATGAAATATGTATCATTCGCTCTACCAAGATCTAACGGAACTGTTTTCCCTTCACAAATAATATCCGCAGCCTCTTCAATAGCACGAGGTACACCGATCGCACGCGCAAAATCATTTGTCGTTCCAACTGGAATAATTCCAAACTTCGGACGATGTTCATGTCCTACTAAACCGTTCACCACTTCATTTAATGTACCATCACCACCAGCTGCGATAACAACATCAAACTTACGATCCGCAGCTTGCCTCGCCGCCACAGTTGCATCTCCAGGACCAGTTGTCGCATGACAAGATGCTTCATATCCAGCTTGTTCTAATTTTTGTAATACTTCTGGTAAGCTCTTCTTAAATAACTCGCGTCCAGAAGTAGGGTTATAAATAATTCTTGCTCGCTTCATCATTTATTAGCACAGGAAATTTCTTTATGTATCGAAAAAGAACATACCGAACATCTATTCAGTATTCCCATGCCTACCTCCTCTCATCTTCCTATCCTTCTTTTATCTCGCTCAAACAGGCAGTAAGAACCCGATTCGTGTAGCCCATCAAAAGTAAATATTCATTTTCAATGGTTTTGTTTTATTTGACAAAAAAATTTATGTCCATCTATTTCCTCACAACAATTTACATATAACGAATAATAATTATCTATTATTTCATGAGATGAAAAAAACCTCTATGTCTAGATTTATCATTATTCCCACCTTTTTGCAACTATCATACCATAGTTGCTATACAAACATTTTTTCACCTTTGACAGTTAATCAAACGTTTATTTAAATTATTTTTCACCATTTAAACAAACGTTTGATTAACTCAGAAAAAACACCCAAATACGGGTGTTTTTTCTGTTTAATCTTTAAGAATCTATACTATTTTAGCGCTCAAAAATAAGAATTCTTCTTTTATTTTTATCGCTTATTAATCTCTTCAAGTAAGATTTTGTTAACAAGCGGTGGGTTAGCTTGTCCTTTTGTCGCTTTCATAATTTGACCAACTAAGAAGCCAATTGCACGGTCTTTACCGTTTTTAAAGTCTTCGATAGATTGCTCATTATTATCAAGAATTTCTGTTACAACCTTACGAAGTGTACCTTCGTCAGAAATTTGAACAAGACCTTTCGCTTTAACGATTTCTTCTGGGTCTCCACCTTTTTCAATTAATTCGTTAAATACTTTCTTCGCGATTTTAGAAGAAATTGTACCTTTTTCAATTAATTGAACCATTTTAGATAAACCAGCTGGCGTTAATGCAACGTCTTTTAATTCTTTTTGCTGTTTGTTTAAGTATGCAAGCACTTCACCCATTAACCAGTTTGATGTTAATTTCGCATCTGCTCCATCTTCAATTGCTGCTTCAAAGAAATCAGACATCTCTTTCGTTAATGTTAATACGTGTGCATCATAAGCTGGCAAGCCAATTTCTGCAACATAGCGAGCTTTACGTGCATCTGGAAGTTCTGGAATCGAAGCACGAATTTCTTCTTTCCACTCATCATCGATGTAAAGTTCAACTAAGTCTGGCTCTGGGAAGTAACGGTAATCGTCAGATCCTTCTTTTATACGCATTAAGATCGTTTTCTTCGTTGCTTCATCATAACGACGTGTTTCTTGTTGGATGATACCGCCAGATAATAGTTCTTTTTCTTGGCGCACTTGCTCATGCTCTAGACCTTTTTGCACGTAAGTGAATGAGTTTAAGTTTTTCAGTTCTGCTTTTGTACCGAATTTCTCTTGTCCAACAGGACGAAGTGAAATATTCGCATCACAACGAAGAGAACCTTCTTCCATCTTACAATCAGATACGCCTGTATATTGAATGATTGATTTTAACTTCTCTAAGTATGCATATGCTTCTTCTGGAGTACGCATATCTGGCTCAGATACGATCTCGATTAAAGGCATACCTTGGCGGTTGTAGTCTACTAATGAACCTTCAGCTGTATGCGTTGATTTACCAGCATCTTCTTCTAAATGAAGACGTGTAATACCGATACGTTTCTTTTTACCGTCTACTTCGATTTCAATCCAACCATTTTCACCAATTGGCTTATCAAATTGAGAGATTTGGTAAGCTTTCGGATTATCTGGATAGAAATAGTTTTTACGGTCGAACTTCGTTTCCGTTGCGATTTCACAGTTTAATGCCATTGCAGCTTTCATTGCAAAGTTAACTGCTTCCTTATTTAAAGTAGGAAGTACCCCTGGGTATCCTAAGTCAATTACACTTGTTTGTGTATTTGGCTCCGCTCCGAATTCTGTTGGACTCGCAGAGAAAATTTTCGAATTTGTTTTTAACTCAACGTGAACCTCTAAACCAATAATTGTTTCTAAATTCATCTATGCTCGCCTCCTTACAGACTTGCTTTTTTTGTATGATAGTCTGTTGCTTGCTCAAACGCATGTGCAACGCGGTAAATTGTCGTTTCATCGAAGTGTTTACCAATGATTTGTAGACCAAGTGGCATGTTGTTAGCACCGAATCCACATGGGACAGAAATCGCTGGAACACCTGCTAAGTTTACTGGGATTGTTAAAATGTCATTTGCATACATTGTCATTGGATCGTCCACTTTTTCGCCCACTTTAAATGCCGGAGTTGGCGTTGTTGGTCCGATAATAACATCATAGTTAGCAAATACATTTTCAAAGTCGTTTTTAATTAATGTACGTACTTGTTGTGCTTTTTTGTAATATGCATCATAGTAACCAGAGCTAAGAGCAAATGTACCAAGCATAATACGACGTTTTACTTCATCTCCGAAACCTTCGCTACGTGTGTTTTTGTAAAGATCTAATAAGTTATTTACATTATCAGAACGAACACCGTAACGTACGCCATCAAAGCGTGAAAGGTTAGCAGATGCTTCAGAAGAAGATAATAAGTAATACGTTGCTAGAGCGTATTTAGAGTGCGGAAGAGATACTTCTTCCCAAGTTGCGCCCATACCTTCTAATACTTTTAACGCAGCTAGTACTGACTCACGAGCTTCTTCGCCAACACCTTCGCCTAAGTATTCTTTTGGTACCGCAATGCGTAAACCTTTAACGTCGCCTGTTAAACCAGCTAAGTAGTTTCCTACTTCAACGTTTGCAGAAGTTGCATCCATACGGTCAATACCTGAAATAGCTTGTAATAAGTATGCATTGTCTTCTACTGTACGTGTAATCGGTCCGATTTGGTCAAGTGAAGATGCGAATGCTACTAATCCGTAACGAGATACGCGTCCGTAAGTTGGTTTTAAACCTACAACACCGCAATATGCAGCTGGCTGACGGATAGAACCACCCGTATCAGAACCTAGAGAGAATAATACTTCTCCTGCTGCTACTGCCGCTGCAGAACCACCACTAGATCCGCCTGGAACGTAATCTAAGTTCCATGGATTTTTCGTAGCGTAGAAGCCTGAGTTTTCATTTGAAGAACCCATTGCGAACTCGTCCATATTTAATTTACCGATTGTAACTGTGTCAGCAGCTTTTAGCTTTTGTACAACTGTCGCATCGTAAATTGGATCGAAGTTTGCTAACATTTTGCTCGCGCAAGTTGTACGAAGACCGTTAGTTACAATGTTATCTTTTACACCGATTGGCATACCGAATAATAAACCATTGTCCTCAGCACCAATCTTTGCATCTAATTCTTTCGCTTTCGCGCGGGCATTCTCTTCATCTAATGTAAGAAAAGCTTTTACGTTATCTTCAACATCCGAAATACGTTTGTAAGATTCTTCTACTAAATCCGTAACGGAAATTTCTTTGTTGTTTAATTTCTTATGTAACTCTGATACCGAATGATCAAATAATGACATCGAAATTCCCTCCTCTATTCTAATACTGCTGGAACACGGATTTGATTATCTTTGTGATCCGGTGCATTTTTTAATACTTCTTCTACTGGTAAACCTTTTTCTGGTACATCTTCACGCATAACATTTTTCATAGTTAATACATGAGTTGTTGGTTTTACATCAGTTGTATCTAATTCATTTAACTGTTCTGCAAATGTAACAATTGCATCTAGTTGTTTTTGAAATTTTTCTGCTTCTTGATCAGTAATTGCAAGACGTGCTAAATGTGCTACGTGCTTTACATTCTCAACGGAAATTCTTGACACGGCTAGGCCACCTCCATAATATATCGTTCAATCTACAATACTATTGATGATACCAAATTTCCAGTACTTCAAGCAAGTCAACACACGGCACTTACGGTATTTTTACATAAAAAAAGAAAGGCAAATGCCTTTCTTTACAATTTACTCTTTATCTAACGATTTATTTTTCGGAAATCTCTCGTTATCTTCTTCATTATCACGAATTGTTTTTTGTAATACAAAACAAGACATCGTTAGAAATAATGTTCCAATTAAATAGTATCCTTTTACACTAAGCGTTTCATCTAGCGTATAAATCCCAATTAGCATACCTGAAAGCGCGCAAACAAATGAAGTCCATGCTAAAAACGTGAACGCTTGCGTATTTCGTCTTCTCATCGTTCTCCCCCTCGTTGGCTGTACACCCATTATAGATAAATATATTTATCATGATGGATTTTTATGTAAATTCTATTTTGCTATTTATAAATCTATCATAAAAAAATATTATTTTAAAGATAGTTTTCTGTCTAATCCGAAAAAACAGTTAAAATTATTGACATTTATTTCAATTCCACATAAAATAAAAACAAATATTACGAACCTCGAAATATACGGGAGTGGAAATAATTGTTGCAATATGAACATTTTTTAGACTTACTGCTAGATAACGCCAAGAAACTTTTCTATCCTGAAGAATGGGTAAGCCTTGATTTAACACTTTCCAAGACAGAAGTATTTTGTTTACTTTGGATGGAGCGAAATACAGATATTACAATGACAAAAATTGCTGATCTTCTTGATATACCGATGAGTACAACGACAGGCGTTGTAAATCGCCTTGTAAAAAAGGGGTATATTGAACGATACCGTGATGAAAGCGATCGACGTATTGTATTAATTCGTTTAACAGAAAACGGCGCAATGCTCGTTCAAGAAGTAAAACAAAATGCGGCCCATTACTTTAGCCTAGTGACAGACGCACTATCAGAAGAAGAAAAAGCATTCTTACTACAAATCTTCCAAAAGATCATGAATCACATTGCTACGTCACAGCAAAAAACAGAAGAAAAGGTTTCTACACCTAAAATGAAAAACATTCCGATTGAATAAAGCCCTAACTGGGTTTTTATTCACTTAAATACTTCGACACTCGTAATATTCGATAACCGAAACAAAGGGGATAGAATGATGAGAATTATTTTGTATACAGGTAAAGGCGGCGTAGGAAAAACTAGCATTTCAGCAGCAACAGCACTTCAAAGCGCAAAACAAGGATTAAAAACTTTAGTAATGAGCACAGATCCTGCTCATAGTTTAGGAGATTCATTTGGTATAAAGCTATCTTCTGAACCATTAGAAATTCGTGAAAATTTATGGGCACAAGAAATTAATACGATTTATGAAATGGAAAAAGGCTGGGGAAAATTACAGAAATATATTACCTTGCTATTCACTTCCAAAGCAGCTGATGATATTACAACAGAAGAATTAACAATGTTTCCTGGTATGGAAGATTTAATTAGCTTACTTCGAGTACTCGATTATTATAAACACAGCACTTACGACGTCATCATTATTGATTGCGCACCGACTGGAGAAACTTTAGCAATGCTCAGCTTTCCAGACATGCTCGGCTGGTGGATGGAAAAACTCTTTCCTATTAAAAGAAAAGTTTTAAAAGTCGTTCGTCCTGTAGCTCAACCACTTCTTGGTGTCCCCCTTCCAACCGATGATATTATGGACGAATTAACAAATACACTTGAACAGCTCGGAGAAATGAGAGATATTTTATCAAACCGAGAGGTAACAAGCATTCGCGTTGTTGTAAATCCCGAAAAAATGGTCATTAAAGAAGCTCAGCGCAGCTTTATGTATTTAAACTTATACGATTATAACGTAGATGCCATTATGATTAACCGCGTCATCCCTAACACTGTCACCGATCCTTATTTTCAGGTATGGAAAGATACACAAAAGAAATATAAAACATTAATTCAAGATAGTTTTCAGCCACTTCCCATTTACGAAGCTCCGATGTTTGAACAAGAAGTTGTTGGTTTGCCTATGTTAGAGCGTGTAGGAAATGCTTTATTTAAAACTGACCCTTGCCCTACTGAAGTGAAATTCAACGGCCGCACACAGTATGTAAAAAAAGATGGCGATGAATATATTTTCGTTCTTTCTATTCCCTTCTCAAACAAAAGTGAACTTTCATTAAATCAAAAAGGTGATGAGCTTATCATTCGGGCTGGTTCTGTTAAACGAAACATAACATTGCCAAAAACATTAACACACCTTTCTATTCAAGGGGCAAAGTTTGAAGAGGATGTACTAAACATTCGATTTGGGGGTGTAGTGCATGCATGATGAACTGCTACGCAGAGTAATTCGTACAAAAATAAAAGTCGGTATGCATATATTAGAAGAGCTGCCAAATCCAATCCGGCAATCAGCTAAGCAAGTACTAAATATTTTACAGGAGGAGCTAGCTACTTATCCGAAAGAACAAGAGCATCAAGAAGGTAATTTAAAAAGTATTATAATTGAATAACTATCTTTGTATAGAGGGCCTTTTTAGGCTTTCTATACCTTTATTGGAGTGATGTAAGTTGCTGAAAAAACATTCCACTATTATGCTTTGGATCATTCCTTTACTATTTTTCATTCATAACCTTGAAGAATCTTTACAGATGCCACAATATCTTGCTAATCAATTTTCCATTCATCTTATAACTAGCCAACAATTTTTCATTGCAATTTCCGCATTAACAACTTTTGTCTTACTTATCATCCTTCTATATCAACTAAACGTGTTATCTTCTATACACTGGATTACCTTTATACAAGGAGCTATCTTCTTCAACTCTGTTCAACATATTATTTTGTTTTTCATTTATCGCTCCTATAATCCCGGCGTAATATCAGCGGTTTTCATTACTCTCTTTTCTATTTTCTTTTTTTCATCACAAAAACACTTAATTCATAAAAAGCAATTCGTAATTACACTCGTTTTCAGCTTATTTTCTTACCCCATTATAATTTGGATTACCTTACTATTCGCTAGCTGCTTTCATTAATAAAAAAAGACCAGGAAAACTCCTGGTCCATCACTCTACTTAACAAACATTGGATTCTATGTTATACAAAATTGGAAGGTACAGAATTAGGGTTTTGTTTGTTAAGTAGATTATATGTTGAACGAGCTAACAGCGGAGGGGTTCCTACTGTTAGTCGTTAAACTCAATAATTATTTTACGATTTTTTCAAGCTCATCAAGTGAAAGATCTACTGAAATTGAACCATCATTTGTTTCTTTCTTAATTGCATCTGTTACTTCTTTTGAATGGTATAACTCAATTACTTTTTTCAGTGTTGGATCATTTTTATCTTTCGTACGAGCTGCGAAAATATTAATATAGGCCTTTGCATTTTCATTATTTGGATCTTCTAAGAAAATTGGATCCTTCGCTGGATCTAATCCAGCTTGACCAGCAACACCGTTATTAATAACTGAAGCTGCTACATCTTTTAATACACGAGGTGTTTGCTGTGCGATAACCGGTGTAATCTTTAACTTCTTCGGATTTTCAGCAATGCCACTTGGATCTCCAAATAAACCGAAATCTTTCTTAAGCTTTAATAATCCAGCTGCATCAAGAAGTTTTAATGCACGGGCTTGGTTCGTTGGATCATTTGGAATAGCAATTTCTGAACCATCTGGGATGTCATTTGCTTTCTTATATTTTTCAGAGTATAAGCCCATCGGTGCAATTTGCGTCGTACCAACAGCTGTAATATCTAACTTATGCTCTTTTTTAAATTGCTCTAAGAAAGCAATGTGCTGGAATGAGTTTAGTTCAATATCTCCATCAGCTAACGCTTTGTTGGGCGTTGTGTAATCAGAGAACTCAACCAGTTTAATCTTAATGCCTTCTTTTTCAGCTTTTTTCTTTAAAATTTCCCAAGCGTCTCCATCTGTTCCAGTTACACCGACGCGAACTACTTTCTCTTTCGCTCCTGCACCTGTGTCTCCACCTGAGCAGCCGCTTAACGCTGAAATCCCTACGATCGCTGATAATGCAAATGCTAAAATTTTCTTCATTTTCTTTTCCCTTCTTCCTTTTTATGATCTGCGTAAAAAGACTTTCGCAAAGTAGTTTCCTAAATTTTGAGCTATCTGTACGAGAATGATAAGTAAAACAACCGTTACGAACATCACTGATGTATCAAAACGTTGATAACCATATGTCATTGCTAAGTCACCAAGACCGCCACCACCGACAAGCCCAGCAACTGCTGAAAATTCAATTAAACCAACTGTCATAAACGTTACACCTAAGATTAATGGAGCCAACGCTTCTGGCACGAGGATTTCAAAAACAATTCTAAGCGGTGAAGCCCCCATTGCTTGTGCTGCTTCAATTACTCCTTTCGGAACAGAAACAAGATTTGTTTCAACCATTCTCGCAATACCAATTGAAGCAACTAACGTCATTGGGAAGATTGCTGCTGCTGTTCCAATCGTCGTTCCAATAACACTTCTTGTTATCGGGCTTAAAGCTACTAAAAAGATAATGAATGGAACCGGACGAATTGTATTAATCACGATATTAAGAATAGAAAAGACCCATTTATTTTCTAAAAAGTTCCCTTTGCGCGTTACATATAAAAGTAAACCTAGAGGTATACCTAGTATTGTGGCAAATATAAGGGTTACAATTACCATTAAGAGGGTATCCCCTGTCGCATCTAATATGCGAGGCCAAAAAACACTCCAATCAACTCGCATGAGCTTCTACCTCCTTCAGCTGCACTTGCAGTCTTAGATGTTGTAATGCTTTTTGAATTTCTTTCTGTTCACCTTGTAGTTCTACAAGAAGATTTCCAAATAAAACATTTTGGAGTTCAATAATATTTCCGTAAAGAACATTTACATCAACGTTATAATTTTTCGCAATATACGATAGTACAGGCTGCCCTGTCTCTTCACCAGTAAAAGTCAGGCGGTAAATCTGGCCCCCGTTTTGAATTTTTGCTAGAACACTTTCTGGTAAATGATCATTAATAACAGAGCGTACAAAATTTTGAGTTGTTTTTGTTTTTGGCTGTGTAAAAACGTCAAACAGTTTTCCTTCTTCAATAACTTTTCCTTTTTCCATAACAGCTACACGATGACAAATTTCTTTCACAACGTGCATTTCATGTGTAATAAGTAGAATCGTTAAATTGTACTCTCTATTTACTTTCTTTAATAAATTTAAGATTTCTGTTGTTGTTTCCGGATCTAAAGCTGATGTTGCCTCATCACATATGAGAATATCCGGTGATGTCGCAAGTGCTCTTGCAATCCCAACACGCTGCTTTTGCCCACCTGATAACTGTTCTGGATAATAGTTCGCTTTATCTTCCAAACCAACAAATTTTAGTAGTTCATTCACTCTTTCTTTTATCTCATTCTTCGGCAATTTCGCTAACCTTAATGGATAAGCAATGTTCCCAAACACTGTTCTTGAATTAAATAGATTAAAGCTTTGAAAAATCATCCCAATTCTTTGTCTTAGTTTCCGTAACTCCTTCGTCGATAATGCTGTAATATCTTTATCGTCTATTGAAATTGTTCCTGCAGTTGGTCGTTCTAACATATTTACTAAACGTAATAACGTACTCTTTCCAGCACCACTAAATCCGATAATGCCAAAAATTTCGCCCTTTTCAACTGATAATGTTACATCCTCCACCGCATGAACAG
Organism: Bacillus cereus group sp. RP43; assembly: GCF_040459645.1. NCBI lineage: Bacteria > Bacillati > Bacillota > Bacilli > Caryophanales > Bacillaceae > Bacillus > Bacillus cereus group sp. RP43. The sequence continues at coordinate 4,821,642 of NZ_JARVHQ010000001.1, forward strand.
ATTGCCCACCTGATTCATATACTTTACTTACATTGTTAAAAGAAATCATTTTCTTCCCTCCTATATGCTGTAAAACTTGAAGTAGAGCTTTCGAGGTAAAATAAAAAGTGCTCTCCTTCTTATCACTTGTAAAAGATAAGAAGGAGAGCACTTATATGTACTCGTTCACATCTTCTCATCTTCCAAGCTTACTTTAAGCTTGCTGGAATTAGCACGGTATTAAAAAACCCGTTGCTGAGGTATCGTAGGGCCAGTCCCTCCACCTCTCTGGATAAGAGTGTATCGATTTAATTGTCATTTAATTAATTCTCATTATAGAACTCAGAATAATAAGAGTCAATACATTTTTCGGAAAAATATTAATTATTTCTCTATTAAAATTTTCAAATAAAAAAACCACAATACAATATTGATTTTTTAAGTTATGTAAAATTCTTAACCCTCATATTTTTAAAAAGGGAAACCTTCTCTATTAATTGAATAACAGTATTTGAATATGAAATCGGAGGAAGATAAATATATGAAAACAGCCCTTTTGCTCGTCGATATTCAAAATGATTATTTTCCAAATGGAAAGATGGAATTACGTAATCCAGTAGAAGCAAGTGAATATACTAGTCAGCTACTACAACATTTTAGAATACGAAACGAACCTATTTTTCATATCCAGCATGTAGCTATAAAAGATAGCGCTACTTTTTTCCTACCCAATACAGAAGGTGTCCATATTCACGAAAATGTCCGTCCACTTAGAGAGGAAACCGTTATCCTTAAACATTATCCAAATAGCTTCCGAGAAACTGATCTTCTAGAACAATTACAACGTTCAGGAATTGAGCACGTCGTAATATGCGGGATGATGACCCATATGTGTATTGATGCTACAGTAAGAGCTGCTTTTGATTTTGGCCTTCACTGTACCGTAATACACGATGCTTGTGCTACAAAAGATCTTTCATTTAAGAATGCTACTATACCAGCTGTTTATATTCATAATACAATTTTGGCAAGTTTAAATGGAGTATACGCCAATGTAATGAGTACAGAAGAGTTTTTAGCGACCTAAAAAAAACACTCCTTTCAGTGAGCAAAACCGAAAGGAGTGTTCTCTTGTCTAACCATAGATTTTCTTTCAAATTGTATTATACAGGAAATTCTAAAAATGAATACTAAAAAATATGACTAATAAGTCAATTTTTCTCGCTGTTTTGTTTCTATTTTCATGTTTATCCCGATATTAATAGGGTTTAGCTAGTTCTAACCACCGAATGGTAATATATGGTTTGTTTTTAGTTCTTTAGAAAATTTATTGTTTATTAATTTTATTTTAGCTTAGTGGAAAATGAAAAAACATATATAAAATAGACAATATACAATTAATTTGCAGACCAATTTATGCTTTAATCCACATATAGAGAGTTTTTCAAAAAAGAGATCTTCGCAGACTGCGAAGATCTCTTCTACTATTTCTTATAAAGTTTCAGAAGTAGTTTTTGCTTGCATGTGAAGTGCTAAGTAGTCAGGGCCACCAGCTTTAGAGTCTGTACCAGACATGTTAAAGCCACCGAATGGTTGGTAACCTACGATTGCACCAGTACATCCACGGTTGAAGTATAAGTTACCAACGTGGAAGTCTTCACGTGCTTTTTCAATATGGTCACGGTTGTTAGTAACAACTGCTCCTGTTAAACCGTATTCTGTATTGTTTGCAATTGCAAGTGCATGATCAAAATCTTTTGCTTTACAGAATGCTACTACTGGTCCGAAGATTTCTTCTTTCATTAAACGAGCATCTTCTGCAACGTCAGCAACGATTGTTGGTTGGATGAACCAGCCTTTAGAATCGTCCCCTTCGCCACCTGATACGATTTTACCTTCTTCTTTACCAATTGCAACATAGCTCATTACTTTATCGAATGCAGCTTGGTCATTAACAGGTCCCATGTTGATATCTTTTGCATCTGGGTTACCTACTGTTAATTCTTTTGTTAATTCAACAGCACGATTTAATACGTAATCGTATACATCTTCGTGGATTACTGCACGAGAACATGCAGAACATTTTTGTCCTGAGAATCCGAATGCTGATGCAACGATAGATTTAGCTGCTAATTCAAGATCTGCTTCTTTGTCAACAACGATTGTATCTTTACCGCCCATTTCAGCGATAACACGTTTCAACCAAATTTGGCCTGGGTTTACTTTCGCTGCACGCTCATAAATACGAATACCTACATCACGAGATCCAGTGAAGCTAACGAAACGTGTACGAGGGTGATCTACTAAGTAGTCACCAACTTCAGAACCATTACCTGGAACGAAGTTTACTACGCCAGCTGGTAAACCAGCTTCTTCTAATACTTCCATAAATTTCGCTGCTACTACAGGAGTTGTACTAGCTGGTTTTAGTAATACTGTGTTACCAGAAACTAAAGCAGCTGTTGTCATACCTGCCATAATTGCGAATGGGAAATTCCAAGGAGAAATGATAACACCTACTCCTAATGGAATGTAAGAGAAACGATTATATTCAATTGGACGGCTTTCTACTGGAATACCGTCTTTTAATTTCAACATTTGACGAGCATAATATTCCATAAAATCGATTGCTTCTGCTGTATCAGCATCTGCCTCATTCCATGGTTTACCTGCTTCTTTTACAAGAATAGCAGAGAACTCATGTTTTCTACGACGAACGATTGCTGCAGCACGGAATAAAATGTCTGCACGCATTTCTGGTTTTGACTTTCTCCAAGTTTGGAATGTTGCATCCGCTACTTGCATTGCTTTTTCAGCTAATTCACGGCTTGCTTTTGAAACGCGACCAACAAGTTCCTCTTTATTTGCAGGGTTTACAGAAACAATTTTATCTTCTGTAGTGATTTTTTCTCCCCCGATAATTAATGGATAGTCTTGTCCAAGATAAGATTCTACTTTCTTTAAACCCTCTTCAAACGCTAATTTGTTAGCCTCTACTGAAAAATCTGTAAATGGCTCATGTTTGTATGCTACTACCATTTTTTTAGCCTCCCCTTAGAAAAACGTTTACATTTTACAACATTATTCTACACGATAATTTAGATTTATTCAAATATTCCTAGACTTATATTTTAAAAATTAATAAATTTTTAAAATATAATAAAAAAAAGAGATTCATACATACGTATGAATCTACAAAATATGAGTATATTCCAAAACATTTTTCCCGATTAATAAAATAGTAACTAATAAAAACAAAGTCCTTACATATCCAACACCTTTTTGAACCGCAAACTTCGATCCAAAATAAGCACCTAAAATCATTGATAATCCCATAATTATACCGTATTCAAAATGAATCACATCTAAAAATAAAAAAGTAATTAAAGATACGATATTACTAACAAAGTTCAAAAGTTTTCCAGATGCTGCCGCTTGAATAAAATCCAAACCAATTAATAAAAATGCAAAAATTAAAAAGGATCCTGTCCCTGGTCCAAAAAAACCATCATAAAACCCTATCATTAAAATAACAAAGAAAAACATTAATGTTTTCCCTTTTGTCATCTTTTTATAGGTAGATGCACTTCCCCAATCTTTTTTCGCAATAATATAAATGGCAATAAAAACCAACATTACGAGCACTAGTGGACGCAAAATATCAGGCGGAATAAACTTTACTACTAAAGCCCCTGCGACTGCTCCAATAATAGTTAACGGGATTAACTTTCCTACAATCCGAAAATCCACCTTGCCTGATCGAATAAAATAAATTGTACTCGTAAGCGTCCCCATCGTTGCAGCTAATTTATTCGTTGCGATTGCCGAAGCTGGTGATAAACCAACAAACATAAGTGCAGGAAGCGAAATTAACCCTCCCCCTCCAACAACCGAATCAATAAAAGCAGCTAAAAACCCGAATGCAATTAATAAAATAATGACTTGAAAGCTTAGTTCTTCCATGACTTTGCCCCTTACCCCTTTATTTGTAACATTTAAAATTATAACAAAATTCCTCAAGAAAAAAAGCTGTTCCTTTATAGAAACAGCTTTCACCTTTAATCTAAAATTTTCACACGTGGTTCATCTTGCTTCGCTTCACGTATAATAATTGCTTCTGGACGTTCCACAGATTTAATTGTTACTTGTACTTTCATATAATTGGGGAAGTATTCCATAACAAGTCCAGCCACATATTGTGTAAAACCAATTACTTCAGCTTTTCCATTGAATTGGACTGGAATATCGAGCTTCATTTCTTTTAATTCATCATCTCTATACATTCCAGTACCGATAACAGCTGTATAATCGCCTTGGAAATACTCACTTAATTTTGCTTTAAAGTTTGACACCTTTGCAAGGTCTTCACGTTTATTATCCGCTTTTGCTTGTTCAGACGGGAATAAATAGTATTTCTCATTGATCGGCTTCCAATCCTCGACCGTTTCACTACCTTTTTCTACCTTAGCATAAGAAACAAAATTCCCTGGCACAAGTGAAGACTTTGGACCTTGACGATAAATTGCAAATGTAACCGGAATATTTTTTATTTCAGGCTTTTTTTGCTGCATGACTTTCAAGATGTCTTGTGCCATTCTTTTCCCTTCAGCTAACATTTTTTCATCTGGGATTGCAGCCTCACGTGGATACCCATGCTCTTCTTCATAATATTGAACAGAATTCATCGCTAATCCAATTACAACGCCATCAGGTTCATCATCGTTCCCACCTTTTTGCACGTAGTAATCATGCTCTAAAATGTTTGAGATATACATTGGATGTTTTTTATTTTTCACTTCTAGTGACTCCGAACCTTCACTTAAGGCTGGATTCAGTCCGATATTTGGAAATTTAACTGCATCTTTTTTCAACTTATCCTCTAGCTCTTTTTGTTCAGCATCTGTACGCTTTCTTTTTACAAGCATTTGTATATCTTGAGCCTCTAGAAACTTTCCGCCTTTAAAGAAATAATCTTTCGTGCTAAATGATTCCTTGGCAATGCGCATTAGTCCTGTTTCAAATTCATCTATATCTAGACGACTATTTAAACCTTGTACAACTAAACCGCGTGCCTCACCTGGCTTAAATGGAACCGTTGTCTTATAATATTCATCCGAAATGGAATATTTCGGGATAACTGCTTGTTCTTTCGCTTTCCCCGATTTCTCAACTGTTTTTTCATCTTTATTGGAACCCATGCTACACCCACTTACAAGTAGGCTAAGACTTAATACCGCTAACGCTATTTTTTTCATCGTAAGTTTGCACCTCTTACTTATTCAGCTCTTGTAAGAACCTCTCTTCATTCCAAACTTCAACATTGTGCTTCTCTGCTTGCGCTAATTTCGAACCAGCAGCTTCACCAGCAACAACTAAATCCGTACTTTTACTAACACTTCCTGTTACTTTTCCACCTAATGCCTCAATCTTCTTCTTCGCTTCACTGCGGCCCATAACTTCTAATTTCCCTGTTAAGACGACAGTTTTTCCTGCAAAGTACGATTCAACATTTTGTAAATCAGCAACTTTCATACCTTTGTATACCATGTTCACGCCATACTCTTTAAATTGTTGTAATAGCTCTAATACGTCTTCATTATCGAAATACGTTACAACGGATTGAGCCATTTTTTCACCAATCTCATTAATTGTTTTTAGTTCTTCTTCCGTCGCTTTCACAAGCTCATCCATCGTTTCGAAATGCTCAGCAAATGTACGTGCGGCTTTCGCACCGACATGACGAATGCCAAGACCGAATAATAATCGCTCTAATGAGTTTTCCTTAGAATTCTCAATTGCTTGGACTAAATTTGTTGCTGATTTTTCACCGAAACGTTCTAGTTCTAATAATTGCTCTTTCGTCAATGAATATAAATCAGCAAACGTACGAATATAATCCGCATCAAAGAGTTGTGTAATTACACGTTCTCCAAGTCCGTCAATATTCATTGCATTTCTTGAAACGAAATGGATTAATCCTTCACGAATTTGAGCTGGACAAGTCGGGTTTATACATCGAAGTGCTACTTCTTCTTCTAAACGAACAAGTTCACTCTCACATGCTGGACAATGCGTTGGCATATGATATTCTTCTTCCTCACCAGTACGCTTATCAAAAATAACGTTCACAACTTCAGGAATAATATCTCCAGCCTTTTTCACAACAACGTAATCACCAATTCGAATATCTTTTTCACGAATTAAATCTTCGTTATGTAAAGAAGCACGACGAACGATAGTACCAGCCACTCTAACTGGCTCGAGCTCTGCAGTTGGTGTTACAACCCCTGTGCGGCCGACACTTAATTCAATCCCTGTTAATCTCGTCACAACTTCTTCAGCTGGGAATTTATAAGCTATTGCCCATCTTGGACTCTTTGCTGTAGTTCCTAAGCTTTCTTGAATAGCAACATCATCTACTTTTATAACGATTCCGTCAATCTCATAATCAAGATGCGGACGTTTTTCTTGCCACTCTTCTACATAGGCTATTACGTCTTCAATTGTTTCACATGTACGACGATTTGGATTCGTCTTAAATCCAAGCTCACCTAAGAAATCCAGTGATTCACTATGGGATGGAATTGTTTTTTCTTCTACATTAGCAAGACCATACACAAACATAGATAAATTACGCTTCGCTGCAATTTTCGGATCAAGTTGACGTATCGATCCTGCTGCCGCATTACGTGGATTCGCAAATACATCTTCACCATTTTGCTCTTTTTCCTCATTTAATTTAACGAATGAACGCTTCGGCATATAAGCCTCGCCTCGCGCTTCTAACGTTACTTCTTCATTTAATCGAAGTGGAATTGCTTTAATCGTTTTCAAGTTTTGGGTAATATCTTCACCCGTTACACCATCACCACGTGTTGCCCCTTGAATAAAGCGTCCTTTTTCATAATGAAGTGAAACAGCAAGTCCGTCAATTTTTAATTCACATATATATCTTACATTCGTATCATCAATTCCTTGACGTACTCTTCGATCAAAATCACGCAAATCTCCTTCATTAAACGCATTTCCTAAACTTAACATTGGTGATTTATGCGTTACCTTTTCAAATATATCAAGAACAGTCCCCCCAACGCGAATGGAGGGAGAGTCTTCACTCATAAACTCTGGGTTCTCTGCTTCTAATTTTATAAGCTCCTGCATATCACGGTCATATTCCGCATCAGAAACAGAAGGATTGTCTAATACGTGATATTGATAGTTAAATGTATTTAACAAATCACGCAGTTCTTCTATACGTTTTTTGGCTATCTCTTTTGACATATCCTCAGTCCTTTCCTATTGTTTCGTCACAGGTGCAAATTTTGCTAATAAACGTTTAACACCAATTGGGCTTGGGAACGCAATATCTAATTCTTTTGCATCACCTTCACCTTTTACACTTACAACTGTACCGACTCCCCATTTTTGGTGGGAAGCTTTATCGCCTACTGCCCAGCCGATTTGTTCGCCGCCTGTCGTCTTAGCTGCAGGACGCGCGAAAGCTGAACGAGAGCGTGTTGTAGTTGTGATTGTCGTTTTACTGCTACTGGCCGTTCTTCCTTTTGCACCAAACGAAGTTTCACGTTTCGGCGCTGTTTCATTTAACGATTCCACTAGCTCTGCCGGGATTTCTGTAATAAATCGAGATGCGGCGTTCATACTTGTTCTACCAAATAAAGTACGCATTTGTGCATTGGATAAATATAACTCTTCTTCTGCACGAGTAATACCTACATAAGCGAGACGACGCTCTTCTTGCATTTCATCTTCTTCCATTAAAGAACGCGTATGCGGGAATATTCCTTCCTCTAAACCAACAATAAATACCACTGGGAATTCTAATCCTTTCGCTGAGTGCATTGTCATTAAAATAACTTCCTCACCAGCAGTTGGATCTTCATCTACACGATCGATATCAGCAACAAGTGCTAAGTCTGTTAAGAATGCAACAAGGCTCTTATCTTCGCTTTGAGATTCAAATGTTTGCGTAACAGATAAAAACTCATCTAAGTTCTCTAAACGACCTTCGGCTTCTAAAGTACGCTCGTTTTTCAACATATCGCGATAGCCTGTTTTTTCAATAACTTCTTCTACCAACTCTGTAACAGATAGATACTCTTGCATATTTACCCAGTTGTGTAATAGACCTGCGAATTCTTTTACTGCCTTTGTTATTTTTGCACTTACACCAACATGCTCGATTTCATCGAATACAGCAGTTAATGAGATTCCGTTTTGCACACCATAATTAATAATTTTATCGATAGAAGTCGCACCAATTCCGCGCTTTGGCATGTTAATAATACGCGCAAAACTAATTTCATCATCTGGATTCCCAATTAAACGTAAGTACGCCAAAATATCTTTAATCTCCTTACGGTCGTAGAACTTAGTACCGCCGACAATTTTGTAAGGAATATTAGATTTCAGGAAAATCTCCTCGACCATACGAGACTGAGCATTCGTACGATATAACACTGCAAAATCAGTATATTTTCGTTTTCCCATTTGAATATCGTCACGAATTTTTTTCGCAACAAAATATGCTTCGTCTTTTTCCGTTGCAGCACGGTAATACGAGATTTTGCTTCCAACTTGATTGTCTGTCCATAATTTTTTCGGTTTACGGTTTGAATTTTTTTCAATAACAGCATTCGCTGCATTTAAAATATTTTGTGACGAACGATAATTTTGTTCTAACAGGATAACTTGCGCATTCTCATAGTCTTTTTCGAATGACAAAATGTTAGAAATGTCAGCCCCGCGCCAGCGGTAAATAGACTGATCAGAATCACCTACAACGCAAAGATTTTTAAAACGCGCTGCTAAATGTTTAACAAGAAGGTACTGCGCTTTGTTCGTATCTTGATACTCATCCACGTGAATATATTGGAACTTACGCTGATAAAACTCTAGTACTTCTGGAACACGTTCAAATAGCTGAATCGTTGTCATAATTAAATCATCAAAGTCTAATGAGTTATTTTTCAAAAGACGTTTTTGATATTCTGTATATACATCGCTCGTTAATTTTTCATATGGATCAGCCATTGTAATTTTTTTTGCATATTTATCTGCAGATAACAGTTCATTTTTCGCATTACTAATACCCGCTAAAATAGAGCGCGGCTCAAACTTCTTCGGGTCAATATTGCGCTCCTTCATAATTTTCTTTACTACAGTTAACTGATCACCTGAATCTAAAATCGTAAAGTTACGATTAATCCCAATGCGGTCAATATCACGTCGTAAAATACGTACGCACATAGAGTGGAACGTAGAAATCCAAATATCTTCTGCTTCTGGTCCAACAAGTTTATCAATACGCTCACGCATTTCACGAGCTGCTTTATTTGTAAAGGTAATAGCTAGTACATTCCATGGTGCTACACCTTTTTCACCAAGTAAATACGCAATACGATGTGTTAACACACGTGTTTTACCACTACCTGCACCTGCCATTAATAGAAGTGGTCCATTCGTTGTTTGTACTGCTTTTTGTTGTTGCGGATTTAAACCATTTAATAACCTATCTGTCGTACTCATATACGCCTGCACCTACTCTCCTTTTACTGCTTTAACTGTTTTTAACGCGGATTTTATATCATCATAAATAATATTTCCAACAACTACTGTATCAGCATACTGCGCCATTTCCTTCGCTTGTTCTGCATTAGAAATACCGCCGCCATAATACAACTTAGCTTGTTTTAATTCTGCTTTTACATTTTTAACAAGTTCAATGTCTCCATACGTACCGCTATATTCTAAATAAAATATCGGTAAACGTAATAACTTGTCTGCTAAACGCGCGTATGCAATCACATCATCTTCTGTTAAATCACATTTTGCATCTGTAAGCTGGGCTACTTTCGCTTCAGGGTTTAAAACACAATACCCTTCCATGAAAATTTCGTCCCAGTCCATAATATCCCCAAATTCTTTCAATGCCTCATGATGAACACCTGTTACCCATTCTACTTTTCGGCTATTCAAAACGCTTGGAATATAATAAAAATCAAATCCTGGTGTAATTGCCTCCACATCAGAAACCTCTAACACACAAGGAACTGCATATCTGCGAATGCTAACTAGCATGTGTAATACATTATCAATTGTTATGCCATCACTTCCGCCTACAATAACGGCATCCGTTCCAGATTCACAAATCATTTCTAAATGTTCGTCACTTAACTCCTTATTTGGATCAAGCTTAAATACATGTTTCCATTTGGAAATATCGTACATGAAAACACCCTTTCTTTTTTCTAATCATATCTATATCCCTGCTCAAAAAAGCAGTTAGTTTTTATTAGGATTTTTGAAATTCTTCTACTACATCTGTTCACAAAGGCGAGTCAAGTTTCGCGCTCCCTTTTATGCATTCTTTCATTATAACAAAAAAAGCTACCTACACACACGCCCAATCCAACATCTTTTTCAACGTCAAATGTTGGATTACATATCAAAAAACTTATACGGAATACTAACAAATGAAATAGCATTTCTATTTCGAAGTTCATCAAAAAGGAGTGTTTTTCTAATGAAGCAAAACATCGGGACAATTAATGCTCTAATTCGAATCACACTCGGACTCATCCTCTTCGGTTGTAGTACAGCTAAACTCGTACGTAAACCTTGGTGCACTTGGTCTAAAGTTTTGCTATGGATTGGTGCCATGAAAATTGCGGAGGGAATCGTTCGTTTCTGCCCTATTGTTGAAGCCTGTAAGTTTGGAAAATATATGAATATGAGCGCATTTAAAATGCCTAGCATGAATTTCACTGAAAAAGGACATAATAAAGAAGAAGTTAATCCAGCTTCCAGTCATGACAAGCCAAAGTCAAATGGAAGTTATGACACTTCTGACAAAGAGATTGAGTCAGCGATTGAAGAATTAATCCTGGCAAAACCGCTTTGAATCATTTGTCACGATGCAAGATGCTCTCAAAGGGACTTAGCTGCTGCAGTGGGCGGTTAAGTCTTCTTTATTTTACCATATAACAGAACATACATTCTTGTTTTTCAGCCTTAAAACGTACATAAAAGATATCAAACAATAAAATTCAGAAAATTAGGTTTAACCCCCTTGCATGTAATGATATAAAAGTGATATCATTTTTATATCAAGGAGGCGATCATATGAAAGAAAAACAAGTATTTTATGTTAATGGATTTCTCGGCGTTATTGGAATTTTAGTTTTAGCCGCTATCGGTGTATTTTGCCTTGTACAAGAAATGTTTGTAATAGCTATTTTAGCTCTCATATTAGCATCTGTTTTAGCTACAGGTATCGGTATCGTTCAACCGAATCAAGCGAAAGTTATTACGTTCTTCGGTAGTTATTTAGGAACAATTCGTCAAAATGGTTTATTTTTAACAATTCCATTCGCGTTTCGTCAAACTGTATCTTTACGTGTTGAAAACTTTAACAGTAAGAAATTAAAAGTAAACGATGTTGAGGGCAATCCAATTGAAATTGCAGCCGTTATCGTATATAAAGTTGTTGATTCCGCAAAAGCAATGTTTGGTGTTGAGCATTACGATCGATTCGTAGAAATTCAAAGTGAAACAGCAATCCGCCACGTTGCTACAAAATATCCTTATGATAATTTCCAAGATGAAACTTGCATCACGTTACGAGGAAATACTGAAGAGATCTCTGAAGAATTAAAGCGTGAGTTAGAAGCACGACTTGAAATCGCTGGCGTAGAAGTATTAGAAACTCGTTTAACACATTTAGCTTACGCAACAGAAATTGCCCATGCAATGTTGCAACGTCAACAAGCAAAAGCAGTATTAGCTGCCCGAAAAGAGATCGTTGAGGGTGCTGTGAAGATGGCGAAAGATTCAATCCATATGTTAGATGAAGAAGGCGTATTGGAACTCGATGACGAGCGTAAAGCAAATATGGTGAACAATTTATTAGTTGCCATCGTTTCAGATAAAGGTGCGCAACCAGTTATTAATACAGGAAGCTTATACTAAAGGTTGTAAGTGATTATGGCCAAAAAGAAAAGCTTTCCATTACGTATTGATCCTGAATTACACGCAGTCATCGAAAAATGGGCGAATGATGAGTTTCGTAGCGTCAATGCACACATCGAGTATTTACTTCGAGAAATGGCAAAGCAAAAAGGGAAATTAAAAAAAGATAAAGATGCATAAAAAATCCCGCTGAGAAATCAGCGGGATTTTTTATATATTAGCTTCTCGTCATCTCATGCCCAATTGCACGATATCCTATATCACTTCGGTAAAATAAACCATCACTCTCAATTTTACCGATTTCTTTATATACTTTATCTTTCGCTTCTTGTAAACTATTCGCCTTGCAAGCAACAAATAATACACGGCCACCATTTGTTACAAAATCACCGTGTTTCATTACTGTCCCCGCATGGAAAACAATCACATCTTGCAGTGCATCTAATCCGTTAATAATTTCACCTTTTTTATACACTTCTGGATATCCTTTAGAAGCAAGTACAACACCGATAACAGCATCTTCTGACCATTGTAAAGTTAGTTCACTTTCATCTAACACAGCGTTGCATACATCGACTAAATCATTTTCTAAGCGAGGTAATACAACTTCCGTTTCAGGATCACCAAAGCGAGCATTAAATTCAATTACCTTTGGACCATCATTTGTTAAAATAAGCCCTGCATATAAAATACCTGTAAACGAACGATTTTCTTGGATCATCGCTTTAGCAGTTGGGTGTAATACTGTTTCAATCGCCTCTTGAACTGCTGATTCTGGAATTTGTGGTACTGGAGAATATGCGCCCATTCCACCTGTATTAGGCCCCTTATCGCCATCAAAAGCTCGTTTATGGTCTTGAGCAATTACCATCGGATGTACAGTTGTTCCATTTACAAATGCCATTAATGAAAATTCTTGTCCATCTAAAAACTCTTCAATAACGACCTTCTTGCTTGCTTCACCGAATTTCACATCTTGTAGCATTTCTTTCACAGCTTGTAATGCATCTTCAAGCGTCATTGCTACTGTTACACCTTTACCAGCAGCTAAACCATCTGCCTTAATTACAATCGGTGCACCAACTTTTTGAATGTACTTTACTGCTTCTTCATAGTCTGTAAAGGTTTCATATGCCGCAGTTGGAATATCATACTTTTTCATAAGCTCTTTTGTAAAAGCTTTACTACCTTCAATAACAGCAGCTGCTTTATTAGGACCAAATACACGAAGTCCCTCTTCCTTAAAACGATCCACGATTCCGTTCATAAGTGGAATCTCTGGTCCAACGAAAGTTAATTCAACATTCTTCTCTTTTGCAAATAAGACTAATGCATCGAAATCATTCTCATCAATATCAACTGGTGTTGCAACATCTCGCATACCTTCATTACCTGGCGCTACATATACTTTTTCTACCTTTTCAGATTGTGCAAATTTCCAAGCTAAAGCATGCTCACGCCCACCGCGGCCGATTACTAAAACATTCATATTTCATCCCCCAATACTTAAATAAGTACAAACTAGAAGCTATGCTCCTAGTTTGTTTTCATATCAATAAAGGTTAAAAAGGAGGATCAAGAGAACCGAGCAGGTCAAGGCGCAATTGCCAGGAGGACACTGGGTGTAGCTTTCCTACATGAGTACCGCACTGGCTATGCAACAACGACATGCGACAGTTATCTTGACCGGACTTTTTTAACATCCTCTATTAGTGTTTGAAATGACGTACGCCAGTGAACACCATAGTAATCCCATACACATCTGCCATTTTAATAGAATCTTCATCACGAATCGATCCGCCTGGTTGAATGATTGCTGTAATTCCAGCTTTTGCTGCTTCTTCTACTGTATCTGGCATTGGGAAGAAAGCATCAGATGCAAGTGCGCTACCTTGTGCTTTTTCGCCAGCTTGTGTGATTGCAATCTTCGCAGAACCTACACGGTTCATTTGTCCAGCACCGACACCAATTGTCATATCATCTTTCGCTAAAACAATTGCATTTGATTTCACATGTTTTACAACTTTCCAAGCTAGTTTTAAATCTTTCCACTCTTGCTCTGATGGTTCACGTTTCGTTGGAATTGAAATTGTACTTTCATCTAATGATAACGTATCTTCCTCTTGAACAAGAAGTCCACCTTGTACAGAAGTTAGCTTTTTACTTGCGCTTGTTGCTTTTTCAATATTTACAGTTAGTAAACGTAAATTTTTCTTACTTTGCAATACTTCTAAAGCTTCTTGTGAGAAAGAAGGTGCGATAACAATTTCTAAGAAAATTTCGTGTAACTTTTCTGCTGTAGCTTTATCAATTTCACGATTCGCTGCAATAATGCCTCCGAAGATTGATACTGGATCCGCTTCATAAGCACGAATATATGCTTCGTGAATATCAGTTCCTACTCCAACACCACATGGATTCATATGTTTTACCGCTACTACTGCTGGTTCTGTAAATTCTTTTACGATGCTAAGCGCTGCGTCTGCGTCATTGATATTGTTATAAGATAATTCTTTACCATGTAATTGTTCTGCATATGCAACAGAAGAAGTTGCTGCGAATGGCGCTTTATAGAACGTTGCTTTTTGATGTGGATTTTCGCCATAGCGTAAATCTTGTTTTTTCTCAAATGTCACCGTTAATGTTTCTGGACTTTCTTCGCCCATTTGCTCTGTTAAGTAGTTAGAAATTAACGCATCATATGCCGCTGTATGACGGAATACTTTCGCTGCTAATTTACGTTTCGTTCCCTCTGTTACTTCACCGTTCTCTTTCAGTTCTGCTAATACAACATCATAATCTACTGGATCTACAATTACCGATACAAATTTATGATTTTTCGCAGCAGAGCGAATCATTGTTGGGCCACCGATATCAATATTTTCAATTGCATCAGCAAATGTTACATCAGGCTTAGCGATTGTTTCTTTAAATGGGTATAAGTTAACAACAACGAAGTCAATTGGTTGAATACCTAATTCATTCATTTGCGCTACATGCATTTCATTATCACGAACTGCTAATAGGCCACCATGAATATTTGGATGTAATGTTTTTACACGGCCATCCATAATTTCTGGGAAACCAGTTACTTCAGAAATACCAATTACTTGTAAGCCGTTTTCTTCTAATAATTTTTTCGTACCACCTGTTGAAATAACTTCAATCCCTTGTTCAAGTAAACCTTTAACAAATTCTACTACTCCTGTTTTATCTGAAACACTTACTAATGCACGCTTTTTCATTTATCCTTCACCCCTGGTTGTATGTTAGTTAACAGTTGGTTTTTTCACAGACTGAACAATTTGATTCACTGTATTTACGTATAATTTATGTTCAACTTGTTGAATTTTCTTTTGTAAGCTTTCTCTCGTATCCCCTTCAGAAACAACTACTGCTTCTTGCGCAATAATTGGACCTGTATCCATACCTGCATCTACATAATGAATTGTTACTCCAGTTACTTTCACACCTGCTTCTAACGCTTGACCGACAGCATCTTTACCCGGAAAACTCGGTAATAGTGATGGATGAATATTAATAATCTTCCCACCGTACGCTCCTAGTAAAGTCGGCCCAATTAAACGCATATATCCAGCTAAAATAACATAATCAATTTCATACTCTTCTAGCTTCTTTAATATTTCTTTTTCAAATGCTTCTTTTGACTCATATGCTTTCGCTGAAAAGGCGAAACACGGAATATGATGATAATGTGCCCGTCCAACAGCACGTGCTTCTGGTTTATCACATACTAATAAACTAATTTCTGCATCCAATCTTTTTTCTTCTACCGCATTAACGAGAGATTGAAAGTTAGATCCACTTCCAGAAGCAAAAACTGCTAATCTACTCATAGTGCTGTGCCCCCATTGAAAGTAACACCAGCACCTTGTACAGTACGTCCAATAATACGCGCTGTTTCTCCTTGCTCTTCAAGAAGACGAACAACATCTTTTGCATCTTCTTCCTTCACCGCTACTACCATACCAATACCCATGTTAAAAATATTGAACATTTCTTTCTCTTCTAGTTTCCCAACTTCTTGAAGTAAACTGAAGATCGGCTGAATTTCCCAAGCTCCTAGCTCAATTTCAGCACCAACTCCTTCTGGCAACATACGTGGAATGTTTTCAATGAATCCGCCACCTGTAATATGTGCCATACCGTATACTTCATGTTTCTTCAATAGTTCTAAAATAGGTTTGACATAAATTTTCGTTGGTTTTAATAATTCCTCACCAAGAGGTAGCTCTAAGCGTCCATAAATGCGATTTAAAGATAGTTCTCCATCTTCTAGTAACACTTTTCGTACTAAAGAGTAACCATTACTATGAATACCGCTAGATGCTAGGCCAATTAATACGTGACCGGCTTCAATTTTTTCACCTGTTACAATTTTCTTTTTATCAACAATTCCAACTGTAAAACCAGCTAAATCGTATTCTTCCGTAGAATACATCCCTGGCATTTCAGCTGTTTCTCCACCAATTAATGCACAACCAGCTTGGCGACAGCCCTCTGATATACCTTTGACGATGTTTTCAATTTTACTAGGTTCAGCTTTACCACAAGCAATATAATCAAGGAAGAAAAGCGGCTCTGCTCCTTGGACAACAATATCATTTACACACATTGCTACTGCATCAATACCAATTGTGTCATGTTTATCTGCCATAAAAGCGAGCATCAATTTCGTTCCCACGCCATCTGTTCCAGATACTAATACAGGTTCTTCTAATGCAAATTTTGATAGATCAAACATACCTCCAAAACCGCCTAAACCGCCTAGCACTTCTTTTCTCATTGTTGTTTGTACGTGTTTTTTCATGCGAGATACCGCTTCATATCCAGCTTCAATATCTACTCCTGCTTGCTTATATGCATTCGCCATCGTTTTTTACACCTCGTCTTTTAATTTCTCCCCATCCAGGGCGGCCGTTTTAAGAAAGAAGCTAGCTTCTACATCAAAAGAAGTAGAAGCTTTTTTCTTCTTATTTCATACTTTCTAAAAGCTCTTGCTCATAATCATAAAGAGCTGTTGGATAGTCTCCATTGAAGTAAGCCATACATAGACCGCCGTATTTCCCTTCATATGGACGTCCAATTGCATCTACTAATCCATCTTCACTTAAAAATGTTAGTGAATCTGCTCCGATGATTTGACGGATTTCTTCTATTGAATTATTTGCTGCGATTAATTCTTTTCTCGTTTGAATATCAATGCCATAGAAGCATGGATACTTAAGAGGTGGTGAAGCAATTCTTACATGGACTTCTGTCGCTCCAGCCTCGCGAAGCATACGAACAATTCGTTTACTTGTCGTTCCTCTTACGATAGAATCGTCAATCATAACAACTCGTTTTCCTTCAACTACGCCTCTTACTGCTGAAAGCTTCATCTTAACCCCTTGCTCACGCAGCTCTTGAGAAGGTTGAATAAACGTACGTCCAACGTAACGATTTTTAATTAATCCTAACTCATACGGAATTCCTGTCGCCTCCGCATAACCAATTGCTGCTGAAATACTAGAGTCTGGTACACCAGTAACAACATCAGCTTCAATAGGAGCTTCCGCCGCTAAACGTTTCCCCATGTTTTTACGTGCTGCATGAACATTAATACCAGCGATATTGGAATCTGGGCGTGCAAAGTAAATGTATTCCATACTGCAAATCGCATGGTCTACTTCATTTGTAAAACGATCTACGTGAATTCCTTCATCATTGATAATAAGCAATTCACCAGGTTCTACATCACGAATGTATGTTGCACCAACTACATCGAAAGCACATGTTTCTGATGCTACAACGTAAGCATCCCCCATCTTTCCAATTGAAAGAGGACGGAATCCATTTGGATCTAACGCAACGATCATTTCATTTCCGGTTAGTAAAAGGTATGCAAACGCACCTTTCACTTTATTTAGAGCCTCTTTTACACTATCAATTAAAGAATCTTTTGTACTACGTTTAATGAGATGTAAAAGTACTTCTGTATCTGAACTTGTTTGAAAAATACTTCCCTCTGCCTCTAATTCACGGCGAAGCATCTTTGCGTTAATTAAATTTCCGTTATGAGCTAACGCCATGCTATGATCGGAAAAACGGAATAATAATGGTTGAACGTTAGCAACTTCACTTCCACCAGCTGTTGCATATCGTACGTGTCCAATTGCTGATTTTCCGTTTAATCCCTCTAGCTCACCTCTTGAAAACACTTCTGATATTAAACCTAACCCCTTGTGACCGACGATTTTTTCCCCATTATTTACAACAATGCCTGCGCCTTCTTGCCCACGGTGCTGCAAACTGTGCAATCCGTAGTACGAAACTTGTGCTGCATTTTCATGCCCCCAAATTCCAAAAACGCCACATTCTTCATTTAACCCCTTTATTTCAGCAAGCATGGGATTGCCCCTTTCCAAGCCTTTCTCATCTCATCTACATTCGCTGTAAGTAATACTTCATTTTCTTCATTATGAATTGTTACTTCATTTGTATTTGTCACTTCTCCAACTTGAATTGCTTCAACCACTTTCTCAAATGCTTCTTTATTTTCACGTTTTACAGTTATAACGAAGCGAGATTGTGATTCTGCAAATAATACTGCTGTTGCTTCCCCATCTAATTTCACAGTAGCACCTAAACCGTTAGCACCAATTGCACTTTCAGTAATTGCAACTGCTAAACCACCTTCAGCAACATCATGTGCAGATTGAACAAGACCAGCTTGAATTGCTTCTAATACTTGTTTTTGGCGTTTTAACTCTACATCTAGATCGATACTTGGTGATTGGCCGAAAATTTTGCCGTGGACCATTTTCTGTAATTCACTTCCGCCAAACTCAGCTTTCGTCTCCCCAATTACATAAACTAAATCGCCAGCTTGTTTAAATTCTTGTGTTGTTACGTGTTTTAAATCGTGTACCAGTCCAACCATCCCAACAGTTGGTGTTGGATATACAGCTTCACCACTACGCTCGTTATACATTGATACATTCCCGCCGATAACTGGCGTTTGTAACTTGCGGCAAGCTTCACTCATACCGTCTACTGATTTCTCAATTTGCCAGAAGATTTCTGGTTTTTCTGGGTTACCGAAGTTTAAGCAATCTGTAATTGCAAGTGGCTCCCCGCCAGAACATACGATATTACGTGCTGCCTCTGCTACTGCAATTTTACCGCCCACTTCTGGATCTAAATAAATGTAGCGAGAGTTACAATCTGTCGTCATTGCTAATCCTTTTTCTGTACCGCGTACACGTATAACCGCTGCATCTGAACCTGGTGTAACGATTGTGCTAGTGCGCACTTGATAATCATATTGATCATATACCCACTCTTTACTTGCAATCGTTGGTTGTTGTAATAGAGCTAATAACGTTTCTTTATAATCTTCTACTTTTGGTGTTTCCATTTTCATCTGCTGGAACTCAGCAAAGTATGCTGCTTCTTTTGACGGTTTATGATAAATTGGTGCTTCTTCTGCAAGAGCATCCGCCGGTACTTCAGCTACCATTTCATCTTTATGGAATAAGCGAAGCATTTTATCTTCAGTTACTTTCCCCATCGTAACTGCTGCAAGACCATACTTCTCAAATAAATCTACTATTTCTTGCTCTCTACCTTTTTTCACAACGATTAACATACGCTCTTGTGATTCAGATAACATCATTTCATATGGAGTCATGCCAGTTTCACGCTGTGGTACATCATCTAAGTACATTTCAATACCCATACCTGCTTTACTTGCCATTTCTGCAGAAGATGAAGTTAAACCAGCAGCTCCCATATCTTGAATTCCAACAAGTGCATCAGACTGAATAAGTTCTAAGCAAGCTTCAATAAGAAGTTTCTCCATAAATGGATCTCCTACTTGAACTGCCGGACGTTTCGCTTCTGAGCTTTCAGATAGCTCTTCAGATGCGAATGTTGCACCGTGAATACCATCACGACCAGTAGATGCTCCTACGTACATTACTGTATTACCAGCACCGTGCGCTTGCCCTTTTTTAATATCTTCATGGTTAATTAAACCTACGCACATTGCATTTACAAGTGGATTTCCTTCATAACATGGATCAAATTGTACTTCGCCGCCAACAGTAGGAATACCGATGCAGTTACCGTATCCTGCAATTCCTGCTACCACTTCTTCGAATAAATATTTCACACGTGGTGATTGTAATTCACCGAAGCGAAGTGAGTTTAATAGAGCTACCGGACGTGCTCCCATAGAGAATACATCACGAATAATACCGCCAACGCCTGTTGCTGCTCCTTGATATGGTTCAATTGCAGAAGGGTGGTTATGGCTTTCCATTTTAAATACAACCGCTTGATTATCACCGATGTCTACAATTCCAGCACCTTCTCCAGGTCCTTGCAGAACGCGCTCACCCGTCGTTGGGAATTTACGAAGTACTGGCTTCGAATTTTTATAACTACAATGTTCAGACCACATAACAGAGAATAATCCTGTTTCTGTATAATTCGGCAGACGGCCTAAAATCTTTTCAACCATGGCAAACTCTTCGTCTGTTAGCCCCATTTCCGCATATATGCGCTCTTCTTTAATTTGTGTTGGATTTGGTTCAAGCATTAACGACATATGTTTCCCTCCACTGTTTTAAGATAGATTGAAAGACTTTTAACCCTTCAGCACCACCAAGCAATTCATCTACAGCACGCTCTGGGTGTGGCATCATACCAAGTACATTTCCTTTTTCATTTACAATACCAGCAATGTCTGAAACGCTACCGTTCGGATTTTCTACATAACGGAATGCAATTTGATTATTCTCTTCTAATTGTTTAAGAGCTGCTTCATCACAATAGTAATTCCCCTCACCATGTGCAATTGGAATATTGATTACTTCATCTTTTTCATATTGTGATGTAAACATAGTTTCATTATTTTCAACACGTAACTGAACCGTACGGCACATAAACTTTAAGTTTTCGTTTCTCATTAATGCTCCTGGTAGTAATCCTGATTCAACAAGAATCTGGAATCCATTACACACTCCTAAAATTGGCTTTCCTTGCTCAGCAGCTTTTTGCACTGCTTTCATTGCGTTAGCAAAGCGAGAAATAGCACCACAACGTAAATAGTCACCGTAAGAGAATCCACCTGGTAGTAAAATTGCATCATATTCATCTAAATTCTCTCTATCGTGCCAAACGTAATCTACTTCTTCACCAAGCTCATCTTTAATTGCATGGAACATATCGACATCACAGTTCGAACCTGGGAATACTATGACTGCAAATTTCACTGTGCGACAACCTCCTCAACTTCATAACGGAAGTCTTCCATTACAACGTTTGTTAATAGTTTTTCACACATTTCTTTTACCTTTGTGTCAAGGTCAGATACTGATTTATCAATTGTTAATTCCATATATTTTCCGATTCGAACATCTTGTACTTCTGTGAACGAAAGACTATGAAGTGCCCCTTTTACTGCTGTTCCTTGTGGATCTAATACGCTTTCTCTTAACGTTACATATACCTTAACTTTATACATGTGAAATTCCCCCTAAACGTTTTAAAATCTCTTCATAAGCTTCTGTTAAATTTCCAAGGTCACGACGGAATACGTCTTTATCAAATTTTTCATTGCTCGTTTCATCCCATAAACGGCAAGTATCTGGTGAAATTTCATCCGCTAAAATGATTTCTCCTTCATCTGTTACACCAAACTCTAATTTAAAATCTACTAATCTTACACGACAGCTTGCGAAATGATCAATCAACACTTGATTGATTTGTAGAGCCATATCTCGTAATACGCTTACTTGCTCTGGTGATGCAACGTTTAATACACGAATATGATCTTCCGTTACAAGCGGATCTCCTAAATCATCATCTTTGAAGTAAAATTCTACGATTGGTTCTGCAAGTACAGTTCCCTCTTCCATTCCTAATCGTTTTGAAAGACTTCCTGCAATTACATTTCTTGTGACAACTTCTAGAGGAATAATACTCACTTTTTTAACAAGTTGCTCTGTTTCAGATAACTTCTCTACAAAATGTGTTTTTATTCCTACTTCTTGTAACTTTCTGAACAATAAAGTTGTAATCTCATTGTTCAAACGACCTTTTCCTGTAATCGTCTCTTTTTTCTCCCCATTGAAAGCAGTCGCACTATCTTTGTACTCTACCCAAACCATATCTGCTGATTCTGTACGATAAATTCTTTTTGCCTTACCTTCATACAGCAATTCTAGCTTTTGCATTTCGCAAGCCCCCTGTAGTTTGAAAAATGTGAATAATGTTTTTATAAAGAATGGCACAGAATGACTCTATTCTGTGCCATATGAAATTTTACGCTTCGTTTAACCCAAGGCGTTCAAAGATTGTATCAACGTGTTGCATATGATGCTCATAGTTGAAGCATTCATTAATTTCTTCTTGTGATAACTTGCTCGTAATACGCTCATCAGCTTCTACAAGCTCTTTAAATTGTACTTGTGTTTCCCAAGCTTCCATCGCTTTAGGCTGTACGATATCATAAGCTTCTTCACGTACCATACCTTTGTCGATTAATGTAAGCATTACGCGCTGAGAATAAATTAAGCCGTATGTTCTTTTCATATTGCGTTTCATATTCTCTGGGTATACAGTTAAGTTTTTAACGATATTACCAAAGCGATTTAACATGTAATTTAACGCGATTGTAGCATCTGGTAAAATTACGCGTTCTGCTGAAGAGTGAGAAATATCGCGCTCATGCCATAATGGAACATTCTCGTAAGCTGTCATCATATAACCACGGATAACACGAGCTAAACCAGTCATATTTTCAGATCCAATTGGATTACGTTTATGTGGCATTGCAGAAGAACCTTTTTGGCCTTTTGCAAAAGCCTCTTCAACTTCACGTGTTTCACTCTTTTGTAAACCACGAATCTCGACTGCCATCTTTTCAATAGATGTTGCGATTAGTGCAAGTGTTGACATGTAATGAGCATGGCGATCACGTTGCAATGTTTGTGTAGAAATTGGTGCTGCTTCTAATCCTAAGTTTTCACAAACAAATTTTTCTACGAATGGATCAATATTCGCGTATGTACCAACCGCACCAGATAATTTACCAACGCGAACTGTATCAGCAGCTTGTTTGAAACGCTCTACGTTACGTTTCATTTCTTCATACCAAAGACCAAGTTTTAAACCAAATGTTGTTGGTTCTGCATGAACACCGTGTGTTCTTCCCATCATGATCGTGTATTTATGCTCTTTCGCTTTGTTAGCTAAAATGCTTACAAAGTTTTCTAAGTCTTTTAATATGATTTCATTCGCTTGTTTTAAGATGTAAGATAACGCTGTATCTACTACGTCTGTAGATGTTAAACCGTAATGAACCCATTTACGTTCCTCACCTAATGCTGGTGTTTCTGATACAGCACGAGTGAATGCAACTACGTCATGACGTGTCTCTTTTTCAATTTCATAAATACGATCAATATCAAATGATGCATGCTCACGAATTTTTTTAACATCTTCTTTTGGAATGTCGCCAAGCTCAGCCCATGCTTCACAAGCTAGAATCTCAACTTCTAACCATGCCTTAAATTTGTTTTCTTCCGTCCAAATTGCACCCATTTCAGGGCGTGTATAACGATTAATCATCTTTTTCCCTCCAACAGTTGTTCTTGATGGTCCCAAATATGCAAACTCTTCGCTTTTTCTAGAGCGACTTCAATATTATCATTTAAAATATTAACATGCCCCATTTTCCGCTGCGCTTTTGCTTCTTCTTTTCCATACAAGTGTAAATAGCACCCGGTTAGTCTATTCACTTGTCCTAGGACCCCTTCTATATGTTCGCCTAAAATGTTTACCATGACAACTGGTTTTAACAAATTTGTTTCTCCAAGAGGTAAATTACAGATTGCTCGAATATGTTGACCAAATTGACTCGTTTCACATGCATCCTGTGTATAGTGTCCTGAATTGTGAGGTCTTGGTGCTAATTCATTAATGTAAATCTCACCGTCAGCTGTAGCAAACATCTCTACCGCTAGTGTTCCCACAAGTTCTAGTTCATCCGCGAGCACTTTTGCATAAGCAATTGCTTTTTGAGAAAGTTCCTCTGTAATGCGAGCTGGAACGATAGATTCATGCAAAATGTTATTTACATGAATATTTTCCGCTACGGGAAATACTTTCGTTTCACCACTTACACTACGAATTACAATAACTGATACTTCTTTTTCAAAAGGCACCCATTTTTCTAGAATGCACTCTGCTTCATCCGCAAGCTCTCGTGCCTTCTCAACATCAGCTTCACTTCTTAAAACAACTTGCCCTTTCCCATCATATCCACCTGTCGTCGTTTTTAAGACGGAAGGAAATGATAATTCAGCAATCGCTTCAGTAAGCTGATTTTGATTTTGAACTAATCTATACATTGCTACTGGTAACCCAGCTTTCTCAATTGCATTCTTTTCTGTAAAACGATTTTGCGTTTTATTTAACAACTGACTACCTTGTGGTAAGTAAGCATGTTTTTCAAGCCATTGTAAACATCTATAATCAATATTCTCAAATTCATATGTGACAACGTCGCTTATCTCTGCTAAATGCTGAATTGCTTTTAGATCGTCATATGGTGCAACAACTTCAACATCAGCAACTTGTGCACATGGTGAATGCTTTGTAGGATCTAAAACAGCAATTTTATAACCCATTTCCTTAGCTGCCAACGCCATCATTCTTCCAAGCTGGCCGCCTCCAATAATGCCGATTGTTTTTCCAGGTAAAATGATTCTCGTCATACTAGCTCACTACCTTCACGCACAGTTTTCTCAATAGCTTCTCGTCTCAACTCTAATGCATCATGTATATCATCATGAAATGATCCAAGTATTTGTGCAGCAAGTAGTCCAGCATTCGTTGAACCAGCCTTACCAATTGCAACAGTTGCAACTGGAACCCCTCCTGGCATTTGGACAATGGATAATAACGAATCTAGGCCGTTTAATGCCTTTGATTGAACTGGGACACCGATTACAGGAAGATTTGTCTTCGCTGCAACCATTCCTGGTAAATGCGCTGCTCCACCGGCTCCAGCAATAATAACTTTTAATCCACGTTCACGAGCTGTCTCTGCATATTCAAACATATAATCCGGAGTCCGATGAGCGGATACAACTTTTTTCTCATACGGTATATTTAATTCATCTAAAATGTCACAAGCATATTTCATTGTTTCCCAGTCTGACGTGCTTCCCATTATGACTCCAACTAATGATTTCATATTAGAATCCCCCCGATTCAAATAAAAAAAGCCTGAAATAGAACAGTTTCTCTTTTACTATGAGAGAAAGCGCTCTACTCAGGCATACGTATCCCTTGTGAATAGAAAAATACCGAGTGACTTTCCCTCATAGTCTAACGAATAACGGTCGTTAGGTAGAGACTTGCAGGCCATATCCCCGCGATTATATGAGGTCTTATATATTATTGTTTCTATGGCTATATTAACAATATTTCATAAACAATGTCAATAAATAATCGAATGTTTTTTTATTAGTCATCGATAACGTTCGTGTTTTAGTTATATTCAAAAGAAGAATTGCAACTATATGCAAGCAGAAAAGGGAATTAGAATATATATTTCTAGAGATCTATTTTACGTATAACTATTTATATAATACTTCAGTATGTTTTAATCAATATATATACTCTCTTGTGTTCTATACATCAATAGAACTTATATTATAACGATTTAATTTCTAAGGAGGAATAACCGTGAAAAAAAATAACTGTGCTATTATCCTATTTATTTTTCTTTATCGCAGTAATTGCTGTAATTATTGAATGCTTATTTATATAATCCCATTTTTCTACTCTCATTATTATGATGGAAATAATCTTTCCCATTCTTAGGGATTATTTTAGGAGCATTCGGAAAATCAGGAGCACAAAAAATCATTGTTATTATTTTAAACAGCCTCTATTTCATTCTTTTTTCTTCTTTAGCGTTATTAAATTTATCGATTTTAACCTTCGGTAAATAAAAATAAACACAAAAAAACCTAAGTCGAAACGACTTAGGTTTTTGCTTGGCGACGTCCTACTCTCACAGGGACAAGGTCCCAACTACCATCGGCGCTAGAGAGCTTAACTTCCGTGTTCGGTATGGGAACGGGTGTGACCTCTCTGCCATCATCACCAAACTGATGAAGGTATATTCCTTCAAAACTAGATAACATTGCTTCATATTATATGGTTAAGTCCTCGATCTATTAGTATTCGTCAGCTCCACATGTCACCATGCTTCCACCTCGAACCTATCAACCTGATCATCTTTCAGGGATCTTACTAGCTTACGCTATGGGAAATCTCATCTTGAGGGGGGCTTCATGCTTAGATGCTTTCAGCACTTATCCCTTCCGCACATAGCTACCCAGCTATGCCCTTGGCAGAACAACTGGTACACCAGCGGTGCGTCCATCCCGGTCCTCTCGTACTAAGGACAGCTCCTCTCAAATTTCCTACGCCCACGACGGATAGGGACCGAACTGTCTCACGACGTTCTGAACCCAGCTCGCGTACCGCTTTAATGGGCGAACAGCCCAACCCTTGGGACCGACTACAGCCCCAGGATGCGATGAGCCGACATCGAGGTGCCAAACCTCCCCGTCGATGTGGACTCTTGGGGGAGATAAGCCTGTTATCCCCGGGGTAGCTTTTATCCGTTGAGCGATGGCCCTTCCATGCGGAACCACCGGATCACTAAGCCCGACTTTCGTCCCTGCTCGACTTGTAGGTCTCGCAGTCAAGCTCCCTTATGCCTTTGCACTCTACGAATGATTTCCAACCATTCTGAGGGAACCTTTGGGCGCCTCCGTTACACTTTAGGAGGCGACCGCCCCAGTCAAACTGCCCACCTGACACTGTCTCCCGGGTCGATAAGACCCGTAGGTTAGAATTTCAATACAGTCAGGGCGGTATCCCACCAGCGCCTCCACCGAAGCTAGCGCTCCGGTTTCAATGGCTCCCGCCTATCCTGTACAAACTGTACCAAAATTCAATATCAGGCTACAGTAAAGCTCCACGGGGTCTTTCCGTCCTGTCGCGGGTAACCTGCATCTTCACAGGTACTATAATTTCACCGAGTCTCTGGTTGAGACAGTGCCCAAATCGTTACACCTTTCGTGCGGGTCGGAACTTACCCGACAAGGAATTTCGCTACCTTAGGACCGTTATAGTTACGGCCGCCGTTTACTGGGGCTTCAGTTCAGAGCTTCGCTTACGCTAACCCCTCTCCTTAACCTTCCAGCACCGGGCAGGTGTCAGCCCCTATACTTCGCCTTACGGCTTCGCAGAGACCTGTGTTTTTGCTAAACAGTCGCTTGGGCCTATTCACTGCGGCTTTCCGTTAAGAAAGCACCCCTTCTCCCGAAGTTACGGGGTCATTTTGCCGAGTTCCTTAACCAGAGTTCTCTCGCACACCTTAGGATTCTCTCCTCGCCTACCTGTGTCGGTTTGCGGTACAGGCACCTTTTATCTCGCTAGAAGCTTTTCTTGGCAGCGGGGAATCAAAGACTTCGCTCCATAAGGAGCTTCCCCATCACAGCTCAGCCTTCACGATAAGCGGATTTGCCTACTTATCAGCCTAACTGCTTGGACGTGCACAACCAATCGCACGCTTCTTCTATCCTTCTGCGTCCCTCCATTGCTCAAACGATAAAGAGGTGGTACAGGAATATCAACCTGTTGTCCATCGCCTACGCCTGTCGGCCTCGGCTTAGGTCCTGACTAACCCTGAGCGGACGAGCCTTCCTCAGGAAACCTTAGGCATTCGGTGGACGGGATTCTCACCCGTCTTTCGCTACTCATACCGGCATTCTCACTTCTAAGCGCTCCACCAGTCCTTCCGGTCTGACTTCACTGCACTTAGAACGCTCCCCTACCACTGATACCATTGGTATCAATTCGCAGCTTCGGTGGTGTATTTAGCCCCGGTACATTTTCGGCGCAGAGTCACTCGACTAGTGAGCTATTACGCACTCTTTAAATGGTGGCTGCTTCTGAGCCAACATCCTAGTTGTCTAAGCAACTCCACATCCTTTTCCACTTAATACACACTTTGGGACCTTAGCTGGCGATCTGGGCTGTTTCCCTCTTGACTACGGATCTTATCACTCGCAGTCTGACTCCTAAGGATAAGTCATTGGCATTCGGAGTTTGACTGAATTCGGTAATCCGATGAGGACCCCTAGTTCAATCAGTGCTCTACCTCCAAGACTCTTACACTTAAGGCTAGCCCTAAAGCTATTTCGGGGAGAACCAGCTATCTCCAGGTTCGATTGGAATTTCTCCGCTACCCACACCTCATCCCCGCACTTTTCAACGTGCGTGGGTTCGGGCCTCCATTCAGTGTTACCTGAACTTCACCCTGGACATGGGTAGATCACCTGGTTTCGGGTCTACGACCACGTACTAAACGCCCTATTCAGACTCGCTTTCGCTGCGGCTCCGCCTCTTCAGCTTAACCTCGCACGGGATCGTAACTCGCCGGTTCATTCTACAAAAGGCACGCCATCACCCATTAACGGGCTCTGACTATTTGTAGGCACACGGTTTCAGGATCTCTTTCACTCCCCTTCCGGGGTGCTTTTCACCTTTCCCTCACGGTACTGGTTCACTATCGATCACTAGGGAGTATTTAGCCTTGGGAGATGGTCCTCCCAGATTCCGACGGAATTTCACGTGTTCCGCCGTACTCAGGATACATTCAAGAGAGAACGAAGTTTCGACTACGGGGTTGTTACCCTCTGTGACGGACCTTTCCAGGTCGCTTCGTCTACCTCGTTCCTTTGTAACTCCGTATAGAATGTCCTACAACCCCAAGAGGCAAGCCTCTTGGTTTGGGCTAGATTCCGTTTCGCTCGCCGCTACTCAGGAAATCGCATTTGCTTTCTCTTCCTCCAGGTACTTAGATGTTTCAGTTCCCTGGGTCTGTCTTCCATACCCTATGTATTCAGGTAAGGATACCATACCATTACGTATAGTGGGTTTCCCCATTCGGAAATCTTCGGATCAAAGCTTACTTACAGCTCCCCGAAGCATATCGGCGTTAGTCCCGTCCTTCATCGACTCCTAGTGTCAAGGCATCCACCGTGCGCCCTTTCTAACTTAACCAAACTAAAATTAAAAAAATATGAGCTACACTGTTATCTAGTTTTCAAAGAACATACATTTAAACTTGAGAGATAGTTCTCTCAAAACTGAACGAAACGAAACAAGTCAACGTTTATTGATGAACTGCGTTCATCAATTCTCCATAGAAAGGAGGTGATCCAGCCGCACCTTCCGATACGGCTACCTTGTTACGACTTCACCCCAATCATCTGTCCCACCTTAGGCGGCTGGCTCCATAAAGGTTACCCCACCGACTTCGGGTGTTACAAACTCTCGTGGTGTGACGGGCGGTGTGTACAAGGCCCGGGAACGTATTCACCGCGGCATGCTGATCCGCGATTACTAGCGATTCCAGCTTCATGTAGGCGAGTTGCAGCCTACAATCCGAACTGAGAACGGTTTTATGAGATTAGCTCCACCTCGCGGTCTTGCAGCTCTTTGTACCGTCCATTGTAGCACGTGTGTAGCCCAGGTCATAAGGGGCATGATGATTTGACGTCATCCCCACCTTCCTCCGGTTTGTCACCGGCAGTCACCTTAGAGTGCCCAACTTAATGATGGCAACTAAGATCAAGGGTTGCGCTCGTTGCGGGACTTAACCCAACATCTCACGACACGAGCTGACGACAACCATGCACCACCTGTCACTCTGCTCCCGAAGGAGAAGTCCTATCTCTAGGATTTTCAGAGGATGTCAAGACCTGGTAAGGTTCTTCGCGTTGCTTCGAATTAAACCACATGCTCCACCGCTTGTGCGGGCCCCCGTCAATTCCTTTGAGTTTCAGCCTTGCGGCCGTACTCCCCAGGCGGAGTGCTTAATGCGTTAACTTCAGCACTAAAGGGCGGAAACCCTCTAACACTTAGCACTCATCGTTTACGGCGTGGACTACCAGGGTATCTAATCCTGTTTGCTCCCCACGCTTTCGCGCCTCAGTGTCAGTTACAGACCAGAAAGTCGCCTTCGCCACTGGTGTTCCTCCATATCTCTACGCATTTCACCGCTACACATGGAATTCCACTTTCCTCTTCTGCACTCAAGTCTCCCAGTTTCCAATGACCCTCCACGGTTGAGCCGTGGGCTTTCACATCAGACTTAAGAAACCACCTGCGCGCGCTTTACGCCCAATAATTCCGGATAACGCTTGCCACCTACGTATTACCGCGGCTGCTGGCACGTAGTTAGCCGTGGCTTTCTGGTTAGGTACCGTCAAGGTGCCAGCTTATTCAACTAGCACTTGTTCTTCCCTAACAACAGAGTTTTACGACCCGAAAGCCTTCATCACTCACGCGGCGTTGCTCCGTCAGACTTTCGTCCATTGCGGAAGATTCCCTACTGCTGCCTCCCGTAGGAGTCTGGGCCGTGTCTCAGTCCCAGTGTGGCCGATCACCCTCTCAGGTCGGCTACGCATCGTTGCCTTGGTGAGCCGTTACCTCACCAACTAGCTAATGCGACGCGGGTCCATCCATAAGTGACAGCCGAAGCCGCCTTTCAATTTCGAACCATGCAGTTCAAAATATTATCCGGTATTAGCCCCGGTTTCCCGGAGTTATCCCAGTCTTATGGGCAGGTTACCCACGTGTTACTCACCCGTCCGCCGCTAACTTCATAAGAGCAAGCTCTTAATCCATTCGCTCGACTTGCATGTATTAGGCACGCCGCCAGCGTTCATCCTGAGCCAGGATCAAACTCTCCAATAAAGTTAGTTTGTCTAGCATCTAAAAATAAAAATTGACGTTCACGTTGTTTGTTTCGTTCAGTTTTCAAAGAACTTGTTTGCCGCTCATTTGCGACTCCCTTATGTTAACATTTCCAATTTGTAATGTCAACTAAGTTTTTCATTTTGTTTTGTCGCTTTCTGCGTTGTTGCTATCGGCGACTTGTTCTATATTACACCTCTATAGGCTAATCGTCAACACCTTTTATTCAATTAATAATAAAATAATTCCTAAAGGTATTTTCTATATTAATTTCAGTTATTCAATTTCTCTATTTCAATGAAAATAATAAAAAAGGACATCCCATTACATACAAGACGTCCTTTTGATTACACATTATATACATGCACTCTTTAAACTTTTGAACTCTCCCCTCTCTATTTAAACTATCGTTCTACTCATTCCTTGAGGCGGGAGTTTTCTGTCGAGAAATGATAAATAAATCGATTAATTTACTTTTATCTGCCCATACCACTCCAAATAAGACTAAACCGCCGCCTATTACTATTCTCCACGTTAAAGATTCATTTAATAGAACAATTGACGCAACAATACTTATTAGCGGTAATGCATTTAAATATAATCCACTTACTGATGCTGAAACTCTCTCTAGTGCTTTATTCCAAAACCAATATGCCAAAATTGTCGCTCCAATAACAAGATACATTACACTAAGTCCAGCCTTCCAGGTTTCAATCTTTGGGAAACCGTAATAAAAAGTTTCTACCATTGCAAATGGTAATAAAATAACGGATCCAATAATTAAAGTTAATGTTGTAAAAACCTTGTTTGATAGGTACTGTTCCTGTTTCGGCTGTTTTAACAATACTGTATAGAAAGCAAATAAGAAGGTACTTAATAAAATTAGGATATCTCCTATTAAAGACACCTCTTGATCAGCATCATTAGATGAAATTGTAATAAGAAGTACCCCTATAGCCCCCAATATAATACCTATCCAATAATTCGACTGAATTTTCTCTTTCAAAAAGAACGCTGAAAAAAGAATTGTAACTAATGGCAATGCGGCATCAATGATACTAACATGTAATCCACTTGTTAAAGAAATCCCGTAGGATGTAAACATAAAGTACCCAGCTACACCAGTAAAAGATAACAAACTCATTCTTTTCCATGGAATATGTTTATGTACGATCGCTTTTTGAAGTTGACCATATGAAAAAAGCATACAAATTCCACCTGCAAAGAAAAGACGAATAAATAACAAAGTAAATGGTTGAATGGATTCTAATGCCCATTTCGTTGGCGCAATTGCTGCCCCCCATAATATAACAGCCACTAATAACATGCATATTTCTTTCATAATCCCCCACACCCATCAAAAAATATATGTTAACTACCTTAATTATAGATTTTTTCTTAGGTAAAATCCTTTAAAACCACAAAAAGGTTATGTGAAAAATAGCCATCCAGCTCTTTTTCACATAACCTTTTCATATTAAATCAAAAACATTATTGTTCATTTGACAACTAAATTAACATAAAAAGGTAATCCTTACCTTCAATTTATATTTAAACGTATTACTTTATAGCCTTCTTATCACTTTATCATCCAAATTTTATTTTATACCGTTTCTATTTCATTCTTTTTTCTTCTTTAGCGTTATTAAATTTATCGATTTTAACCTTCGGTAAATAAAAATAAACACAAAAAAACCTAAGTCGAAACGACTTAGGTTTTTGCTTGGCGACGTCCTACTCTCACAGGGACAAGGTCCCAACTACCATCGGCGCTAGAGAGCTTAACTTCCGTGTTCGGTATGGGAACGGGTGTGACCTCTCTGCCATCATCACCAAACTGATGAAGGTATATTCCTTCAAAACTAGATAACATTGCTTCATATTATATGGTTAAGTCCTCGATCTATTAGTATTCGTCAGCTCCACATGTCACCATGCTTCCACCTCGAACCTATCAACCTGATCATCTTTCAGGGATCTTACTAGCTTACGCTATGGGAAATCTCATCTTGAGGGGGGCTTCATGCTTAGATGCTTTCAGCACTTATCCCTTCCGCACATAGCTACCCAGCTATGCCCTTGGCAGAACAACTGGTACACCAGCGGTGCGTCCATCCCGGTCCTCTCGTACTAAGGACAGCTCCTCTCAAATTTCCTACGCCCACGACGGATAGGGACCGAACTGTCTCACGACGTTCTGAACCCAGCTCGCGTACCGCTTTAATGGGCGAACAGCCCAACCCTTGGGACCGACTACAGCCCCAGGATGCGATGAGCCGACATCGAGGTGCCAAACCTCCCCGTCGATGTGGACTCTTGGGGGAGATAAGCCTGTTATCCCCGGGGTAGCTTTTATCCGTTGAGCGATGGCCCTTCCATGCGGAACCACCGGATCACTAAGCCCGACTTTCGTCCCTGCTCGACTTGTAGGTCTCGCAGTCAAGCTCCCTTATGCCTTTGCACTCTACGAATGATTTCCAACCATTCTGAGGGAACCTTTGGGCGCCTCCGTTACACTTTAGGAGGCGACCGCCCCAGTCAAACTGCCCACCTGACACTGTCTCCCGGGTCGATAAGACCCGTAGGTTAGAATTTCAATACAGTCAGGGCGGTATCCCACCAGCGCCTCCACCGAAGCTAGCGCTCCGGTTTCAATGGCTCCCGCCTATCCTGTACAAACTGTACCAAAATTCAATATCAGGCTACAGTAAAGCTCCACGGGGTCTTTCCGTCCTGTCGCGGGTAACCTGCATCTTCACAGGTACTATAATTTCACCGAGTCTCTGGTTGAGACAGTGCCCAAATCGTTACACCTTTCGTGCGGGTCGGAACTTACCCGACAAGGAATTTCGCTACCTTAGGACCGTTATAGTTACGGCCGCCGTTTACTGGGGCTTCAGTTCAGAGCTTCGCTTACGCTAACCCCTCTCCTTAACCTTCCAGCACCGGGCAGGTGTCAGCCCCTATACTTCGCCTTACGGCTTCGCAGAGACCTGTGTTTTTGCTAAACAGTCGCTTGGGCCTATTCACTGCGGCTTTCCGTTAAGAAAGCACCCCTTCTCCCGAAGTTACGGGGTCATTTTGCCGAGTTCCTTAACCAGAGTTCTCTCGCACACCTTAGGATTCTCTCCTCGCCTACCTGTGTCGGTTTGCGGTACAGGCACCTTTTATCTCGCTAGAAGCTTTTCTTGGCAGCGGGGAATCAAAGACTTCGCTCCATAAGGAGCTTCCCCATCACAGCTCAGCCTTCACGATAAGCGGATTTGCCTACTTATCAGCCTAACTGCTTGGACGTGCACAACCAATCGCACGCTTCTTCTATCCTTCTGCGTCCCTCCATTGCTCAAACGATAAAGAGGTGGTACAGGAATATCAACCTGTTGTCCATCGCCTACGCCTGTCGGCCTCGGCTTAGGTCCTGACTAACCCTGAGCGGACGAGCCTTCCTCAGGAAACCTTAGGCATTCGGTGGACGGGATTCTCACCCGTCTTTCGCTACTCATACCGGCATTCTCACTTCTAAGCGCTCCACCAGTCCTTCCGGTCTGACTTCACTGCACTTAGAACGCTCCCCTACCACTGATACCATTGGTATCAATTCGCAGCTTCGGTGGTGTATTTAGCCCCGGTACATTTTCGGCGCAGAGTCACTCGACTAGTGAGCTATTACGCACTCTTTAAATGGTGGCTGCTTCTGAGCCAACATCCTAGTTGTCTAAGCAACTCCACATCCTTTTCCACTTAATACACACTTTGGGACCTTAGCTGGCGATCTGGGCTGTTTCCCTCTTGACTACGGATCTTATCACTCGCAGTCTGACTCCTAAGGATAAGTCATTGGCATTCGGAGTTTGACTGAATTCGGTAATCCGATGAGGACCCCTAGTTCAATCAGTGCTCTACCTCCAAGACTCTTACACTTAAGGCTAGCCCTAAAGCTATTTCGGGGAGAACCAGCTATCTCCAGGTTCGATTGGAATTTCTCCGCTACCCACACCTCATCCCCGCACTTTTCAACGTGCGTGGGTTCGGGCCTCCATTCAGTGTTACCTGAACTTCACCCTGGACATGGGTAGATCACCTGGTTTCGGGTCTACGACCACGTACTAAACGCCCTATTCAGACTCGCTTTCGCTGCGGCTCCGCCTCTTCAGCTTAACCTCGCACGGGATCGTAACTCGCCGGTTCATTCTACAAAAGGCACGCCATCACCCATTAACGGGCTCTGACTATTTGTAGGCACACGGTTTCAGGATCTCTTTCACTCCCCTTCCGGGGTGCTTTTCACCTTTCCCTCACGGTACTGGTTCACTATCGATCACTAGGGAGTATTTAGCCTTGGGAGATGGTCCTCCCAGATTCCGACGGAATTTCACGTGTTCCGCCGTACTCAGGATACATTCAAGAGAGAACGAAGTTTCGACTACGGGGTTGTTACCCTCTGTGACGGACCTTTCCAGGTCGCTTCGTCTACCTCGTTCCTTTGTAACTCCGTATAGAATGTCCTACAACCCCAAGAGGCAAGCCTCTTGGTTTGGGCTAGATTCCGTTTCGCTCGCCGCTACTCAGGAAATCGCATTTGCTTTCTCTTCCTCCAGGTACTTAGATGTTTCAGTTCCCTGGGTCTGTCTTCCATACCCTATGTATTCAGGTAAGGATACCATACCATTACGTATAGTGGGTTTCCCCATTCGGAAATCTTCGGATCAAAGCTTACTTACAGCTCCCCGAAGCATATCGGCGTTAGTCCCGTCCTTCATCGACTCCTAGTGTCAAGGCATCCACCGTGCGCCCTTTCTAACTTAACCAAACTAAAATTAAAAAAATATGAGCTACACTGTTATCTAGTTTTCAAAGAACATACATTTAAACTTGAGAGATAGTTCTCTCAAAACTGAACGAAACGAAACAAGTCAACGTTTATTGATGAACTGCGTTCATCAATTCTCCATAGAAAGGAGGTGATCCAGCCGCACCTTCCGATACGGCTACCTTGTTACGACTTCACCCCAATCATCTGTCCCACCTTAG